>NZ_RAIN01000027.1:0-59068 GCF_003610155.1 Rhizobium sp. WW_1
ACCAGGCCAAAGCGGCTTAAATCAACCCGCAAACTGAGCCGGAAACTCCATTCTTCCAGAGCCCAAAAAGTCTCAAATCATTCGACGACGGACAGCAGCGACAAACGGCTCGTCGCCGAAGGCATTTGAGAACGAAGAGGTGGGATCATAAGCGAGCAGCTTCCAGTTTAGATGCCTCGTCGGATTCAAGAAGCGCGAAGATCGGCCGGACCAAACCTTCGAGGAGCTCCTTCTCCGGTCTGGCGCGCGCCAGAACCCGGACGCCAAGCAAGGTCGCAAGCAGCGTACGCGAGAGATCGGATGCCTCCTGTCGTCGGCTGATAGTTCCATCCTCCTGGCCTCTTGTCACACACCGCAAAAAGAAACCTTCAACCTGGATAAGGACACCGGCCACCACGCGCTGAAACTCCTCGTCGTGTGGCGCCACCTCGAGCGCGGAGTTGACAAGCATGCAGCCCTTCCTTTTGGTGTCGCTCAGTGAACGGGCGATAATCTCACTGAAAAATGCGCGGATCGCGTCACGAGGCGGCTTCGGTTCGAAGCGCCCGACACGCTCCATGAAGCTGCGCGCGACATAGAAATCCAAAGCCCGACGATAGACTGCGCGCTTGTCGCCAAATGCATTGTAGATGCTTGCGGTCGTCAATCCCATGGCCTGCGCGAGATCGCGGATCGATGTCGCTTCATACCCCCGCTCCCAGAATTGTTCCACGGCGAGTGCCAAAACCATTTCCTCATCGAACTCTCTTGGCCGGGCCATCCGTTCATCTCATACGCAATTGAAGACGCCGATTGCATAAACAGCAGAGCATGCCAGACTATTTTATAACGAATGAATTAAAACGCAATCCGGGAACGCCCCCGTGGATCCGCTTGTACGAAGAGCTCTCTCGATGTTCCCGGACCGGCGAAACCGCCGGACGTGCATTGGCCTCATTGACGCGGAAACGCCCCATCAAGAAATGACATGACGTGCTTCCAGTTTTCTGCCGCGCCAGCTGGATCCGCGTCTACCCGCAATGTCGAGGATCCATGAACTCCAATTGCCGGAATGTATTGGACTGCTTTGTGGCCCGGCACCGCTCTTGCAAGTGCCCCGCCGCCTTGAACCTCGTCACTGTCAGGTGAGGAAGTGATGAAAACGGGAATGGTGAGCCTCGCCGCTTCCTTCTCGATCGAATAACCCTTGATGTATTCAGCGGGCGAAAAGGCCAGCAGCGCTTTGACCTCCGGATGGCGCTCAGCTGCGATGAAGACTAGCGCTGACGAATAGCTCGATCCCCAGGCGGCAAGCGGGCCCGAAGTACGGGTGCAGCCATAAGCGATCGCCGCCTCCAGATCAGGAAGCGTGTCGGCATAGCTGGGCGTGCCAGCGACGCCTGCGGCGGTTTCGTTGATGCCTCCGAAGAGATTGCCGCCCGAACGCTGATCGATTGCCAGAGTGGCAAAACCCGCCTTGTTGAGAATGGGTGCCAGGGGAGAATATTCGCTCTTGTTCGAACCGGCCATGTGAAACAACAGGATGAGCGCGCGCGGGTCTCCTTGCGCGCGTCGGAAGTCGCCGAATATCGTTACACCGTCCCGTGTCTTGAAGGAGACTGGCTCTGCAAGCGTTGAAATGACAAATGCCGGATGGAGGACCATTGCCAAAGCGAGCGAGACGGATCGTAGCGGGTTCATGATTTCTCCCAAGAAAAGTCGACGTGACTCTCCCCTCTACGAAGACGGGCAAAGGTCCGTTACCGCACAAGGATTTGATCGCGGAAATGTTACCTTCCGCAAGCTCGCGATCACAAGGGTGTGAGGCTGTAACAATGCGCGGCATCCAGGCGAAGTTCAATTGTCAGCGGCAATTGCTCGGCGCAACACAAGTTTGGGAGCCTCTCGATGAAACATCATAGCCTGACCCTGGGATTGGTCTTCTTGTCTTTGCTGACGGCGGCCTGGGCCGCCCCGGCAGTGGCGGATGATCGACAGCCGATCGTCGTCGAGCTCTTCACAAGCCAAGGCTGCTCGTCCTGCCCTCCAGCCAATGCCAATCTCATCAGGATCAGCGGCCGAAAGGACATTCTCGCACTGAGCTTTTCGGTGACTTACTGGGATTATCTGGGATGGAAGGATACGTACGGACGAGCGGAGTTCACCCAGCGTCAGGTGGCCTACGAGCCAGCCCTGCACCAGCCGGGCCCCTATACCCCCCAAATGGTCGTTAACGGCACTGCAACGGCAGTCGGAAATAATCTGGCCGAGCTGGAATCACTACTCGGCAGTGTCCCTCTCCTGCACGGTCCCGACTTGAGCCTCAATCCAGGTGCCGTTGAGATCGCCAGTGGATCTCAAACCGTCATTGCCGATGTCTGGCTGGTGCGTTATGATCCCCGGCTCCAGACCGTGCCGGTTGCAAGGGGTGAAAACAGCGGCGCGGCGCTGCAGCATATCCACGTGGTTCGTCGGCTGGAGCGGCTCGGCATATGGGATGGGCACCAGGCCCATTTTCTCCTGCCCGCTCCTGATGCCGGATTGAAGACCGCCGTTCTGGTGCAACAGCAAAATGGCGGTCATATTCTTTCGGCGATCACAGATTGACCGGGCCGTCAGTCCAGCCTTGCATCCCGGTATCGTGACGCCGGACACTGTCTGGAAACAACCACGCCCTTCGTACTGAGGACGTAGAGTTACGTGATGGGTATCCGTCGCCAGAGGGCAGCGCTACGGTGGCAATTGTACCGCAGCGCGTGCCTCCCGGTTAGAAATCTTTCGACCAGTTGCCCGTCTCAAACAGTCCGGGCAGCAGGGTAGTTAGATGGAAACATAGCCCGTTTTGATTCCTCATCATCCGTGGTCTTGAAGCTATGGTCCCGACCCATGTTCCGAGCACGAGCGACGGCGGGACGCGAATCGACGGATTCAAAGAGCCTCTTTAGGTTCGGGTAGGAGGCCAGCGGATTGTCCAGCCCCTTGAGAACGCGCGACGCCCGGTCCAGCCAACCCCAAGCCGACATATCCGCAATCGTGTATGTATCGCCTACAATGAAGGCTCGTCCGTCGAGATGATCATTGAGAACCTGATAGTGGCGCTCGGCCTCGCGGCGGTAACGATTAACGGCATAATCGAGACCCTCCGGTGCAGCATATTGGAAATGAACTGCCTGACCCGAGAATGGGCCCAGGCCGGAGCCGAGGAAGAGCAGCCACGAGAGCAACTCTGGCCGGTCTTCCGCCGAACCTAGGAACTTTCCGGTCTTTTCGGCGAGGTAGAGCAGGATCGCCGTTGAGTCGAATACACGGGCCTCTTTGCCGCCGGGACCGTCCGTGTCCACAATTGCCGGAACTTTTCCGTTCGGATTGATGGCTCGAAACCATTCGGTATGCTGGTCGCCTTTGCGCGTATCGACCGGGATTAGCTCGTATGCGAGCCCGGTTTCTGCCAGGAAGAGTGCGACCTTGGCCGGATTTGGCGTCGGATGAAAATAAAAGCGGATCATGTCGTGCTCCCAAATTAGAAGGCCGGTCGTTGTTGCGGTCCTCGACAGGACGAAGAAATCGGCCAAACGTTTATGCTAGTTGAATGCCAAAGCGGTCAGTGCCTTCAGGATCGAAGCAGGTTCGAGTCGCTTGCGGTAGTCGACATCGACATGCGCAAGCGCAACGGCACCGCGCGGTGCGATGACGAAGGTGGCCGGAACCGGAAGTTCCCAAGTTTCATCACCATTCATGTCCGGAAGTGCTTTGTTGTTGGCACGTAGGGCCGCGCGTAGTTCAAGTGGCAGACTATAAACCAGTCCAAAGCGTCGCGCTGCAACATTGCCGACGTCGCTCAAGACGGCGAACCCGAGCGCATTGTCATTCGCGGTCTTTTCGGAATAATCGGGCTTCTGCGGAGAGACGGCAATGAGACGAGCTTTTAACCTCAATATATCCGGTAGGATGGCCTGGTACGCGCGCAGTTGAATATTGCAGTAGGGGCACCACGCCCCGCGATAGAACGTTAGAACTACGGGCCCCGATCGCAGCGCATGACTTAGCATCATAGGCGTCCCGTCAATATCGGGAAGTTCAAAGTCCGGAGCCGACTCGCCGACTTGCAAGGCTTGATCAATTGGAAACGTTAGGCGGAGTTCGCCGATCTTGTCGTCATAAAGCGCGACGCGCTGTGCCGGCGCTGTTCGCTCGAATTTAGCCTTGAAGGCCGCAAGCTCTTGTTCCAGATCCATCGGAGAGGCTCCTGTGATTGTATCGAGAGTGCTTTTGAAAGCTTTAGTTCGATCGTTTTAAAATTCAAGAAACCGCAATTCAAATTGTAGTCAACACTGCCGCGATCGTGGCTCAAAAGGGCTTCGTCACCGCGAGCCAAACGATGGCCGCAAAAGCAATCAGAATGGCCGCCGGTGCAAGGGAGAAATATCGATGCACGGGTCGCCGTTCCCGCAACAGCCGTTTTAGGGCAACGCCCTCCAGACTATGCAGAGCACTCAGGAATAAGACCGGCACAATCTTCAGGCTTAGCCAGATCGAGCTTTCCCATCCGGCTCCAAACGCCATCGCAAGACCTGCCATCCAAACGGTTGCAAGCGCAGGTGTCGTCACAAAGCCATCCCAGCGCAAAAAGGCTTCCCCGAAGCGCTCCAGGTCCTTTGCGGAACCCGTCGTGGCCGCGACGCGCAAAACAAGCGCCATCGCCAACATACCGCCGATCAGAGCGACCACAGCAAAGACATGTAATGCCTTAATAGAGAGATAGAGCATTCACCCATTCCCCGCGAGAAACGACAGCCGGCAAGCGCTGCCTTCGAAGGAGCCGCAACCCTCGCCTTAGATGATGAGGTCCATGCCTGCCCGAACGGCACGGCCTTGTCAGTCCATGAATTTCGCCATCAATGCATGCAGCCCCGAAAGCATTCCGATGGCGGCGACACCGAAGATCACATATTGCAGCTCTTCAAACGGGGTACCGTCGAGGAGCGCAGGGCCATATTCAAAGACGAGGGCTATCAGTCCCGCAGCGACCGTTGCGACCAACAAGCCAACCAGATGGCGCCAGGAGCCGTGCCAATGGACGATCATGCGCCCACTCCTCCTACAAGCCGCTCGACCTTGAAGATCAACAGATCGTCGCGTCGCTCGACCGTGCCCTCAAGAACCACCGGTACGCTTGTCTTGTTGAGCAAGGCTTTGGGCATGGGTCCGCCATCTTTCCCCGCCAGCAACAGAAAGATGTGACCATCCACCGGTGCGGTCGAGACGAACACCGGCGGGACGCCGCCTGAAATGCATAAATTCGCACAGGCCTTATGCGCCAGTCCCGTGCCCGGCTTCATAGCCCCGCTGCTACATTTCCCGTCGCAAATTTCACCGGTAAGCCGCCACCGTCCGAGATCCTGCGCCGGCGGGACCGGCGCCAGCATCTGGCCTCGTTCTCCGGCGGCCTTCAAATCGTCTCCAGCGCCAACCAGAAGCATTTCGAGATCTCCTCGCTTGACGAAGATGCCGCCAACCTCAGCGGCCTTGCCAGACAGCGGTAGAGCGCGGTTGTCGACGCCGAACTTTCCCGAACCGCCGAGCATGACGGCACGAGCCGGATGCTTGTCATTTGCCGGCACCCTCAGGATCGGATAGGGCTTGACCTCCATCGTCCCGATCAGATGCTCGCCATGTAGTTCATCCGCATAGCTTCCCGACCCTGGGCTTTCCGTATTGAGAGACAGGAATACGGAGGCCGATGCCATTCCCGCCATGAAGAAGACGATGAAGCCGATCATCAACACCTTGACGTCGGACGGCACCTTTTTGAAGTAACCGACAAAAAAGCCACGTTCGGCGGGCCTTAACATCATGCGCCTCCTTGCTTTGCCGGAGTTGCTGTTGCAACAAGCAACTCTCCGGGAATGGGAACCGGCTCCAGTTTCGTGCCGAGCGGCAAAGGTTCGGGATCAACAAGCACGCAGGAGCCCTTCAACTGAACACGATATTTGCGGATGCGCTCGCGGAATGGTGGCGGCGAACACCCGTCGTCGGGGCGATATTGATAACCATGCCACGGGCAAGTGATAAAACCGAGGACGACCTTGCCCTCGCCTACCGGTCCGTTTTGATGCGAACAGATGTTCGATATTGCCGACAGGCCTCCTTTCGAGCGGAAGACTGCAATTCGCTCGCCGCCCGGAGCCGCACCGATAATCGCCCTGCCCTCGGCAATCTCGCTAAGGTCGCCGACGACGATCCAGGGTTTCTCCGGCGCCTCGAGGGAGGCCGTGGCGTCCATCTCTGTCTCCCTGCGCCCTGCAATCAGATGCAGAGTGCAGAGCAACGCCAGCCCCCCAAACAGCAATAATCCCAATGCGAGGTCGTGGCGATCGAGCAGTGCTCCGAGCGTCACATGCAGGATGATGGCGGCATAGGCGAGGTAGATGCTCATGTGAACCGCCTTCCATATAGGAGGCGTCAGGAAAGAAAGCCAGAAATCGTGACTCGTCACCGCCAGAATAGTGAGAACAATCAACGCGAATAGACCGAAAAGCTCAAAGGGAAACCCGGCAATACTCGTAAAGCTGGTATTACTGGTAAGAAGCGCGGTCAGTTGCGGCGTCGGGCTGAAAGAGAAATACCAACCAAGCACATAATAGGCATGCGTTGCAGCGATAATGGCAGTCATGACCCCGAAGTGACGCCTGTTATAGAGCAGCGGCAGAAAACGCGTATCGATGCGAGCAAGCGGTCCAATCGCAAGGACGACCGTCAGCATCAGGAATGCCAGCGATCCGAAGGCGCGCATGCGTTGGGTTGGTAGATCGACGTCATGCAGCGCAGGTGACAACCGGGGACCGACCTTGAGGAACAATAGGATATAGATGCAGATGGCGGACAATAGAACGCCATCATAGATCATTTTCGTCCTGTTCCAGATCACTGGCTTGTAGGATACGCTCATGGTTGGGTCCCCACGGATGTCGGTCCATCCAGGCGGATCGCCGGCGCATCGACCGGCACCTTTGGATAACTTGCAAAAATCGCGGCAAGCAGGAGCGGCAGAATAATTGCCATACCGGTCCAGATTGCCGTGTGCGCGCGACGATGACGGCGTTGCATCTTACGTTCCCTCCCTCGCCAACCGCATCCAGCGCCAAAGAACGAACGGCCACAGAAGGACGAGCCCAGGCACAAGCAAAGGCCTCACCGCATAGGCGCCGTGCGCACCAGGATCGACTTTGTCGAAGCCAAAGAATAAAAAGGCGACCGCAACGACCAGTCCGATGCTGGCCCACGCCATCAAAGCTTCCGCAACGGGATCGGATGAGCCGAACATGGCAACCTCACATCCGACCGGTTGCCGGTATGGCGGCTCCCGTGACAATTCCCGCAGCTGGCGAAATCAGAAAACTGATGAGCTTTGCGATTTCGCTCGGATGAACCCAGCCATCTGTCTTTGCATTGGGCATTGCCGCCCGGTTTTGCGGCGTATCGATCGTTCCCGGAAGAATGCAGTTTGCCGAAATGCGTCTATCGCGGTTCTCCGCAGCGATCGCCTCGGTCAACCGGATCACCGCTGCCTTCGACGCCGCATACGCAGCCTGGTTGGCGCCGGCCTTCAGCCCGGGGGCAGCTGCAACGTGAACGATGCGCCCGTAGCCAGCGTCCTGCATCGGCCGCAGGACCGCTGTGCTGATGATGTAGGCGGTGCGTGCGTTGAGCTGGAACATCTGATCCCATTGTTCGAGGCCCGGCTCGCCGACCGGACCGGTCTGGAAGCCGCCGACCGTGTTGACAAGGGCATCTATCCGGCCGAACTTCGCAATCGTCTGGCGAACGGCGTCCTCGCAGGAGGCCAAATCGTTCAGATCGACGCCTCCAAGTTCAAGCTGCGTCGTTTCCTGCCTGCCGCGCGGTCGCGCCCCAGAAACGAAGTTACGTTCGACGGCGGCAATCTTCGCGCCATTCGTTGTCAACTCCGCAACGACCGCACTGCCGAGATTTCCGGCAGCGCCCGTTACCATGACCACGATCTCATCCTTTGCAGCCTTGCTCATCTCAGCTTCCTCCAAGCATGGGATTGGAACCGTTTCTCAATCCTATACGCTTCGGAACGAAGCTTTGTTACTTGCCCTTCAAAACAATTCCAGAATCGTCCGGCCCGAAAGAAATTCACGACAGCGGGGAAAAAAGTCACCCGCTGATGTAACGAACCCCAGGACGCAATCGTAAAGCCCTATGTCGGAGCCGAAGTTCGAGTCTCACAGCCCGAACGACGAGCCCTCCCCAAGGAGCAAAACAATGAAACGCGATGCGTATGACCTCGTCACAAGCACGGACAGCACAGAGGCACAACGAGCTTTCGAAAATGCAGTATTCGCAATTGCGGCGCACAGACCAAACGCCGGCACAGCCCTCCAGGCCACCCTTGTCGCCGATCCGGACCACGTCGCCGGACATGCCTTGAAGGGCTTTGCAAATCTTATACTGGCACGATCGGAACTGAGTACCGCCGCAACAAGCGCTCTTCGTGATGCCCGGGCTGCTCTGATCAGTAGACATGGCGGCACGCAAGACGAGCGCGTTTTGGTCGCGGCACTCGACGCAGCTGTGAGCGGGCATTTCGCAAAGGCGGCTGACGTGCTGGATATCGGCTTTAGCGATCATCCGGCAACGTTCCTCCCCTTCAAGCTAGCTCACGCTCTTCGCTTCATGATTGGTGATGCCGCCGGCATGCTGGCAGCCAGCACCCTTGCCGTAAGACGGCTCGGTGTAGGCACCAACGCCGCAGGCTTCATTCTCGGATGTCACGCCTTCTCCCTCGAGGAGCATGGGCGTTATGCGGAGGCATTAGAGGCCGGCCAGCGGGCAGTCGCACTTCAGCCGGACGATTCCTGGGGCCTTCATGCCGTGTCGCATGTCTTCGAAATGCGTGGAGATACGCAACAGGGCATCGACTGGCTCGAAGGTAGCCGCAGGGCCTGGTCGCGATGCAACAACTTTTCCTTTCACATGGCCTGGCATCTTGGCTTATTGCACCTCGAGCGCGGCGATTACGAGCGCGTCCTCGAACTTTACGACGATGAGGTCCGCCCGCAGCAAACGGACGATTTCCGCGATATGGCAAACGCAATTTCGTTGCTATGGCGCCTCGAGCAATCAGGCATCCACGTCGGTGATCGCTGGAGCGACGTCGCAGAGATTGCCTATCGCCGAAGAAGCGACACGACCTTGATCTTCGCTGCCCTTCACAACCTCGCTGCCATGGTCGCGGTGGGCGATAGGGAAGGCGTTGCCGAACTCGTCGCTCAAATTGACGCCAAAGCCCTTGGCATGGACGATCAGGCCAACATCGCCGCCGAAATCGGTGTACCGATGGCACGTGTTCTTGCCGGCCTGGATGCTCCTGCCGATCAGCGCATGATCGATCGCATGGTTGCCAATCTCCCGAAGATTGGCGGCAGCAACGCCCAGCGCGACTTTTTCGTGCTCGCCCTGGCCAAGGCCGTCGGCGCAGGCGGCGACAACGCCGCGGTCTCCCGCATTGGCCAAATACGTCAAAGGCTCAAGGCTGACGATCAGCTCTTCAAATCCATCGAACGTTTGGTCGGCACGCGACTGTCGGCCTGAGTGCTACCCGTCAAAGAAGGAAAATTGCGATGTCCATGATCGAAATGCACAAGACAAGCATCTTCCCCGAAATCCAGCCGGGCCTTGCAAGGACGATTGTCCTCTCCGGCCTTGCGGCCGACATCACCTGGGAAATCTGGGCCCGTCTCATTACACCACTTTGGGTTGGCGGACCGTTGGAGCCGGCCGCCCTCGTCCAGTCGGTCTTTGGGTTCAACAATCTGTTGTTGGCCGAGGCCATTCATGCCCTGGTCGGCATCGTCTTCTATCCGATTGGATACCTCTTCATCGCTCGTCCGCTGTAGCGACTCGTCGTCCCGAAACTCCCACTCCTGTTGACCGGCATCGGCTTTGGCACCGGTCTGTGGGTTTTCGCCCTCTACGTGATGGCGCATCTGTTTGCGGGATTGCCGCCCTTCTTGGGTTTCATCACGCTTACCTGGGCCTCTCTCATCGGTCACATTCTTTTCGGCACCGTCGTCGCGTTCGTTGTCCGCTTTATGGAGCGCTGATGGTGTCGTGAAGGAGGCCTGTCCGGCTCTCTCACCGCCCTGCCGGGCAGGCCAGTCTCTTCAGAATACTCACACGAACAGGTTTTCGCCCAATGCCTCAATCACACACCTCCGACCGTGTCGCCGATATCGTCGCCAGGACGCTTTATGCGCACATGGTGCGGCATGCCTTCGGAGTCCCCGGGGGCGAAATCGTCGCGTTGATCGACGCCTTGGAAGCAGTCGGGATTCCCTTTCATCTGGCGCGCCACGAAACGTCAGCCGCGATCATGGCCGCCGGCGCAAGCACGATCAGCAGAAATCCCGAACTTCTGGTGACCACCGTCGGGCCGGGCCTTGCCAACGCGGTCAATGGTATCGCCGACGCTGCACAGGAGCATATACCGCTGATCGTTATCTCGGGCATTGTCGATCGCGCCACGCGAAGCCGTTACACCCATCAGGTGATCGATCACGCGCAACTCCTGCGTCCGCTAGTCAAAGCGTCGTTCGAGATCGAACCGGAAAGTGCCGCCTCGACCGTGGCAAGAGCACTTGCAATCGCAACAACGGAGCCGATGGGTCCGGTACATCTGGATCTGTCACCATCCGTTGCAGCCTCGACAACCCCGGAACGGTCAGTGCCCGGTCCGGCTACGCGGTTTACCGTTTCAGCCTCTGTGACCGAGCCTGCGATTGCGTTGCTGACGGAGCGTATTCGTTCGGCCGAGCGCCCGCTGATCCTTGCCGGGCTTCAGGCGGTGCGCAGCAACAGTGGTGCCGCGGTCCTGCAATTGGCCGAAACGATCGGGGCTCCCGTGGTCACGACCTACAAGGCAAAGGGTCTCGTTCCTGAAATCCATCCTTTGTGTCTCGGTGGCGCGGGCCTGTCACCGATGGCCGACCGGATCTTGTTGCCCCTCATTCAAAAAGCCGATCTGGTGTTGACGATCGGCTACGATCCCATCGAGATGCGGCTCGGCTGGCTGGATTTCGTCTCCGACCAGTCCAAGCTGATCGATATTTGCAATACCGTTCCCGATCACGCCATGCATCATGCCGGGACATGGATACTGGGCGATCCACGGGGCGTATTGCAAGCGCTCAACAGCCGGATTGCCGAACGCAAGACCTGGCACGGAGGCGAGCCGCTTCATGCCAAGGCAGAGCTCGAGCGCATCTTTTCCCGTGAGGACCTGTGGGGCCCTCATGCGATCGTCGATCATCTAAACCGGGCCGCAGGGGCAAACGATCTCGTCACGGTCGACAGTGGCGCCCATCGTATTCTTCTTTCTCAAAAATGGATCGCCGCGCAGCCGCTTACCCTTCTGCAGTCCGCCGGATTTTGCACTATGAATGCAGCATTGCCTTTGGCAATCGGGGCCTTCATCGCCGACCGATCGAGGCGGGTCTTTGCCGTGATGGGCGATGGGGGGCTTGAGATGGGGATTGGCGAACTCGCAACTGTTCGCGATCTGCGCCTGCCGCTCACGATCGTTCTCTTCCAGGATCGCAGCCTTGCGCTGATTGCATTGAAACAAGCCTCCGCAGGCCTGGCATCGACCGGCGTTACTCTTGGCGAGACTGATTTTTCCACCGTCGCTCGCGGTTTCGGCGGCTACGGTGCCAATGTGGAGACCATTCATGAATTCCGCGACGAACTTGAAAGGGCCAGAACGCGTCCAGGCTTCAGTCTCATTGCCTGCAGGTTCGACAAGAGCGCCTACGACGACGCCTTCTGAGCCGCAAGCAGATCTGTCGCAACCGATGAAAACGACCAAACGTCCCCGCGATCCGCGGCTGGACTTTTTCCGCGGCGTCGGAATGCTCATTATCCTGATCGCCCATATTCCCGATGATGGGTGGGCACTATGGATTCCGGCGCGTTTCGGCTTTTCAGATGCCACGGAAATGTTCGTCTTCCAGTCCGGTATGGCTTCGGCAATCGCCTTCGGCGCAACCTATGACCGCAACGGTGCAATTGCACTTGTCGCTCGCGTCGGTCAGCGCATCTGGCAGATCTTCTGGGCGCATATCGCAGTCTTCATCGTGGTAACAGCCCTTATGGTGGTTGCGGGAACACGCTATGACGGCGTTAGTTACATCGAAAGCCTGAACCTTGTGCCGTTTATCAAGGATCCTGGCCACCTTCTCGTCGGTTTGCTGACGCTGACCTACGTGCCAAACTATTTCGATATACTCCCGATGTATATCGTCATTCTGGCGCTAATGCCGCTAATGGTCCTGGCTTCAAGATTTCAGCACTATCTACCCTTCGTCATAATGATCGGGCTTTGGCTCGCTACGCAATTTGGTTTGACGAGACTGCCGGCAGAGCCATGGTCTGATCGCCCATGGTTCTTCGATCCGTTCGGGTGGCAGCTACTGTTTTTTACCGGATTCTTCCTGATGCGCGGCGTCCTGCCGGCGCCAGGCTATGATCGCCGCCTGATGATCGCCGCGATTGCGATGGTCGTCGTGACCGTGCCGTTCGCCTGGGTCCGCTTCCAGGAGGTTCATCCTTTCTTCCAGACGGCTGCAAGCCACATTGCGTTCCTCACCGATAAGACCGACTTCGGCTTGCTGCGCTTTGTTCATTTCATGGCCCTTTGCTATATTGCCGCGCATCTGGTCGGCGAAAACGGATCGCGACTGCGCGGTCCGATTGTTCGCATCCTGACGGTTGTCGGCCAACAGTCGCTCGCCGTCTTTATTACCGGAATGGTAATCGCCCAGCCGATCGGTATCGCGCTCGACCATGCCGGCCGCACGGTCTCGGCCGAAATCGCCGGGAACTTGGTTGGCTTTGCGACCCTTATCGCAACAGCCTATCTGGTTCGATGGTTCAAGACCTCTCCCTGGAAATCGTGAGGCGCCAATGTCCGACTATCAGAAACCATCAAGCCTCGAAGGGCTGCGTATTCTCGATCTTTCGCGCATCCTTGCCGGCCCCACCGCTGCCCAGCTTCTCGCCGATCTGGGCGCGCAGGTCATAAAGGTAGAACGTCCCGGCGCAGGTGACGATACGCGCAGTTGGGGACCGCCATTCGTGACGGGCACGGACGGCAGCGACAGTGACCTCAGCGCCTATTTCCTGGCCGCGAACCGCAACAAAATGTCGATTGCGATTGATCTTGCAAGCGACGAGGGGGCGATCCTCATCAAAAGGCTCGCCGCCGTATCCGACGTCATCATCGAAAACTACAAGCCCGGCGACCTCGACCGCCGCGGACTTGGCTATGACGACCTTCGCAAGATCAAGCCCGATATCGTCTGGTGTGCGATTTCGGGCTTCGGACAGACCGGCCCCTACGCCGACCGTACCGGCTATGATTTCCTCATCCAGGCCATGGGCGGCATCATGAGCATTACCGGCGAGAGCGACGAGAACGGCGGCCGCCCGGTCAAAGTCGGGCTGGGCATTGCCGATGTCATGTGCGGTATGTATGCCACCGTCGGAATACTCGCAGCACTTCGCCATCGCGACCGAACAGGGGAAGGCCAATACATCGATCTGGCACTTTACGACACGCAACTCGCCTGGCTCATCAATGCCGCAACAAACCATCTGGTCTCGGGAAAAGTGCCCGGGCGGATCGGAAACAGGCATCCCAACATCGCACCCTATCAGACCTTTCGGACAGCCGACGGCGACATCGCTATCGCGGTCGGAAACGATCAACAGTTTGCCCGCTTCTGCGCGGCCATCGGAAAGCCTGAGCTCAGCCGCGACGAGCGGTTCGTACGTAACCGTG
The DNA here is from genome assembly GCF_003610155.1 of Rhizobium sp. WW_1. Lineage (NCBI taxonomy): Bacteria > Pseudomonadati > Pseudomonadota > Alphaproteobacteria > Hyphomicrobiales > Rhizobiaceae > Rhizobium > Rhizobium sp. WW_1. The sequence continues at coordinate 13,844 of NZ_RAIN01000027.1, forward strand.
ACAGGGTCCTGAACGTTGACGCCCTGGATCATCTCGTCACGGAGGCTCTAAAGGTCGATGTAGCCGGGAACTGGGAGAGCCGCCTGCTAGCAGCCGAAATTCCCGCTGGCCGTGTTGCGACGATCGATCAAGTTCTTTCCAATCCGCACACTTTGGCTCGCGAAATGGTGGTCTCAATGGAGACACAAGATGAGAGGAGTTTGCGGCTTTTAGGAAACCCATTGAAAATGTCGGCGACACCGATACGTTTCGACCGCCCGCCGCCGCATCTCGATCAGGATCGCTGCGAAGTTCTCCAATGGTTGCGGGACATCGAAACGAAGGAACGCGACTGAGGCACATTTCAGCGGTAGCCAATCGATGGCGCCCCGAGACATCAGAGAGGCGCGCATGTCGCATCGAACGATATCACGTCTTGCGTGCCAGCTCTGTCGCATTGCGCAATTGATCCTTGCTCAACTCTCTCGACAAGGCGTTCTGCCGACGGCCGTTGCCTTGTCGATAAGTGCGCTCATGTCGGTCACGATAGCCCGTTCACATTCGCGAAGCCGACATGGCGAGGCTTCAGGCAACGACGGTGCAGGAATCGTGGCTTGTCTCCTTGGAGAAACGTTCAGCTATCCCGTCCGCCCGCCTATGCGGGCAGCGGGAAGCCCATGGACGAGAGCTATTTCGGCGAAGGTTGCGCCTTCACAGTCTCCCAATTCTCATTTGCCTTGTTGATGTAGCCGGCGATGTCGGAGCGCCAAGTCTTAAGAACCATGTCGTTATAGTTGAGATAGAGCTTGTCATTGACGACGGTAAACGCCTGAGGCTCGGTTGTAGCCTTATGGCCCTGTGCCGTTCCGAAGGCGCAATAGCCGCCATATTGCGGAGCAAAGTGTTCCGGGTTCTGTATAAACGCGTCGCGGTGCGCCGCAGATGCAAAGTAGAAGGTCGCTCCCTTGTATGGCGCCGTGAATTTGTCGGAGCCCTTCACCGGCCTGTGATCGGTGAAGTAAGCGACGGCATCGTAACCATTTATGGCAATTCCATCGGTCGTATAAATCTCACCACCGAATACGATGGAAGCGGATGAGAATGCGAGCGCGGCAACTCCAGCTGAAAGCAGAATATGTCTGATGGATTGGGTCATGATCATTCCTTTGCAGTTGAGCTGAACACACCCGTTACGCAGGCCGCAGAGTTGATGTTACATATTTCGCCGTTCACAACTTTGTGCATGCCCGACCGGGACTATTGCGCGCACATCGCCAGCGCGACTTTCGCTTCCAGCTCGCGAATTCGGCGATCCTTCTCGGCCGCTTCACTCATCAACCGGTCAATGCGAGCATCTCCCGACCGACGAATTTCCCAGAAGGTCACGGTAAAGACGATTGGCAATGTCGTCGCGCTATCACAATTGGCGCCCCCCGGTTGCTGCGCTGCTTGTGGTTGATCGTCAGCCTTGACGCTACCCCAAAGCCTGAGCGCGGAATCGATACCCAAGTCGCAATGGAGCATGCTCTCGATGGGAGTATGCGGCCGACCGACAGCATGGCGAAAAGCCGGCGCCTCTGCGCGAAGCCGGATCGTCGAGGCGTTGCTAACGCTGGGCGACGTGACCAAACCCCTGACCGCCTCAAACACGATACCCGGGCGTATGCGCGAATAGTCTATCTCCAATTCATGACGCTCCCGGAGAAGATGGGCGACGCTCGGAGTAATCGATTGGCCCCAAACGGCAGCGCCCGCGCCAAAATGATGGACGATAGCGTGGCCTACATTCGGGCATACGATTGCGTGCAGCATGACGAGTTCCTTTGCAACAATCGAGGCTTCCGCTCGACCCCAGAATTCGGAGCCGGCACCCCGATGCTCCATATTCGTCGTGCTCGGGGCCTTTGTTACAAAGAAACTGAAAAATTCGACGTCGGCTACCGGGTGAAGCCAACGGCAGTCAAACCGGCATCGAGCATATCGGCGCGTGCCTCATGGCCCGCATTGTGAATGCACATGATGCTGGCTCCGCGTATGCAGTCCGGCACGTCTTCACACTGAATGCCGGCAAGTCGAATGGTCTTGACGCCTTTTGGTGCGCACTTGGCCCGTGCTCGCATCACCGACATGCTTTCGAAGGCGTTGCCTTGGTAGAATTGACCACCGATCGCCCTTCCGGCCAGAGGAAAGGTCTGATCGGCGGTTCCGTGAAAATGCACGATGGGCGGCAGATCGGCAATACAGTCGTCTGCCCTTGGAAGAGGATCCCAAAACACCCCGGAGAACGTCACCATGGCTGCGGCCTTTTCGCCCTGTTGGCAGGCGGTATACCACGCCATGGAGGCGCCGATGGAAAAGCCGCCGAGGACGGTTTGGTCCGATGTAAAGCCGTAACGAGTATGCAAATCGCTGAAAACACTCGCAATGAAGGCCTTCTCATCGCGGCCGGCGCGAGGGCTGTGGGGAAAGGACCAGCTTCCGTCGACCCCGTCGACCGCAACAAAGGCCAGGTGATGCGCGAGTGTTGTTTCGACCAGCGGACGCTGCTGCATCTCGGATTCTGCCGAGCTTTTGAAGCCGTGAAAAAACACATAGGCACCGCGTACATCGCCGTCCTTCGGTAATTCGATCCGATAATCACCCATTGCGACCAAACAGGGTGCAGGACCGCCGCAAGAGCTCGCCGCAGACGCGATCGAAACGTGCCCCGTCATAATCAAGAAAAAGAAAAACAGATACAGGCGCATTGGCGAATTCCCCCACGACCGGCAGAACCTGCGTAGAGTGTTGTCGTGTGCTCGGCAATTTCCCCATTGATCAAATTAGCGAGAGCACGCTCTCGATCCCGAGCGACGCAAGTTCTCGATTGTTCGAAAGCGAGCAAATGATTGCCTCAGCTATTTGCTCAGCAGCGCGAGCGTCGGATTCCGAAGCTGTAAGTCCCCATAGCGCGCTGAACAACCGCCATTGCTACGAGAGCTCCCATCATTGCGACAGCCGCCGCGAGATATAGGCGAAAGCAAGTAGAGGTTCCCCCAGTGATAAGGAGACCACCACAGCCAGAGGAAGAGAGGGCCAAGACAGCCGGATGATCTGGGCATGTCCGCGATTGCTGGAAAGCTGACCGTCTCCCTTTAGCGATTCGATCATCTAATGAGCACACAATGCGTGTCGCCTCGCATCAGTTGATGATTTCTCCTCGTTCGTCTGAGCGCAGGGAGGTCAGGCGTTCTCTCCATACCTGTAGCGCCTCAGGCGTCAATCTGGTCCATTGCGTGATTTCGCCGATGATCCTGAGTGGTGCGCTGCTGCGATAAGACCGGGTCGGGTTGCCGGGAAATTTCTTGTCGGTCACGTTCGGGTCGTTCTCGAATGTCCCGGTCGGCTCTACGACGTAAACACGCGGGACTGCGTCGTCTTTGGCGAGTTCAGCCGCGATTTCAGCGGCAAGGCCGGCACCGTCCACAAGGGCAGTGAAATAGATATGGTTCATCACCACTTCAGGGCGATAGTTCGACCGATATCCCGCAGTGAGGAAATCACCCACGCGCAAATCCGCGATTGTGCCATGAAAGAAAGGCCCCTCGTCCGGTGCTTCGGTCATCGTGATCGTCCTTACCCTGTGAGTCTGCTTGTAATCAGTTAGCCAAACAATGCCAACATCGTTGATGGGGTCGAGCGCAATTTTCACGAACGCGTCAAGGGATGTTGCATTTGTTGGCGCAAGGCGTCTACAAATCTCGGGGCAAGTCAACCAGCATCGGAGTAAGGCCACTAGCGAGCGTGAATCGGTGCTATTGCGTGCCCCCTGCCGCTTGTCCTTCAGGTTCGTCATCAAGCGAAAAATCCTCCGCGGCACAGTGAGCCGAGACGATCGGGCTTGCCGTGACAAGATGCTTGGTCTCATGAAGACATCTGTGGTTTCGTTTGCGTCCTGATTTCAGGCGAATTTACTTTCGTGCGACGCTGCTCTGAACTCGATACATGAAATTTGTCAAAGGCTTCTCAGCGAAGGGATGGATCGATGCCCGATGGAAGTTCAGGTCAGATTGACGTGAACTCGACACCGAAGCGATTTCGAGAACCTATGATAACGATCAGCACTGAAATCCTATGCCGATTCAGTTACAAAGCACCTATGATACGCTCCGCTCTACTTGAATGCCTCGCCGGTGGTGCCTTTTATTCTCGGCATGGTGGTAACGATTTGCGCGAGTTGGCCAACGGTGCAAGCCTTACTGAAGTACCAACCCTGAAGCAGATCGCATTTCATTCGGCGCAAAAGTTTGACCTGTTCGACCGTCTCGACACCCTCGGCGGTGACGACCTTGCCTAGGCTATGTGCTATTTCGATAATGCCACGCACAATTGCTTGATCTTCGCGCGACGCAACCATGTTTGCAACGAAGCTCTTGTCGATCTTCAGACGATCGATCGGCAGATCGCGAAGGTGCGTCAAAGAGGCATATCCCGTTCCAAAGTCGTCGAGTGCAATCTCGACGCCGCTGCGATGCAATCTGCGCAGCCCAACATCCACGCGCTTCTGATTAAGCCCCAGAAACATCCCTTCGGTCACCTCCACGCAGAACTGCTGAGGTGGAATCCTGGTCAGTGTGCAGAGTTCAAAGAAGCGATCCAGGAACGTGTCCGACCGAAAGTCCGAGTTTGTCAGGTTCATGGCAACGCGGCGCAGGGGTATTCCCTGATTTCGGAAGGTTACAACGTCTTTGAAGACCTGCTCCAGCATGAACATCCCGAGTGCCGCACGCACGGCCTGGTCCTCAAACCCGGCCGCGAAGTGACCCGGAGTGAGCAGACCGAGCCTGGGGTGGCGCCAGCGCATCAGTGCCTCGAGCGAAAACGTAGCTTGCGCGTCGATCGGAACGATCGGCTGATAGTAAAGTTCGAACTCGTCTTTCAGCAGGCCGGCTTCGATCTCCTCCAGAAGCTCAGCCTTGCGCTCAACCACCTCGCGCAGATACGGCTCAAATGTTTCCGCACGATCTCGCCCCAGCGCCTTGGCATGATAGAGGGCCAGATCCGCCGCCTTGATGAGGCTCTCCGCATCCATAGCATCGCGCGGACAGGCAGCCACACCGATACTGGCGGAACATCGCCTTGGCGATGAGCCGATGGACATGGGTGCACGAATTGCTTCGAGGACACACTCAAAGAAAATGCCCGCCTCGTTATCCGTTGCACCCACAAGGATCAGCGCAAACTCGTCTCCCCCGACACGCGAAATGAAAACACGGTCGTCAGCGATGGATCGCAGCCTGCCACCCGTCTCCTGCAAGAGGGCGTCGCCGGCATTGTGCCCGAAAGAGTCGTTCACTTCCTTGAAGCAGTCGACATCCATGAGCCCTAGGTGAAACGATCGCCCACCTCTTGCGTGATCCGCTACGAGCGTTTCCAGATGCTCCTGAAAACGCCGCCTGTTCGGCAGCCTCGTCAGTGCATCGAGATTGGCGATGAGATCGAGGTGTTCCTTGCTCGACCGCAGCGCATCTTCAAGCTTCTTACGCTCGGATATATCAAATCGGATGGCAGTGTAGCTGTCGACCTTTCCGCGCTCGTTCAGGTGCGGGACGATCGTTGTGTCGACCCAATAGAGCGAGCCGTCCTTTCGGCGATTGCATATCTCCCCATGCCAGACCTTTCCCTGAGCAACTTCTCGATACATCGCCTTGAAGAAGGCCTTGTCATGCACGCCAGAGCGCAACATGCGGTGGTTCGACCCCAGCAGCTCAACTTGGGAGTAGCCACTGATTTCACAGAACTTGCTGTTGACATAGGTGATCGTGCCTTGGACGTCGGTGTGAACGACGATTGCGGCACTGTCTAACGCGTATCGGATAAACTCATCCTCAAGAATATGACGTGATGATGTATTTAGTCTATCGGCTATCTGCTCCAGTGTTTCGACATAGAATGAGGTATCACCCTTCGCAACGCCCTTGAGCTTGTCAACCAATGTCATACTCATCTCGCACTATTACCCAGGCCAAAATCAACACAACGCCTAGATGCAGATATAATAATGAGAGGAGCGGCAAGTCATCTGTCCAGTTAAACACTTGTCAACCGATCTGTATTTAAATATTATCGCGGATCTATTTCAACGTTCCTCGCCTCAATTGAGAAGGAGGAAATCGTTACATCCGCGACAAGGTGCATTCTGAAGACGGACCTCCTAGAACAAATTGTCACCATTTCCAACGCTCTATATGAAGCCAAAAGCCGTGAAAATCTGTTTGACGCCTTGAATTCCGGATGCTTCGCACTTGGGTTCGATCTCTTTACACTGTCCTGTAACAAGCCATCGGGACGAGCAATGATCCTCGACTCTACCTTCACAACGGTCAGCAGCGAGTTCCTCCGTGACTATGACCATCTCGGTTGGTACGATGACGATGCCATGGCTGCTCGCATCGTCTCTGGCGATGGCCCATTTGCCTGGAATAGTCAGCATGACAAGTTTTCGGAAGTCCGAAAACAGAGCTACGTCGATTTCCTTCATGCCAACAGTCTTTGCAGTGGAATCATGGTGCCGCTTGCGGGAAGAAACGGGACCGTTGGCATGCTCGGATTGATCAGCCTGAGGCAAAGTCTGTTCGAGCGCGAGTTGATTGCTGCCGTAACGATCATTGCGAACGCCGCCGCGGCTCGGGCCGAATTGCTGGGTCTCGTCGGACACGTCTCGTCGGATGAAGCCCAGGCCCTGCATACCCTTTCGGAGCGCCAGTACGAGATCCTTCGGTGGATTGCCGAGGGCAAGTCCAATTCCAGCATCGCCGTGATAATGGGCCTCAACGAGCGAGCGGTTCGTTTTCACGTCAGCGAGATACTGCGTAAGCTCGGGATTGCGACGCGCAACCAGGCCATCGGCATCCTCCAGGCCAGCGAAGCAGCCATTCGCCCTCGAAAATAGAGCGGTGCTAGCGAACAGAGATCGTTGCACAGTCCCGATCGCTGCCGCGATTCAAGCCAATCAGTCCGAAACCCCATACTTGCTATCGAGAGACAGGGCCAGTCACACTCAGGCGATGGCAGCTCATCTGTAAAGGCGCAAAGATCGATGAACCAACTCGTCCCAACCCAGCGTCGAGTAAATCAGCAATTCTAATTCTGATTGCATTTAATAAAGACACAGATACCCAGATTAATATGGGTGATTACAGTTAACAACTGGCGAACAATACAGTCGCACTCTTCGAGATCTTACGTCAGCTATACCGGTAGTTACGGCGGATTTCCAAAAGAAATACCATTATGAGGCAGATCGATAGCAATCTGCTTTCATGGTCTTTCTGATCACCGAATGGAGATGCCCGGCAATCTGTGAGGGAACGCGGACATGTTGAGAATGACTTCGCCTATAAAGACAGCAAAACTCCGTGCTCTCGACTTGATAACCGCAAATATCATGATCGCGGACGCGGATCTGAACATCGCCTACATGAATTCCGCGACACGGGGCCTGCTGAAAGAGGCAGAGGAAGATCTCAGGAAAGAACTGCCGCGCTTCAGTCTCTCTTCCCTGATTGGTTCGAATATCGATATCTTTCACAAGAACCCGACACATCAGAGGACCATGCTGGCCGCACTCAAGACTCAGCATCGAGCGACAATCTGGATTGGACAGCGGATATTTGACCTTATCGTCACGCCACTCATGGAAAAAAATAGGAGCGTCGGCTTCGTGGTCGAGTGGGCAGACGCAAAAGCCCGTATCCAGAATACCGATTTCCGCAACCAACTTTTGGCAATCAGCCGCGTCCAGGCTGTGATCGAGTTCGCGCCGAACGGCGATATCGTCGCGGCAAACGAGAATTTTCTAAAGACGATGGGTTATACATTTGCCGAGATCCAAGGACGTAACCATCGCATGTTCCTCGAACCCGGTGCGACCGGGGACCAACTGTTCAAACAATTGTGGGCAGACCTTGCATCCAACAAAGCGCACATCGGCGATATCGTCCGCTATGGGAAGAACGGCAAACAGATTTTTCTCAATGCAGCTTACAATCCAATCACCGACGACTCAGGAAAAGTCGTCAAGGTTGTCAAATTCGCAAACGATGTTGGAGACCGTGTTTTTTCCGTTCGCACGATCGGCGAAGCGCTTTCGAAACTGGCGGCCGGCAATCTGGACTTTTCCCTTGATCATTCATTCGCGGCTGATTTCGAAGCCTTGCGTGTGAATATGAATGAAGCATTGGGACAGTTGGGCAGCACCCTTGTCGCCGTCTCGCGTTCGAGCGAAATGATCGACGGAGGCGCGCGAGAAATCAGCGAGAGCAGCAGCGATCTGTCAAGACGTACAGAACAGCAAGCAGCAGCGCTTGAGGAAACGGCGGCCGCACTCGACCAGATCACCGCAAATGTGGTTAATGCCTCCCGGCGGGCTGAGGAGGCCCGCCAGGCGACCGAAGCTGCTGATGCCAGTGCGAACCATTCCGGCCAGATCGTGGCGGACGCCGTCGCAGCCATGGCGCGCATCGAGCAATCCTCCAATCAGATTTCCAGCATCATCGGCGTCATCGATGAAATTGCGTTCCAGACCAACCTCCTTGCGCTTAACGCTGGTGTGGAGGCTGCACGTGCCGGTGAGGCAGGCAAGGGCTTTGCCGTGGTGGCGCAGGAGGTTCGCGAACTGGCGCAACGCTCGGCCAAAGCAGCCAAGGAGATCAAGGAGTTAATTCGCAGCTCCAGTGAGGAGGTTAGAAGCGGCGTAAAGCTCGTAAGCGAGACCGGAGACGCACTGCGGAAGATTCAAGGTAATATTTCCACCGTCAACCAGCACATGCAGGCAATAGCAGTGTCCGCACGTGAACAATCGACCGGCCTGTCGGAGGTAAATTCCGCCGTCAATCAGATGGATCAGGTCACTCAGCAGAATGCGGCAATGGTCGAAGAATCGACGGCAACGGCAGCATCACTTGCTCAAGAAGCCGAAGCGCTACGTCATTTGATCGCGCGTTTCCAATTGGAGACATCGTCATCCCAGACGGTTCAGACGCGGCCCCAGTTCGCGGGACGGCGGGCGGCGATCACCGTCTCGCCGAAAGTAAGCCGCCCCGTGATAGTCGGCAACACCGCCGTCGAGGCCGGAGAATGGCAGGAATTCTGACGTGCCGTAAGATAGGAGTTGCGCGTGGCAACTTCTTTGCCATTTGAGACGCCCACTTCTTGCCAGGTTAGAACTGAACGCCGATTGCACAGAAGGTTTCAATAGCGGTTACTCGCGTCGGAAGGGTGCCATTTTAGCGTCATCAAGATGATACCAACGCATGCAGTCCCGACCGGTTCGATCCGACAATCAGCAAGGCGGCGCCTGCGATCGGATGGCCGCGCCGGGCTTACTCGGTCTTGCGCCGACGTTGGAGATCACGATCCGCTTTGTATCGCGGGTAATATCCGCGATGACATTCGCGCCTCAACCGGCCAAAGCTGTCTGTCGTGAAGTGTCACTGCGGTCAAATGATCAAACCCGCCGAGGACTGAAAGATCGCAATCGCCTGTTGGCGTGTCGCGACGCCGAATTTGCGAAGGATCTCGCTTACATGGTAGCGCACCGTCCGTTCGGTATGCCCAGTGATGACGGCAATGACAGAGTTGGATTTTCCTTCGGCCATCCATTTCAAGATCTCGACTTGCTGCAAGGAGAGAAGGCGAAGAGCGGCAGCCTCGTCCGCCGAGATGCCCTGACTAAGGCCAAGCATTTCAGCCTTAGTCAGGGCAGCGTTCGCGACTACCACGGCAGCCAGCTGCTGATCGCGCCCAAGTTGCTGAGGATTGAGAGACAACAACGCCATGCCGCTGACGCTTCCATCACAATGCGATGAGGGCAGCACCATCCATCCAGACATGCCCAGTGATCGCATGAAATCCACGAAGCTTCTTCGGCGGATCTCGGGATAATTATGATCCTGAATATTCCACATAAAGCGCTTTCTGTCTGTAAAAACGCGCTCGGTGATTGGATCAACATCAGCCCAATGCAGTCGTTCATAATCCCTCAGGAACTGATCTGGAAACGTAGCAGCAACCGGTTCCATCACCAAACTCACTCGGTCATTCTTGCGCGAGCTAAGATGAAAACTATCGAAACCGAGAGCGCGAATGCCAGAGGCCAACGCCTGAAAGAGCATGTCACGGTCGCTCGCTGCATAGATTGCATCTGAAATGGTGACAAGGTGTTGCAGAATTTCAGTGTCCAAATATCCCCCACGAGCCGACAGCCAACTTTACCAAATAAACGCACAATGACGACACTCGAGTGCCCGAACCTGTGAATGCCGCGAGCATCCGGCCCGGAATGGATCGCGCCGTCAATCATTGGGCTGACGTAGCGGAACACCGGTGAAACACACGCGACAGAAAAGGTGCGTCACGCCGGATGATCACCCGACAGCGATCGGGAGACGACAATCATGGTTCTCTTGCGACGAGACTGGGAGCACCGAATTCACGCGCCCAATAAATAGAAAGCCGGCAAGTGCTTCAACTGTCACGGCCTTCGCGTGACGCGAAGGGTAAATTCTCGCTTGGATGCTGCGTACCAATTTGATTTGCATTATGGACCTTTTGAGACTGCCATTTCTTCTTAACCATCATTTTTTCGGCAAACGCTTGCAATAGAGGTCTAAGTCCGTCCTCGTCGGTCTCCGCGGCAGCCGTTCCTGCGGCAACCCATCGGACTTCACGCTGCCGCATTTCCGGCCACTCCTTGTATTGCCGGTTCACCGAAAGGGGAAATACTTCAACCTCGCAGAGAATCGCCTTCCCTTCGTCGTCCATCAGTTTACTATAGAGAAATCTCCCGATCGGCCTGGACCTCACTGGACCTCGTACGCCGGCTTCTTCGAACGCCTCCCGCGCTGCCGATTCATCCGGTCGTAAACCCTTTATTGGCCAACCCTTTGGAATGATCCATCGGCGTCGCGTCCTCGACGTGACAAGCAGTATCTCCAGTTCACCCACATCATTGCGACGATATGGCAAAGCCCCATATTGGACCCTGATGTTCTTTCCTGTGAGTGCATACTTTGCGATGGTTCGTATCTCCTCATTGCAGGCGCCAGCTGCACTCCGTTATAATGCTGGAAACTCTCTCGCAGTATCGGGCAGGGTAGCCACTTGTTATTGCTGCGACACTTCACTATTATTCCGCCTGTTTGTTGTCACATACCTAGGCGCGCCCATCACAACTAGAATGTGCAATCCGCCGATACTCGATCCTTGATGTATTATCTGATATTATTGAGCATCGCAGATCGCAACGAGGGGCGTCCGGAGTTGTGATCGAACATGCGATCATGAAAGCCGCCAGAGCGCTCAAGTCGTTCACCCAATCAGAATATTCATCCCCAGAGCCTAACGGATCCAGACGAATGGGCCGGGAATCTTTTTGGTTCTCACACGCCAATCTTGAGTTTGGTCCCATTATCCTGAGCCCGAGCCCGTCGAAAGCGGGAAATGGTGCAACAGCTCCTCGCGGCGACCGGATGTGAAGTTGTACGGGCCCGTGGACGGGCCGTTAATTGCTATCGGCTCAGACCGCGGATCCGCTGACCACGGAGTAAAACGATACCATTCAAATGATCCATTGACAAAAATCCTGATGTGAAAGGATACGGACCTAAGGCCCGTAGTTTCGGCATCATTGGAATGATCTATCCATGTGATTTTGTTGGAGACACTGATCTTACGCCTCTCACGACCGGACTATCAAATACATTATTTTCGCATAGGGCGCGCCACTCCATCAACGATTTGCTTAGGTCTGGCTGACGGAGATGTCGCGGAAGTATTCCAGAGCAAGCTCAAATACGTGGCAAGCAGGCTTTCCGTGCGCGTTTTCGAACGATTTGTGGCCGGGTCGAATTACATAGTCTCCATTTCTGCTGGCTTAGAACTGATGCGTCAAATCACAGCGGAATTCAACTGATTGAGCCTTGCTCAGGTGCGGCGGAAATGGCGTTCTACCATGTAGCGTCCGGGCGAGGTTCCGAGCGTCTTGCGGAACATCGTGACGAAGCTAGGCACGCTCTCATAGCCAAGGTCAGCCGCCACCTGTTGGATGGAAGCTCCCGCAGCAAGCCACTTGACCGCGAGCATGACACAGAGCTGTTGACGCCAGCGCCCGAAGCTCATGCCTGTCTGCCGGCTCATCAGCCGTTCCAACGTTCGCCCGCTCATGCCCACTTTCATGGCCCATGCGTCCAGTGTTCCCCGGTCGGCTGGGACCGCCATCATCAGGTCGATCATCCGCCGAAGGCGTGGGTCAAACGGCATTGGCAAATGCAGATCTTCAGCCTTTGCCAATGCCAGCTCGTCGAGCAACACGGTCATCAGCCGCGAGTTGGCGCCGCCTTCCTCATAAAGGAGCGGCAGATGGGCGGAGCGGATCAGGAGTTCGCGCAGCAACGACGTCACCGAAACCGCGCTGCAGGTTGCCGGCAAGTTGATGCCGGCAGCCGGAGCGACAAAAGCGCCGTAGCCCTCCAACGCACCTGCCACCTTTATGGCATGGACCGCGCCGCCGGGTATCCATATCGCACTGCGGGGCGGGACGATCCACAACCCGCCTTCCACTTCGCAGCTCAGCGCTCCACGCTGAACGAGCAAAAGCTGGCTTTTGGCGTGGAAGTGGGGTGCCAACTCGAAGTCACCGAAGGTTTCGGACGCGAAGCCATAGGTGACCACCGGGCGAGGCACATCGTCAGGTTCAACCCAATCCGTCTCACTGGAAACATCGGTTAGAAGCGGCATGGCGGTTCCAGAACTGAATGGCGGAAATGAATAATAATCTGTCTATACTTGGGAATGACGTCAACTGCGGCCTCCCCTATCTGATCTTATCACGCCAGTTAAGGCTGATCGGTTCCGCAGGCAAAGGAGAGTCCATGAATACGTCGAATAGCGGGCGCGTCGCCCAAATATTGACTGAGCTTCATCAAGAAGCTGAGGCGGCCGATGGCCCCTTCTTCCAAAAGATGATAGCAGACCTCGAGGTCTCAGGCACTACGATTGCGCAAGCAGCGGCGCAGCTGATTGCCGATGAGCGTGGCAATTACCCTGCGGTCTATGGCCGTCACTCCGAGCACTTCCTATCCGTCTCGCCCAGCTATGGACATTTCCTGTACGCCATGGCGCGGGCGTGCAAAGCAACCCGGATCGTGGAGTTTGGCACATCGATGGGGATTTCGACCATCTATCTCGCTGCGGCGTTGCGAGACAATGGCGGTGGGCAGCTCATCGGGTCCGAACTGGAGCCGACCAAGGCGGTCAAAGCACGCGGGCATATTGCTGCTGCTGGGCTCGGCGACCTCGTTGAAATTCGCCAGGGCGACGCACTCCAGACGCTCAGGGATGTTGGCGGAGAGGTCGATCTTGCATTGATCGATGGTGCCTGGTCGCTATACCTGCCTGTGCTCAAGCTGATCGAACCATGTCTGCGACCCGGCGCTGTGATCCTTGCGGAAAACGCCTTTGCTGAAGACTATCTGGAATATGTCCGCGACCCCTTGAACGGCTACATCGCGCAAACGCTGCCGATCGACGAGGGCCGCGGCAACGAGTTCGCTGTGAGGATTCTGTAATGGCCGTAGCGCAAGCAAATGATAGCGCCAGGAGGGCGCCTGGACGGCTCACCAAGACGCTGCTTGGGCTGTTCATGAAACATGCGACTGTCGCCGCGATAGACGATACCAACGATCGTTTTCGGCTTGTCACGCTAGAGGGGCCTGCCCTACAGGGCGTTGAGTGGAAGCCTGGGCAAAAGGTCCAGATTGCAATGGGCTCGGCCTTCTCAAGCCGGACCTATACATCGATGAGTTGGGATGCGATTGCGGGACGTACTCGTATTCTTGGCTTCCTGCATGGCGATGGGCCGGGGAGTGTATGGCTGCGCGGCCTCAAGACAGGAGACGAATGCGATCTCTTCGGCCCGCGCAGTTCGCTCGGCGGTATGCGCACGCCTGCACCGCTGGCCGTCATCGGTGACGAAACCTCGCTTGGGCTTGCACACGCGCTGATATCGATGAACTGGAACGAAGCCCTGACCTGCTGCTTTGAGGTCACCGACGTGGCGGGTGTCCATCAGGTCTTGACGCCGCTCGGCCTCCAAGAGGCCGCGCTGATCGCGAAGCGCGACAATGATGCTCATCTCGACAAGATGGAGGCCACGCTTGGCGCACCTGCTACCGCTGGCGCCTCGTTTATATTGACGGGCAAGGCCGGCACAATCCAACGGCTTCGGCAATATCTAATTCGGCAGGCCGTACCCCCAGCACGTATCCTCACCAGGGCGCACTGGGCGCCCGGGAAGCAGGGACTCGATTGAAGCCCAAAGATGGGTAAACAATTATCCCTTTAGCGGAAGGCATCTTTCGCCTGAATGGCGGCAATATCCCTATTTGCTCTTGAATGGATTTGAACCGACAGCCCTGTTAATGCAAAGCACCATCCATCTGATATTCCTGAGTAGTGGACTTCGACTTTACCGCTACGGAGCGAATGATTGAGGCCGGTACCCGGCGCCTATGCAAAGAAGAGCCAAGGCCCTCAACCGACACACCGTACAGAAGATGGCCGCTATTACAACACACGCTGTCACACCCTCGACGATCCTTGAAAATTGTCCGCGTCATCGAAATCCAGCGAGTTAGCGAAGGCGCTCCGCGAACTTGGCCGCATTGAGAGAGCCTCATTCGTGATCGGGCGGTATGCGAACCCAGGTTTGTATTGGCGCTGCTAGGCCGGCTCAACAAGTGCGAAGACGCGCACAAGCTTAAACGCGCCATCTTCCACGAACGCGGTCAAACCCATGACCGATCTTTGATAGTCGGGCATTCCGCGCTTCTGGCCTTAGCCTAGCGGGTTCAATTCCATGACTGTTGCTCGAACCCGATTGCGCCCGCTAACCAGACACGCGCGATCGCGAGATAGCCTTCGTCCATCTTGCTCGACACTCCTGCGAATTGCTCATCCTCACGGCACAGCCGTCCGGACCACACACCCCTCTCCATTTCCGAAGCAGACGACGGTGCCGTCGAAGCGCGGGTCGACGATATAGGGTCGGCCGCCCTGATCATTCCTCTCGCCACTGACAAAGGTGGGTCCCGCCTGCTCCTGAACCGGCAGCAGAGGCGTGGTATCGGGTGCATAGGAACGGGGTATGCCGACGCTGGCGAGTTGCGCGCTCGGGATCGTCGGCGCCGCCGTCACCGTCAGCACGCCGTCGATAAAGCTCATGTCGTAGTTGCCGGACGCGGCAAGCGAGCCTCGGGTGATGGCATAGCTGCCCGGTGAGGAGAAGGACGTGGCCGCGCTTGCGAGCTGACCGAACAGCCTGTCGCCATTGACAAGACCCGCACCACCGATGGTGTAGGTGAAGAGCGGATTGGCTGATCCCGTTGCTCGGCTGGCATTGTTGGCGATGACGTTGATCAGGCGCGGCGTGATCGTCAGGTTGGCGCCGGTATAGCCGATCGTGTAGTTGGCGTTGCCGAGCGTGCCGAGACCGATGACATAGGAGCCGACATTGGACAAGGCATTGGCCGAGGTCGAGAGCGCGCCGCTCAGGCTGTCGCCATTGACCAGGCCGGTCGTGATATAGCCGAGGAGCGGGTTCTGGTCGCCATAGGAGCGGCTGGCGCTGTTGGCCGCAACCGTGATGGTGCGCGGCGTGACGGCAAGGCTGCCACCGGTGAAGGTGAGGTCGTAATTGCCCGAGGCTGCAAGCGAGCCCTGGCCGATGCCATAGATCCCGACATTGGAGAACTGGCTCGCGGCGGTAGCAAGCGCGCCTGAGAGATTGTCATTGTTGACGAGGCCTGCTCCGCCGATGGTGTAGGAGAGCGCCGGATTGGCATCACCATAGACACGGCTCTGATTGTTGGCCGCGACAGTGATGGCGCGCCTGGTGACCGTCAGATCCGCCCCGGTGAAAGTGAGGTCGTAGTTGCCCGACGCTGTAAGGGTACCCTGTGTGACACCATAGATCCCGACATTCGACGTGCCATCGGCCGAGGTCGAGAGAGTACCAGAGAGACTGTCATTGTTGACGAGGCCGGCACCGCCGATCGTGTAGGTGAAGGCCGGATTGGCATCACCATAGATACGGCTCTGATTGTTGGCCGCAACCGTGATGGCGCGCGGCGTGACGGCAAGGCTGCCGCCGGTGAAGGTGAGGTCGTAATTGCCCGAGGCTGCAAGCGAGCCCTGGCCGATGCCATAGATCCCGACATTGGAGAACTGGCTTGCGGCGGTAGCAAGCGCGCCTGAGAGATTGTCATTGTTGACGAGCCCTGCTCCGCCGATGGTGTAGGAGAGCGCCGGATTGGCATCACCATAGATACGGCTCTGATTGTTGGCCGCGACAGTGATGGCGCGCCTGGCGATATCGGCGAGCGCCGCGGCAGTCGTATCAGCCAGCGTATAATTGCCGGCATCCGCCCCCGAGAGAGACAAGCCGGAGATCGCGACCGTCTTGCCCGCGCCCGCGTTGGCATCTGCAAAAGCCCCACTGTAGCCATTGCCAAGGGTGAGCACGTCGCCGGCGACCATACCATTGAAGGTGGCGCCATTGGTGTTCAGGGTCGCACCTGTCGTGCCATCGTACGTCTTGCCATTGGCGCTGATGCCACCGATCGAGGAAATCACCGCCTTGGCGATGTCGACCATGTCGGTGCCGCCTGCCAGCATGTAGTTTGAGGCAAGACCGCCATTCGTGCCGTTGCCGAGCGCCAAGGAGCCGAGGCTCACGGACTTGCCAGTGCCGGCATTCTTATCGGCCATCGCGCCTGTGCCCGAGAGCGTCAGTGTCTCGCCGGTCACCAGGTTCGACAGCGTGAAGATCGAGTGGTCGAGATCGGTGGAACCGTTGTAGGTACGGCTGCCCGACAGGCTGATCACTCGCTGGGCGATGTTAGCGAGTGTCGTCGCGGTGTTCGAGGCGAGCGTATAGTTGCCGGCGTCTGCTCCATCAAGCGTCAGCCCGGAGATGGAAACTGTCTTGTTCGTCCCGGCATTGGCATCGGAGAACAGGCCAGTGAAGCCGCTTCCGAGCGCGAGCACGTCACCCGGGACGATGCCGTTGAAGGAGACGCCACTGGTGTTCAGGGTCGTATCGGTCGTGCCGTCGTATGTCTTGCCATTGGCGGTGATGCCACCGATCGAGGAAATCACCGCCCTGGCGACATCGACCGTGTCGGTGCCACCCACCAGCGTATAGTTCGAGGCCAGGCCACCGCCCGTGCCATTGCCGAGCGCCAGCGAGCCGAGGTTCACGGACTTGCCATTGCCGGCATTCTTGTCGGCCATCGCGCCTGTGCCCGACAGCGTCAGTGTCTCGCCTGAGACCAGGTTCGAGAGCGTGAAGATCGAATGGTCGAGATCGGCAGAGCCATTATAGGTTCGGCTGCCCGACAGGCCGATCACCCGCTGACCGATATCGGCCAGCGTCGTTGCCGTCGTATTGGCCAGCGTATAGTTGCCCGCATCCGTGCCACCGAGGCTGAGGCCGGAGATGGTGACCGTCTTGCCGGTGCCAGCGTTCTTGTCGCCGAAGGCGCCGCTGAAGCCGTTGCCGAGCGTCAGTACGTCGCCGGCAATCATGCCGTTGAATGTGACGCCGCCGGTATCCAGCAGGGCATTGGTCGTGCCGTCGTATGTCTTGCCGTTGGCACTGATACCACCGATCGAGGAAATGACCGCCCTGCTGATGTCGGCGGTCGTCGTCGCCGTATCCGAGGCGAGCGTATAGTTGCCGGCGTCCGAACCGGCGAGCGCCAGGCCGTTTGCCGTCACGGTCTTGCCCGTGCCGGCGTTCTTGTCGGAGAAGGTGACACTCGACCAGTCTGTTCCGACGAGGTCGCCCGCCACCACGCCGCCGAGGCTGATGACGGGGCTGCTCACGGAGGTGGTGCCGTCATAGGTCTTGTTGGCAACCGTGAAGCTGTTGATCGTCAGCAGCGCCCTGGCGATATCGGCTGTCGCCGCAGCGGTATTCGAGGAAAGCGTATAGTTGCCGGCATCGGCACCGGAAAGCGATAGGCCGGAGATATCAACCACCTTGCCCGTCCCAACATTCTTGTCGGAGAAGGTGCCGGCAAATCCATTGCCGAGCGTGAGCACGTCGCCGGCGACCATGCCATTGAAGGTAACGCCATTGGTGTTCAGCGTCGCATCAGTCGTGCCGTCATAGGTCTTGCCATTGGCGGTGATGCCACCGATCGACGAGATGACAGCCTTGGCGATGTCGACCGTGTCGTTGCCACCTGCCAGCGTATAGTTCGAGGCCTGGCCACCGCCCGTGCCGTTGCCCAGGGCCAGCGAGCCGAGGCTCACGCCCTTGCCGTTGCCGGCATTCTTGTCGGTCATTGAGCCGATGCCCGAGAGTGTCAGTGTCTCGCCGCTCACCAGGTTCGACAGCGTGAAGATCGAGTGGTCGAGATCGGCAGAGCCATTATAGGTTCGGCTGCCCGACAGGCCGATCACCCGCTGACCGATATCGGCCAAGGTCGTTGCACTCGTATTGGCCAGCGTGTAGTTGCCGGCGTCCGCGCCAGCGAGCGACAGACCGGAGATCGTTACCGTCTTGCCCGAGCCCGCGTTGGCATCGGAGAACAGGCCGGAGAAGCCATTGCCGAGCGAGAGCACGTCGCCGGCGACCAAGCCGTTGAACGTGACCCCACTGGTATCCAGCGTCGCACCGGTATCGCCATCATAGGTCTTGCCTGAGGCCGCAATGCCGCCGATCGACGAGATGACCGCCCTGGCGATGTCGACCGTGTCGGTCCCGCCCGTCAGTGTGTAGTTGGAAGCAAGGCCGATGCCATCGCCAAGCACCAGCGAGCCGAGGCTGACCGCCTTGCCGTTGCCGGCATTCTTGTCGGCCATCGTGCCGGTGCCAGACAGCGTCAGCGTCTCGGTGCCCACCAGGTTCGACAGGGTGAAGATCGAGGCAGCCAGATCGGTGGAACCATTATAGGTACGGCTGCCCGAGAGGCTGATCACCCGCTGACCGATATCGGCCAAGGTGGTCGCACTCGTGTTGGCCAGCGTATAGTTGCCGGCATCCGCGCCACCCAGCGTCAGGCCGGAGATATTGACCGTCTTGCCCGAGCCGGCATTGGCATTCGCGAACGTGCCAAGCGCGGTGTCGGCGGTGAGGCTGTCGCCCGCGATCATGCCGTTGAAGACGGCGTTGTTGGTGTTCAGCACCGCATCGGTCGTGCCGTCATAGGTCTTGCCCGAGGCCGTAATGCCGCCGATCGACGAGATGCTGGCGCGGGTGATGCTGGCATAGGTGTCGTGATCGGTGATGCCGAGCTGATAGTTGCCGGCATCCGCACCGGTCAGATAAAGGCCGCTGATGGTGACGGTCTTGGAACTGCCGGCATTCTTGTCGGAGAAGTTGGCGCTGGCATAGCCCACATGCATGTCGTCGGTGCTGATGACCGGTATCGTGTAGATATTGACGGTTGCCGTCGTCGTGCCGTCGTAGACCTTGTTGTTGCCGCTGATCCCACCGAAGAACACATAGGCCTTGGCGATATCGGCGGTCGTCGTCGCGGTGTTGCTGGCGAGCGTGTAGTTGCCCGCATCCGCGCCGGAAAGCGTCAGGCCGGAGATATTGACCGTCTTGCCCGAACCGGCGTTCTTGTCGGAGAAGGCGCCCGTGGCGCCGCCGAGTGTCAGGACGTCACCCGCGACCATACCATTGAAGACAGCACCACGGCCATCGAGCGTCGCAGCCGTCGTGCCGTCATAGGTCTTGCTGCCGGCCGTGATGCCACCGATGGACGAGATCGTCGCCTTGCCAATGTCGGCTGTGGTCGTGGCGGTGGAGGCAATCGTATAGTTGTTCGCATCCGTGCCCGACAGCGTGATGCCTGCAAGCGTCACCGTCTTGCCGGTGCCGGCATTCTTGTCGGAGAAGGTCGCACCGCTATAGCCGAAGGAGACGGTGTCGTTGGCAACGAGGCCATCGAGCGTTCCGGCATTGCTGATCCCGGCGCCCACACTGCCGTCATAGGTCTTGTTCGACACGGCAAAACCGCTGAGCGTCAGGCTCGCCCTGGCGATATCGGCCAAGGTCGTCGCAGTGGTCGAGGAAAGCGTATAATTGCCGGCATCCGTGCCGGAAAGCGAAAGACCAGAGATGCTGACCGTCTTGCCGGTGCCGGCGTTCTTGTCCGAGAAGGCCCCGGAGAGGCCATTGCCGAGCGAGAGCACGTCGCCTGCGACCATGCCGTTGAAGGTGACGCCACCGGTGTTCAGCGTTGCACCTGTCGTGCCGTCATATGTCTTGCCATTGGCCGTGATGCCGCCGATCGAGGAGATGGTAGCCTTGGCGATATCGACCGTGTCGGCGCCACCGACCAGCGTATAGTTCGAGGCCAGGCCACCGCCCGAACCGTTCCCAAGGGCGAGCGAGCCAAGGCTCACAGACTTGCCATTGCCGGCGTTCTTGTCGGTCATTGAGCCGATGCCCGAGAGCGTCAGTGTCTCGCCCGAGACCAGGTTCGACAGGGTGAAGATCGAGTGGTCGAGATCGGCAGAGCCATTATAGGTTCGGCTGCCCGACAGGCCGATCACCCGCTGACCGATATCGGCCAAGGTCGTTGCACTCGTATTGGCCAGCGTGTAGTTGCCGGCGTCCGCGCCAGCGAGCGACAGACCGGAGATCGTTACCATCTTGCCCGAGCCCGCGTTGGCATCGGAGAACAGGCCGGAGAAGCCATTGCCGAGCGAGAGCACGTCGCCGGCGACCATGCCGGTGAAGCTGGCTCCATTGCTGTTCAGCGTGGCACCTGTGGTGCCGTCATAGGTCTTGCCCGAAGTCGTAATGCCACCGATCGTGGTGATCGTGGCCTTAGCGATGTCGACCGTGCCGGTGCCAAGAACGTAGTTCGAGGCAAGACCGCCATCGCCATGGATGCTGTTGCCCAGGGCCAGCGAGCCGAGGCCCGCAGACTTGCCGTTGCCGGCGTTCTTGTCACCCATGCTGCCGGTGCCCGACAGCGTCAGCGTCTCGCCCGAGACGAGATTGGACAGGGCGAAGATAGAATTATCGAGCGCCGTGGTGCCGTCATAGATGCGGTTGCCCGACAGGCTGATCACCCGTTGGCCGATATTGGCCAAGGTGGTCGCCGTCGTATTGGCCAGCGTGTAGTTGCCGGCATCGGCGCCAACGAGCGACAGACCCGAGATCGTCACCGTCTTGTTCGAACCGGCATTGGCATCGGAGAACAGGCCGGAGAAGCCAGTGCCGAGGGTAAGCACGTCGCCACCGATCTTGCCGGTGAAGGTCACGCCGCTGCTGTCGAGTACGGCGTTGGCCGAGCCGTCATAGGTCTTGCCCGAAGCCGTAATGCCACCGATCGTGTTGATGACAGCCTTGGCGATATCAACCGTGCCGGTGCCGAGAACATAGTTCGAGGCAAGGCCGCCATCGCCATGGATGCTGTCGCCCAGCGACAGCGAACCAAGATTGACAGACTTGCCATCGCCGGCATTCTTGTCACCCATCGAACCCGTACCGGACAGGGTCAGCGTCTCATTGCCCACGAGATTCGATAGCGTCAGCATCGAGTGGTCGAGCGCCGTCGTGCCGTCATAGACCCGGTTGCCCGAGAGACTGATCACCCGCTGGGCGATATTGGCAAGCGCGCTGGCCGTGTTCGAGGTGAGTGTATAATTGCCGGCATCCGCACCAGCGAGCGACAGACCGGAGATGGTGACTGCCTTGTTCGAACCGGCATTGGCATCGGCGAACAGGCCGGTGAAACCAGCGCCGAGGGTGAGCGCATCTCCGGCGACCATGCCGTTGAAGGTGACGCCATTGGTGTTCAGGGTCGCATTGGTCGAACCGTCATAGGTCTTGCCATTGGCGGTAATGCCGCTGATTGTAGAAATGGTGGCCTTGGTGATGTCGACCGTGCCGCTGCCAAGAACATAGTTCGAGGCCAGGCCACCATTCGTCCCGTCGCCCAGCAACAGCGAGGAAAGCGCCACAGCCTTGCCATTGCCGGCATTCTTGTCGCCCATGCTGCCGGCGCCCGACAGCGTCAGCGTCTCATTGCCCAAAAGGTTCGACAGCGTCAGCATCGAGTGGTCGAGCACCGTCGTGCCGTCATAGACCCGGTTGCCCGAGAGATTGATCACCCGCTGGCCGATATCGGCAAGCGTGGTGGTCGTATTCGACGCGAGCGTATAGTTGCCGGCGTCAGCGCCGGTGAGGCTGAGGCCTGAGATGGTCACGACCTTGCCCGAACCCGCATTGGCGTCAGAGAACAGGCCGGAGAATCCAGCGCCGAGGGTGAGCGCATCGCCCTGTGCCATACCGTCAAAGACCACGCCGGACGCATCGAGTGTCACTGCGGTCGAGCCATCATAGGTCTTGTTGCCGGCGACAATGCCGCCGATCGATGAGATCAACGCCTTGCTGATGGTGATCGTGTCCGTGCCGCCGGCAAGCGTGTAGTTCGAGGCAAGGCCCGAACCATTGCCAAGCGCCAGCGTGTTCAGCGAGAAGGTGAGATTGCTGCCGACATTCTTGCTCGCAAGCTGGCCGAGACCCGACAAGGTCAGCGTCTCGCCATTGGCAAGGTTGGAGAGCGTCAGGTTGCCGGAGGCGATATTGGTCGTGCCGTTATAGGTCTGGTTGCCCGAGAGATTGACGATCCGCTGGTTGATGGTCAGCGCGCCCGATCCGTAATCGATGAAGAAGTCGTCGGCAGCACCGCCCCGATAGGTCAGCGAGAGCACGTTGGGATCGCCATAGGCATAGGTGCCGGCGTTGGTGGAAGAATTGATCGCACTGCCCCAGCCGACCGTCACGAGCGAGGCACCGTCGCCGCCGACCGTGATGCCGGAGGTGCCGCCGATCGTATTGCCATAGGTGGTCGAGGTGTTGCCGGACAGGACCACATAGTAGCTGATGAGCGGGGCCGTGTTCAGCGCCCGCAGCACCGGTGTGCCGCCGGTCTTCAGCGTTCCCCAGGCGGTACCGTAATCCCAGCCGGCATTGATGAAGTTGGTCGGGTTCTGCATCTGCGCCGTCGTCAGGCCGGTGAGGCCGGTGCCGGTGCCAAATGCGGCACCCGTGCTCTGCCCGCTCGCC
Source organism: Rhizobium sp. WW_1 (assembly GCF_003610155.1). Lineage (NCBI taxonomy): Bacteria > Pseudomonadati > Pseudomonadota > Alphaproteobacteria > Hyphomicrobiales > Rhizobiaceae > Rhizobium > Rhizobium sp. WW_1. The sequence continues at coordinate 36,960 of NZ_RAIN01000027.1, forward strand.
TGCGTGTCCCAGAAGCTCGCCGAGATCGTGCCGTTGTTGGACCCGACAAAGCCGCCGTTACTACCGCCGCTGCTGGCATCGACCGCTCCGGTCGCGTAGGATGTGCTGATCGTTCCTCTGTTCAAGGCGACGAGACCGCCGGAGGTCAGATAGGTGTCACCGACTGCGCCGGTTGCGTAGGAATTGCTGATCGTTCCCTGATTATAGGAGACAAGGCCGCCGTTATAGCCATCGATACCCGAGGTAGCGCCGGTCGCGTAGGACAAGGTGATCGCGCCATAGTTGGCGCCAACCAGCCCGCCCGGACCGCCCAAATCGGAGATCACGGCGCCAGTGGCATAGGATTGCGAAATGGTGCCGCTTGCGGTGAGGACGGCAACCAGGCCTCCGGCATTGTAATCAGTCCCTCCCGAGCCGGCATTGGCGGTGACCGAAGCCGACGACGAGCTGCCGCTGATCGCGCCGCTGCTCCGGCCGGCAAGGCCGCCGGCGGACTGGCTGCCCGAGACAGTGCCGCTGGTCGAGACATTGGTGATGCGGCCGGCATTGTCGTTAACGAGAATGCCCGTATAGGCGCCGGTGCCGGAAATGCTGGCGCTGGTCACGCTGAGATCATGGATCGTCGCGGCAGAGGTGGTGGAGGCGAACAGGCCGCCGGTGGTGGAGGTCAGGCCGCTGATCGTGTGGCCGTTGCCGTCCAGCGTCCCGGCAAAATTCGCCAGTCCGACCCAGCCGGCCGTGCTCCAGATGTCGGAGGCATTCAAGCCCTTGGTCGCGCTGGCATCGAGATTGACGGCGAGTTTGTAGTTGCCCGACTGGTTGGCGCCGATCAGCGCGAGCTGGTGCAGGTTGGTGATGGTGGTGACGCCGTTGCTGTCCGCCGTCGCGGCTTCCGAGCGCAGGATCGGCCGCATGTCGCCGGACTGGTACCAGGTGTTGGTGAAGTCCCAGCCCGTATGGCCGCCGCCGTGCGCGCCTCCGCGGTGGTCAGCCCAGTCGCTGTGGCGCTGCTACGGTTGCCGTATGCGCTGGTTTGCCCGGTTGTGCCGATATCCCAGAAGCCGTCGCTGTCGTAACCGTATTGACCTCCGACAAGGCCGCCGATGGTGCTGCCGCTGCCGATAGCGCTGAGCGCGCCACTAGCATAGGACAAACTGATGGTGCCGTCATTCCAACCCGCGAGTCCGCCGACAACGGCGTTGTTCCCGGTGACGCTGACCGCTCCGGTCGCGTAGGAAGAGTAAATATTACTGCTCTCAGCCGCCAACCCGCCGCCGGCACTGGTGTCCCCTCTGACGGTGACCGCACCGGTCGCGTAGGAAGAGATGATGTCGGCTGCATTTAAACCCACCAGACCGCCCGCGTTCATTACATATCCGTCGGCACTTACCGCGCCGGTGGCGTAGGAAGAGGTGATGCTGCTGACATTAAAGCCGACAAGGCCGCCGAGCCAGACACCATAGCCGGTCGCCGTCACCGCGACGGCGGAGCCGGAGTCGGTGATCGTGCCGACGTTGTATCCAGCGAGCCCACCGTAAGTGCCGCTGGAGCCGTTGCCGGCCAGCGTGCCGGAGACATGCACATTGCTGACCGTGCCATCGTTCTCGCCGACGAGGACGCCACCGTAGTTGCCACTACCGGTCACGGTGGCCTCCGACAGGTCGAGGTTTTTTACCGTGCCGCTGCTGCCGATCATACCGAACAGGCCGGTATTGCCGCCCGGTGACAGGATGGAGAGCCCCGAGATCGTATGGTTCTTGCCGTCGAGCGTACCGTTGAAGCTGGCGAGCGGCTTGAAGCCCACGCCATTGTTCCAGACCGCGGTGCCCGACGCGTCGATATTATTGGCCAGCGTCCAGTAGGAGGCCAGCGACGAACTCAGCCCCTGCAGGCCATAGACATCGGCGAGCCGATAGGCGGTCGCAGCACTTGCGCCATCGCCGCCGGCGACGCGCAGGAAGCTGGTGCCGTCGGTGAGGCGGAAGTCTTTCGCTGAGAAGGCAGGCAGCGTGGCGCCGTTTTGAACCCAGTTGCCCGAGGCGAGCACGAAAGCGCCGACATTGACAGCGGCATTTGCCGAAATCGTGTTGGTGCTGCCGGCCGAGACGATCAGGCCGCCATTCGCGGTGATCGCGTTGTTGATGTTGATGTCCGAGGCCGCCGCCAGCGTCAGTGTGGTGAGCGCACTCCAATTGATCGGCGCAGCCACCGTGATGGTGCCGGCCTGCGGATTGGTCGCATCCGATGACGAGCCCGTCGTCACCGTGACATTGGCCGTCGCCAGCGCATTGGTCAGCGTGTTGACGTTGATGATGCTGTCATTGCCTGACGCCGTGAAGCCCGAGGAGTTGCTGTCCGTGCCCGTCGAGATCGTGACGTTGTAGGGATCGAGCAGCAGATTGCCGAAGGAGCCATGGATGGCTGTCAGGTCGGTAAGGCCGGTATAGGACAGCTTCGCCTTGCCCGAGACCTCGACCTCGCCGCCATTGCCGGAGAGCGCGCCGCCCTTCGCCGTGATCGTGCCGGCGAAACGGGTGAGATCGTCGGACCACAGCACGACATTACCACCGTTGCCCGTGCTGATCGCATCGGCGTTGATGACGGTGTTGGCATCGACCGTGAGCGTCTCGGCCCGCTGCAGCGGTCCCTTGCCCTGGCGGTTGCCGCCGATATTGACCGTACCGCCACCACTCTTGCCCGACGCATTGATCTTCGCATTGGCCAGCGTGATCTTGCGGCCGGTCACCTGGACCTTGCCGCCGGTGCCATGCCTGTTGCTGGCATCGAGCTTGCCGGTGATGGCAACCTCGCCATCGCCGCCCGACAGGATGATGTCGCCGCTTCTCCCCGAGACGCCCTTCGCCTCGATCGTGCCCGACATATTGACAGCCTGCCGCGCCATGTCTCTGGCCGCTGCTGCAGTCAGCTGCACCGTGCCGCCCTTGGCCGATATCCTGCCGCTATTCTCAACCAGCGCCTGTTTGCCATTTGCCTTGGTCGGAACCGCCACCTGCAGGAAGCCGTCACCGGACAGATCAAGCGTTGCCTGTTCCCCCGATCCGAGTGCCGCCTTGCCCATCGGCACGGTGATGGTGCCGGTATTGGCGACCGTGCCGCCGATCAGCGCCATGTAGCCGCCGCGGTTGATGGTGATCTGACCGGCATTGGTCACAGGCGCAGAGGCGCCATTGCCGGTAAAGCTCCTTTTACCGCCCATGAAGTCGTCATCGGAGATGCCGAGCGTCGAGGCGACGAAGGCGCCGGTGTTGACGGTCCCGGTTTTGGTAATGGCAATGCCGTTCGGATTGATCAGGTAGACCTGGCCATTGGCATTGATCTGGCCTGCAATCGTCGACGTCGTCTGGCCGGTGACACGATTGAGGATGGCTGCATTGGCATCGGGCTGGACGAAGGTGACGCGATTGCCCTTGCCGACGTCAAAGCTCTGCCAGTTGACGACGGCGCTGCTGCCCGTCTGGTTGATGGTGAGAGACCCTGCAGACGGCGACCCGATCGTCGCGCTGCCCGCCGCCACCTGGCCGCCGGTCGGCAGCGACTGCGCCAAGGCCGTCGTGCTGACAAGCGCCGTCGTCGTCAACAGCGCCGCAAGCCGGGTCTTGTGCGAAAGCGTCTTGTTGCCGAGCATCCGGCGGGTCGTCTGTCTGGTCATTGTCGTCGCCCTAGAGCGGAACTGCCGTCGCGGCCCCACGCCATGCGACTTGTTCCAGCGAATGTGGTTCATTGAAAACCAAAGCGATTCGGCAGGCGTGTCGGGCCAGCCGATCAATCGGTTCATCCAAGTGAAGGGGACGCTAGGTGGATTCTAACCCACTGTCGCCGTCCATTTCTGATCAGTTCAAGCCGCCGAATAGGCATGGCGCCCGCGCGCTTGATCCGCCCGGCGCCAACTGGCGGACCAGCCTCGATCTGCCAAAACGGCCTGCAGGTGGCAGGGTTCAGCGCAGAACCGCCTCGGCGCGCGTAAGTGCGGTTGCAAAGCCATTCAGGGAAATCGCGAAGGCAATCGGACTGCTGGTGTCGGCGACAATCGCATGGACATGCAGGATCTTGCCCGCCTTCAACAGCGCGACGCGCAGGGCGTCGATATCAAGCTCGACGACGCAACCCATCGGGACCGCCGTGCGGAACGGAATGGCCGGCGCCATGCTGTTGTCATCGACCTGAAGGACGACGCCTTTCTGGAATGAAAGGCCGAACGGCAGGATCAACGTGCCCTTGATACGCCCGGCTTGCGGCCGCAACTCGATCAACAACAGGCGCTGGCGGCTATCGTTGTGGATCTGTTCCTGCGCGATGACACAGGTCTTCTGCGGTCCAGCCTCCCCGGTCTGAACCGTTCCGATCAACAGCCAGTCGCCATGGACTTCGCGCAAGGCGTCGGCGCCACCCGGCAGGCGCGTATTCGGTGTCGTGACAGCCGGTTTGGGGGCAACTTGATCGCTCATGTAAACTGTTTTCCTTTTATTATTGAGACCAAATGACCGGCCGCACCAGGCAGCCGATCCTTCCTTGAATGCCTAAACTGCACCCGCGACCGATGCCGGCCGCAGGCGCGGGCGCGATCGTCTGCAACCTCCAGCGTCAGAACTGGAATGCCGCGGAGACGGTGAAGCGATTGTCGTTGTCGCCGTTTCCGAAGCGCTCGACGCGGCCATATTCGAGATTGACGTTGGTGTTGTTGAAGCTCGCCTGCTCGGCCGCAGCCAGCCGCAAGCCGAGGCCATAGGCCGCGCCGCGCGAGAAGCCGCTTTCCAGAACCGTCGGATTGACGAGCCTGACGCCGCCATAGGCGCCGAACACATAAGGCGAGATCACCACCGCCCCCGCGGTGCTTGCCCCATCCGGCAGGTTGGTACCCTGCTGTGCCGGAAACTCCGGCCAGCCGAACGGCAGCGTGAAGCTCGTGCTGAACGGGAACTGCGCCTCGGCGCGCAGCACGAAACCGGAATCGCCCTGTAACGACCCGGTCGGGAAGCTCGACAGGCCGTTCGACGAGACAAGGCCGATCTGCTCGGAATTGAGCAGCGGCTGGCCAAAGGAGGTCTGCGCCCGCGCCCTGAAATCAAGCGTCAGATGTTCGGCGACCGGCTGGCGGTAGCCGAGCGTGACCTCGAGCTTCTGGAAATCGGCATCCGCGCCCTGACGTGACAAAGGCGTGCCACTGGCGGCCGCGTCAGCTGCACTGCGCGCGCCCAGCCCGTCGATGCCGAAGGAGCCGGTCATGCTGGCGCTGACGAGCGCATCGCCGGAGACATACCAGGACAGATCCGCGCCCGTGCGCAGGATGCGCAGCCGGTCCTTCGACAGGGTCAGGCCGCCGCCGTTCAGCAATTCGAGCTCTTCGTCCTGCGCGTCGAAGCCGCCGTTCAGGTTCAACGTCAATTCGCGCGAGCGGATCAGCGGATAGGCAAGCCGGGCCGAATAGCGCGTGAAGTCCGACATGAACTGCAGACCGAAGACACCCGCCTGCGGCGTCGTGCGCGACGCGGTGGCTTCAAGGTTCAGCGTCAGCCCGTCGATGCCGATCGGCAAGGTGACGCCGCCGGCCAGCGAGCGGTTGCGCGGCGAGCCGGTGAAATAGCCTTCGTCACCACCAAAGCGCGGTGCGCCGGAATCCCTGAGATAGATGAGTTCGCCGAAGCCGAGCACCGAATTGAAGTCGAGACCGATACCGGTGTTGTATTTGCCGAGTGCGTCGGTGGAATTGTTGTCGCCGGAGATGAAGCCGGTCACCGGCTTGTAGCGCGCCTCGATGGTCAGCACGCTGCCGCCGGGCTTGGTGCCGCGCGACAGGGTCGAGCGCAGCACTGTTCCCGGCAGGTCGCCGGCCAGGAGCAGCCGCCGCTCGATCTCGTCATTGGACATCCCCTTCTCGCCGATGAGCGGCGCCAGCATTTTTGCGATGCGGTCACGGATATTGTCGGGCAGATGCGAGGTGTCGATGTCTTCGACGAAGCCGTCGATGACGACGATGCGCAGCACCGCCCCATCCACCAGCCGCTGCGCCGGCAACACGACGCGCACCAGACCGTATCCCCTGGCGGCATAGGCCCGCTCCAGTTGACCGGCCGCCTCGAACAATGCCGCTGCCGTCACTTGGCCGCCGCTCAGGCTCTTGACGACGCGCGCCTCGTCCTCGGCAAAGCCCGGAAGGCCGCCCTCGACCTTGACGGACTTCAGGCGAACCGTGAGCTTCTCCGCCCCCTTCGGCGCCACCGGGCCGGAGGCTTCCGGAATGACAATGCCGCTGCTCTGCTTCTGAAGCTGAGGCTCGAATGTCTGAGGCGTCACCTGTGACGCTGTCTGGGCATGGGCTGCGCCTATGGTAGCCGACAACAGGGCGAGCGCCGTTCCTGCCGACAATACGGGCCGCCCCACCCGCATTTGCTTAGGCTTTCCATGTACGATAAGCATTCAGATTACTGCCCTCAATCATTTGTGGCGGACGCTAGGTGGATTCCCGCATGCTGTCTCCGTCCATTTTTGACTAGGTCGGAATTTCTCAAAATGAGCGGTTGCGCACTTCCCGCAAGCGAATCCTTGCGTCATCGAATGCCGCTATCATGTTGCCAGCATTGACTTACTTCGCTCAGGCGAACCGGGCTCGAGCGGAAATCTCATCGAGGATCAGGAGTTTGCAAACCTGCACCCTGGCGTATTCCTCATAGAAGCCCTGCGAAACCCAAAGCTCCGAGCGCCCTCTTCGCCCTGTCCAGCCGATACCGCCGATCCGCTCCGCCGCTGACATTTTCCGGCTGGTGTGAGCGCGCGACAGTCCCGACGATTGCGCCAGCCATGTCAGCGAACTCACCGTTGTCTGATGCCGGTCTTGCCGGCCTATGCCGGTGACGTCGATGCCGCCAATCAGCCGGTCCATCAACAGGCTGCCAGAATCGGCCCAGGTAAAGATCGTGTAGAGTGGGCCTGGAGCTCGCAAGGTCTCCTCACACAACAAAGCGCAGGCCACTTCGAACTGGATCAGCGCAAGAGATCGAACCGGGTCCGCCAGCAACCACATCGCCCTGTCGCCTCCATCGATGAGATCCAGTGCCTCGAAGTGGGCCCGATACCAGGAAGTCAGTAACGTCATGGCAGCAGGCGATGGAACCGCCTGCTCAAGTTTGATGTCGCCGATGCCCATGAGCGGCGTCAGAGCGCCTCGTTCGATCGCATGAGAGAACAGGGTGGTCGCCGTGTTGCGACTGCAGATATTATGTCTGACGGCGAGCATCCCGAATACACGCCTTGTCAACCAGCCATGGCTGAATTGCTCTCCCGGGAAATAATGGGCAAGCGCTGCATGACATAGAAGCCACGACTGATGGCTTGCGAAGAGCGCCGCAACAGCTATGCACGACTCGTAGGTGAAGATGAAGTCGCGGGCCATCCGGACGACGGCATGCGGAAAGACGCCAGCCGCCATATAATGATCGGCGGGACGGCGTGATCGATTATGGTGCGAGGCAGAGACCAAACCAAGGGCCGAGCGCTCACAGAGACCACACATTGCAATACCCTCTCACCGGAGCGCTTGAAATCGCCGACCACCGAGAAAATGTCACTTGCCAATCAAGCGTGCGCGAGCAAGCGCACTCGCAAAGCCGTTGAGCGGTATCGAAAAATTGATCTCGTCACCCGTATCGGTCTCCGCCGTAACATGCAGGCAGCGGCTCGATGTCAGCTTTGCGACCGTTGCCTCGTCAAAATCGAGATCGACGAGATAACCTTTGGACTGCACGATGAGCGCCTGGCGCGAGCTCGGCGCACTTTCTTCGAATTGCAGCACGACGCCCTGATCTTGCGACAGGCCGGACGGCAACAGCAGGGCGCCTGCGACACGTTCCCGTCCCGGACGCAGTTCGATCACCAGCAAGCGCCTTCGTGTTTCCTCATCGAGCTGAACTTGCGAGATTATGGAACAGGCATCGTCAAGAACGCGCGCCGGCTGTGGCGTGGTTGTCAGCGTCCAGTCGCCATGAACCTCGCGCAATCGAATTGCGCCCGCATTTTCGCGAGATGTCTTTGTCACGTCCGTTATCTTACTTGGTCAGTTCGCCGATGCGGGTAAGGGCTGCTGAAAGGCCCTTCAACGAAACCTTGAGCGCCACGGGCTGGGAAGCCGCCAGCGCCGTCGCACTCAGATTGAGGTTAGTTCCGCTCTTGAGCTTGACTAACTGGCCGGTATCGAAGGTGATTGTCGCCAGGCATCCTTGCGGTATGCAGGTCGAAAACGCAGCCGGGCTTCCCGCCGGTGCGTCGTCGATCCTCACCGACACGCCCTGTGCGAGCGCGAGACCGAAGGGCATTAGCAAGGCTGCCTGCAGCTTGCCATCCGCGCCGCTGGACAGCTCGACGGTCAAGATGTTCTGACCATTGTCCTTGTTGCTCTGGGTCTGCCGCATGACGCATTGCGTCGCATTGTTTTGCGACTGACAGGCAACGATCCAATCCTGATATGTTTCGATGAGCGATCCTGCACCGCCCGGAAGCGGCGCCGCTGATGCGGACGACGCAACCGGCTGGATACCGGCGACAATAGCCCCCAGGAGAATAGCCAGTCTGGGGCGATCAAAGAAGCCAATGCGGCGCATGCGGTGAATTCCTTCGTCTTCGAAAAGTGAATAGGGACCGATTGCCGCCAGCTTCCTTGCGCGACGGCAATCCATTGATTTCCTGGGACACTAAGCCTCGTCTCCATGCCTGTCGCCGTCCATTTCTGACAAGATCACCATTCGTCCCTGTATCGTCCCACCTACGCTCAAGGCCTGGCTGGAGCGGTCATCCACTTTTGCAGGACGTGCGTTTAGCTATCGCTCCTCTCACCGTTCGGACCGTATTGCGGCAGTTGACCGGCACCGTTTGAAGAATCGGACAACAGACTGCGGACCCTACTGCAGGCGTGATCGAGGATCAGCAACTTCAGGGCCTGCATCTGAGCATACTCCTTGTAGAAGCCGTGCGAGATCCAGATCGAAGAATGACCCTTGGGCCCAAGCCAGCCAATGCCGCCGATCTGCGCCGCAGTCGAGAGCTTTCGACTGGTATGCGCGCGTGACAGCCCGGTTGCTTTTGCGAGGAAGGAGATCGAGACTAGATTCGTTTGCAAGCAGTCGCGCTTCCCAATCGCCGATGGCTCGATCCCTGCGACGAGCCTATCCATCAGCAATCCGCCCGCATCAGCCCACGTGAAAATGGTATAGAGCGGACCTGGCTCGCGCACTTCCGGGATCGAAAGCAGCATATAGGCCAGCTCCGGTTGGAGTAACCGGAGGATGCTGTGCGGGTCGTCCATAAACCACGAAGCACGGTTGCCGCCATAGATCGCATCAAGTGCATTCAAATGAGCGCTGTACCATGCGCAAAGCATCGAGATCGTTGCCGGTGCCGGCACGTACTCAACGGCCTCTCGATCACTCACGGATTCGATCGGATTGATCACATCATAGGCGACGACTTCGTCGAAGAACGCGTAGGCAGTGTTTCGGCTGGATAGGGTATTTTTGAGCGCCAGGTTGGCCAAAACACGACGCGTGAGTTTGGTCTTACCGGTATTGATAGCCCAGAAATGATGGGCAAGCGCTGCATGGCTTAGCAACCAGCGCTGTTGTGCGGCGAACAAACCAGCGAGACGCGGAAGACCTTGATTGAGTTCGATAAGCCTCTTCGACAACGACACGAGGTGATGCGCGAATGCTTCATCGTCAACGAGCCGAGCGGCGTCCTCGCGCAAGTCTAGACTAAGGCCATATCCTCCGAAGGATGACGATGAGGTCGAAAAATCACAGAGGCAGCACATATGCAGAAAATCTCAAAGTAGCATTCATGTAGCTTGCCGACTGTGCCCATGCGCCGTCGGCTGCTGAAGGCTACGCGGGGTGGACTCAGCGTGTCACCGTCCATTTCTGATTGTCTTTCAAGCATAGTCGTGGATCGACCTGACCAGAACGCAGATCGACCAGGCTCAATAAAAGGACATTCCGTGGGATACGCTCAAGATATGGCCGGCCGCATGCCGGCGACCATGCCGCTAGCGAACGAAATCTCAAACGATATGTTTCCTGCGCCTACCAGGAAGCGCGGCTTCGAAGCCAAGCCGCAGCCTTATCCAGTCCACCGAACGGAAAAATATGCATCTGGGAGATCAACACGTCTTCCAGATCGCTTTGAGCAGTTTCGATGGGTTTCACAAAGGTTTCGGGCGAATATCCGGTCGCAAGCGCCATCAGGCTGCCGGAGTGCTTCGTCAGCATCGACATGGAATTGCCGACACCACAGAGCGTTCCGTACTTGATGAGCGTGGTCAGCTTCGCCGGGCCGGCAACCCCAATATGCACCGGCGCAGATATGCCGATCTCCCTGAGACCCTTCGCCCAGACCAACGCCTTGGCAGGATCAAAGCCGAATTGAGTTACGATACGAAGCCTCGCACCGGTCAGTCTCGCAAACGCCTGCTTTTCATGAAGCACCTCAAGCGCCAGGGCCTCGGTAAAATCTGGACTGCCCTCTGGGTGACCCGCAACAGCAATGTCGGTGATGCCGAAACGGTCAAGATATCCAGTTCTCAGAAGGTCCATCGAAGAGGCATAAGGCCCACGCGGAGAAGTGACGCCCCCGCCTATAACCAACACATCGGTAACGCCGGCCTCATGGACGAGCGCAGAAATGCGTCTCTCGAGTGTATCTCGGCTGCCAATTCTTCGGGCAGCCAGATGAGGTACCGGCACAAGGTCGCAATCGCACAATCGCCGCGCAGCTGTAACCATCTCGTGTTCGGTATCGGCAGCACCGATATCCGTCAGATATACCCGGGTACCGACCGGAATCATCGATTTGAGTTCATCGACGGTCGGGATCTGCTTAGGCAGGATTTCGATGGATGCGGAAAGCGGGCGGGTGTCGACTGATAAGGAGGAGGCCATATATATACTCTGATGGATACGTGCTTTTATGTCGCTTGCTCTCTACGCGTAGTCGCTATGCGGTTGCTACGCGCGGAATGCTAATCGGATACTCCGTCCAGTTTGCAGCCCAGGCCGTTACGCTTGTCTCGAATACGCCATGCCTGAATGACCTCCGGCGTTTCGCGAAGCTCCCAGGCAAATCTGGCCGCATAGTAGGGTATCTGGAACGTGCCCTGTGCGCGTGATGAACGCAGAGACCGCACGCTTGCCGCCTGCAGCCATCATTATGGGTAGATTCCTGAAACCTCAAGAGAAACACCGCCAGGCCTGCAAATTAGAGATCCTGAGCCTAGCCGTTGAGATAGCGGCGCATGCAATAGAGCAGCGTTGCCTGTTCTTCGTTCTCACGAATGTCGATTACGCGCCCGAAGAGGATGCGGTGGGTTGCCTCGTCGACGGCATTGGTGAGCTCGCATTCGAAGCTGACCGAAGCGTTGGCCAGGATCGGGACGCCCGTGAGGCCCTCTCTCCATTCGCCCAGCGCAAATCGATCCTCCATCGGCGTCTTCCCGCCGAAGGTGTTCGAGATGTCCTCATGACCCGGCATCAACGTGTTGACGCAGAAATGGCGCGTGTTTTCAAAAGCATGAAAACACGAGCTCGCTCGATTGATACATACGAGAAGTGTTGGCGGCGTATCGCTGACACTGCAGACTGCTGACGCCGTAAAGCCGTAGTGCTTACCGCCAGACCTGGTGGTGACGACGCTGACCGCCGTGCCAAGGCGCGACATGCCGTTGCGAAATGTGGCTTTGTCCACAATGTTGAAGCGGTGATCCACCATTCCCATATCGGCCTCTCAAACGCGTTCGGGACAGGCGAAACCGAGACGGTTCCGCAAGGTTCCTGTTCATATTCGGTGCGCAAACGCATCCCCTCGCCTGCACGACCCGTACGACTATTTCGATGAAATCGATAGGTCGCCCGGGAAGAGCGATGGGATGACGTTGAAGCCGTCGGCACCCTTGGTGGTGAACCGGCTCACCAGCACTAGGCCGAGAGTTCCCTTCGGACGATTTCTGCGCCGGCGCTCAAGGCATTCAGCTTGCCTCTTGCCACACGACGAGAAAGGGGTGCCATGCCGCAATTGGTGCAAGGGCAAAGTTTGTCGGCATCGACAAACTGAAGTGCCTTTCGCAGAGTAGCGGCCACTTCCTCTGGCGTCTCAATGGTATTGCTTGCCACGTCGATAGCCCCCACCATCACTTTCTTGCCTCGGACAAGCTCGATGAGATCCATTGGAACATGAGAGTTGTGGCATTCCAGGGAGATCATACCGATACTGGATTTCTGCAGCTTCGGGAAAGATTCCTCATATTGCCGCCACTCCGATCCTAGGGTCTTCTTCCAGTCTGTGTTAGCCTTGATGCCATACCCGTAACAGATATGAACGGCAGTTTCGCATTTTAGCCCTTCGATCGCCTTCTCCAGGGTGGCAACTCCCCAATCATTCACCTCATCGAAGAAGACGTTGAATGCTGGCTCGTCAAACTGAATGATATCGACACCAGCAGCCTCTAATTCCTTGGCTTCCTGATTGAGGATCTTGGCGAATTCCCATGCCAGCTTTTCACGGCTTTTATAGTGGGCATCATAGAGCGTATCGATCATGGTCATTGGACCGGGCAGCGCCCATTTGATGGGCTGCTTGGTCTGCTGACGCAGAAACTTGGCATCTTCGACAAAAACGGGCTTCTGACGCGACACAGCTCCGACGACTGTTGGGACGCTCGCATCATAGCGATCTCGAATTCTGACGGTCTCACGCTTCTCAAAGTCGACGCCGCTGAGGTGCTCGATGAACGTCGTGACAAAATGCTGGCGCGTTTGCTCACCGTCGCTAACAATATCGATACCTGCCTGTCGTTGATCGTCCAAAGACAAACGCAGGGCATCCTGCTTGCCCTCGATCAATTCCTCATCTTCCAATTTCCAAGGTGACCAGAGCTTCTCAGGCTGCGCAAGCCATGAGGGCTTCGGCAAACTGCCGGCGGTGGACGTGGGCAACAGTCTTTTCATGATAGCGACCTTATATTTCGGTTCGTCAAATAGCGTAATTGGCAGACCATTGCTCAAGAATGGTCTTGTATGGTTTGATGAAGTGCTCCTCAGCAAATCTGCCCTGCTCGATAGCCAACCGGCTACGTTCTTCTCGATCATAGACAATTCGAGTGAGTGAATAGTCCTGGTGCTTCAGGCTCGGCTGATAACATGTCCCGGCAGCCGAATTGGCATTGTAAATCTCGGGTCGGTAGATCTTCTGAAAAGTCTCCATCGTGCTGATGGTGCTGATCAGTTCAAGATTGGTGTAATCACCAAGCAGGTCGCCGAGAAAATAGAAAGCCAAAGGCGCGACGCTATTCGGCGGCATGAAATAGCGAACCTTTAGTCCCATTTTTCTGAAGTATTCATCGGTTGAAGAGAATTCATCCTGGTGGTATTCGATACCCAACACCGGATGCTGATTTTCAGTTCGGCGATATGTCCTGCTGCTTGACGCGCTCAGGCAGATAATCGGCGGCTTATCGAAATTTTCCTTGTAGGCACCTGAATTCAGAAAGCTTTTGAACAGCTTACCATGCAGGTCGCCGAAATTATCCGGAATGCTGAAATCGGGGCGGTTCTTGTTGTGCTCTGGCAACACGACGCTGAAGTCGTAATCTCGCACGTAAGAGGAGAAGTTGTTCCCCACAACGCCCTGAATGCGTTCATTCGTTTTCCGGTCGACGATGTTCGTTTTCAATACCTCAATTAATGGGAAGGCATTACCGTCGCCTTCAGCACCGATATTCATTTCAACGGAAATGATCTCAAGTTCGACAGAATAACGATCTGCATTTGGGTTATCCCAATTCGCCAGGGCGTTGAAACGGTTGTCGATCATCTTCAAGGCGTTCCGCAGATTCTCCTGACGGTTCGCCCCTCTCGCCAAATTGGCAAAATTAGTGGTGATCCGCGTGTTCTCTGCGGGGCGATAATCCTCATCGAAAGAAATTCGCTTTATATTAAACGTAAATTCTTCGTTCATCGCGATCTTGCGCTCTAAATTCCGAGATAAAACCTGCATTACTGTTTTCCCTTTCGAGATTTTCCTAATTGTATGTTCCGGTTTTCTCGGGCGTAATTCGTCACACCCTCCGACATTAGGAGCGGTGCGTGCTATGTAGCTGAGGGATTGATCGACTAAAAATGGTTTTATCTCATTGAAGCATGAGCCATCTTCATCATTTCGCGGTCGAAGCGCTCCAGCCGGAATTCAAAGACGTCGCCTTTCCCAGTGCTCATAATGGGCAGCCACTCGCCTCAAGCTTGACTTTTTACAGACATCTTGACCCCTTCGGCGACATGCGGCATTGGTTCGTCGTCGTGGTTCTGCGGACGAAAGTCCGGAGCTAAGAGGGAATTCGGTCAGGGATCTTGTGAAGACCCGAAGCCGAAGCTGCCCCCGCAACTGTGAGCGGCAAGCGAAGGTCCATCCATGTCACTGAGGCGTGCCTCGGGAAGACGGACCATAGCAATGACCCGCAAGCCAGGAGACCTGCCGCGATAGATAACGTCCACGGGCGGGGTGTCCCGGTGTGCCGCTTTTGCGATCGGCATTCCCGTGCCGTCGCCTTTGCGTCATGTCAGCACCTTACCACAACACAATGGCAGTGCCGATGACAGAGACCACGACGATAGCAAAAACTGCCCAGCATGGCTCGATAGCCAGCCTTATCGATATCGCTTTTCCCGAAGATACGAACCATCACGGCACCCTTATCGGGGGTACCGGACTTGTCGAGCGCGCAGGCCGCAGCTCCATGTCCATCGAGACAAAATTTCGGTCCGAAAACCCGTTGACGGGCAACTGGCATAATACGGTCACCCGACACTTCAGGATGGTGGCGGTCTGCAAGGATCACCGGCCAGCTTCCGTCCACGGTCGTGGTGCGACCGGAGCCGTTCCCCTTGAGCAGAGGCGGGCATAACCATGCTGGACAGGCAACATCTGTCAATCCTGCGCGAAGTCGATCGCTTGGGCAGTCTGACGGCGGCAGCCGAACGGCTGAATGTGACCCAGTCTGCACTCAGCCATACGATCCGAAAGCTCGAAGAGCGCTATGGCGTGGCTGTGTGGGAGAAGGATGGTCGTAATCTTCGCCTCACCGAGGCCGGGCGTTACATTGTGACGCTGGCGCAACGCATTCTACCGCAGATCGAAAGGGCTGAGGATGTCTTGTCGGATTATCGCTACGGTCAGCGAGGCTCTCTGAAGATCGGCATGGAATGCCATCCCTGCCATCAATGGCTGATGGGCGTCACAAAACCCTATCTGGTGGACTGGCCGGACGTGGATCTGGAACTGACGACATCATTTGCCTTCGGAGGGGTGGCAGCTCTGACGGGATACGAGATCGATATCCTGATCACACCGGATCCGATCGAGGCGCCGGGCATCCATTATCTATCTGTGTTTGACTACGAGCTCGTGCTTGCCGTACCGACCGATCACCCACTCGCGCGCAAGGACTACGCCGAACCAGCGGATCTGCTGGACGAAACTCTCTTCACCTATCCCGTGCCGCCGGAGCGATTGGATGTATTCACGCAGTTTCTAGCTCCCGCCAACTGCCGTCCGCGACATCACCGGAATGTTGAGACCACGGAAATGATGCTTCAGCTCGTTGCGGCCGGTCGTGGCGTCAGCGCCATTCCGAACTGGCTTGTACGTCGGGAGGCTGCCGAACTCGGCGTTCGTCCTGTCCGGATCGGAAAGAGCGGAATAGGTAAGAGTATCCATCTCGGTCTGAGAAGCGGCGACGAAGCCGTCGATTTTATAGCTGGGTTCCTAAACACGTCGCGCCAGACATCAGCTTGACGCGTCTGTGCCCTTGTCCTCCTTGCCGGAATAGACCTTGCCGATCGAACTCGGCGAGGTCTACGGCTATCAAAGACTGTATGACTATCGTCTCGACCGAGGCGAGATGCGTTGCCCGAACCGGGCTGCGCATCTGACCCGTCTTGCCGGAGTTAAGGCGCAGATCTGTTGCAAACGTCGCTGGCGCCTGGGGCGGCAGGACTTCCATCGTTGTAGATAATGCGCTCAACCAGCAATTTGACGTAGAAGTTCCGGATAAGGACTGGGTCACGGGCGTCATATTGCAAGCGCTGCTGATGGCGGTGTCGAGGTGCAAGCCGAAGGGTCAGATGTCGATCCACTCGGATCAGAGCTCGCAGCTCACCCGCATGGACTGGGCCTCGTTCGTCAAGCACCATAACCTGGTTCACTCGATGAGCCGACGGGTTAACTGCCATGACAATCCTGTGGCCGAGAGCTTCTTCAATCTTCTGGAGCGTGAACGGATACGCCGCAGGGGTTGCCGGTCACGCAACGAGGCTCGCTAGGACGTGTTCGATCACATCGCGACGTTCTGCAATCCGAAACGCAAACACGTCAAAAACGGGATGCTGTCACCGGTCGGCATCGCGAAGCAGCAGAAATTACAACCCAGGGGCGTCTACGAAGCGCTGGGCAATTTCCATAACCGGATCCCGTGTCCATAATAAGTACACACGCGTCTATTCGAAGAGAAAACTAGTTCACGCAAGCGCACGTCGGGATATGACTCGGGGTAACGAAGAAATGTTAGAGCGTGTCTATGCAAGCAAACAATGTTCCGCCAACTCAAAGTCGTAGGACATCGTTAAACCTGTTGCGTTGCCTTATATTAGCCTTCGTCCCTATGCTCTCACATTCGGCCTCGGCCCAGTCCTCCGACCAACTCTGCATCAACAACATGGTGGACGTCGACCTCAAGACCGTCGCTCTCTATGAGGTGGATACGCCGACCGGCATCCACTTCGTTCATGGTCCTGAGGCAGGAAGTTGCCCTGCTGCGAACGACGTCTGCCAGCAGCGGGCCCGCCTCGTGAAAGGCAATCAGGTTGTCGTCATAAGCCGCTTCGGCGATTACGCGTGTGCGATATACGTTGCAGCGCGTAAAGGTAAGGCTATCGCCACTTCCGGCTGGTTGCCACTTTCGGCTTTGAAGACTATCGAGCCCTCGCCCCACTGGGCCGGTCATTGGATCAGTGATGACAGCGATGCGACGATCGATGTCGTGGCAAAAGACGACGCCAAAATTGGGATCGATGGCAACGCGACATGGAACAGCAACCCAATCGACGCGCAATCAGGTCAGTTCGGTGCAGTCATCTCCCCCCAAGGCGCTTTCGTCTCCTTTACCGATGGCGACAATATAAAGACTGCCTACGCGAATTCAGCGTGCACAATTAAAGCTGCTCAACTCGGCCCTTATCTTGTCATCACGGACAACCACAATTGTGGTGGCTCCAACGTCACCTTCTCAAGCGTGTACGTTCGAAAATGACGGCGTCCAAAACCGGCAATCACGTGATTATAGAAAGAGCCGAGGAGCGGCGAAGCGCAATGTGTCGCAACTCTCACATTCCTTAGCGGCATGATCGAAAAGGCGTAGGAGATCATGCGATCGATAAAATCGTCCACGATGGCCGACAACGATGGATAGTGGAGAGAATCACGTTTTGTATCGGGGAATGACCGAAAAGCCGATGCAAGAATATGTTGCACGCGTATCCTTACATCGAGTTTTGGCGCCGTTGTTGCCCATGATCATGGGGTCGATAGACGCTAGTCCGTGATGCAGGGCTTTCTTGCTCGACCGCGGTCGAAAGATTTTCGAAACGAAGCGATCCACAAAGTGGTCGCCCTCCACAAGGAAAAAAGCGATCATGCGCTTGAGACTCCTCTCCCTAATCGCGGCTTTGCTTTCAACTCCGCTTCTCGGATACGCAGCGACTGCCGGATTGCCGGGCGCGAACGCCAGCGCCGCTGACGTCGTGAGATTTACGGTCGACTACGAAGGCCATGCCGCCGACGCGGACGAATTGCTCCGAGGCGCCAGTCGTTCACCGACGAAGATGGAAACGATCCTGTTTACGCATGATTTCCTTGCGAGTTGGTACGCGCTGAAGGCGAAGGAAGCAGCAAATCCCGATGCCGTCTCGGCGCCCAATAGCACTCCGGGAATCGACAATATAACGAATGGTGAGACTGACTATCTCACCAGCGCGGACTCCGACGATGGCGGTGCCCATCCGGTGAAATTCAAGGACGTATCCGATAAGCTCAACGGCGTCATGGTCGCGATGAACTATAACGCGAACGGCTCTTATTCTTGCTTGTTCTTTCTAAAACCGGAAAATGGCAGGCTTAAGATTGACGATATTCTGTTAAGCCCCTTCTCTGGCGGAAATTTCAATCCATGGACCCTGCATCGTCCCGGCGTTTCTCCGGGCGTTCGGCAAGATGTTGCGAAGGCGTTGAGTGACGGTAAATCAAATGGCAAATAGGGGAGATTGGGTCACTCCTCCGAACCGCGCTGCGGCGCAGCAGCCCTTGCAGTTAGCTCGCCGCGCGCTATCACGGCATATTCATTGGACTTTAAATCCCCGGCCGGTGGTCTACCGACAGCAGACAGGCTGCACAGCAACTTTGGAGGAACTGAATGACTGATGTAATGAGAGCGGCCGGTGCGTTGTTGCTGACAGTCGTTGCCCTCGCCGGGTGTGCGCCCACCGCACAGAATGGATTTGCTGGTAATACCGGCGCGGCTTCAGCCACCGCCGTCAATTATGACGGCGCGGTCGCCGAAATGAATAGAATGACCGAGATGGATCGGCAGAGAGTAGCCCAAGGGTTGGCATCGCCAGAAGTAATCCCACTCGATATCGAGAAAGCAAAGCTGGCGACAGAGGCCCAGGCGATAATCGCGTCGGGCGACAAGGCGAAGGCCCGCGCATGGTCGGAGCGTGTACACGCCATCGACGCGCGCCGAAACGCCATCAACAAGCAGTTTACGATGGCCTATTTCGCTAAGCATCCTCCCGTCGACACCCCTGCCAATTGCAGTTTCGACCCCAGACTGGGCTGCCGCCCAACCTATTGAGAACTCCGCGCCACGAGAATGGAAGGATATGACCGTCATTTCTCGACCCAGGTCTTTCTGCTGTCCGATGTTCCTTCAAGCTCGGCGGTCAGCCGGTAATCTTTCCGAGGCAGCACCACCAATTGATTCGTGTGCGTTCTGTCTTTCCTGCAGCCTTGCCATGATTGCGGAGGCCAGGAGGTGAACGGCATCTCGGGATAGCCGCCGCCGTCCGCGATTAGCGTTGGGTCCCGCTGCTTGTTACCGGAACCATGTCTGACCTGATGCGCGAAACCAACACGGTCTTGGAATTGGGCTCGCCCGCCTGCCGACCAATAGGTTTTCCCACCATCAATCTCCCACTTTTGAACGGAGCTGGTTTGACGCGGCATTTCGCAACCCGAACCACAGTCCCGAGGCAACGCAAGCCTGCCACAAAGGAAAGAACAAGCATGACATGGTCAGTGAATATCGCATCTGAAACACCCCTTCCGGCCAAAACGCACCACCGAAAGTGCCAGCGATTACCATAGGCCATCCGGAAAATCGGATATTTCGGCGCCTAAGCAGAACCCATATGACGATTGCCATGAAGGCTGCACCTATGAGGCCGCCGATGGCGCCACTCATCGCGTAGTCCGTATATTGCGGGGTACTGTCGTCGCTAAGAAGAAAATCGACGCTACCCGCTGCCAAAACAAGAGCGACGGCGGTCGAGGCGATAAGCAACGCAAGTAGCCCAACACCACGACCTCCGTTTTGCGCCGTGATTTTACTGCGGACGATCATCGCCACGAGGATGCCAAACGGCGCCGAGAGCGGAACTGCCAGCCATGTCGGTTGCCGTCCAAATTGATCGAGTGCATTTGCCTCCAGCATGGCGCTGATTCCGACAAATGCACAACCCGTTAGCGCTCCCAGAAGAGCTATCGTCACGTAATCCTTCAATGGTTCCTTCATCCCATATCTCTTGCCTGACACCTTAGGAGCTCCAGCTCATCAGCCTCTTTGGATTATCGGTCAAAGCTTCGCGACACAGCCATCGGCTCGTAGACTCGGACAAGGACGATAGAGGCTGCGAGATCCGGCCATCACCAGTTCTCTTTGTCGAAGGCGGTCAGTTCGCAATCCGGCTTCGTGGTATAGGAAATACTGGCACTTTTGCCCGCAAAGTCCTTTAGGTCAAACCAATGGGTGCTTTGAGGTGGCCCCGCGTCAGGCCCCGGAAATGTCAAATGCCGTTCGTTCGACCCTGTCGCCGCCGCCATCTCCTCCGGAGTTGGACAGGAATCGGTCAGCAGAGAAACCGTCAACATACGAGAAATTGTCGTCTTGCCATTCGGCCCTAACGGCGCCTCGAATCTCCATTCAACCATCACCTTCCCGATTCCAAGGCTCGACGATGGTGGGGCATAGATTGCCGTGAAGCGCGGATCGTCCCCGCTGGAAAATGGTCCGTTCCATGTCGCCGGAGCTCTGGACAACTCGGGCAACCGCAACGCGGAAGCGAGATCTTGCCAACTCGCCTCTTCTCGATCGCGCACGATTTGTGCAAAGCCGGCAGCGACAATAGCACCGCTGCTGCGATGACCGGTGTTCTGCGCATCTGCGCCCGTAGCGATCACCATGGCCAGCGCAAAGCCACAGCGTGTACATAACTTCATCCGGTGACGGCGAGCAGGCTGGGATTTTCCAGATGCTACATATACCCCAGATGCTGCATATACCAATGTCATGGCTTCTCCTTACTTTGCAGCGTGACTGCAAAAAATTCTGCAGGATGACTTGTTACATACGCCGATCGAGCCGTTCCGATAGTGCTCCCACTGCGCTCGGGGTTACGATAAGCCGCTCGAGCAAAATAGGTTGTGATCGGTGATCGCGTCGTCACTTCCGCTGTTGAGAGGCCGGGGCTGAACACCACGTTGTGTACCGTCAGATTGAGCCCGACACCGCCGATGTCCCAGTGACAGACACCGAGGCCGAAATAGTTTGCGTCGGCAAGCGCGTCGAGATGAAAGGTAGCCGTATAGCCATCGGAGAATGGTAGGAGCTTTAGTGGCAACCTCCTCTGCATCGCCAATGTCGCTCCGCTCCCAGGCTGAAGAGGCAAGCAATCGGTGTTGCTCACCTGATAGGACACATACCCTGTCACCTCATCGAACGGGCCGGGAGCATCCTGGATCGTCGCGATCAACTCGTATTGGTGCGCTGGCTTTGGATTGAATTTAGGCGTTGGAGACGCAAGGGACGGCTGCAACGCCATCGGAATGAAGACGGCGATTGCAAGCATCAACCGAGCGGCCCGGTTCAGCACTCGCGTCAGTCTAGAGCGAGGTCCCTCCAACCCGACCGATCGAGCGTTGATCAAGACGGTCGGATCGTCATCACGTCTACTCGCTTGAGAGCACATTCAAACCACCCTCCGCGAACGAGCCCCAGCCATTTGCTCCATGTTTCAGAAGAACCTTTACCATGTCGCGGACCGCCGGCGGCGACGTGATGGCTCCCCTCGGCCCGGTCCAACCGGACGGCCGCTCCGTTGCTTCCCAACCGTGAAACACTCGCGTCGCACCCTTAGCGCCCGACCCCCCCCTTCTCGACAGCCTGGATTCGGATCGTGGTGGTGTAGCAGGTGCCGCGAATTTGGGCAGGTTGCACCGCAGACACGTCGACGCCGCCAGCGACCCAATCCGGTTCTTCTACGCGTGCATCGATATTGCCCCCCACCCGGTCACGATCAATTCGGCTTCCTGGGCCAGGACGGAAGCGGGTGGCTCGGGGATGGCGGCCTGAGCGGCTGGAAGATGTGCCATGCTCACAGAAATCGAAGTCATCGCAATCAAGGCTGCCCGGGCGACACCCGCAGGCGGCGCCGTGCCGGTGCAAGCCCATCGTAAGATCTCATGATTGTTCATAGAGAATTCTTCCAACCCATAATTCGTTCATGCCGCATCGGCAGGAAGCACCTCAACGCCCTATCCAGCAGCGGCTAACCTTCCGCAGATGATTAGATGCCGCATGAAACGTTGACCCGCCATCGCGAAGGCAATTTTTGACACGGATCTGCACTCAAAATAGGCTCTGACGCACATTTGCTGCTGTGCAGGTCTACGACGCACCGATCAACCGCGCCTGCAGGAGATCGAGTTTTGCTCTTCCGTACATCTGGCGC
>NZ_RAIN01000028.1:0-52557 GCF_003610155.1 Rhizobium sp. WW_1
GCGCCAGATGTACGGAAGAGCAAAACTCGATCTCCTGCAGGCGCGGTTGATCGGTGCGTCGTAGACCTGCACAGCAGCAAATGTGCGTCAGAGCCGATTTTCGATAAAAGTGACGCTTCGCAATCGAAACCACCCTAATGTTACGGAACTGCGGTGGCGCGCATCGGATACCGGCAGCAACATCGGGACGGCAAGGGCATGGATCTGCCTGTCTTCCCTGTGGCTTTTTATGGGTAAGTGCTATCATGTGTGCCTGAGCACACAAACTTCAAACAAATGTCACGTAATCGTAATTTTAAGCGTCTAGCTCTCTTGTAAAACCAAGCAGATACGACGATGAGCCCGTAACGACCCCTGTGGTCACACGGGTCGTGCGCAATGATATTGGCACATCAGTTTTCATCACCTTTTTGTCAAGAGCAGCCAGCGAGCATCACGCATGACACGTCCAACCTCCCCTACCCTGGTCATCCGCCCATGGATGGAAACCGACTCCATAAACGAAATGACCGTATTGCTGCATCGTGCATATGGCGGCCTGGCGAGAATGGGGCTGCGCTTTATGGCCACTCATCAGAAAGATGAGATTACCGCAAAGCGCATTGCCGAAGGTCAGTGTTTCGTGGGTATAATAGACGGTCGAATCTGCGGCACGATCCTATTCAAGAATGCGAGCCAAACCAGGGGCTGCGCCTGGTACGATAAGCCGGAAGTGTCGAGCATAGCGCAATTCGGCGTCGAGCCCGACCTACAGGCCAAGGGGCTTGGCCGTCAGTTGATCGCATTTGCCGAAAAACAGGCGATTGCCAGTGGTGCGCGGGAATTGTCGCTCGATACGGCTGAGCCTGCCACGCATTTGGTCGATTGGTATACCCGTCTTGGCTATCGCTTCATCGGCCATGAACAATGGTCCCACACCAATTATCGCAGCATCATGCTGAGCAAGACTCTATTGGCAAGTCCGTAGAGCCAATCCGCCATGTTAGACTTTGTGCGGTAATGTGGGATTATGGACTCGGTTGCATAAACTTCAAGTAAGTGTCACGCGTCTGTGATTTTGGACCTCTAAATCTCTCCGCGAAGCAAGGAGAGACCTTTGTCGAAACTTCCAGCAGCCGGCAGGCATCAGAACATTGTAAGCCTCGTCAACGGCGGCCATGGCGTGTCGATCGCGGCGATGGCCGAGACTTTCGGGGTTTCCACCGAGACGGTGCGGCGCGATCTCGTGGCACTAGAGCGCAATGGCGCGCTGCGCCGCGTCTATGGCGGCGCGATCCCTTCAGACCGAAAGGCGCCGCTCGAAGAGCGGGTATTGATGGAGCGGGCCGGCAAGCAGGCCATCGGTCGCAGGGTCGCCTCGTTGATCGAAGCAGATCAATGGATATTCATGACTGGTGGCTCGTCGGTGCTGGCTGTTGCCGAGGCGATGCGCGATGGTCCGACGGTTTCTGTAATGACCAATATGCCGGCGATCGGTGAAGCGTTGCAGGCAGGTCAGCGTCACCGCGTTCATTTCACCGGCGGTGAATATAACGCGTCAGCCAAGATGCTGATGGGTGACGAGGTTTTCGATGCGATCGAAAACTGCAGCTTCGATCTTTCCATCGTTGGCGTGTATGGTCTCGACGAGCGCTTCGGCCTTGTAGAGGAAACGCGCCACAATATGCGGCTCAAGCTGCGGATCGTCAGCCAGTCGCGCGACGCGATCTATGTGGCCGACCACACCAAGATTGGCGCACCGGGTCGCTACCAATCAATTCCTTTCAAGGACATCGGCACTTTCGTCACCGACGAACAACTCGCCCCCCATTTTAGCGCTCTGCTCGCGGAAGCCGGCACCAACGTGCTTTACCCGGACACAGCGGAAAATTCACTTCCTGAAGCAAAGGCGCATGGCCATGAGTGATATCGCCCACGTCATCATTCTTGGCGTTGACGGGCTGAGGCCCGACCAGATCAATGCCCTGACCATGCCGAACCTTCATGCCCTCAAGCAAAGGGGTGTAGTCAGCAGCGATCACCGTACAGTGTTTCCAAGCGAGACACGCGGTGCCCTGACGGCGCTCGCCAGTGGTGCAAAACCCGAAAGCACGGGCGTCCTGGGTAACGATTTCTACGCGCGTAGTGGCAGCGGCAGACTTGCCGGCACCGACACCATCCATGACTGGCGCTATGGTGAGGCCCATTACGCCGGCGGCATGGTGCGCACGGTCAACCTCAGCGAAACGCTCGCGAAAGCCGGCAAGTCCTTCGCAGTCGTCACCTCCAGCGGCCAGGGTTCCTTTACGGCGCTCAATTGGAAGGGAGCCGATTTCGGCCAGATCGGTTTCAATGTTCGCCACCCCCAGATCGCCTTCCCGCATGATCTCGCCATCGACATCACAGCGCGCCACAAGGTCCCAAGTACCGGCTTCGAGCGCGGCGCCGAGGCAAAGGCCATCGATATCTTTGTCAATTCCATATGGCCGGCCAAGAGGCCGGCTGCCTCGATCATCTGGTTGACCGAGGTCGATAGTGCGTCCCATCTTCACGGCCTCGGCGCCGAGGGACAGCTCGAAAGCCTACACCAGTGCGATGCGGCAATCGGCGCTCTCCTCGACTGGCGCGAGCATCAGGCGGAGCGCGAGACGATCGCCGTCTTCATCACATCCGATCACGGTCACTCCACATCATCACGCTTCATCAATCTCGACGATGCCTTCAAGGCGGCCGGCATTCGTGCGGCCACACGCTTCGACGATGACATAGACATCATATTCCGTCGCGGGCGAGCGCCAGGCCTGTGGTTGCGTCGGTATGACCGGGGACTCCTTCAGGCGGCATTTGATGCTCTCGTCGCTCAGGACTGGTATGGCGCAAGCTTCACTCGCGCCATCGAGCCCGGCTCGCCACTTGGAACGATTGAGGGAACGTTGGCGCTGGAGTTGACTGGTGCCGCGCATTACCGCGCCCCCGATCTCTATCTCAACCTTGCCGGCGACAACGAACCGAATGAATTCGGAATACTCGGCACGTCGATCTGCGATGTTGGCAACTACAAGATTGACGTCGGCGGCGGCACTCATGGCGGCATGCATGTGTCCGAACTGACGGCCGTGCTGATTGCCGATGGCCCAGGCCTCAAGGCTGGCGGTCAGGTCATCACCACCCGCACCGGCATTACCGATCTTGCGCCGACGAGCCTGCATATGCTGGGCGTCGCAGCGCCAGACACCATGACCGGCCGTGTGATGCACGAGCTGCTGGAGCACGGTGAAGCAGTTGCCCCGCCGGTCATTGAAGAGTTCATGGCCACGGCCCAGGGGAAGACCTCGCATCTGCGCTTCGGCCGCGTCGGGTCACAAAACTATGTCGATGAGGCTTGGGCCTCGCCGGCAACAGCGGCTGTCAGCCAGTCGACAATGCTTGTCGAGCCGCCAGCCGAGTAACGCGTACCGTTTCTAGAACCCATCGCGCTACGGGGTGATCTCGCAGCGTCCATCGATCGCGCCAGCCTGCCGAAATCCTCTTCGGTGGGTCATGGCAAAGCCATGCCGCGGGCAAGCGGCCTCACCGGAGACCTCAATGCACACGACTTTCAAGACCTTCGCTCGAGCTGCCGTGATAAGCAGCCTGTTCCTCGGCGTCGCCTCCTCGGCCTGGGCACGCGACACCATCATCAACGTCGCCGTGCAGTCCATGGGCACAGCTGGTTCGATCGAGATCAACGAGAACAACGGCACGGCTGCACGCAAATTCCAGAATTCCGTGTTCGAACAGCTTATCGCACTTGATCTGCAAGACCCCAATCTCGCGTTCAAACCCGGTCTGGCCAGTGAGTGGAAATGGATTGACGACAAGACGCTCGAACTCAAGCTGCGCCCGAACGTCAAGTTCCACAATGGCGATGTCATGACTGCCAAGGATGTCGTCTTCTCCTTCTCCGACGAGCGCTTCGGATTGCTGCCCGCGCAGATTGCTGCCCGCGACAAGGGCGAAACCACGTTTGCCCGCGCCGATGGTAGCAAGGGTATCGTACCCCCTGCGGCCGTCGCCGCCAGCCGCGCCTCCGAATGGCCATTGCTCGACCATGTCGAAGCCGTCGATGACCTTACCGTCCGTATCATCATGAAGAAGGCGACGCTTGACACGGAAGCCCGCCTCGCTCGCGTCAATTATGCCGGTGTCATCTCCAGGCGCGGCTTCATGGAAGCTGCCAGCTGGAACGCCTGGGCCGCTAAGCCAATCGCTACCGGCCCGTATAAGGTCGAAAAGCTGGACCCCGGCTCAGCAGTTCATATGGTCGCCAATGCCGACTATTGGGGCGGCAAGCCTCCGATCGATAAGCTCAACATTCTTGTCGTGCCGGAAGCGGCCAGCCGCGTCAACGGACTGATGTCCGGCGAATATGACATCATATCCGATGTCGGCCCTGATCAGGTGCCGATGATTGAGGGATCGTCCGATTACAAAGTGGTCGGCGGGCCGGTCGCCAATATTCGCTTCATCGCACTCGACGAAAACAATGGCCCCCTCAAGAACGTCAAGGTGCGTCAGGCGCTCAGCCACGCGATCGACCGCAAGACCATTGTGGAAGCGCTCTGGGGCGGTCGGACGGGAGTGCCGCAAGGCTTTCAGCATCCGCTGTTCAAGGATCTCTTCGCCACCGATCACCAGACCTCGGACTATGATCCTGAACTTGCAAAAAGGCTGCTTGCCGAATCCGGCTACAAGGGCGAACCGATCACCTATCGCGTCCACGATAACTACTATCCCAACGAACTGACAATCGCACAGTACAATCTCGAAAACCTGCGAGCCATCGGCTTCAATATCGATTTTTCCGTCATCGACAATCCCAACGATCCCGGTCCCGACCGAATGATGCAGGATCTCTCCAATACGGCCTATTTCGCCTTTCCGGCTGCACTTCTGGCCAACAACTGCCCGAACGGTGTCTACAACACCAAGACCAATCCGAAAGGCGGCATGTGGCAGAATGATGAGTTCGACCGCCTCTGCAACGTGATCAATGCCTCCACCGACCGTGCCGAGGTCAAGAAGGCCTTCTCCCGTGCCCTCGACATCATCGAGAACGAGGATCCCGGCATGATCGTTCTGCACCAGAACGCCATTCTCTACGGGAAGCGCGCAAACATCGAATGGGCGCCATCCGCGATGTTTGCGATGGATTTCACACCCGGCCATTTTGCGGTCAAAAACTAAAGAGCCCGAGCGGGCGGGCGCTTCGGCACCCGCCCGCTGCATTCCCGACACTGCAGGACGACCATAGTGACCAACCCTTTCATGCGGCAGCCCCTCCCGATCGACATGAGCAATGGCAGCTGGAACCATTTTCGCGATACACCGCCGGCAGCGGCCAATGATGTGCGTATCTATGCCATTGGCGATATCCACGGCCATCTCGATCACCTGCTGGCCATGCAGGCCGCCATCGACGCCGATCGTGCATTACATCCGATCGGCCGTGCAATCATCGTCTATCTCGGAGATCTGATCGATCGTGGTCCGCATTCGCGATCGGTCATCGAGCGTGTCGCAGCCGAGCAAGCTGCCTCTGACGAGAAGACAGGTATCGTCTGCCTCAGCGGCAATCACGACGCCTGGCTCAACGAGTTCCTGACCGACGCAGCCATTCTACCGCTTTGGGGCCGCAAGGGCGGACTTGAGACCTTGGTGTCTTATGGCTTCTCTCCCGAGGAGGTCTTGCGCGCCATGGCCAATTCTGCGACCGCCGAGGTCATGCGATTGGCGCTCATTGCCCGTATGCCTCAGCATCACAAGGATTTCATTTCCCGCCTACCGCTATCCTATCAACTAGATGGCTATTTCTTCGCCCATGCGGGCGTCAATCCCGACCGTAGCCTGACGGAGCAGCGCAAAGAGGATCTGACCTGGATACGCGACCGGTTTTTGACCTCGGCGATGGACTTCGGGAAGGTCGTGGTGCACGGCCACACGTCTGGCGCTGCCGTCGAAAGTCTGCCCAACCGCATCAATGTTGATACGGGAATCTACGCAACCGGTGTTTTGAGCTGCGTGGTGCTCGAGGGTGTCGCTCGACATCTCATCACCATCGACCGTAACGCCTTGCGCGCGTTCAGCGAACAGCAGATGGAATCGCAACATGGCTGAAGTTGTCCCGCTTGTTGATATTTCCAACCTCTGCGTCGACTTCAGCGGCCGGCATCATATCGCACGTGCCCTGCACGGCGTTAGCCTGTCCGTTGATCGCGGCGAGACGCTTGGCATTGTCGGCGAGAGCGGTTGCGGCAAGTCGATCACCTGGATGGCGAGCCTCGGCCTGCTTGGCGCCAACGCGCGGGTCGAAGGCTCAGTGAAGTTGGACGGTCGGGAACTCCTCGGATTGGCAGAGCCGCAGCTAAACGCGATCCGCGGCGGACGTGTGGCCATGATCTTCCAGGATCCGGCCAGTTCGCTCAACCCACTGCATCGGATCGGTTGGCAGTTGACGGAAGCTCTGGCGTTGCACCGGAACATGCATGGTGCGGAAGCACGCAAAGAGGCCGAGCGCCTGCTCGATCGGGTCGGCATCGCCAACGCCTCCAGGCGTTTGGGCGAGTACCCGCATGAATTCTCCGGCGGCATGAACCAGCGCGTAATGATCGCCATGGCGCTGGCTGGAGATCCCGATCTGTTGGTGGCTGATGAACCGACGACGGCGCTCGATGCAACCATTCAGGCGCAGATCCTGGACCTCCTCGATGATTTGCGCCGCGAGCGCAACATGGCGCTCGTGCTGATCTCGCACGACCTCGGCATGGTGTCAGAAATGACCGAGCGTGTCGTCGTGATGTATTGCGGACGCGTCGTCGAGGACACGCCGACAAGTAAGCTCTTCACCAATCCTGCCCACCCCTATACGCGCGGCCTGATTGGCGCTCTTCCGGATCTTGAAGGGCCGCGTCGCAGGCTGACTGCCATTCCGGGCACAGTGCCGCCACCTGACCGCTTGCCCACCGGTTGTCCGTTTTCCCCTCGCTGCTCCCTTATGACGCAATCCTGCACGCTTGCCGTGCCGACGCTCCGCACCGTGGGGGGTCAACTTGGGCATCGTGCCGCCTGCATGCTGATATCGCCATCAGTCATACCGCCCCATGTCGCAGCAGGAGCCACGCTATGAAAGGTGCACTTGAAGTCCAAAATCTGTCCCGCAGTTTCAAGTTGCGCCAGCGCGGTCTGTTGTTCTCCCCGACCAAACGCCTGAAAGCTGTCGACGGAATATCCTTCAACGTCGCACCCGGCGAAATGCTTGGCATAGTCGGCGAGAGCGGCTGCGGCAAGTCGACGACGGCCCGGTTGCTGCTTGGACATATTCCAGCAAGCGGCGGAGAGATCCGGTTCGGCGGAGAGAGGGTCAACGCCAGGCCGGATGCTGAATGGCGACGCATGCGCGGGCGCTTGCAAATGGTCTATCAGGATCCGCTAGCCGCCCTCGATCCTCGTCTTGCCGTGGGATACCAGATCGAGGAGCCGCTCATCGTCCACCGGCCGGACCTCGCAGCCGCCGACCGCAAATCGCTTGTTGCAGACGTCATGGGACAGATTGGTCTACTCGCTCATCATGGCAGCCGCTATCCGCATGAGCTTTCGGGCGGCCAGCGCCAGCGTGTCGTCATCGCCCGCGCACTCGTCACCAACCCTGAACTTCTGGTCTGCGACGAGCCCGTGTCCGCGCTTGATGTCTCAGTGCAAGCGCAAGTTCTCAATCTGCTCGAAGATGTTCGGGCCCGCATTGGCTTTACCGGCATATTCGTCAGCCACGATCTCAAGGTGGTCCGTCAGATCGCCGAACGTGTTGCTGTGATGTATCTCGGACGCATCGTCGAGATCGGCAATGTCGACGAGATCTTCGCCAATCCGGCTCATCCCTATACTCGCGCACTCATTTCGGCTGTACCTGTGCCGGGACGCAGCAGGCGCAGTCGCATCATTTTGAACGGAGATCCGCCGAGCGCCGTGAATGTGCCGAGCGGCTGTCCATTCCATACCCGCTGCCCGGAAACGCGCGTCGCCTGCCGCTCCACCCGTCCCGATCTTGTCGAAATGGGCGAACGAGCAGTGGCGTGCCACCTTGTCAACGACCCCTCCCTCTCCGGCATTGAGGCGGCTTGAATATGGCTCAGTTCATTCTCACCAGGCTTTTGCGGGCGCTGATGACGTTGTTCATTATCGTTACCTTTGCCTTCTTCGTTATGCGGCTGTCGGGCGATCCTCTCAGCCGGTTTTTCGACGTCGCCACGACGCCGCCTGAGGTCATCGAGGCGTTCCGCCGCCAATGGGGTCTTGATCAACCAATATGGGTGCAATTCTATAAATACCTTGGCGCCGTTTTTCACGGCGATCTCGGTAATTCGATGCGTGAGAACCGGCCCGCCCTTGATGTCGTACTCGACCGGCTTCCGGCAACGCTTGCCATTATGGCGCCAACACTGGTGTTGAAGACAGCGCTTGGTCTGCTTGCGGGTATTACCGCTGCGCTCCATCGCAATTCTGTGTTCGATCGGCTGATCATGTCGATCTCGGTGTTGGGTTTTACCGTGCCGACCTTCGTCCTTGCGCTCGTATTGGCGTTGGTCTTCGCGGTACAATTGCGTTGGCTTCCATCCGGCGGCTACGCAACACCGCTGCACATGGTATTGCCCATCGTGACGCTATCCATCGCCGGGTCAGCGGTCATTGCGCGCTACGCCCGCTCGGCCATGGTCGAGGTGCTCGGGCAGCCCTTCGTAAGGACCGCTCGTGCCAAGGGTGTGCCATGGACGAAAATTATCAGTCGCCACGTATTGCCGAATGCGGCCGTACCTATCGTCACCATCTTCGGCTTCATGCTCGGCTCAATGGTTAGCGGTGCCGTCGTGGTCGAAAGCGTCTTCTCATGGCCTGGGATCGGTCGTCTGCTGATCTCATCGGTCACCTCTCGCGATCTCGCAGTGGTCCAGGTCATCCTCCTGCTCATCGGCGCGATGATGGTCATATCCAATTTCATTGTCGATCTTCTCTATGGCGTGATCGATCCACGCATGCGCGGCCCGCGCCAAGCCGAAACATAGGAGCATTGCCGATGACTGCAGACGTCGAAAACGCAGCCGCCCCCAGCGTCATGGTACGGCGAAAGAGCGGCGCCGAGGCCTTCTTCACCGCTTGGCCACCGCTGGTGCTGATCTCCCTTTCCTGGCTCGGGCTGATGATCCTTGTCACGCTCTTTGCCTATTGGCTCGCTCCCTATGATTTCATGGCCACCAATGTCCTGGCGCGCCTTCGTCCCCCCGCTCTTTTCGGCGGCACATTCGAACACCTGCTCGGCACGGACCAGCTGGGGCGTGACGTCTTCTCCCGTGTCATAACCTCGATCCGCATCTCGATCATCATCGCCGTGGCAGCCACCGTCATCACCACTATTATCGGGGTGACGCTCGGATTTCTCTCCGCCTATTTTCGCGGCTGGGTCGACCAGGTGATCCTGATGCTGGTCGACGCGCAGTTGGCCATGCCTTTCATGATCATCGCCATTGCCATATTGGCGTTTCTTGGCAATTCACTGGTTATCTTCGTCCTGATGCTCGGCCTCAACGGTTGGGAGATCATCACCCGCATTGCACGCAGCCTGGCGATCTCCGCCAACGCACGAGGTTACGCCGTGGCGGCGCGGGACATCGGCGCCTCGCCGGCCCGCATTTATCTGAGACACATTCTTCCAAATATCGCGACAACAATCATCGTCGCCATGACGCTCAATATTCCCGGTGTCATCCTGCTCGAATCGAGCCTTTCCTTCCTCGGAATCGGCCTTCAGCCGCCGCAGACCAGCCTTGGTAATATGGTGGGCTATGGTCGCGACTACATCCAATCGGCTCCCTGGATCATGTTGACGCCAGCCGCCGTCATCGTTCTCACGACGCTTTCGGTATCGATCATCGGCGACTGGCTGCGCGACAGATTGGATCCGACCCTGTCCTGAATGATAACTTACAGATCCTGGTCGATCACGACCTCAGCCTATCTATATGAAAGCTCAACTCTGAATTCAGCATGATCTTCCAGATTGCTACGTCCTGCACGACACTTAGGCCGTAGATTCGTTGTGGCGGAGAATGAGGCGAACGCCGGTTTGGTCAGCAAGTGGCCAGATTGTTTATTTGCGTCGCGATCTCTTCCAGCTTTGCATTTCGCATGACCTCGTTTGGATATAGATATAGCGGTTCAATCAACAAGTTTCGCTCGAATGAATGGTTCAGCCTCAAATGAAAATTCGGGCTAAGGCATCGTGAAACTCGACAGGCCGCAGCTTATCCGGCCGGCCACCTTTCTTTTGGCTTCGTCAGCACTTCTGTTGTGCAGGGCGGTTGATCATCCTGAGTAGGCAGTCATCGGCGGGCGGTACCGCCTGTGAATCGGCGCGGTGATTGGGAGCTAATCGGCGTGGCAAACTGTTGATATTTCAAAGATGGGCGGGGTCATTCGGCGACGCCGGTTCACAGACAAACTTCCAACATCTGCCTCCAGGCAGGCTCGCAATGAAACGAAAACTTGGGCAAGTTCTCGACACAAATGAACGCGGGAATCCATCCGCTACACAATACCCGTCCAGTTGCCGGGACAACTTTGGCGCCGGCGCTGCACATTCAAAGCACAAATATTCTACAAATTTTGTAGAAAAAGAACGACCTGTCTTTCTGAGGTACTCGGGTCCCGCTAGCATTCTGCGCATAACCAGCTGAAGCAAATCATAGGGATATAGACATGCCGACCGAATTCATCAGCGTCACCTTTCCGAATGCCTCGACCGAGCTCAACCCCCTCGAAAATCCCGCACTCGACCCGCAATTCATCGAGCGTTATGCCCGTTCGCTCGACGACTATGGCTTCAACTATACCCTCATTCCCTATGACAGTGCATCCTTCGACCCGTTTACGATCGGCGCAACGGTGGCTGCGCACACGAAGAACATCAAGATCATCATCGCGCTTCGTCCTAACACGATCTATCCGACGGTTGCGGCGAAATCACTCGCAACACTCGATCAACTGAGCAACGGGCGCGTAGTTGTTCACTTCATTGCCGGCGGAAGCGATGAAGAACAGGCCAGGGAAGGCGACTTCCTCGACAAGCATCAACGTTATGAGCGGCAGGAAGAATATATCCGCATTCTTCGCCGCGTCTGGCAGTCGAGCGAACCCTTTGACTTCGATGGCCGCTACTATCAATTCAAGCAGTTCCACAGCCGCGTGCGGCCGGTCAACGGTACCATCCCGGTATCGGTTGGCGGATCATCGGATGACGCCTATCGCATCGGCGGCGAACTCGCCGACATCTTCGGCCTGTGGGGTGAGCCGCTGGCGGAAACCAAGCAGCAGATCGATCGGATCTATGCCGAAGCCGCGCGTGCCGGGCGCAAGGACCGCCCGCGGATCTGGGTGACCTTCCGCCCGATTGTTGCCGAGACGGATGAGCTTGCCTGGGCCAAGGCGCATCGCACGCTCGATCTCTTAAAGGAAAATCGCGCAAGGGGCCTTGGCAAGGTACCGCCAACCGCACCTTCCCCGCAGAATACCGGCTCGCAGCGGCTGCTTGAAATCGCCTCGCGTGGCGATGTGCATGATCGGGCTCTTTGGTACCCGACGGTGACGGCGACCAATGCGCGCGGTGCGTCCACCGCTTTGGTCGGCTCGCCAAGAACGATTGCTGACTCCATTCTCGATTACGTCGATCTTGGCGCGGATCTGATTTCGATCCGAGGCTATGACAATCTCAACGACGCCATCGACTACGGCCGCTATATTCTGCCGCTCGTCAGGGCGGATCTGGCGGAGCGAGAAGCACCCCGGCAAGCCGTCGCATGATCCCTCATCATGAAGATCGTTTGGCGAAGGCCATTTCGATCGTGTCTGCAAAGACAAGCCATGCGCTACAAATCCTGCGCATGGCATTCCTTACTGCTTCAAAGAGGCTGATGCAAAGTGTTCTATAGCACCATCGATCTGGCGGAGATCACCCGCAAGCTGGCTGCCGCGGCGCCCGCGGCGGATGAATCGGGCGCTTTTCCCTGGCCCGGCATCGAAGCTGTCCATGCCGCGGGTCTCCTTGAAAGCACAGTTGCACCACGGTTCGGCGGAAAAGGTGCAGGCATTGCAGATGTCGGACGTATCCTTGCAGCGCTTGGTCGCGGCGACCCTTCGGTCGCCTTGATCAGCGCGATGACCATATTCACCCATCTCGGACAGGCAGCGGGCAGCAAATGGCCGGAGCCGCTTTATCGACGTTTGCTCGACGACGCGCGCGATCACCCGATCCTTTTGAACGCGGCGAGAGTCGAGCCGGAGCTTGGTTCTCCCGCCCGGGGCGGGCTTCCCAGCACATTCGCGCGCCGCACAGCCGGCGGATGGGCGATCTCAGGGCGCAAGCGTTTCGTTACCGGCGCACTCGGCCTGACGCATTTCCTTGTCTGGGCACGCACCGATGAAACACCGCAGCGTGTCGGTACCTTCGTCGTTCCATCTCAACGCCCTGGCATCAAAGTGATCGAAAACTGGAAGAGCCTGGGAATGCGAGCCAGCGGCTCGCATGACGTCGAGTTCTTGGATGTCGAGGTACCGCTCGAAGACGTCCTCGATCTTGTCGATGTTTCCGTTGGTACGCAGGACAACCGTGCCCATGCCGCCGCTTCCGTCGCGCTGACCGCCATATATCTCGGAGCCGCGGAAGCTGCCCAGGAGGCATTCATCCGCTTCGGCCATGAACGCATACCCGCCAATCTCGGCGCTCCCATCGCAAAAACGGAAAGGTTCATTTCCGCAGCCGGCGAGATCGACCTGCTCGTAGGCGGCGCGAGACAGATCCTTTTCAACGCACTTGATCATTCGCTGGATGAACCGGAAGCGCTGATCAGGGCGCGTCTTCTCGCGGCGCGCAACATACGTGACGCGGTTCAGCTTGCCGTTCGCACCCTCGGCAATCCCGGTCTCAACGGTGATCTGGGGATCGAGCGGCATTTCCGTGATATCCAATCTGTTCTTGTCCACGCCCCCCAGGAAGACACTTCTGTTTCCATCCTCGGACGGTCCGCATGTGACAGATGGAGCAAGAAGACAGAAGAGCCGCCGCATCCCTTCATGGGAGAAAAGGCACACAATGCACCTCTCAGCTCCAGGCAAGCAGACGACACAAGAGAGCTGCTTAATGCCGTTTCCGGAAGGCGAGCATGACGAGATACATCATCATCGGAGCCGGCGCTGTCGGCGCCAGCCTTGCCGCGCAGTTTGAGCTTTCAGGCGTCGACTATGCGCTTGTCGGACGCGGCGCCCAGATCAGGCGTATCATCGATCACGGCCTCGTTTACCATCGGCCCGCCGGCATAAGGCAACTCCGCCTGAATGCCTTCGATACGGCAGAGCCACCGTCGTTGCAGCGATCCGATATTCTGCTCCTAACGGTAAAGTCGCAAGATGCTGCAGAAGCCGTTGCCTTTTGGGCATGGCGGCCGATCGACAATTCCGAGGAACTGGCAGCCTCCGCCCTGCCGATCGTCACATTTCAAAATGGCCTGGTCACGGAAGCGGCAGCTCTTAGATTTTTTTCGAATGTCTACGGCGCCAGCATCCTGACACCTGCCCGCTTTACGGAAACCGGACATGTCGTGGTCGGGGGCGATCCGCAGGTGGCGATCGTGACCATGGGTCGTTATCCGTACGGCACCGACGAGACGGCGGCCAAGGTCGTCCTGGATCTTAGCCGATCGGACTACATCGCCGAGACAACGAGCGATATCAAGCGATGGAAGGCGGCGAAGCTCCTTCACAATGTGCGCAATGTGCTGGAG
This sequence comes from Rhizobium sp. WW_1, assembly GCF_003610155.1. NCBI lineage: Bacteria > Pseudomonadati > Pseudomonadota > Alphaproteobacteria > Hyphomicrobiales > Rhizobiaceae > Rhizobium > Rhizobium sp. WW_1. Next base: position 13,842 of record NZ_RAIN01000028.1, read on the forward strand.
CTCTTCGACGGCGCAGACGACGAGCGAGCGGCATTCGGCACCGCCCTTGTCGAGGAAGCCGAGACGGTTTTGAAGGCGGCAGGCCATGCCTTCGCATCACCTTCGGAACGGACCATCAGTATTGCACACTGGAAGATCGCCGAAAACTCCGGCATTCGACCCGGTCAGCAATCGACCTGGCAGAGTTTCACGCGGGGCGCTTCAAGCGAAGTCGACTACCTCAACGGCGAAATCACTCTTTTCGGGCGTCTGCATGGGATAGCGACGCCCTATAATCGTGCCGCTCAGGAAATTGCCGGATCGACGGCGCGACAAGGTGGCTTCACGGCTCTCCTTCCTTTCGCTAGTCTGCGCCGGCTTGCCGAGAACTACCTGTCTTTCTCCACCCCTACCCCTTCGAGGCCGAAAGCACATCAGACGGGCTAGTCCCGAGATCATACAATGACCGCATCCGGACCGACGCAATGAAAATATCAGATCATATCCTGACCACCGCTGGCACCCTTTTCTACAAGGAAGGGATTCGCGCTGTCGGTATCGACCGCATTGTCGACGAAGCCAATGTAGCAAAAGCCACACTCTACCGACACTTTCCGTCCAAGGATCATCTTGTCGCCGCCTATCTGACAGAACGTCACGAACGCGTTCTTCTTCAGTTGAGAGAAGTCACATGCACTATGGCGCTGCAGCCGCGTGAACAGATCGCCTTGATTTTCGAACGCCTGTTCGAAAAGGCCGACAGTCCGGAGTTTCGCGGCTGCGCCTTTGCATTGGCAGTCGCTGAGCACGGTGATTCCGCGCGCGTCGTGTCCATCGCCCGCGAGCACAAGAATGCTGTACGCGATATCTTCCGTTCCGTCATGGCGGCCGCAAGATGTCCGACCAAGCAGGTGGCGGCGCACATGTCTCTGCTTTACGAAGGGGCACTGGCGACGGTTGCTGTCGGCCGTGATCCCCGGGCTGTTCTGGTGGCGCGTGACTGTGCGCTGTCCGTCTTCGATATGGCCACGGCAGTGACCTTTAAAGCGACTGCATAATTCATCCCGTCAGGAGAAAAGCCTTATGACCAAAACCATTGATTATTTCTTCGGGATCGGATCACCGTGGGCCTATATAGGCCTTGATGCGTTTGTCGAAGTCGCGGCGCGATCCGGGGCCGAGATCCGTCCCTATCTCATTCCGCTGATCGTCGAAAATGGCGCTATCTATTCGCGCGATCGCCCTGACGCGCGTCGCGCTTATGGGTTGAAGGATCTCCTGCGCTGGGCTGCTCTTCGCGGCAAGCAGCTCGACTTCACAAACCGTTCGGCACTCTGCGACCCAACGCCCGCGGGCTTTCTTGTTCTCGCAGCTCAGCTCGAAGGACAGGATTGGGTCGCCCTCGCCCGGGCGCTGCAGCACGCCTTCTGGGGCACCGCTTCCGATATCGGCAACGCCGATGTGCGAAAGGCGATTGCGGATGCCGCAGGCTTTGACGGTGCAGCACTGGAGGCTCGCGCCGCTGGCTCCGATATCTCGGAACTCTGGGGCAGCAATCGCGAAGTTGCAAAGGAAGCCGGTGTCTTCGGCCTGCCGACTTTCCGTTATGAAGGCGAGCTGTATTGGGGACAGGACAGCCTGCCCTTCCTCGAACGTCATTTGTCGGGCGAAAAGCTGGTAGCCTGATAAATCACTGAGAGACTTCGGGCCGAATGGGCCTGAAGTCCATAGCATTCTTGCCATGTCGGAGACCGCAGGGACCATACCCATTCTGCTGTCGATCCCGACAAGGGCGGTACCGAGGCGCTGAAGGCCAACGAGGGCTGCGACCCGCCCAACCCTCACCAAGCCGCCTGAAAAATGCTGATCCCCGCACAAGTCGAAAACCGACAAAATAATCCATAAATTTAGTAGAAAAAGAACAACCAGTCTTTCTCCTTTTGGTTCCACCTGAATAGGCTTTGCTTCAGATTTCGCAGAACCCGAACCATCAGGATCTCTCCATGACCGAACGCCTTTTCTCGCTGTCTCTTTCCCGGCGCCGTCTGTTGCTCACCACTTCGGCCGTGGCGACCGGCGCCTTGGTGGCGATGGCGGGTCTAACGCCGGCGCACAGTGCCGGTGAGCCGGCCAATGGAGGCGACATCACCTTCCTCATCGACTCTTTGGGCGATAGCTGGATCCCGAATAACAGCGCGATTTCCAGCTTCCAGGGCCACATATGGGGTCACGTCACCGACAAGCTCGTCTACGTGGACGCCGACGGCAAGGTCACCCCGTGGGTCGCCGAGCGTTGGGAGCAGAATGACAGTGCCACCGAGTTCACCCTCCATCTCAAAAGTGGTGTAACCTTCTCGGACGGCACCCCCCTCGATGCGTCTGCGACAGTCGCCAATCTCGACATCTGGTATGCCGGACGCAAGAAGGAAGGCATCAACCCGATCGGGCTATTCCCGAAGACCTATGACCACGCCGAGGCGGTCGACGCAACCACGGTGAAGGTCTTCTTCAAAAAGCCGACGCTCGGCTTCATTCCGACCCTTGGTTATCACGGCTCCATCCTGATCTCGCCGAAAACCCTGGCACAGCCGGCAGCACAGCAGGCCGATCTCAGCAAGACCTCCGGCAGCGGACCCTATGTGGTGGATTCGTGGAAGGAAGGCGACTTCGTCAAGCTCACCAAACGCAAGGATTACAATTGGGGGCCGGCAGCCGTCGGTCATACCGGTCCGGCCTATCTCGACACAATCACCTATAAGCTGGTGTCCGAACCTTCGCTGCGCGTCGCCGCGGTCCAGTCCGGCCAGGCAGACATTGCCTATAACGCCTCGCCGCAGGAACTGACGTCGCTCAAGCAGGACGGCTTTATCGTCGCGACACCGCGTTATCTCGGCTTCGTCAACGGCTGGGCGATCAACACGAAACTCGCGCCTTACGATGACGTGAAGGTACGCCAGGCCTTGCAGACAGCCATCAATCGCCAGGAAATCATCGATACGGTCTATACGTCCGACTGGAAGCTCGCGACGTCGTTCATTCAAAGCAACGTCCCCGGCGCGACCGATCACAGCGACCTTTTGACCTACAATCCCGACAGGGCTGAGAAACTCCTCGACGAGGCGGGCTGGGTCAAGGGAGGCGACGGCATCCGCGCCAAGGATGGCAAGCAGCTGTCATTGACGCTTAATTCCAACCCCTATCTCGTAACCTCGAAGTCGATCGACGAACTCATCGCCCAGCAGCTCGGCAAGATCGGCTGGAAGGTCGATATCCGCGCCTATGACGTCGTGACGTTCGGCCAGAAGGTTCAGTATGGCGGCGCCGGCGTGCCGGCCTACGAGGTGACGCGCAGCTTCATCGATGCCGGGACGGTCGCGAGCATCCTGACCGACGCCAATAACGGCGAGAACTGGTTCGCACTCGGAGAGAGCGACACAAAGATCAACGAGCTGCGCGACAAAATCGCCGGCGCCGGTTCGCTCGAGATCAGAAACCCGCTGCTGGACGAGCTTCAGAAATATGTTCTCGAGCAGGGCTACTTCATTCCGCGCACACAGATGGTTCAGCGTATCTACGTCCAGTCCCCGAAGCTCAAGGGCGAGATATACAACGGCATCGCCTATGCCAGCTACTACACGGCGACGATCAGCGACTAATCCACAGCGCAACCAAGGAGCGCAAGGAGGTGACCGGCATGAACAATGCCTATCTTAGCTTCGCCGCAAAACGCCTGGCCCAGGCAGTCATCGTCATTTTGATGGCCTATGTGTTCACCTTCACCGTCGTAAGCATCCTGCCGGGCGATCCCATTACAAACGTCCTGCGCAACCCGCAGAACGGCTTCAGCGAGGCGGAGATCCAGGAAATCATTGCCGCACAGGGTCTCGACAAGCCGGTTCTCGTGCAATTGTCGACATCGCTTTCCCACTTCCTCATCGGCGACTTCGGCCTGTCGATGCGAACCAACCGTCCGGTGACGACCATGATTGCCGAGGTGCTGCCCTCGACGCTCGTTCTCGCCTCTGCCGGCCTCATCGTCGCGCTGATCCTGGCAATCGCAATTTCCTACGGCACTCAGTTCCTGCCAAAAAGGTTCGGTCAGGGCCTGCTGCGGGGCTTCCCGTCCCTGTTCCTGTCGGTGCCGAATTTCGTGATAGGGCTGGTACTGATCCACATCTTCGGCTTCCAGCTCGGTCTCTTCCGCGTGATAAACCCAGACAGCTTCTGGGCAACCTTTTTCGCGGCGATCGCGCTCGGCATTCCCATCTCGGCGCAGATCGCCGAGGTGCTCATCGCCAATCTCGATCATGAAACGGGACAGGAATATGCCGCCGTTGCGCGCAGCCGCGGCCTCGGGCAGTTGCAGCTTTTTGTCAGGCATCTCCTCAAGCCGTCTTCACTTCCGGTCATCACCGTCGTCGCGCTGACAATCGGCGAACTGCTCGGGGGCTCGCTCATCACCGAGGCGGTATTCGCGCGCACTGGCATCGGCAGCCTGGTCCAGCGCTCGGTCAGCACCCAGGATCTGCCCGTTCTGCAGGCAATCGTATCGCTCGCAGCCGTGGTCTTCGTGCTGGTCAACCTGGTCGCCGATCTTGTCTATCCGCTGCTCGACCCGCGCGTGAAACTGCTCGATGGTACCGCGCGTCGGCCCGTTACCTCTGACGAAGGCTCTGCGGAAATTTCAAAGTCGGTGCTGTCATGACCCTCATATCGACCAACACCTCCTTGCGCCTAACCGTCGGAAGCCGGCGCGCCGGTTTCCGATTGCCGGCGACAGTCGCGCTCTCGTTTGTGATCGTGACGATCGTCATCGCCTGGTCGCTGGCACCTAGCCTGTTCACGGGCCACAATCCGGCAATCGGCATTCCCGCCCAAAAGCTGCTCGGTCCCAGCGCCGAACACTGGTTCGGAACCGACCAGCTGGGCCGCGATCTCTATACCCGCGTCGTCTATGGCTCGGCTTCTTCGGTCAGGAGTGCATTGATCGCCGTCGTCATCGGCGCGGTCGCCGGCGGCTTCATCGGCCTCAACGCCGGCTTCTTCGGCGGTCGCGTGGACACCGTGCTTGCCCGCCTGGTCGACGTCCTGCTTGCAATTCCGAAATTCCTGCTTGCCGTCATCGTCGTCACTGCGATTGGCTTCGATACCACGAACGCCGCGATCGCCACCGGCATCTCGTCAGTGGCCGTCTTCGCCCGCGTCATGCGATCGGAAGTCATCAAGACAAGGCAGGCGACCTTCATCGAGGCTTCCTTTCTTTCCGGGGGCTCGCGCTGGCACATCCTCTGGCGGCACATATTACCGAACGCGTCGCGCTCCGTGCTCCCGCTTGCCGTGCTGCAGTTCGGTGACTCGATCCTAGTGATCGCCAGCCTCGCCTTCCTCGGCTATGGCGACCCACCGCCGGCCTCCGATTGGGGTTTGCTGATTTCAATCGGCAAGGATTACCTCAAATGGCCGTGGCTGGTTTACGCACCCGCCTTCATCACGATCGCGACCGTCCTCTCTGTGAACAGGATCAGCCGATGGCTTCGCAAGATAGATTAAACACAGCTCTCTCTCGCGTTGGAGAAAACATGCCGCTGCCGCAACGGCCTGGTCCGCTGCTTCAGGTGGACGGTCTGTCGGTTTCCTACGGGTCGCATAAGGTCGTCGGCAATGTCGGCTTCGAACTTGGGCGTGGCAAAAGCCTTGCCCTCATCGGGGAATCGGGCTCGGGCAAATCAACCATTGCGCGCGCCCTGCTGCGATTGCTTCCTCCCACCGGACAAGCGACCGGCTGCATTGCAATTGAGGGACGGGACATATTGCAGCTCTCCGAACGCCGCTTCCGCCCGCTTAGAGGCAAGACCATCGGCTTCGTGCCGCAGGACCCGGGAAACGCGCTCAATCCGGTGCGGACGATCGGTGTGCAGGCGATGGAAGCCGCAGCCCTGGTCGATGAGCCGAGCAAGGCAATCCGCAAGGCGCTTGTCCTCGAGACCTTTGCCCAGGTCGGGCTCGACAATCCCCAACGTGTCTATGATTCCTATCCGCACCAACTGTCAGGCGGCATGCTTCAACGCGTGCTGATCGGCCTTGCCGTCCTGCCACGACCGCTACTGCTGGTCGCGGATGAGCCAACCTCCGCGCTCGACGTCACGATACAAAAGCGAATCCTTGACCTGCTCTCGCGGCTGCAGCAGGACCTCGCCATCAGTCTGCTGCTTATCACCCATGACCTTGCGATTGCGGCCGAGCGGACACACTCCGTAGTGGTGCTAAAGGGTGGTGCTGTTCAGGAGGCCGGCAGCACGACGGCAGTTTTCTCATCGCCGAAATCGGCCTATGCAAAAGAGTTGCATGCTGACGTGCCTGCCCTCAATCCCGATCGCTATCACAAGCTTCGAGATCCAGGCTTTCACTTTCTGGACGCCGATGTCGGCAAGGCGCCAAAGATCGAAGTCAAGGGCATCACCAAGAGCTTTACGGTCGACGGCAAGGTTCTGACTGCCGTCAACGACGTTTCCTTCTCTGTACCGGCAGGCACCACACATGCGTTGGTCGGCGAATCTGGGTCGGGCAAGACGACGACGATCCGACTGCTGCTTGGGCTAGATCAACCCGATGCCGGTGATATTTCGATCGCCGGAGAAAAGCTAAACGGTCGCTCGCAGCAGTCACTGCGCGCGGTCTGGCGCCACCTTCAGCTCGTCTACCAGAATCCATTCACCTCGCTCGATCCGACCTGGAAGGTCGAACAACTGGTGCGTGAGCCGCTCGACAGGTTTGGCATCGGAACACGCGCGGAGCGGACAGAGCGGGTTCGCGAGGCGCTGGCCAATGTCGGATTAGGCGAACACCTGCTTTCGCGCAAGCCGCAAGCTTTGTCCGGCGGTCAGCGCCAACGCGTCGCGATTGCTCGGTCGCTGGTCCTGAAGCCGGAGGTGATCGTGCTTGACGAGCCGACCTCGGCACTCGATGTCAGCGTCCAGGCTGATATCGTCGAAGTATTGCTCTCATTGCAGGAAAGCCTTGGCCTGACCTATATATTCGTCTCGCACGATCTCGCTCTCGTGCGCCAACTCGCTCACACAGTCTCCGTGATGCAGCGCGGGCGCATCGTCGAACACGGAAGCGTCAAGGACATCTTCGACAACCCGCGGCAACCCTACACGGTCTCGCTGCTGGAATCGATCCCGAGTGTCGCCGGCGCTACCCGGCTCCCACCCCAGCAATTCCGCCGAATCGTCAGCCAGGAAAAGATCGCATGAGTATCGCTGCCTCCGCCAGTATCCTGCCCGCAACGTTCCGCCCCAAGCAGCGGCTCGGCTTCAACACCCGGGTGTCGTTCAACGATAAGGCTGGCCCGGCGCAGGGACTGCGCGATGGGATAGAACTGTTCAAGGCGGCTGAACGGTTGGGCTATCAGTCGGGCTGGGCCTACCAGCGCCACTTCGATCATTACTTGTCCTCTCCAATCCCGTTCTTCGCTGCAGCCGGCCAGCATACAAGCCATATCAGGCTGGGATCGGCTGTCATCCCGATGCGCTATCAGGACCCAATCCTGCTTGCAGAGGCGGCCGGCACCGCCGACCTGCTCATCGGTGAAAGGCTTGAGCTCGCCATCTCCACCGGCGCCAACGCGGCGTTCGACGCGGTATTCGGTACGGTCGACACCGATGCCCGCACCGAGGCGAAGCGCCGTCAGGCACGCTTCCTTGCAGCGATCGCCGGCGAGGTTCTCCACACCGTCGACGGCCCTGGGCAGGGCGCCCCTGAAGGCGCTGAGCTGCGTGTGACGCCGCACAGCCCAACATTGCGATCCCGCATCCGGCAGGGTTCAGCAAGCGTCGCCTCGGCCGTTCAGGCTGCAGAACTCGGGATCGGTCTCATCTCAGGAACCGTGCAGCACGACCACGCCGAAGGCGAGAGCTTCGGTCAATACCAGGCCCGCGCTATCGAAGCCTTCCGCGCGACGTGGCGCCAGAAGCACGACACCGAGCCGCCGCCGGTGACCGTCGCTGCATCGATCCTGGTTGGCACCACCGCCGAACTGCGGGAGAAATATGCCGCTTACGATCTTGAGCGCCGAACCAAGGGCATCGGGGCGTCTCGGCCGATCGGCGCCCTTGAGCCAACGGCGCCCGCCATTCAGCCACCGGGCATCCAGATCTCTCCCGTCTTCCACGGCGCTCCCGCCCAGGTGATCGAGGCGGTGCTCAAGGACCCGGGCCTGGCGGCCGCCGACGAAATCGTCCTTTTCCTGCCGCCCGCCTTCGGTCTCGCTGAGAATATTCGGCTGCTGAGCGATCTCGCGCATGCGGTTGCTCCAAGCCTCGGCTGGTCGCCTACCGCATGACGGCACATTTCCGAGTGGAAAGAGGCTGGCCATCCGGCCTCCCGTTTATTGCCAGCAGGTTCCGGAGGCTGCCGTGCACTCTTTTGCGATCGAACGTTCAACTGCCAAGATGCGATATCTCGAACTTGAGGGGTCCGGCATTCCGCTCCTGATACTTCACGGCCTCGGCTGCGCGTCGTCATTCGAATACCCTCATGTCGTCTCCGCACCAGCCTTGCGTGGAAGACACGCCATTCTTCTTGATCTGCTCGGTTTTGGCTTCAGCGACCGTCCGGAAGATTTCGGATATCGCGTGGAAGACCATGCGCGACAGGTTCATGGCCTCATTCGGGAACGAAACTTCCAACAGATAGATATCTACGGGCACAGCATGGGCGGTTCCATTGCCATAGAAGCCGCCGACCTGCTTGGAGACAAAGTCCAAAATCTCGTCGTTTCCGAAGCCAATCTCGATCGTGGTGGCGGGATGTTCAGCCGCGCCATCGCTGCCTGGAAAGAGGTGGACTATATGAGGACCGGTCATTCTGCGATGCTCATTCAAGCCCAGGCTTCGGGAAACGGAGCATGGGCGGCAATGATGCGTGCCGCATCCGCACGCGCGGTCCATCGAGGGGCCGCGTCGCTTGTCGAAGGAGGCTCACGCGACTGGCGTTCCCAGTTTCTTCAGCACCCATCCCAGAAAACATTCATATTCGGAAAACGCAGCTTGCCGGACCCGGATTTCGAGTTTCTATCGTCCCGAGGCATCCGGGTAGACATCGTCGATGACGCCGGCCATTCGATGGCAATAGAGAATCCAGGCGGGCTGGCCGCGGCAATAGCTCAGGCAACCATGACCGCCTGAGCTGCAAAGAAATATCGTCGCTCCGAAGTCGTTATCCCGCGACGAGAATAAGCATGGCCGTTTGCGGCGAGGGATCTGGATCGACAACGGAGCCAACCGTCAATTCTGCCATCGCAAACGATTGAGGAAGAAGCTCTCGTTCGGCGTGGGTTGAAAATCGAGATTTTTCACAGCACCGTAAATCGATACCATCTGGTAAAGCGGCACGGTCGGCACATCATTTACAACGAAGCTGCCGACCTTTTCGTAGTCGGCAAGACGCGTCTTCTCGTCCAGCGATGAGGCTGCCTCGTCCAGCAAGGCATCGATTTCCGGTTTGGCAACAATGGTCCAGCTGCTGCCGGAGTGAAAGAGCGAATAGAGCGCGCCGTCCGCATCCTGGCAGGCGCACGAGGAAGTGCTGATCGCGAGCGTCGGGCCATCCGCCGGTCCCTTCTGGATCAGTTGCAGGAAGGTCGGCGTATCGACATTGGCGATTTCGACGTCGAACCCGACATCCTGCAATTCCTGCTGAATGGCTTCAGCAACCCTCTGGTCAAAAAAGGCGCCGATTGTCAGCTGAAACTTGGCCGGCTTACCGGCCGCTGCAATGAGTGATCTTGCCTTCTCCGGGTCGAAAGGCAGTCCCTTGATCGTATCGCTCCAGCCGAAATGCGCCGGCGTCACCATCTCGGCGATCGGCTTGTCGAGGCCGCCGAGAATGCCCTGCGTGATGCCTTCCTTGTCTATCGCATAGGCCAGTGCCTGGCGAAGCTCAAGCTTGTCAAACGGCGGCTTGTTCGGATTGATGCGAACATAGGCAAGGCGCTCGGTGAGAACGGGCAGCGCCTTGGCATTCGGCGAAGCCTGCAGCTGCGCCGCCTGGTCGGAGGTCAGCGCCCTTGCCAGGTCCACGGTCCCGGACTGAATGTCGGCAAGCCGCGTCGATGCATCCGGCACGGCACGAAAAACGGCCGCCGCAAACGGCCCCTTCTCGCCCCAGTAGCTGTCATTGCGCGCAAGAGTTACCGAAACGCCCTTGTCCCATTTTACGAAACGGTATGGACCGCTACCCACCGGCTGAAGGTTGAAAGCCGCATTTCCGACCTTCTCGACGACGTGTTCCGGCACGATCGAGAGGTTCGTCAGCGCGGCGAGAAGCGCGGGGGCGCTTGTCTTCAGCGTCAGCGTCACCTCGTGATCGCCCATTGCCGCTGCCTTGACGATCTTGCCGAATTGCGCTCGCTGCGGACTTGCAAATTTCGGATCGATGATGCGATTGATGCTGAAGGCGACATCGGCGGCTGTCAGAACGCTTCCGTCATGAAAGTGAACATCATCACGAAGCGTGAAGGCGATCTCGGTATCCGAGACGTTTTTCCACGTGGTGGCGATCTGCGGGACGATCTTGCCCGCATTGTCGCGGGTGACGAGATTGTCGAAGATGTTGCGGTAGACGAAGTAGCTGTCGGGATTCCACTGCAGTTGCGGATCGAGCGTCGACGGCTCATTGACGAGATCCACCACAATCTGCTGTTTTTCAGCGGCCTGCGCCGCGGCCGCGAAGGACAGCATCGACAGGCCGATGCCCGCTGCCAATGCGAGAAGCTTATGCAACTTCATGTTCCGGTTCCTCAAATGATCGATCGTTGATAACGGTAGTCAGAACTTTGTTGTCCGCGGCGAGATCAGCGCGATCATGGCGCGCCCTTGATCCCGGCCGACGGAGCCCGCAGGTGGCAGGCGGCTTGATGGTCTCGTTCCAAGAGGCTCAGCGCCGGCGACAGCTCCCGGCAAATGCTCGCGGCAATCGGACACCTGGTCGAAAAACGACAGCCGGTGGGCGGGTTCGCCGGGCTCGGCAAATCACCCTCGAGAAGGATGCGCTGCCGTTGACGCTGAGCGACAGGATCAGGCAGCGGCACCGCGCTCAGCAACGCTTCGGTGTAGGGATGCGTCGGGCGGGCAAAGACGTCGGCCGTCGCCCCGACCTCGGCGATGCGGCCGAGATACATGACCGCCACCCGATCGGCGAAATGGCGCACGACCGACAGGTCATGGGAGATGAACAGATAGGAAAGACCAAACCGCCGCTGCAGTTCGAAAAGCAGATTGAGGATCTGCGAGCGGATCGACACATCGAGCGCGGAAACCGGTTCATCCAGGATCAGCAGCTTCGGCTGCAGCGCGATCGCTCTTGCGATGACGATGCGCTGTCGCTGTCCGCCGGAAAAAGCATTCGGCTTGCGATCGGCATGCGCCGGATTGAGGCCGACCAGCTCCAGAAGCTCGGAGACCCGCCGCCGCCGCTCCTGACTTGTCCCGACGCCGTGAATAGCGAGCGGTTCGGCAATGCTGTCGCCGATATTCATGCGTGGATTGAGCGCGGAGACCGGGTCCTGGAATACGATCTGTATATCCCGAAGCCGCGCAGCGGAGCGGTCCGACCCCTTGGCCGTGACATCGCTGCCCTCGAAGAGAATTTGACCCGAACTCGCCTTCTGCATCCCGATGACGGCCGCGCCAAGCGTCGACTTGCCTGACCCGGATTCACCGACAAGCGCGAGGCTCTGTCCGGCTTCGATATCCAGATCGACGCCGTCGACGGCCTTCAGCAATCCAGCCGCCTGGCCGAAGAAGCCGCGACGGATGGGAAAATGCACGTGCAGATCGCGAATTGAGAGCAATGGCGCCGTCATGCCAGGCTCCCGATGCGATCTTGATGCCAGCAGGCCGCGCGGCGGCCCGAGCCTGTCGGTTCGAGCGGCGGCGCCCGATGACAGTCTTCGTCCGCAAGCGGACAGCGCGTCGAAAACCGGCATCCGGCCGGCCATGCGCCCGCGTCGGGCACCATGCCCTTGATCGTCGGCAAAAGCTGCCCGGCATCGCTGCCATCCAGGCGCGGAATGGTCGACAGCAGCAATCGCGTATAGGGATGCCTTTGCTCCCGAAAGATCGCACCGACTTCGCCGACTTCGACAATTCGGCCGCCATACATGACGGCAACCTGATCGGCGATATCGGCAACGACGCCCATGTCATGGGTAATCATCAGGATCGCGGTTCCGGTTTCATCGCGCAGTCGTTTCATCAAGTCGAGGATCTGCGCCTGAATGGTAACGTCGAGCGCAGTCGTCGGCTCGTCGGCGATTAGCAGGCGCGGCCTTGTGATCAAGGCCATGGCGATCATGACGCGCTGGCACATGCCGCCCGACAGTTCGAACGGATATTGCCGTGCGCGCATTGCCGCCTCGGGTATGCCGACATCGGCGAGCATGTCGATCGCCTGAGCCCATGCCTGCCGGCGGCCGAGCCTGCGATGAATGATGAGGCTTTCGGCAATCTGGCGACCAACCGGCATGAGTGGGTTGAGCGAAGCAACGGGTTCCTGAAAGATCATGGCAAGCTCGCTGCCACGCAGCCGCATCAGGCCTCGCCTGTCGAGGTCGGCGAGATTGCGTCCGTTCAATCGCACCGAACCGCCAGCCATGGCCGCTGCGGCGGGAAGAAGTCCCATGACGGCAAACGCCGTCATCGATTTGCCGCATCCAGACTCGCCGACGATGCTGACGATCTCACCCGCATTGACCGACAGGCTGACGCCGTCGACCACGGCCTTGTGGCCGATCGAGACTTGCAGCATGTCGACGCTCAAGACCGGTGTCGTCATCAGACTGTCGCCTCGCGCACCGCAGCCCACGGATTGCGCGGATGAACCATGCCGGTATTGACGCCCCCGCGCCGCATGACGACCGACGGCACCGCAAAATTGACGGGATAAAGCGTGTCGTCGATCACCTGAACGTCGAAATCGGCGGCAACCGATGCCGCCACATCAGCCCCTGCCGCTCGGCTTACTCTGATCGTCGTGCCGCTCGCATCGATGCGCGGACTGAACAGCGCATTCTCCAGCGACATGCCGAAAGCCAGGACATAGGACAGGATTTGCGCGACCGCCGGCACAATCTGCCTGCCGCCCGCCGCACCCAGAGCCAGTTCCGGCGAACCATCAAGCGTCGCGACGATCGGACACATATTGGCAAGCGGCTGCCTACCCGGAGCGATCGAATTCGGATGCCCTGGCCTCGGGTCAAACCACATCAGGCCATTGTTGAGAGCAAATCCCAATTCCGGCACCACGACCTTCGAACCGAAACGGGAGAGGAGCGTATTGGTGAGGGAAACCATGGTCCCCTGTGCATCGACTACGCTGATATGGCTGGTACAGCTCTCGCCGGCAGCATGCCCCAAATGCTTGAGACGATATTCGCTGGCGCGACGCAACGCTCGTGCAAAGGCAAGAGCCGCCGCTCCCGAATACGGATCGGCATCGCGCGGAAACTCTTCAAGCTCGTTGAGCGCCGCAAGCAAGGTCGGGCCGCCGGAAAGACCCGGCACGGCATGGACGCGCCGCCCCATGTAAGAGCCGATGGCAGGCTGCAGCCACTTCGGCGCATAGGCGCGCATATCAGCTTTCGAAAGGGCGGAGCCGCCCTTCGAAAGGTCGGCAACCAGCAGCTCAGCAATCTGGCCTTCGTAGAAATCGCGCGCTCCCTCGCGCGCCAGCCTTTCCAGCGATGCGGCCTTGGCCCTCATCGGCAGGAACAGCGACCGGCCGCCTTCCGGGACGCGCGGCGCGCGGCCATCGCGAAGGAAGAGATCGGAGGCACCCTTGAACTGAGCGAGATTATGGCCGTCGATGGCGAGCGCGAGAGCCGCATACCAATCGACCTGCAAACCGCGATGGGCGTGTTCGATGGCCGGCGCCAGGGCATCCGCCCAGGAAATGGTGCCGAGGCGATCGAGCGCCTCGGCAAATCCGGCAACGGCACCGGGAACGCAGATCGATCCGTAACCGAGCAGATTGCGGTCGGCCTGCACGGAGGGCCATTCGAACCAGTCCCCATCCTGACCGGCAACCAGAGGGTAGTCATCAGGCCGAAGGGCCGCTGGCGAAATGACATTGAAATCGAGCACGTCGACCGCCCCAGAACCGCCGTCGGCCCGCAGCATGAAGCCACCCCCACCGATGCCCGACAGCCACGGCTCCACGACGCTGAGAACGAGAGCCGTGACGACTGCCGCATCGACGGCATTGCCGCCTGCCGAAAGGACACCAGCCCCCGCCTCGGCCGCCAGCCAGTTCTGGCAGGCGACCAGACCGTGTTTGCTGCTTGTCTCCCGCTTGCCGATCGACCAGGTCTCGTTCATGGCTCTCCCCCGAAACGCCGCGCGCCGATGGCAGAGGGAATGGCCGAGGCAACGGAAAACCGACCGGAATTTACCGATGACGCGTGATGACCGGCAATTTCGGCCGCGGTCGCGATCCAGGCGCCGGTTTCGGCCGTCATAGCTTCCAACAGCTTTTCGAGCCCGGCGATGCGCTGTGCCCTGCCGGAAATCCAGTCATGAACCGTCAGGGTGAAGAGCCCTCCAAAGCGGTGGAGCGCCCGCCATTCGGCGAGCCAATCCTCCAGCACGGCACGACCGGAAGCCGGTGCCCAGCGCTCGTTGCCACTGCCCTCGAACTTGTAGAAGATTGCATCGTCCAAGGCCCACTGGACCGGGATCTCGACAACGCCATCGATATCGTAGGGGTGGTCAAAGCCCATCAGCGAGGAGTCATAGGCAAGACCCCGCGCCTTTATCTCAGCCAGCATGTGCGGGGTCATCTCCCAGGCCGGCGAGCGAAACCCTACCGGTAATCGTCCTGTCTGCCGTTTAAATAGTTCGAGGCTGCCGTCGAGAGCCGCGCTGAACTCATCCGCTCGGATGTCGCGAACCAACTCATGAAAATAGCCGTGCAGTCCGATCTCGTGCCCGGCGGCAAGAAGAACCGGCAGCAGATCGGGATCGAATTCCGCGACCACGGCCGGCACATAGAAACTTGCCTTCACGCCGTAGCGGTCGAACAGACCGAGGATACGACCGAGTCCTGAGCGCAATCCGAAACGGCGGATCTCAAGCCGCGCGAGACGATCCGGCACACCGTCCCGATGCTCCCACAGATAAGGTGCGACCGCGTCGACATCGACACTCAGCAGCACGGCACTCTGCTTTCCTTCCGGCCACGTGTAAGGTGGAAAGGGGGGAAAGCCCTTTGTCGACTGGGCTCGATCCTTGACCATGTTTCTATCCTCCCGCCTGACCTCAGAGCGCCTTCTTCTTCGCCTGGAAGACGGCAAGCGAGCCGATCGAATTGCCGCCATCGACGGTCAGCGTCGCGCCCGTGACATAGGCGGCTGCATCCGATGCGAGGTAGAGGACAGCAGTCGCGGCATCGTCCGGCGACGAAATCCGGCCGAGCGGAATGTTGCCGACGACGGTATCGATATGTTCCTGCGTGAGGTGGCTGACGTCGCTGCCCGGCGCAAAGCCCGGCTCGACGATGTTGACGCGAATGCCGAACTCGGCAAGCTCAAGCGCCAGCCCCTTGTTCAGGCGGTCGAGCGCCGTTTTCGAGGTGCAATAGGGAACGACCGTAGTGCGCATCTTGCGCGAGGCGCCGGAAGAAATGTTGACGATCGAGCCCTTTACGCCCTTGTCAATCATCTGAAGGGCAACGCCCTGGGACAACAGAAATGGCGCACGAAGATTGATATCGAAGATCCGGTCCCAGTCTTCAGCAGTCAGGTCGAGCAGAAAACCCGACGGATAAATGCCGGCATTGTTGACGAGGACGTCGGCTGAGTCCCAGCGCTCGGCAATGGCGGAAAGGAGCGACTTGATATCGGCATCGGAAGTCAGATCCGCCACATGCTGCAGATGGGCCCCACCGATCTCCTGCGCTGCCGAAGCAAGGCGCGAACCATCGGCATCCGTCAGGAGAAGCTCGGCCCCGGCATTGGCGAAGGCCTTAGCGATCCAGCCGCCGAAAATGCCGGCAGCCCCTGTCACCACCACACGCTTACCTTTGAAATCTTGCGAGAAATCGACCATTTTACGCACTCCTTGGGTCAAGGCGGTCCCGCAGGAAATCGCCCAGAACGTTGACGGACAAAACAAGAAGGAAAAGCGCCAGCCCCGGCATGACGGAAAGCCACCAGGCATTGGCGACATAGTTGCGGCCGACCGAAAGCATCGCCCCCCAGCTTGCGGTCGGCGGCTGAACGCCAAGACCGAGGAAGGACAATCCTGCTTCGAACAGCACCATCAGGCCGAATTCAAGCGTGGCGACGACGACGAGCGCGCCCGCGATATTCGGCAGGATGTGATATCGCAACACCCGCAGCCATCCGGCCCCCATCGCACGCGAAAGCCGAAGATAGGACATATTGGTGATAATCAGGGTCTGAGCATAGGCAACGCGCGCGTAACGCGGCCAGCGTGTAAGAGCCAGAACGAGAACGACATTCTGCAGGCCCGGCCCAAGCGTTGCGACAGTGATGATGGCAAGCAGTATGGCCGGCACAGAAAGCACGATGTCGACGAGGCGCATGATCACGGTCTCGACCCAGCCGCGATAAAAGGCCGCGAGCATTCCGAAAATACAGCCGGCAATGCCAGACAGCAATACGGACGTGAACGCGACGAGAAGCGAGACGCGCGCTCCATAGATCAGACGGCTCAACGTATCGCGCCCCAATTCATCGGAGCCGAGCAGGAAATGCGTTGCACGGGCAAGCGTGCCAGGCGGCTTCAGGCGTCCGAGAAGGTTCTGCGCATTCGGATCATAAGGAGCGATCAGAGGAGCGAGTATAGCCGCAAGGACGATGACTATCAGGATCACCACTGACATTACGACCGATAGCGGCGGTCTTCCGGCGAACCTGCTTGCTTTGGCGAGAGCCGCAATCATGCCGGTCTCCCGCCAAGACGGATTCGCGGATCGATGAGGCTGTAGAGCAGGTCGGCGACAAGATTGAGTAGGATCGCCGCAGCCGCGCCGATCAGCACGATGCCCTGTACCACCGCAAAATCGCGCGCGCTGATTGCCTGCATGGTCAATTGGCCAAGGCCTGGCCACGCAAAGACTGTTTCTATGATGATAGCACCGGTCAGCAGATTGGCGATTTCCAGCGCGGAGATTGTCACGATCGGTACTGCGGCGTTGCGTAGCAGGTGATGAAAGACCAAGCGCGACGTCGAAAGCCCCTTGGCATGGGCCGTGCGAACATAGTCCTTGCTCAACTCATCGAGAACGGATGTACGCGTGACGCGAGCGAACGTCGCCATCGACAGAAGGCCAAGGGCGAAGGACGGCATCAGCAGGCTTTGAAGCCCGCTGGCTCCTGATGGCGGCAACCAGCGCAGGAAGACCCCGAAGAACATGATGAGCAGGACCGAAGTCCAGAAGGTCGGCATGGATTGCCCGATCAAGACAAGGCCTATCAACCAGCGGGCTTCCCAGCGCTTGCGCCGCACGGCCAGCACGACACCGATCGGCACGCCGAAGCCAATGGCGACCAGCAAGGCGCCGGCCGCAAGCTCCAATGTGTAGGGGATGCGGCTGGCGATGATCTCGACCACCGGCAGATTCTGCACATAGGAGCGCCCGAGGTCGAATTGCGCCAGACTGAACAGGAAATGGAAATATTGGATATAGAGCGGTTTGTCGAAGCCAAGAGCAGTCCGCATGACATCGATATCAGCCTGCGTGGCGCCTTGCGGCACCAGCAGCAGCACCGGGTCGCCAGTCAGGCGCTGCAGAAAGAAGACTAGCGTTATGACGCCGAACAAGGCGATGAAGGCCTGGATCAAGCGTCTGGCGATAAAGGCAGCCATCCCCTTTTCCTTTCCCCGACAATCCGGGCCTCGACAAACGAACTGGGCTGGAAAACTTTGCGAAGCGCGCCAATAGAGCTAGTCGCGCCAGCTTACCCTGTTGAGGAAGAAGCTCTCATTGGCCGTCGGCTTCCATTCAAGCTTGTCGGAGGCACCGTAGATAACGGCAGCCTGATAGAGTGGCAGGATCGGAACATCCTTTGCAACGACCGTGGCGACATCCTTATAGGCCTCAACCCGCTTCTTCTCATCGAGCGTATTGCGAGCGCTATTGAGGAGCGTGTCGATGCTCGGGTCCGACACTGCGGAAAATGAACTGCTACTATGCAGCAACGGAAAGGAGATGCCGTCCGCATCCTGGCAAGCGCAGGACCAGCGGCCGAAGGAGATGGCTGGCTGCTTGGCTTTCTCGCTCTGGACGCGCTGCAGATAGGTGGCAAAATCCACCGTCTCGACATTCACCTTGAAGCCGACGTCATTGAGTTGCTGCACGAGCGCCTGGACGATCCGCTGATCGAAGGTCGGCGAAGTCAGAAAGGCGATCGGCTGCGTCGCGGCACCCTCGGCCTTTTCGACGAGTTCGTGGGCCTGTTTCGGATCGAATGGAAGCCCCTCGATTCCGGAAACATATCCCGCATAGTCCGGCGAGGCCAATTGCGCGACGGGCTTGTCATAGCCGCCCAGCAGGCCATCGACGATCGACTGTTTGTCGATGGCATAAGCAACGGCGCGCCGCAAATTGACATCGCTGAACGGAGGAATGGACGGATTAAGCTTCAGATAGGCGATGCGTTCCGTTACCGCAGTCAGTACCTTGATGCCACCAGCCCCCTGAAGCTGCGCGGCAAGATCCGGATCGAGCGTCACGGCGAGATCAGCGCTTCCGGCTTTCAGATCGGCGACACGGGTTGCCGCATCCGGCACAGCACGAAATTCGGCACTTTTGAAATAGCCCTTGCTGCCCCAGTAACCATCGTTGCGCACCAGGGAGACGGCAACACCGCGCTGCCATTTTTCAAACTTGTACGGGCCGGAACCAACAGGCGAAAGATTGAAGGCATCGTCGCCGACGGCCTCGACAACATGCTTCGGCACGACAGAAAGCTTGACGAGCTGCGCCAGCAGCACGGGATAGGGTCCGTTGGTACGAATGGTGACCTCATGCGGACCGGTGACCGCGGCCGACAGGATCTTGTTGAACTGGCTAAGCTGCGGACTTGCGAATTTCTTGTCGATGATGCGGTTGACGCTGAAGGCCACATCATCGGGCGTCAGTTTTTGCCCGTCATGAAAGGCCGCGTCATCGCGCAATGTAAAAGCTATTTCGGTGTCGGACTTATATGTCCAAGACGTTGCGATCGCCGGCACTATCTTCCCATTGTCATCGCGCGTGACCAGTTGGTCGAAGATGTTGCGATAGACGAAATAGCTATCCGGATTCCATTGTTTTTGTGGATCGAGCGACGACGGCTCACTCACAAGATCAATTACGATCTTGTCCTTTGCAACGGCGTGCCCCGCAACGGACATCATGGCAGCAATCGAAACGGCAATCGCAAGAGCCTTTATCGCTCGCATCTAAAAATCCTTCTTCAAAGACGGCCGGTCCCCAAACGGGCGCGACACGCGAACTTCATCATTCGATATCGAAGAGCGCTTGGCCTTACGCCCCATAGGCGCGGCAAGCTCCGACTTCAGCAGGCACGCCTGGGTAAAGTCGGCAAAATCATCACAAAAATGCTGTAGCTGCCTTGCCGCATCGCCGTTGCGACCCGCCTTCTTGGCGGCTACGAAATCGGTCCAGTCAGCCGCTTCCAGACGCTGGACCGACGATGCCTCGAAGAAATTGAGATAGTGGCCCGCCCTATGCCACAAGATATCCAGCCAATCGGCAATCATCGGCGCTACGAGGCGCGCGGCCAGCAAAGCTCTGATCTGCCGCTCATATTCCCGGATAAGGGAAAGCTGAGATCCATCAGCCGCACCTCCGAAGAGCAATGCGGCCTGCATGTCACACAGGGTCTCCAGCCGAGCAATATCATCACCGGAGAGGTCGACATCGGCCAGAAGCGGCTCCAGCCTGGCCCGCCCGAGCGTGATTTCCCGCAAGCCCGACGCCGTGATGGAACAGACCCGCCATCCGCTCCTTGGCTGGGCCGAAACGAAACCCTTGTGCGCCAACCGACTGAGTGCGGACCGAACAACCCCACGACCGATCCGATAGGTATCGCAAAGGACCTGCTCGGAGAGCCGCTCACCCGGAGAAAACTCACCGAGCTTGATCGCATCCCGAATCCTTTCCTCGGCGAGGGCAACGAGATCACCGGAACGTTGGACAAGAAAGGGACTTTGATGATCGAGCATATTGTGAAACTAACATCTCAGTTATTGAAACTGAAGTATCAAATATCCTATTCCTTATCATTTTTATAGAGAATTTTTGCACGCCTCGCCGCTTGCCGGGTTCCAAATTGCAAGGAGTGTCGGAAAATGAGAGATGATCGACTGAAACTCGGCAATCAAAACCAGTAGCAAATAGCGCTACGCCAAGTGTCGATTCGTATCGGGTCGACTGCCATCAATCCCGCTATTCAGGCATCCTCCTCAGGAGAATGTAAGCCCAAGGCCTTCTTCCACGAATAGGCCGGCTTCCCTTCCAACTTTATCAGAAGCGGCCCGCGCCATACCACCATCATGAGGATGACTGGGCCACCTAACGAGCTCAAAATCTTAGTTACTTCATTTTACGGGAGTGATGGTAACCACTGCGAGCATTCATACCACTTCCCCTCGATACTGACGCGCGTGCGCCAAGCGGGAGGACGGCGGACTCGCCTTCCAATCATTACGTTCTTGATGGGAACCGACTTGAAAACCAGCTCCACAGTCAAGTTCCTGATTACCAAAAGCTGCGATTTTGACGCCATTTTGGACCGCACCGAATAGCCAGTTCGAATGCATCTCGTTCCATTGAAGGATCGCAGTTATGGACTACGCGGTTTGCTTCGGCCGCCAGCGCAGCAGATAGGCTTCGAGCGCATAGGCGAGACGGTTAAGGGTAAAGCCGACGAGGCCAAGCACGAGAACTCCAACCATGACCAGCGCCATGTCGAACCGCTCGCGACCGGCAATGACCAGACCGCCGACACCCGGGCCGACGGCCAGAAAATACTCCGCACCCACAGTTGCGAGCCAGGCATAGATCAAACCCAGATGAATGCCGGTCGCGATCGACGGCATTGCTGAGGGAATATAGATCCGCAGTGCCTTCTGGCGCGCATTGAACTTCAACGCGCGCGCGACCTCAAGCAGTTCGGGCGGCGCTTCGCGCATGCCGTCATAGGTGTTGAGGACGATGGGAATGAAGGCGGCCAGCGCGACGAAGACGATCTTTGCCTGCTCGCCGAACCAGAGCCATTGTGGGTGAACTGATGAGTGAGCAAGTCCTGACCTCGGCCGAAAGTCTTAAAGACAGGGCGCGCGCTGCGCTGGGTCACAGCAATCTCGTCCTCGTCGGGCTGATGGGAGTTGGAAAGTCCTCGATCGGCCGGCCCGTCGCACACCAGCTCGGCATTCCCTTCGTCGATACCGATGTCGAAATCGAGCGCGTCTCGCGCATGACGATCACCGAACTATTCGCTGCCTATGGTGAGGTGGAGTTCCGAGCGCTGGAAACGCGGGTCATCACGCGTCTCCTCAAGGGCGGCCCGCGTGTCGTCTCGACGGGCGGCGGTACCTTCATCAACGACAGCACGCGCATGCATGTGAAGCGCGGCAGCCTCTCGGTTTGGCTCAAGGCCGATCTCGACGTGCTTTGGGACCGGGTCAACAAACATGGCGAGCGGCCGCTGCTCAAGAGCGAGAACCCGAAAGAGACCCTCGAGAACCTGATGAATGCGCGCTATCCGATCTATGCGGAGGCTGATATCACCGTTCTCTCTCGCGATGTCAACAAGGATATTATAGTCAAGGAAGTCCTGGCCGCCATCGCCGATGGAAAAACAGCAGAAAGCAAAATGCGATGAATACATCTTAGCTTAGGTGCTCGTGCGAGATGTGAACTTGTTTCCCGACGGAAGACGTTGCAAGGCTGTTGTGGTCATTTCCTTGAGGCCAAATGAAGACGTAGAGCGTTTGGACGGCCCGAAAGGGATTGGTGCGGTGGCTCCTGAGTGAGGCAGCTCTCAATTATCCTGAAGGCATTGCTAGGTTCAACCTGCGCACTACTGATCGTAAATACGATGCTGCGCCCGATCATCAGGTGTTGGAGCTCGTGATCGGGCAGGCTCGATTGCAGGACTAACGTTGGGGACACTTCAGGCATCGCCTGCGGCATCCTTTTCAGAAGCGCGCATCAGTCAGGCTACCGGCGCTATCACACGGAGTCACATTCTCGACCGTCGATTGAACGCGGATTTGAGCCCCCCAACTTGTCCAGACCGCTATCGCTTTCGGGGTAAAATCTCACTCTCTCCTGGGCCTGCCTATTTCCGTACAGGCACGCGGTCGAGGTCGACGTCGGATTTTCCGTGGCCTGCCGTCAAGGCAAAGCTCCCCGATGCGTCGTGCCGAGTGGGTGATGATTTTGCCACAATCTCTCTCCTTATACCGCGTCTGGTTGATGAATGGACTTCACTTCGAGAAAGTCCTCAAGTCCCAAGATGCCGCCCTCGCGGCCGTTGCCCGACTGTTTATAGCCGCCAAAGGGGCTGCCATAGCGATGCGGCCCGCCATTGATGTGGACCATGCCGGCTCTAAGCCGCGACGCGACACGCTCGGCGCGGTCAGGATTGTTGGTCTGGATATAGGCCGCAAGACCATAATTGGTATCGTTGGCGATAGCGATTGCTTCTTCTTCGGTCTCGAACGGCATGATGGTAAGCACTGGCCCAAATACCTCCTCCCGGGCGATGCGCATATTATTGTCAACATCGATGAAGATCGTCGGCTTGACGAAATAACCAGTTTCGAAACCCTCCGGTCTTCCCGTTCCGCCGACCAGAACTCGCGCGCCGTCGGCGATCCCTGCCTCGATAAGGGCTTGAACCCGACCGAACTGTACCTCGCTGACAAGTGGGCCGATATGACAGCCTTCCTGTGCCGGATCTCCCACCTTTGCCGCGCGCCCGATCCGCTCGGCGATCTCAATCGCCTTGGCATATACCGATTTCTGGACCAGCAAACGCGTCGGTGCATCGCAGGACTGACCGGAATTGTTGAAGCATTCCAGCACGCTGCCAGCGACGCGGTCCTCAAGATCAGCATCCTCGAAAACAAGGTTGGGAGATTTGCCGCCAAGTTCCAGTGTCACGCGCTTGACCGTGTCGGCAGCGTCCTTGCTGACAGCGATACCGGCGCGTGTGGAGCCGGTGAAAGATACCATGTCAATGTCTTGGTGCCGCGAAAGTGCTGCGCCCACATCGAGCCCATTGCCGTTGACCAGGTTGAATACGCCGGCCGGGAAACCGGCCTCATCAATCATCTCGGCATAGAGCATCGCATTGAGTGGCGTGAACTCGCTCGGTTTCAGTACACAGGTTGAACCGGTCGCCAAGGCAGGCACGACCTTCAGTGCGATTTGATTGATCGGCCAATTCCAAGGTGTGATCAGGCCGCAGACGCCGATCGGCTCACGCAACAACACATCACCGTTCGGCAGCACCTCGCGCATGGAAAGACGCTTCAGCGCATCGATGAAACCCTGTAGATGGCCAACACCGACATCGGCCTGCTGTTCGCGGCTCATGGTGATCGGGGCACCGAGTTCGAGCGTGATGGTCCGTGCCATCTCCTCGTAGCGACGCTTGTAGATCGCAAGCAGCCTCTCCAAGAGTACTAGACGCTCCTCGATGCTGGTACGGCTGTAGGTGCCGGACGCCCTCTTGGCCGCTTCGACGGCCCGGTCGATATCGGCAGCCGTTCCCATCGAAATCACCGCTATAGGCGCTTCCGTCGCCGGGTTGAGTACCTCGAGGTCCCTGGTGGCAAGAGGAGCTACCCACTCGCCGTTTATAAAGAATTTCCGCTTGTCGAGCATTCATCCGTCTCCCGTCACATGGACTTCTGCTTGTTATCAAGCCAGTCGCTGATCACCTGACGGTATCGTTCGCCGCTGAAGCTTGGGAAATGCCCGCCATGCACGATGCGCGCGGGAAGCCTCAGCAGCCGTTCCATCGAAGCGAAATAGTCCGCGGCATTCGAATGATAGGTGTCCTCGATTAATGGCCCGTCATAGAGGATGTCGCCTGAAAACAGCGTAGCCGTTTTCGCCTCCCAGAGCGCGATGCCGCCTGGAGAATGGCCTGGCGTATGGACCACCTCGAAAATACGGTCGCCGAGATCGATGATGTCCCCGTCGTCGAGGATGCGCGTCGCCGTCGCCTTCTTGACCGCATAGCATTTCGAACAATAGGGCTCGGGCGGCAAGGCATCAAAGATCTCGTCGACAACATAAGGATCCGCAAGCGTGTTTTTCCGCGTCGGATTTGCCAGGAGATCCGCCTCGGCTGCATGCACGGCGCGGCATTCGAATTCGTGATGGCAGCCGATATGGTCGAAGTGCGTGTGGCTTGCCACTGCAATCAAGTCTCGTTCGCTCACGAGCGGCACCCATTCGCGCAAGGAGACGACACCCATGCCGCTGTCGACCAACATGTCGCGGTCGCGCCCCCTCACATGCCAGATATTGCAGCGATAGAACTCCTGAATGAAAGGTTCCGTGATCGCGGTGATGCCGTCCCCGATATGGCCCACGGCATACCATTTATCCGCAGCGACACGTTCCATCGGGTCAGCCTCCGCCGCCTTGCGCCGGCAAGGCTATGACATCCGCGGCATCAACGGCAAGCGCAATGCTTTGACCTTTCGCGATGCCCGCAGATTGCGGCATATGCGCGACGATTGCGATATCCGCCATGCCAGCGGACGTCAGGTGACAACGATAATGCGTACCGAAGAAGGCGCTGCCAACCGCGACGGCTTCGCCAAGCGTGGTGACGGTTTCGTTCGCCTCGCTCTCGCGGCGGAAATGCTCTGGCCTTATGCATAGTGTCACCCGCTGCTTTTCCTTGGGCGGACCGGCGGTAAAGTTCCGACGGGCAAGAACAATGTTTCCCAACGGTGTTTCGACCGATGCGCTCATCGAGTCCGCCACCTTGACCGCTCCGGGGATGAAGTTCGCTTCGCCCATGAAGCCAGCGGAAAATAGCGAACGAGGGCGCATGTAGATCTCAGCGGGCGGACCGAAATCCTCGATGCGCCCCTGGTTCATCACGACGATTCGGTCGGCGACCGCCATGGCCTCCTCCTGATCGTGGGTCACATGGACGAATGTGGTGCCAACCCGCCTCTGAATCGCCTTCAACTCATCCTGCATTTGGCGACGGAGTTTGAGATCGAGAGCGCCGAGAGGTTCATCCAGCAGCAACACATCAGGATCGACGGCAAGAGCTCTTGCAAGCGCTACACGCTGGCGTTGGCCGCCGGACAACTCGTGCGGCTTCTTTTCCGTTGCAGCCTTCAACCCCACCAGATCGAGGAAGTCGCGTGCTCGTTCTTCTCGCGCGGCTTTGGCCACCCCACGCATTCTGAGCCCGAAGCCGACATTGTCCTTGAGCTTCATATGCGGAAACAGTGCGTAGTCCTGAAACATTGTCGTCGTCGGCCGCTTTGCCGGAGGGACGTTCGTCATCTCCTTGCCGCCGATCTCGATGCGGCCCTTCGTGGGAGAAAGAAAGCCGCCGAGGATCGATAAAAGCGTGGTCTTGCCACAGCCCGAAGGGCCAAGCAGTACAATGAATTCACCGGCCTCTATATCTAGAGAGACATCGTCGAGCGCGGTAAAGGCGCCGAAGGTCTTGGTGGTATTTGCGATCGAAACCGAAGCGGTCATGATTTCTTGGTCCTTCCGAAAAGGCACAACTCCAGCACGATCAGCACCGTGACGGAAACGAGGAACACCAGCGAACCGATGGCATTGGTCTTCGGATTGAGGCCGGAGCGAAGCAGACTCCAGATCTCGACGGGCAAAGTGACGTCAAAGCGCGATAGCAGGAAAGCGATAATGAATTCGTCCCAGCTGAAGGTTACCGAGAGGAAGAAGGATGCAAGCAGCGAAGGCAAGAGCATCGGCGCGGTTACAAGCGCCATGACCTTGAAATCATTCGCGCCGAGATCGCGCGCGGCACGCTCGATGTTGATGTGGTGGTCGCCCATCGACGAATAAATGATGGCGAAGCAGAGCGGCAGGTTGATCACCACATGCCCAATACCGACAGTCCAAAGTGAAAGCCCGATTCCGAGGGCGTTGAGCACAGTGAGTAACCCTAGCGCGATGATCAGATAGCTTACTGTCATCGGCGCAATCAGAAGCCCGCGCTGCAGCGCCGAGCCGGGCAATTTGTATCGCGCGAGCGCATAGGCGGCGAGAAAGCCAAGCAGACAGGCAATCAGCGAGGAAATGGTAGCCACCATGAAGGAATTCAAAAGCGCCGCCATCAGCTTACGGTCGGCAAAAACCGCCTCATACCATTGCAGCGAAAAGCCGTTGAATGGCGGTACCGGCAGGCGGCCGTCCTGGAAGGAGAAAAGGACGAGGACAACGACCGGTAGGAAGATGAAGCCGAAGATCAGCGCGGCATAGACCCAGGATGCGATGGTTGCGAGCGGATTGCGTGTCATCATGCCCTCTCGATCTTCAACCAACGGGCGCAGGCGATATAGGCCAAGGTCACGACCAGCATCAGAATGATCGACAGCGCCGCAGCCATTGGGAAATCGGCGCGGCGACCGAGTTGCAGCATGATGATCTGTGGCAGGACCAACTCATTGTTGCCGCCAAGGATCTGCGGTGTGACGTAGTCGCCGATACACAGCACGAAGGTCAGGAATGCCCCCGTCATGATGCCAGGCATCGTCAACGGCAGCACGACGTGCCAGAAGGTTTGAAGACCGTTGGCGCCTAGGTCTGCCGCTGCGCGCCGATAGTTCGGCGACAGCTGGACGAGATTGGCATAGATCGTCAGCGTCAGCAGCATCACGAAGAAATGGACAAAACCGATGACGGTCGCAGTGCGGTTGCTGGCAAGCTCCAGCGGTTCGCTGATCAGCCCGCTCTGCATGAGCGCCTGATTGATGACTCCGTTTCGCGAAAGCACCAGGAGCCAGGAATAGGATCTCACGACGTAAGACGTCCAGAATGGCAAAACCGCCATGATGAGTGCCGTTCGCTGAAAGCGCTGCGGCACGCGCTCGGCGATGATCCAAGCAAGCGGATAAGCGAGCAGCACCGAAAGTACCGTGACGACGGCGGTGATCTCAAGCGAATTGGTTAGCCCCTTGAACATCGCGTCCTTTTCGAAGAAGGCGATGTAGTTGCCGAGATTCCAGACGCGAACGATCGAGCCGCCTTGCTGCGCCCAGAGGCTCATGGCCACCATGAACAGAAACGGCGCAACGAAAAAGACAAGTGTCCAGACAAGCGCCGGGGCGACGAAACCCCAGGCCTTGCGGCGTTCTTTATGCTCAAGGGAAAGGACGGCCATGGGCCAAGGCTCCATCTAGCTTAGCTCTTAATCCGGCTTGCCGGCCACCTTCCCATCATTCACGAGGAAAGGGGTGTTAGGCGGCAACCGCTACTCCTCCACCTGAATGGTGGAGGGTTGGAATAACGGGCAAATGCGGTCTCTGCTTGCGCGGCAATGCGTCACTTCTGCAGCATCTCCGTCCAGGCATCCTGCATCTTCGCGTCGAGTTCCGGTGTCGGAATGGGATAGAGCTGCGTCTTCTTCAGGTAATCTGCCTGCTCGTTCCAGCGCAACGATGTCTTCTGCTCATCCGTGAGCAGCGCACCTGCCTTCTGGTTTGCCGGCATCGCCCAATAGCACGACGCTGTCGCCAGATGCGACTGGCCTTCAGGGCTGAGAATATATTGCACGAACTTCAGTGCCAGGTCCTTCTTCTTGGAATCCTGCATGACGCCGATGGACTGTGCCCAACGGACCGCACCCTGATCAGGAATAACCCAGTCCAGATTGGGCTTGTCCTTCATCAATCCGGCAGTCAGCCATTCGCCGCCACCAAAGACGATATCGACATCGCCGGTCGCAAGTGCCGTCTGCGAGGACACGACGTCGCTGATCTGCTTGGCATTCTTCTTGAGGTCGAAGAGTTTATCCTTGATTGCCGGTAGGTCGGCATCCGTCAGATCGGCGGTCGCCTTGCCGAGCGCAATTCCAGTCAACCCAATCATTGGCAGATAGTAGTCGTATACGGCAATCCGGCCCTTGTACTTCACCGACCAGAGCTTGGTCATGTCCTTCATATCAGCCGGATCGACCTTGGTCTTGTCGTAGGAGATCGTGTTGTAGCCGAATTTTTCAGTGACGGCATAGGTCTTGCCACCCCGCGTATTATTGGCCTGCATGCGGACTTCTGGGAATATATCGGCCGTCGGCACGGCATCGGCCGGAATTTCAGCGAGGATGTTTTTATCGATGGCCCGTTGCACATCGACGCCGTCGATCACGAGAACATCCCAGTCTCCCGGACGCGACTGATCGATTATCGACAACCCAGCTCCCGTTCCCTCATATTCCTTCAGATTGACTTTGACGTTGTTTGCCTTCTCGAAAGGCTCGATCAGCGCCGGATCGGTATGATCGCACCAGACGAGCGCGTTCAGCTCTTCCTGCGCGAGGAGGGTCGTCGGCGACAAGGCGACCGAAACCGCTACAAGTGAAGGTGCTGCTGCGGAAGAAAGGAATCTGCGCGCAAACACCGCGCTCTGAAATGCGTTGTTCATCGTATTGCCCTCTGGTTGGCGACGCTCATCTCGGCGTCTTCACGAAAAAGATTGAATGAGTTCATTTTTTAAGTCAATATGAATTTTGAGGGCATTCATTATTTGAGAGATTCGAGAATGACAGGGCTGCGCGCAAAACAAAAGGCTGATCGAAATCGCCGTATTCTGGAAGCGGCAACCAGCCTCTTTCGCGAGGTTGGCTACGATAGCGCCCGCATTGAGGACATCGCCGAGCGGGCAGAGGTCTCGGTCGGCACCTTATATAATTACTACGAGAATAAGGGAGATGTCCTTGTTGCCGCAGTCTCGATGGAAGTCGAGGAGGTGCTGGAGTCCGGCAAGGCGATCGTCGAAAATCCGCCGCTCGGCACCTTCGAAGCGCTGCAGGCTCTCATCGACCAATACTACGATCATTCGCTTGTCTATCTGAACAAGGAAATGTGGCGCATCGCCATGGCAACGGCGATCCAGCAGCCTGAAAGTCCATTCAGTCGCCGCTACACCGACCTCGATAAAAGGCTTTGCGACCAGGTTTCGGTGCTGGTGCAAAAGCTGCAGTTGCGCGGTGCCGTCATGCCCGGCATAGATGCCGTCGCAGTCGGGCAGATGGCCTTCAACAACCTCAATATGATGTTCATCGAGTTCGTCAAAGACGAAGCCATGACACTCGAAATGCTCAAGGAACGCGTTGCGCGACAATACCGACCGCTCGCGCTTTTGATCAGCAGGACCGGAATTCAATAAAACGGGGAGATTTTGGATGGACCACCAGCAACATGGTGTTCTGGCTGCGGCCGATCGGCTTGTCGATGCATTTGCGCGGCATGATCGCGACGGCTATTTTGAAACATTCGCACCGCACGCGACCTTCATATTTCACAATCTGAACCGGCCGCTGAGGAGCCGTGCCGAATACGAGGCGGAATGGCAGCTTTGGGAAAGTCGCGATGGATTTCGTGTGGGCGGTTGCCGCTCCAGTGATCGTTACGTCCAGATCACCGGCTCGGTGGCGATTTTCACGCACAGTGTCGAAACCGATCTGACATTCAACGGCGAGGCATCGAAAAGCCTCGAGAGAGAAACGATCATCTTTGAGAAGCAGACGACGGGCGAGTGGCTGGCGATCCACGAACATCTCTCGCCTCTGCCCTGACGGCGTAAGAACAGGGCAGGTCCGACACGAGCGAGCGATGATGGGCATTAAGGTCGCGAATGCGACTTGGTTCGAAAGATTCGCTGCAGAGCGACAAAAGGGGATAAGACCATGGATGATTTGAAGAAGCATCTCGACGATCTGCGCGGTAAGTTTGCGGACAGCGCCGAATTTTTCGACCCAAGGTTCCGGCGGGTGGCCGAGAAGATTTTCAAGGGCGGTACGCGCGCGGCGCCTTATTCCGGCGTCTCGACATTTGCAAGCTTGCCCTACCGGGAGGTGAATTTTGCTGCCCCCGATTTTGGAGATCTGCAAGTCGCCGTCGTCGGCATCCCAATGGATCTCGGCGTCAGCAATCGGCCGGGATCAAGGTTTGGACCGCGGGCAGTACGCGGCATCGAGCGGATCGGACCTTATAATCACGTTCTGGATTGCGCCCCGGCATATGACCTGCGCGCCGCCGACATCGGCGATGTCCCGTTTTCGAGCCGATACCGCTTGGAGCAATGCCATGAGAATATCGAGGCGGCCATCACAAAGATTGTCGGGGCGGGCGTCATCCCGGTATCGGTCGGTGGTGATCACTCCATCACCCATCCGATCCTGAAAGCAGTCGGGGCGCAAGGGCCAGTCGGTCTTATCCATATCGACGCGCACTGCGATACCGGCGGTCCCTTCGATCAGAGCAAATTCCATCATGGCGGTCCGATGCGCAACGCCGTGCTGGACGGCGTTCTCGATCCGACCCGTACGGTCCAGATCGGAATTCGAGGTCCCTCCGAATATCTCTGGGAATTCTCCTATGAATCCGGGATGACCGTTATTCATGCCGAGGAGATTTCGGGCATTGGAATTCCGGCCATCATCGAGAAGGCTCGACACATTGTCGGTGACGGTCCGACCTATCTGTCCTTTGATATCGACAGCCTGGACCCGGCCTTTGCACCCGGCACCGGGACGCCTGAAATCGGCGGCCTCACCAGCCGAGAAGCCCTTGAACTGCTACGAGGTTTGAAGGGGATCAATCTGGTCGGCGGCGACGTGGTCGAAGTCGCGCCGCAATACGACAGCACCACCAACACCGCGCAGGCGGGAGCACAGGTCCTGTTCGAAATTCTAAGCCTGATGGTGTTCAGTCCTTCAGCCCGCAGATGCTGAAAAGCTGTTGTTACCTTGGTCGCGGGCATTTGATGACGATGCTCTCTAAGAATCTTGAGGCCAGGGCAACGTGACACGGGGAGAGCCTACTATCGTCAGCCAAATACCCCTTTGCATCAGAGCCGTCCCGAGGGAAGTTGATCCGGTGCTGACAGGTGGATCAAAATCTGAGATCAGATTGGCGGTTTGAGGATACAGCCAGGGTCTTGGGCCGCATCAGGATCAAGACGTCAACGCATGGCTCGATGATTACGGCGATCCTATCGATCATGCAGGTGCTTCTTAAGGAACGATCGGGTACGGTCATGGGTCGGCGTGTGCAGGATCTCCTGTGGCGCGCCCTCCTCGACGACCACCCCTCCATCCATGAAAACGATGCGATCGGCCACTTCGCCGGCAAAGCGCATTTCGTGGGTGACGATCAGCATCGTCATGTGCTCGGCTGCAAGCTGCTTCATGACGGCGTTGACTTCGTCGACGAGTTCCGGATCGAGCGCCGACGTCGCCTCGTCGAAGAGCATCACCTTCGGCTGCATGGCGAGCGCGCGGGCAATGGCGACACGCTGCTTCTGGCCGCCGGACAGCCGCGATGGATAGGCATCGACCTTGTCGGCCAGCCCCACCTTGGACAGGAGTTCCATCGCCAGTTCACGGGCGGCCTGTTTCGTCAGACCCTTGAGCTTGATGGGGCCAAGCGTGATGTTCTCAAGGACGGTCAGGTGCGGAAACAGATTGAAATGCTGGAACACCATGCCCATCTGCTGACGCACGGCATTGATGTGCCGCTCGAAAGCATTGCCCTTCAGCGCGCGATTGACCAGCTCGCCATCGAGCCAAACCTCGCCGCCGTTCAGCACCTCGAGATGATTGATCGACCGCAGAAGCGTGCTCTTGCCCGACCCGCTCGGGCCGATGATGGCGATGATCTGTCCGCGCGAGACGGAGAGGTCGATCCCCTTGAGCACTTCGAGCGCTCCGTATGCCTTGCGGGCACCCTTGACTTCGACCATGGGCTTAGCGGCGCTCATCGTGACATCTCCACCTTGTTTTCAAGAAATTGCAGTCCGGCTTCGAGGACGAGGTTTGCCACGTAGTAAATACCTGCAATGGTTAGATAAAATTCAAAGGGCGTATAGGTTTCGCTGATGGCGATCTGGGCACTGTAGACGAGTTCGGCGATACCGATGATGGACACGAGCGAGGTGTCCTTCAGAAGCACGATCAGATTGTTTCCGATCGGCGCAATCGTTTTGCGGAGCGCCTGCGGCACGATGATGTAACGCTGAGCCTGGCCGCGACTAAGGCCGATCGAACGCGCGCCCTCCATCTGACCGGGATCGACCGACAGGATGCCGGCGCGGAAAACATCGGCGTTGTAGACGGCGAAATGCAGGCTGAGGCCAATGATGCCGGCGCCAACAGCCGGAATATCGATGCCGATCTGCACGAGCCCGTAATAGATCAGGTACAATTGCAGCAGGAGCGGCGTCCCCATGAAAAGCCAGGTGAGGAACCGTATGGGAAAGGCTGCGATCGGGGGGGCGTAGAGAACGATCAGCGCGAAGGCAATGCCGAACACAAGGCTGACCACACTCGAACAGACGAACATGATAAGCGTCCAACAGAGACCGGTCATCAGAAGACCGAAATAGGGCGTTACGACGCTGAAATCGAGATTTTGCATATGGGCATCCTCACCTTGGCGCGAAATGCAGATCAAGGCGATCGACGAGGAACCGAACCGCATAGACCATGACGATGTAAATCGCGGCGGACACGGCGAAGATTTCGAAGGGCTTGTAGGTCGAGCTGATGAAGCGCTGAGCGGTGTAAGTTAGTTCGATAACCGAAATCGTCGATACCAGCGCCGATCCCTTGATCAAGGCAACGGCGTTCACGCCAAGCGGCCTGATCATCAGGCGTGCCGCCTGCGGCAGGGTTACCAGCCACAGCGTCTGCCCGCGGCCGAAACCGATCGAACGCGCTGCTTCCGCCTGCCCACGATCGACATTGATGATTGCGCCGCGAATGGACTCGGCCATGTAGGCGCCGATGTTCAGGGCAAGACCGATGACGCCGGCCGAATAGGGCTCAAGCTCCAGCCCGATTTGCGGACCACCGAAATAAAGGACGAACAGTTGCACTAGACAGGGCGTACCCCGAAACACACTGACATACGCCCGCGAAAGCCATCGAGCGACGAAGAAGTCCGACAACCGACCTGCCACCAGGACGACTGCGATGCAGAAACCAAGCAGGATAGCGAGGACGGAAATACTCAATGTCACCCACGCGGCCTCCAGAAAAAATGGGAGGACGCGCTGCATTAGCGCCAAATCCATAGAAACGCTCCGAAAACTCGTAACGAATGGGCCGGATCACTCCGGCCCAAGCTGAAATGCTGGTTAGCGAATATCGCTACCGATCCATTTCATCGAGATCTTTTCATAGGCGCCGTCGGCGAGCATCTCCTCGAGAACCTTCTGCATCTTTGCCTTGAGTTCCGGATTGTTCTTGCGGATCGCGATGCCGAGGGCAACGCGGCCGCCTTCGATGTTCGGCGTATCGAGAATGCGAATCTTCTGGCCGGTTTCCTTGACGGCGACCATGACCGGAACACTGTCCATCACGAGAGCGTTGATACGGCCGGCTTCGAGATCGACGAGCATCTCCGGAAGCCCCTTGTAGGAACGAACCGTCAGGTTGCCCTGAGCCTTCGCCCACTTTTCATGTGCGTCGCCGAGCGTGACGCCAACGATCTTGCCGTTGAGGTCTTCCAGCTTCTGGATGGAGGAGTCCGCCTTCACCACGATCGCTCTGCCAGCGTGATAGTAGGGGCCAACGAAGTCCACAGCCTTTTCGCGCTCCGGCGTGATTGTCATCGACGCGACGACGGCATCGTACTTCTTCGCCAGGAGGCCTGCGATGATCCCGTCGAAAGGCGTCGTGATGATCTTGGCCTTGAGACCCATGCGCTCGGCAATGGCTTCGCCGATCGAGGCGTCGAAGCCGACGACCTGGTTCTGATCGTTCGTGAAGCTGAACGGAGGATACTGGCCGCTCATGGCGACACGCAGTTCGCCCGAGTCCTTCAGGGTTGCCAGCTCGTCAGCGCGAGCATGCGTTAGGGAAAATGTTGCCGTGATCGCAACGGCAGCCGCAGCGATCAGATTTGTAAACTTATGCTTGAACACGTCAGTTTCCTCTGTTGGTATTTTGTTTCGTTTTGTCGGTTTCCCAGCAACCTTCACCGTCAGAGTTTTGCATAGCCATTTTTGGCAAGCACCAAGCAAGGTGTCAGCGTACCTGACACATTGCCGGAATTGGCCGACATTATGTCGCCCGATGCTTTTGCGGTACTCGCACCTGCCCCGCGAAGGCGAGGAACGGCGTCAGAATCAGATCGCTGCAAGCTTTGACAAGACCAATCGCACGGCCGCAATGGTTGCAGCAAATCACGCGCATATGCCGCTTGAAATACAAAGGGCCGCACCCCCGACCATCGCTGGAGCGGGAATGCGGCCCAATTGGCGGCCTGCCGATGCGTTATGGATTATTTCAACGCGGCTTCGAAACTTGCACTCAGGACATCGAGCAGATGATCGGCATTTGTCCGGTTGAAGATCATGGATGGCCGCATCTTCAGCACGTTGTCGTGCGGCCCTTCGGTTCCCATCAGAATGCCGCGTGCTCTCGCACCGTCATTGATCTTCCGGGCTAGGTCCGTGGCCGGCGCTTTGGTCTTGCGATCGGTGACCAGCTCTATTCCGAGGAAGAGGCCAAGGCCGCGCACATCGCCGATAATGTCGAAGCGA
This sequence comes from Rhizobium sp. WW_1, assembly GCF_003610155.1. Lineage (NCBI taxonomy): Bacteria > Pseudomonadati > Pseudomonadota > Alphaproteobacteria > Hyphomicrobiales > Rhizobiaceae > Rhizobium > Rhizobium sp. WW_1. Next base: position 48,639 of record NZ_RAIN01000028.1, read on the forward strand.
TCCTGCATCTTGCGGAAACCATCGAGCAGATAGTTGCCAACATTGAAAGCATTCTCGCGCAACTTGTCCCGCTCGATCACATCCAGGACCGCCAATCCGACGGCGCAGGACACGGGATTGCCGGCAAAGGTGTTGAAATACTCCATGCCGTTGTTGAAGCTATCCGCAAGTTCCCGCGTCGTGACGATCGCCGACATCGGATGGCCGTTGCCGATCGGCTTGCCCATGGACACAACGTCCGGAACCACGCCCTGGGTTTCGAAAGCCCACCAATGGCTGCCGACGCGGCCGAAGCCGACCTGCACCTCATCGGCGAGGCAAAGACCGCCAGCCGCACGCACCATGGCGTAGACTTCCTTCAGATATCCATCCGGAAAGAAGACCTGACCGGCAACGCTCGGGATCGATTCAGCCATGAAGAATGCAGGAGCCCGCCCCTTCTTGCGCATGCCCTCGATCTGCTCGGCAACGCTTTCCGCAAAGCGCTTGCCATGTTCTTCGACCGGCCATTCTTCCGGAGCGCGATAGCTATCCGGAATGACTGCTTCATGGACATGCTCCGGACGTCCCTTGCCGCCCTTGCGCTTGTACTTGTACGGGCTGAGATCGATCAGCTCTTGCGTCGTGCCGTGATAGGCCCAGTCGACGACGATTGCGTCGTTGCGTCCGGTGTGGTTGCGCGCCATTCGAAGCATCAGGCTGTTGGCCTCGCTTCCCGAGCAGGCAAAGGATGCAACCGACAGACCTTCAGGCAATGTCGCCGTCAGCCGCTCGGCATACTCGACGATATTGTCGTGCAGGTAGCGCGTGTTGGTATTGAGCAGCCCGGCCTGACGGGACAGTGCTTCGACGACCTCGGGATGCGCATGCCCGAGATGGCAGACGTTGTTGAAGCAATCGAGATAGGCCCGGCCGTAATTGTCGATCAGCCAGACGCCATCGCCACGGACGAACTTGATCGGCTCGGAATAGGAGATAGAAAGATTGGGCAGCAACAATTCCTTGCGCTTGGCGATCAATTCCTCTCTCGTCCGGCCATGCTGAGAGAACGTTTCGGGCGGCAGGCCGGCGAGAGCCGACGCGTCCGGGAAAACTTCGGCCCATACGTCGAGATAGGCGGATTCACCGACGCCTAGAATCTCTGTCGCCGTCAGCGCGGTGTCGGTCGAAATCTGGAAGTGCAGATGAGGAGTCCAGCCGCCGTTTTCGTGAATATCGCCCATATAGCCGACGAGATCACCAGCTTCCAGGTGCTGACCCGGCTTCAGTCTGCCGAGCGCCTCATGCGCCATGTGGCCCCAAAGCGTGACGAAGGACGGGCAGCCATCGGGGGCATGTTCGAGCGAGATGAGGCCGCCATAGCCCAGTGGTTCATGTTCGATCTCGACACTTCTGACAGTACCTGCCACCGGAGCGTAAAGTGGCGTTCCGGCAGGCATGAACAGGTCGACGCCAAGGTGATGGATGCGTCGCTTGCCCTCGATGAACCGCGATTCAAAGGCCTTGTCGGTATAAACGGTTCTCTTCTCACCCCAGGAACCAACGCCGAGCTCTATCTTGTGCTCCTCGGCATAGTCCGTCCACCATTTGGTCGCTTCTTGCGGGCGTTGTTCAGCCGAGGCCACGGTCATGATATGCGATGCGTCGCCATAAGGGACGATCGCCTTGCTCATCGTGGCAGCTGCCGGGCGGACGATATCGGCAAAGCTCTTGCTGTTGTCGGCGATCCAATGGCGAACAGCGCCGGCGCCTTCGACTGCGTCGAAGCCGCACGCCTTGCGCAGAACTGCGGTAGCGAAACGCGGATTCATGCCATCCATCTTCTCAAGCAGACGCCATGCCGGCGCCTCGCTGATCGCCAGATAGGGATTGTCGCCGGTCTGCTCGTGACGGGAGGCGGAGAAGGTGACGCTCGTCACCAGACGCATGGCGATAAGGTCGAACAGGATGTCGATCTCTTCGGCCTGCAGCGGATATCTCTCGTGGAAGCCGGCGGCGAGAGCCGCGGCCGCACCGATCGGATCCTCCATGTCCAGGATCGAGTAGGCGCAGGCAATGGCCACTTCAGCGATGAGAACGGTGTGGACGGCATCGCCGAAATCGATAACACCTGAAATTCTCTGATTGTTGTGCTCGTCGACCAGCACATTCCAGTCATTGGCATCATTGTGGATGACCTGCGCGCGCAACCGCGAGAGCTTGGGCTCGACGAGAGTTTCAAAGCGCTCGATAAAGCGTTCGAGGATCGCCCGCCTTGCGCCGTCGCGGACAAAATGCAGACGAGACCGTGCCCGCGCCGCATGACGCAGATCCCAGTCAAGCTCGCGCAGAGCGCCCGGATGAATGAAGCCCTGGAGCGCTCGGTCAAGTTCACCAAGCGACCGGCCGAGGCTGCGCATCAACTCGATGGTTCTGCCAACCTCGGCAAGCGGCGTCCCGGCCAGCCAACCGACCAGACGCAACGCATGCGTCTCGCCATTCGCGGCCGTCGTGGACGCCAGAAAGTCGCCCGAGAGACTTGGCTTCAGATGAGGAACCACAAGCTCCGAATTGGCGCCGGCAAGATGATTGAGAAGCGCGGTCTGAAACTCGCTCTCGATCCTCGGCTCGCTGGAGTTGACGATCTTCAGGATCCAGCCAGCATCGACCTCCGTCTTCAATCGATAGTTGCGGTCGCGCTCGCTGTCGAGCGGCGACGCCTTGGCCGTGACGCCGAATATTTCCTTGGCGAGCCTTTCGGCATCTCCTGCAGACAGTTGAGGAGCCGGATGGGAGAGATCAGTCATAGTTGTTGTTTTTCCAAGCTATTTTTTCTTTCCGATAGCTTGGCACGCAATCGGTTTTCAGGCATCAAGTATCCTGCCGGATCAAGCAAGTATCCTGTCGGATCGAACCGGCACACTGTCGGAATGGGCCGACAGATGTCCGGCCTCAAAGCGAGAAGACCATGCGTGACCTTGACGCCAAAGATCGGGAAATACTCGAAATCCTGTCGAGGGAAGCACGCATTGCGGTCAAGACTCTCGCCGGACGGATCGGCCTGTCGAGAAGCGCAACGAGCGAACGTGTTACCAATCTCGAGCGAAGCGGCGTCATCAGGGGTTACCGCGCCGACATTGGTGAGATCGATGCCAATGTCATCCGAGCGATCCTTCTCGTCAGCCTTAAGCGCACGCCGGCACTCCACCTACTTGACCTGCTTGCGCGGCACACGGAGGTAAAGCGCGTTTCGTCGGTGAGCGGTCAGCTCGACCTGGTGGTAGAACTGGAGGCAGCATCGATCAACGACCTCAATCAGGTCCGCGACTTGATCGCCAGCCACGAGGCGGTGGAGGACATCACGACTGCGGTGGTATTAAGACGGGATATCGATCGCGAATCTCGGTAACTTAATGGCTGGAGCAATGGCGCCAGCGGTCCTTCCGTTACATGGCTGATGCGCACATCTGTTCATCTGCAACTAGCCAAGCCAACACGAACCGGTTCTGTCGCAAGACGGAATGGCAACCTATCTCCGGCATATGGCCGGCCGGATTGCATCATCATCGATGGCAGTCAGACCAATCACCAGGTGGTCATTTCCAGCGATACCGAAAACCGCCTGCGCGACCGATCGCGGCGTTCACTGAACTCGATCCGCATCCGCAGGCGCCAATATCTCAACAATCGGATCGAGCAGGACCATCGGCGCATCAAGCGCCGCATCCGGTCCATGCTCGGCTTCAAATCGACGGCAAGCGCTGAAATCACTCTCCGCTATCGAGATGGTCCACATGATGCGCAAGCGACAAGCGAGGTTCGCCGACAATCTACGTCCGTCAATCGTAAGCGCGAATTTCTGTGCGCCTTCTGAAGGGCGGTGCTCTGATGCATGAAGTTTCCACCCGAAATAGGTGGACACCAAATCATGGATGAAGAT
>NZ_RAIN01000029.1:0-43420 GCF_003610155.1 Rhizobium sp. WW_1
ATCCCGATGGCCTTCTTCTCCGGTTCGGTCGGTGTCATCTACCGGCAGTTCTCGGTGACGATCGTCTCGGCGATGGTGCTGTCCGTCATCGTCGCTCTCATTCTGACGCCTGCCCTTTGCGCAACTATTTTGAAGCGGCCGGTTCATGGCGCGAGAGAACGTGGTCTGTTTGGCTGGTTCAACCGCAATTTCGAGCGGGGAACGCGGGGTTATCAGCGAACCATCCATGGTATGATCCGCCGCGGCGCCGTCTTCCTGGTGATCTTCGTCCTGATCGGTGTCGGTGTCGGCTATCTCTTCAATCGTCTGCCCAGCTCCTTCCTTCCGGACGAGGACCAGGGACGACTGCTGACGAGCATTCAGCTCCCGCCGGGCGCGACGGCCGAGCGCACCCGCAAAGTGCTCAATCAGGTCATGGACTACTATATGACCAACGAGAAAGACTATGTGGAAGGCGTATTCGGAAGCGTCGGTTTCAATTTCAGTGGTCAGGGCCAGAATGTGGCTGTCGCCTTCGTCGATCTGAAGGATTTCGATCAGCGCAAGACGCCGCAAGCCTCCGCCCAGGCGATCGCCCGGCGGGCGATGGCGGCCTTCTCGAAGATCAAGGACGGCAACGTCTTTGCGCTGGCGCCGCCGGCAATCCCGGGCTTCGGCAACAATAGCGGCTTCGATCTCTTCATCAAGGATATCAACGGCTCCGGCCATGCGGCGTTGATCGCCGCCCGTAACCAACTGCTGGGTGCGGCATCGGGAAGCACGAAGCTGAGCGGAACACGCCCGAACGGATTGGACGATACGCCGCAATATTCGATCCATATCGATCAGGAAAAGGCCCGCGCCTTGAACGTTGATCTGGCTGATATCAACGCGACGCTATCGACCGCCTGGGGCGGCACCTATGTCAACGACTTCATCGACCGTGGCCGCGTCAAGAGAGTCTATGTGCAAGCCGATAGCAAGTTCCGAATGCAGCCCGAGGACTTCGACCGCTGGTACGTGCGCAACTCCAGCGGCGACATGGTGCCTTTCTCGGCATTCGCCACGGGTATCTGGACCTATGGCTCGCCGCGCCTGGAACGCTATAACGGCTCGTCCGCCGTCGAAATTCAGGGTGCCGCTGCTCCGGGAGTCTCGTCCGGCGACGCCATGAACGAGATCGACAAAATCATGACGAGCCTGCCGCCAGGTTTCAGCCATGAGTGGACCAGCTTGTCGGCGCAGGAAAAGCTCTCCGGCAACCAGGCAAGCCAGCTCTACGCCATCTCCATCCTGGTTGTGTTCCTGGCGCTCGCAGCGCTCTATGAAAGCTGGTCGATCCCGCTCGCCGTCATGCTGTCGGTGCCGATCGGCATCTTTGGCGCCTTGCTTGCCGCAACCCTGTTCGGCCAGTCGAACGACGTTTACTTCAAGGTCGGTCTGTTGACGACCATCGGCCTGGCGGCCAAGAACGCCATCCTGATCGTCGAATTCGCCATCGAGCAGCAGAACCATGGTAAGAACCTGATCGACGCTACCCTGGAGGCGGCAAGGCAACGCCTGCGACCGATCCTGATGACCTCGTTCGCCTTCATCCTCGGCGTTCTGCCGCTGGCGATCGCCAACGGGGCCGGTTCCGGCAGCCAGAACTCGATCGGCATCGGCGTCATGGGCGGCATGATATCGGCAACCGTGCTCGGCATCTTCTTCATCCCGCTGCTCTTCGTCTCCGTCCGCCGCGTCTTCAAGGGCAAGAGAGCAGTCGATGCGGCGATAGCGGAGCCGGAGGCTGCCGCCGCAACACCCGATACACCATGAGGGTTGCATGCACAGAGGCCCAGCGACAAAGCTGGGCCTGAGCAGCACGACGAACACGTCATGGGAGCGGCTCTTCTCCGGAATGGGGAGGGCCGGCATGGCCCTCGGCTCAGTCGATTTCGCCGGCTAATTTGCTTCGAGGGCACAAAGCACGCCGCACTCGCCATGCTCGAAGGTCGATTTGAACGCGAGCGCCTTCTCGCGTTCTGATCCGGTTAGCGCCGGCAAAATTGCCTCGGTTTGAGCGATCAGAGCCGCCCTATCGGCGCGAGGGGTTGCGGCAGCCATGACTGCGGCGTTGTCCGCAAGCGCGCTCAGCAGAATGTCGCGGTTAGCGGGATTTAGACCCGGCGAGCGGACCATCAAGGTCACGCTCGTCATCATCTCATTGATACCAAGGCGTGCCTGCTGCAATCCGGCCCGGCGCGGCGCGGTCATTTCTGCAACGGGAAGCGTCCTTACAAAGTCGGACATCGCCTCGAGCTCGGCTGCGTGAGCCTTCAGCAGATAGGCGGCCGCCCGCGAGACTTCGTCCTGATATTTAGACGTATTGGCGGCGGTATCGGGCAGGGTTCCGGGCTGGGGTGCAAACAGCAGATAGGTTTTCAAAAGCGCGCCGGCGCGATCGGCGATCGCCAGAAGTGCTGGGATGTCGGACGATGTATAGGGTGGGCTACCCAGTGTCGCCTTCGTGTCCCAAAAACGTCCGAGGACCTTGGCGTGATCTGATATCGACCAGCGCGGCAAATCACCCTGCGCACGGGTTTGGCGCGCAAGCGCATCAAGTGCTTGATATGAGGCCGCCGCTTCAGCCTGATTTGAAGGGGCCATGCTTGCAGAGCCCGGCGTCGATGAAAAGCCAAACCAGATCGCGACGAGAAGTGTTGGGAACGAGTATCTCAAAAAATCACCCCGACCGTCTCAAAAATATTGGTCACCTCGACATATGTTCGCGTAAGTAGTGCGCCACTCGTCCGTGACAACCGTCGCCGGCCATACGTTTGATGCCTTGTCATCGTTGTGAAAAGCCGTCCGCCAATGCGGCTATCGAGCGTTTCCATCACCAATGCGCTGTCCGCTTTCGTCGAACAGATGGACCGCGTCGTTGACCGGCGCGATGCGCAGGACATCGCCGGGTGCCGCCCTGATCCGTTCGCGGAAGACGCAGGTGATCGTTTGCGTGCCCAGCCGTGCAAGGACCATCGTTTCCGATCCCGTCGGCTCGACGACGATGGTTTCCACCTCGATGCCATCGGCGACCAGCCTGATGTCCTCGGGTCGGATGCCATAGGTGACCGCCGCAGGAGGATGGCGGCCGCTCGGCAGCACGATTCCGTCGATCGTACGGAAGCCTTCGTTCGCCATGGTGCCCCCGATGAAATTCATGGCGGGAGAGCCGATGAAGCCGGCGACGAACAGATTGGCGGGGCGGTCATAGAGATCGAGCGGTGAGCCCGCCTGTTCGATCAGGCCATCCTTCATGACGACGATCTTGTCGGCCATCGTCATCGCCTCGATCTGGTCGTGCGTGACATAGATGGTGGTGGTCTTCAGCCGCTGGTGCATTTCCTTGATTTCGGATCGCATCTGGACGCGGAGCTTCGCATCGAGGTTCGACAGCGGCTCGTCGAAGAGGAAGACGGCAGGATCGCGCACGATCGCGCGGCCCATTGCCACGCGCTGCCTCTGGCCACCCGACAATTGCTTCGGATATCGCTCGAGAAGGTTCTCAAGACCGAGGATCTTGGCAGCATTGCCAACCCGCTGATCGATCTCTGCCTTCGGCATCCGCTTCAGCCGCAACGAGAAGCCCATGTTTTTCGCGACCGTCATATGCGGGTAGAGAGCGTAGTTCTGGAAAACCATCGCGATGTCGCGATCCTTCGGCGCGAGATCGTTGACGATATGCTTGCCGATCTGGATCTCGCCCGAGGTGATTCCCTCCAGCCCGGCAATCATTCTGAGCAGGGTAGATTTCCCGCAGCCCGACGGGCCGACAAGCACGACGAACTCGCCATCGCGAATATCGACCGACACACCTTTGATGGCTTTGAACGCGCCATAATCCTTGCGTGCGTCATGCACTCTAACATGGGCCATTTCCGTCCTCCCGGTTGCCGTTAAAGTGCGCTCAAGACGCTTCTAAGATAATCGAGACCGATCCGCTCGCCTTCCTTCCGTTGGGTAAGATCCTTGCCCGGCCAGCCGTAGGCGGCATCCTCATGCTCGATCGACAGCGTGCCGTCAAAGCCAGTGGCGCGCGCCTGGCGCAGGAAGCGCGGCCAATCGAGAAGGCCGTGGCCCGGCAGCTTGTATTGCCACCATCCCTTGCCGTGATAACCGATGGCCTGCTGCACGGCCGTATCGATTGCCGTGTCCTTGGCGTGAAGGATGGCGATGCGGTCCTTCACCGCGTCCATGGCGGCATAGGGATCGATGCCGATGCGGATGAGATGGGAAGGGTCGAATTCGAGGCCGAAGCGCCAGTCGGGTATCCGTTTGAAGAGCTCCTGCCAGCTTTTCGGTGTGGTGCCGATAAAATTGTCCTTAGGCCCCGGCCAATTCTCGATCGCGAAGATCAGCCCGCTCGCCGCCGTCCTGGCGATCAGCCTGTTGGCGAACTCGGCGAAATCATCATGGTTGGCCCCTTCATCCGCGCTGTCGTCGCGGCCGGGAAAGATCACGAAGATCGGTACGCCGGTTTCGCCGATTGCTTCAGCGAACTCCTCGGTGACGGCTCGAAGTTCACTACGCTTGCCACGATCGGCATCGAGCTGATTGCCGAAAAAGGCAATCGAGGAGACGAAGAGGCCGTGATCGCGGGCAAGGGCTACGGCCGCCCGTACTTTGTCCGGTGTCTTGATATGACCGCGGACGTCGATTTCGATCGCATCGAAGCCAGTGGCAGCAGCAAAGTCCACCACCTCCTCGAACGGCCTGTCGTTGAACGTCGACGTATAAAAACCGATCCTCATCGAAATCCTCCCCGCGGCTGTGGCCGCCAATTCAGTTGTTCATGTTCAGTTGTTCAGGCGATCCATGAATTTGAGTGGCGAGCGCGTGCGTTGGACCTCGTCGGCCGAGGCGAGCATGAGGGCCGCCGCCATCGGCATGGCGGCGGCACCGATCGCGCAGGCGTCCTCGCCGAGCGAAGCACGATGGATGGATGGCAGCGCGGTATCCTCCATGTCGAGATGTTCATGAACGTATCGCAGCAGCTCATCGATCATGCGGATGGGCATGCGGCCGCCGAGGATGATGGCGTCGGGATCGACGATCATGCCGATATGCTTGACCGCGACGGCGAGATGCGCGCTCATCCCCTTCAGCCATTGCGAGACCAGCTTCTTGCCGCGGGCATCCAGCGTAAGGAGGTCGGATGGTACGCTTGCCTCGATGCCGTGTTCGCCCAGAAACCTGTAGAGGAAGAAGAGCGAGAATATTTCACCGAGCAGCTCGACTTTCTGGCCTCCCTTGTCCCGGGGATCGGCGATCGGCAGCCAGCCGATCTCGCCGCTGAGGCCCATGGCGCCGCGATGGCCGTTGCCGTCGAGAACCAGCCCGCCGCCGGGGCAGGCATTGATCGAAATATAGAAGAAGCTGCGGCTTTCGGCGCCAAGCCCGTAGTCGAGCTCTGCCAGCGCCGCCGCGTTGGTTTCGTTTTCGATGAAGACCGGGTGCTGCGTCAGGGCCTCCAATGCGGCCCGTACGTCGAAGTCCATCCATTCACCATAATCGTCGGGCTTGCCCATGAAGGCGATCTCGCCAAGCCAATCCGGCATGGCGAGACCGATGCCGGCAAGATGGGCGTCATCGATCAACCGGTTTCGCTGGAAGTGCGATATTGCGTCGGCGGTCAACTGCATGAATTCGCTCGGCAGGATGTAGCGCTTCTCGTGGTGGACGCGGGCACGCACGTTGCCGACCGCATCGACGGCGAGGATCGTTAAATGATCGCGATCGATATTGATGCCGACTGCAAAGAAGGCGTCGGGGTTGATCTCGAGCTCTATCGCCGGCTGCCCCCTCAGGCCGTGGCGCCGGCGGGCCTCGATAATGAGGCCCTCGTCGAGCAGGCGGTCGACGATGCGCGCGATTGCCGGCTTGGTGAAACCCGTCTGCCGGGCGATTTCGGCACGCGAAATCGGCGCCTGCCGATGGATGCAGCGCAGAACCACGGCTCGGTTGTGCTCGCCCGCATCCTCGACATTGGCTCCCGTCAGGTCGGGCGACAGCTTGACGCCGGTTGTTTGGTTCATCGTCGAAATCCCTTAATCAGCCACGGACGTGCAAGTTCGGCCTCATCCCTTTACCGAGCCGCTGGTCATGGAACCAAGGATCAGTCGCTGCAGCGACAGGAACGCCACGATCGCCGGGACGACGGAGATGAGGCAGGCGGCCGCAAGCAGCTGGATGGACGAGTCGGTTTGCATCCCGCGGAAGTTAAAGATCCCGACGCCGATCGGCATCAAATTGTTTTGCGTGAGCAGCAAAAAAGGCACGAGGAATTGTGACCAGCCGGCAATTACGGTGATGATGAAGACGGAGGCGATGCCCGGTGCCGATAGCGGCAGAACAATGCGCCAGAAAACTGAAAAGCGATTGCAGCCGTCGATCATCGCTGCCTCGTCGAGGCTGCGCGGAATGCCGTCGACCGTGTTCTTCAAGAGCCATGTCGCAAGCGGAACGCCAAGAGCGATATAAACCATCGTCACGGCGAAATGCGTGTCGAGCAGGCCGAGGCGGTTCATGTAGCGGTAGAGCGGCACCATGATGACCAGCGGCGAGATCATCTGGAACAGCAGAAGTCCCATCATCGACAGGCCCTTGCCCCGGAACTGGAAGCGCGAGAAGGCATAGGCCGCGGGCAGGGCGACGATCAGGACGCCGAAGCCGCTCAAGGCCGCAAGCTTCAGGCCGTTCCAGAGATAGAGCGGGAAATAGCTGTTGTTGAGCACGGTGATGAAATTGTCGATGGTCGGATTGTGCGGGATATAGCGCGCCGCGCCGCGATAGATCTCCCGCTTGTCGCGCAGCGCCATCGACAGGAGGTAGGTGAGCGGGCCGGCGAAAAAGACGAACATCGCCAGCATGAAGAGATAGCTCAGGAAATCGCCGAAGCGAGAGCCGGTGCGTCTGCTCATTGTTCGTCCTCCTTCGGCAGGAAGGCCGCGTAGACGCAGGCAAGGCCCAGACTGATGATCAGCATCAGAACGGAAAGCACGCTTCCGCCGGACAGGTCGTAATTGCGGAAGACGATGTTGAAGACATAGAGCGATATGACCTCCGTCGCACGCCCGGGCCCGCCGCCCGTCAAGGTGATGATCGCGTCGAACGTATTGAGCGTCATGATGGTAATGAGGATCATGTTGACGAGCATGGCTGCGCGCAGCTGCGGAATGGTGATGAAGAAGAATTGTTGTGGGCCCGTTGCGCCATCGACCTCAGCCGCTTCGTAAAGCGAAGGGTCGATGGACTTGAGCGCGGCATACATGACGACCATCGAAAAGGCCGTGCCGCGCCAGATGTTCGAGATCAGTGCAGACCAGGGAGCGATCGCGGGATCGGAAAGCCAGGCGACTGTCGGTAGGTGCATGAGCCGCAGGATGCTGTTCAGCGCGCCATAGGGCGCTTCCGAAAACAGCATCTGCCAGATGATGCCGCCGGCAATCCCAGGCACGACCCAGGCGATGAGCGCCGTGGTTCTCAGGATCGTCGTGCCGAAGAGGCCGCGCTTTTCGCCGCGAACGACGACGACGGCGACGGCAAGGCCGAGAAGTTGCTGGCCGATGACGCTGCCGCCGACGAAGACGACGGTCGCCCACAGGATGTCGGGAAGCTGCGGCGAACTCAGCATGTTGGCAATCGAGCCGAGCGTATAATCCTGATTGTCGCCGATCAGCGTCGCATTGGTGAAGGACAGACGGAACACGTCGATCATCGGATAGAGATAGAAGATGCCGATGACGATGATCACGGGCATGATCCAGGGCAGCGGTGCGCCGGCGAAACGGCGCATGAACGATCTACTGTGCGGCCGGCTGGCAGCCTCGATGGCGATAGGGGTCATTGGGCTTCTCTGTCCGGGTTGATACTGCCGGCGGCGCCCGCAAGGGGCGCTGCCGTGATCGCAATCGTTAGAGACGCTTGTAGGCCTCCATCGTTGCCTTGAATGCCGCGTTCAGCGCCTCTTCCGGCTGCTTGGTCCCGGAGAGGACGTCACCCATCATGATCTGGATCTGGTTGGATATTTCCGGATAGATCGGAGCGCCGGGACGTGCCTGGCCGTTGGCGAGCGCCTCGGCGAAGGTCTTGTTGGCTTCCGTCGCAAAGACCGCATATTTGTCGAACAGCGACTTGCGCGTCGGCAATTGCTGCTGCAGCGCGTTGCCCGGTCCCATGTAGACGTCGCGGGCAAGGTTGGCGCACATCTCGACCTTGTCCTTATCCTTGGCGAACGAGGCGATTGTCCAGCCGCCGGTGCCGGTGGAACGCTGATCGGCCGTCGGGCCGGGGATCGGCGAGAAGGTCCAGTTGGCGAATTCATCCTCGTCCAGCGTTGCCTTCAATTGGGCTAGCTGCCAGTTGCCACCGATGAAGAGGGCCGTGGTTCCGGCAGCGGCCGCCGCGTTCAGGTCGTCATAATTGGCGATCGTCGTCACACGCTTGGGCGCGGCGCCAGAATCGACAAGATCCTTGTAGTAGGTGAGCGCCTTGAGGAATTTCTCCTTGTTTTCGCCCTCGCCGAAGACCGGCTTGCCGGTATCGTCGACCAGCTTACCGCCAAGCGCCCAGTAGTTCGCAAGCCAGTCGAAGGTCGAGCCCTCGTAACGGCCGGCATTGAAGAGGATGCCCTCCATGCCTTCCTTGACGGAAGCAAGGCCGGCCTTTTTCAGGTCATCCCAGGTCTGTGGAGCATCGGCAATGATAGACTTGTTGCGGTAGAGCACGCGAAGGTCGGTGTCCCACCACCAGGCGCGGATGGTCTGGTCCTTGTCGGTAATGCCGTTGCGGATGAAGGGAAAGAGATCGGCGACCTCATCCTTGGAGAAGTAGGGGGTGAAGTCGGCAAGCACATGGTTGACCATGAACTGCGAGAGCACGAAGGAGTCGACGGCGGCGCAATCCGGAGCATTGCCGGCCTTGGCCTGTTCGAGCATTTTCGCCTGTTCGGTGCCGATATCCGCAGACATGAACTGCATCTGCAGCTTCCAGTCGGGATGTTTCTTGATGAAGTCGACGAAGAGCTTTTGGTAGCCCTGGGCAATCAACGGGTCGGCATTGTTGGGGCTGTCGTTCGTAAGGCGGACAGAGAGTGTTTTCGGCGCGTCGGCAAGGCCGATCCTGTCCTTTGTCGCCAATTCTTGGGCAAATGCGGCAGGCACTGAAAACAACATTGTGTTCAGCGCTAGCGCGCTGACGAACGCTCTCTTCATGATGGGTCTCCTCCCCATTTTGAACGGATACAGCCTGGCGGCCAGTTGACCTCTCCTCATTTCCATGCTGCATTAATTAGATTAAGTTACTTTGGTTTGATGTCAAGCCGCAGCTTGGGAGGATTGAGATGCTGGCGACATTCAACAGCAGCTAGCGGCCCCGATCCGCATTTCCCGATCACGAAACAGTCGAGCCATTGCGGGCAGCCGCGATGGGCGGTGAGGTTTTGCCCCGGCTATGGAGATAGCCAAACCTGACATTCATGGAGGATCAGATGCGCCTACTCATTCTCGGCACCGGCGGAATGGCCAATAAGCATGCGGCAAGTTTCAAGGAGATCGAGGGCGTCAGCGTCGTGGGCGGCGTTGACGTCGTGCCTGAGCGGCTGGCCGCTTTTTGCTCTGAGCACGGCATCCCCAATCGTTTCGCCTCGCTCGAAGAAGCGCTTGCCTGGGGCGAGTTCGATGCCGTCGCGAATGTGACGCCCGACGCCGTCCATCACCCGACGACACTGCAGGCGATTGCGGCCGGCAAACATGTCTTTTGCGAAAAGCCGCTCGCGACTGATGCGACGAAGGCGATGGAAATGACCGAAGCCATCGAAAAGGCGGGCAAGGTTGGCATGGTGAATTTCACCTATCGCAATTCGCCCGCCTTGCAGAAGGGGCGGCAGATGGTGTTGGCCGGCGAGATCGGCAAGGTACGGCATGTCGAAGCCTCCCATCTGCAGAGTTGGCTTGTCGGAAGGCATTGGGGGGATTGGAAGTCGGAGAGCAAATGGCTGTGGCGTCTCAGCAAGAAGCACGGTTCCAATGGAGCGCTCGGCGACATCGGCATCCATATCGTCGATTTCACCTCCTACGGTTCCGGCCTCGATATCGCGCATGTCTTTGCCCGGCTAAAGACATTCGACAAAGCGCCGGGTGACAGGATCGGCGACTATGACCTCGATGCGAATGACAGCTTCACCATGAATGTCGATTTCACGACGGGAGCGATCGGCACCATCCAGGCGACGCGCACCGCTGCCGGTCAAATGGACCAGCTGCGTCTGAGGGTCTACGGCGAGACGGGTTCGATCGAGATGGTCTACGATACGGGCAGGTCGACGCTTCGCGCCTGCCTCGGCGAAGACGTTCACACGGCGACGTGGCGCGATATCGACTTCGATGCGGTCGAGACGAACTACCAGCGTTTCGTTCAGGCCGTCAGGGCCGGCAAGACGCAGGAACCTTCCTTCCGCCGGGCGGCAAACATCCAGAAAGTCCTGGACAAGGCGCTTGCGTCTGACATCAGCCATAAGGATGAGGCGCTTGCCTGAGCCGATATCGAGGCTCAGCCGGCGATCGGCGGCAGCAGGGTGTTGAGGAAAGGCAGGAGTGCCGCTCCCAATGCGACGCCGCCGCCACTGAAGCTTGCGGGCTTCATCGGCGAAATCCATGGCGTCAGGAAGGGTCGCTTCGAGGTGTCGCGGCGCTCGACGGAGAGCTGATGGATCAGTGCCTCAATGACACCGCGCGGCAGGTCGCCGCCGATCATGATAACGCTCGGCGCGATGAAGCCAGCAATCGCAATGATCGGGTCGAGCAGGTGGCTTGCCGCCTCGTGTATCCATTCCGCCAACAGTGGAGAAGAGAGTTCCTCGCCTTCTACAAGGCGGCTGAATTCGTCATCGCTGACCAATCTGCGTAGCGCACCGAAACCGACGACCGTGCTCAGCTGGACATTGTCGGGGCCGGTGCGCATATCGCCGATATTACCCGCTCGGCCATGAACGCCGGAATAGGGAATGCCGCGAACCAGAAAGCCGGCCTGGACATCCTCGTCGATGATGATCATGGCCAATCCGCCTTGCGGAGCCGGCGCGCCGATCGTGCGCTCTGCCAGCAGGCTTGCGGTGCACTCCGTCTCCACATAGCTGCGTGGAAGCTTCGATGCCGCGTTCAACTGTTCGCTCTCTTCCGCAGTCCAGTCGTTCGAGCCTATCCCCAGTCCCATGATTGGCAGGCCGGCATGACGACCGATCAAGGTCTCGATGGCCGACAGGATCGTTGCGACCCTCGTTGCACGGGTGAGGGAAAAATAGACGCGGTCGTGAACCTGGCCGCTGAGATCGACGAGAACGGCTTCGCCGCGGCTTTGACGGGCGCGGACACCGATCGAAAAAGCTCCCTCGGGCCGCAGCGCGAATTCCGCCGATGTCGCGCCACTGCCGGCGCCATTGCGCCGATGCGAGGTCACCAGCCCTTCGTCGCCAAGGCGTCGCAAAATGTTGGTGATCCCAGGGCCCGTCAATCCGGAATGCTTTCCGAGCTCCATGCGCGTCAACGGCCCGTGACGGCGGATCGCCTCCAGGATGACGCGGATATTCCTGTCGGCGATTTCTCCTGATCGCAGACCGAGTGTCTTACCCCGGACGGCGTCCGTTTCCTCAGGCTGGTGCCGTCTAGGCCCAGATCGAAGATACCGCATAACCGACTTCCATGAACATCTCGATGCCTGCCTATCAAGGGCGCATGTCGATGCCCCTAACCATTTTCCAATCGGACCTTGCAAGCCATTGATTTCGTTATGCCTGCTATCGTACCATCTTAAGTGATCTTCAGCATGTCCCTGCTGTTTTATGCATGCATCTGACGGCAGCCAAACGCAAGCCACAAAAGAGGCCCGACAATGTCGCGCCTTCGGTGAGCCTTCCAATATTCCTTAACGGGGTTGTCCGTGAACGATCGCCTCTTAATTCCGCAAGGTGAGAGGCTGAGAAGTTCCAATCGGCTCAAGGCGTGTAGCGCGCCGCCGCTGGCGAAATATTTTCGGCACGGCCAACACCGGAAGGTCCCTTGCCATCCGTTCGTCAATATCGGGTCATGGCGCAATGTGACATCACGCCTCCTTCATAGGTATCCCAGCTTCCTTGACAGCATCGATGAACGCCAGGCGAGCGTCTTCTGGGGTTCGCTTGCCGCTGATTACATCGGCGCAGACCGACAATGCCCGGTCCAATGCAGTCGCCTCCTCAAGCGGCCAATCCTCAATGAGTGCCCAACTGGCCGCCTGCGTTGTATCGATGACCACCCATTCATCTGGGTTCTCAAGGGCGATCGTGACCGCCTTGCTCCATTTTCTGTGCGTCATGGGAAATCCTAGGGTTTTTGCCTGCTTATCGATCGTTTCATAAGCATATTTATTTCACCTGGCGAGATGGTTTCGCTCGGGAAAGATACGTGTCGGAATATTCCGGACAGAACCTTAGCGGATCGGTGTTCGCACGGAAGCAGGACAACCAACTATGGTGCGGCCGCGTGCAGCTATCAAGTCATCTCGCGCTTTCCTATGCGGAGCAGTCGAATTCCCGACGCGAGATTTCTCGACAAGTTATGCCCGAAAAATGCCGCAAATGCAGGCGCGGTTGGCTAGAAATTACTTACGATTGGCGGTGGGAGCGGCGCATTCAAGCCAATGAATGGATCACGCCAGGCTTCGATCCGATCGAGCTGATTGGACCAGCGGGCGATCGATGCGTAGTCTTCGATCGGCAAGCGGGCGGCGTCGTTGAATGGCAAAAATGTCGCCATGCGAAGATCGGCGAAGGAAATTGTGTCGCCTATAAGCCATTGTCGATTGGTGAGTTGCTGATCCAGGATCAGCGCGGCTTCATGGAATTGCTTCAGGCCCTCCTCCACCATCCGATCGTCACAGGCGCCGATACCGTATCGCAGCTTAGTCCCTCGCTCCCAGTGCACGATGTCACATGCTTTAACGAAGTTTTCCTTGCCCCAACTGATCCATCTTATCATTTCTGGTTCATCGTCATCCGTTCGCCAAAGGGTCGACCCGGCTTTCCGAGAAAGCCAGCAGGCGATGGCATCGCTTTCCCACAATGTCCGACCCGAATATTCAAGGATCGGTACAAGAAGGTTGGGATTGAGATGCCTATAGCGGTCGGCTTGGCCGGGATCGCGAGGTGCCGCAAACTCAAATTCGATATTGGCGTTCAAAAGCCGAGCAACGGCGACTGCAAGGCGCGGGTTGGGATTCCGGCTGAAATATAACTTCATTTGAGATGGCCTCCTGTTTTTCTCAGTCCATAGACGAACGGTCATGGCGTCTTTCGACAGCCACTGACAGAAAAGTTGTAAGATAGAAAAATACTTAGATCCGTGGCTACGACCCAATCGACGCCGCTGAGATGAGATATCAGATCAAGGGTCGCCGGATTCATCGGCGCAACAAGTGGCAGCAGCTCTTCGCAATCCGTGATCTGAACGGCTTTTATGCACTCGCTGTCGTCCTCTTTGACGACGGCAAAATCACGTGGGTGGAGTTCACACCTGCCGGCACGATAAGGACATTGGGCTCTCGGATAGACCGGTACATCCGTACGCGTCTAAAATCTAGCAACCTATTTTGCCTGCTTGACGCAAAAACAAAGTTACTTAATCTAAGATTCGTCACGCGATCCGTGAGAGGAGACGGGGAGCGGAGCTTGCAATGAAATCGCGCGATTTTTGTCTTCTCAGCACGTCTTTTGTCGATTTCCCGGATAGGACACCTGCCATGTCTCTCACCATTTCCCAACGCCTCGATGGTCTGAAGGTCCGTACAGCCGAGCTTGTCCATTGGCGCGACCGGCAGAGCCGCATCATCGATGGCTGGACCTTCGACGGCGAGCCGATTGCCCTTCACCAGGACTGGCCGCATCGCAGGGGGACAGTCCACTTTTCGGCATCCACAACCGCACCGCATGACTGGCCGCTCGACCAGATCCGCCTGCAGCTCGATCTCGGCGGCGAGAGCCTGCTGACGCTACGCTATCCCGACGACAACAGCGAGACATTCGGGCTCGACCCCTATCACCAGGAATTTCCGCTCAAGAGCAGGGAGTTTTCGATTTCGACGGAAAGTGTTGCCCGTTTTCCCTTCGGCGAACCGAACCGGGCACCGCGATTGAACAGGGCCCGGCTGATCTTGCTGGACGAAGCGGTGCACCGGTTGCATCTCCTGTTGCGTCAGATCTGCGAAGCGGCCGGCGTCCTGGATGACCATGAGGTCGTGCCACATCTGATCGAGGCAGCCGAAGGGGCGCTACGCAGCCTCGATTGGCCTTCGGACACCGCGGCCTATATCTCGCGCACGTCCGGCGCGGTAATGCAGCAGAAGATCTGGGAATTGCCCGAGCTTGAGGAAAACCCTGTCGGCCTTAGCGACGCGCAGAGCGCCTCGGCTGCCGCTGCTTACGATCGGCTGCTTGCGCAGCTGAAGGAGCTCCAGCTGCGCTTTCCGCAAAATGGGGAGCTGCTGCTGACCGGTCACGCGCACATCGATCTTGCATGGCTCTGGCCCTATGGCGAGACGCGCCGCAAGATGCGCCGCACGTTCAACACCGCGCTTTCGCTGATGGAGCGCTCTGACGACTTCCGCTTCAATCAATCGACCGCCCATTATTACGCACAGATGGAAGAGGACGATCCCGAGCTTCTCGAAAGGATCAAGACGAAGGTTGCGGAGGGCAAGTGGGAGACCGTCGGCGGCATGTGGGTCGAGCCTGATACCAACATGCCCACGGGAGAGAGCCTCGCCCGTCAGGTGCTTTATGGTCAGCGCTATTTCGAAAAGCATTTCGGCCTGCGCCATAGCGTCTGCTGGCTGCCGGATTGTTTCGGCTTTTCTGGCGCGCTTCCGCAGATTCTCAAACTCGGCGGTATCGACAGCTTCTTCACGATCAAGGTAAACTGGAGCGAGACCAATCATATCCCGTCCGACCTATTCTGGTGGAAGGGTCTCGATGGCAGCAAGGTGCTGACCCATACCTTCGATAATCCCATGCACGGCTATAATGGTTTCGTGCAGCCGGATTGCTTCGTACCGACATGGAAGAATTTCCGCGGCAAGGCGCGGCACGATACCTCGCTGCTGGCCGTCGGTTACGGCGACGGCGGCGGCGGCGTCACGCCGGAAATGGTCGAGCGTGAAGTGCAACTGCGGGACTTCCCGGCAATCCCGAGGGCGCGCTGGGGCACTGTGAAGGGCTATTATGAAAAGGCGCATCGCACTGCCGCGGAAAGGGAGTTGCCGGTCTGGGATGGCGAGATTTACCTCGAATTGCACCGCGCCACGCTGACGACGCAAAGCGGCGTCAAGCGCAAGCACCGTCAGGCCGAACGGGCGCTGATAACGACTGAGACGCTGGCTTCGCTTGCCCATATGCTGGGTGCTGCCAAACCTGAAAGCCTCGAGGCGGATTGGCGCGTCGTCCTGAAGAACGAGTTTCACGATATCCTGCCGGGATCGAGCATTCGCGAGGTCTATGTCGATGCCGAGCGGGAGCTTGATGGTGTCATCGGCAATGCCAGGGCCGAGCAAGCAAAGGCGCTCGAGGCATTGCTGGCCCATATTCCAGCGGGCGACGTCACGAATGCGCTTGTTGTCGTCAACCCGTCGCTGTCGCCACGGCCACTCACCGTAACACTTGCCGATGGAACCGTCCTGGCATCCGCCGATTCCGTCGCACCGCTTTCCGTCGCGGTCTTCGACCGCAAGACGATCAGACCGACCGGCGCGCTGAAAGCCGACAGCCATCACCTCGAAAATGAGCATCTGTCTGTCGTTATCGGCAAGGATGGCGCCGTGTCGAGCCTTGTTCACAAGGCGACCGGGCGCGAGGCGATCGAGGGAGCTGCCAATCAGCTCTGGGTCTATCCCGCTGATAAGCCGCGAAATTGGGATGCCTGGGATGTCGATGCCGATTATGCCGAGAAAGGCATTTGCCTCGATCAGCCGGAGAGTATCACCCTGGTTGAGGACGGTCCCCACCGCGCCGCGATCCGTGTTGTCAATCGATATCGCAACTCGACCGTCACGCAGACTTATGTTCTGAACGCCAACGCCCGCAGGCTCGATATCGAGACGACGCTCGATTGGCACGACCGGCGCACCCTGCTCAGGACGCTGAACCCGGTTGCCGTGCGGTCGCGCACCGCGACCTTCGAATGCGCCTTCGGCGTCGTCGAGCGGCAGACACACACCAACACCTCCTGGGAACAAGCAATGTTTGAGGCGGCGGCGCACCGCTTCGTCGATCTAAGCGAACCTGGCTTCGGCGTTGCCTTGCTCAACAACGCCAAATACGGACACAGCGCCCGAGGCAATGTCATCGGCATGAGCCTGGTACGTTCGCCGATCTATCCCGATCCGCTGGCCGACGAAGGCCAGCAGAGCTTCGCCTATGCGCTGATGCCGCATGAGGGCGCCTGGCACGAAGGTGGTGTTCTGTCGGAGGCGATCGATCTCAACCAGCCGCTGGTCAGCACGGAGGCAAGCGGCCTCGCGGCAGGCACATTCTCTCCGCTCGGTGTCGAAGGCATATCGGTCGCGCTCTCCGGCTTGAAGGTAGCCGAGCAAGGCGAGGGTCTTGTCCTGCGGCTCTACGAACCAGCCGGTCGGCGTGGCCGCTTGTCGTTGACCCTGTCGTCGGGATGGCGGGCATCCGGCCCGCTGAACATCCTCGAAGAGCCGATGGAGCGCGCCGGGGGCGCCGACATCATGCCGTTCGAAATCCGGACGTGGAAGCTGCAACAGACCTGACCGCAAAGACCAATTTGGGGAGACTGCCGTCGGACGCCTTCGCAAGATCGCGTCATGGACGGTAGTATTGCCTCAATACGGCATCAGATCGAGGGCGATCCAAGACGGCTCGTGGAAACAATGAAATATATTTCATTGAATGAATTATATTGACACCACATTTCATTGTGGTTAGCTGTTCTCATCAGGTTTCGAGGAGGAGGCCTGATTTCACAAGAATAAACAGCGTCTTGGGACGCTTCGCACTTTTGGGAGGGGCTTCGGCCTCGAGGAGGACGCTTGCGCAATTTTCTTGGCACGACCGCGATTGCGGTCCTTGCAGCAACGCTTTTTGCCGGCACGGCGGCCGCGGAAACGAATAATCCGTTTCGCTGCAAGCCTGGCGAAAAATATGTCATGAACGTCATGGTCTCCGGCGTCGAATACTGGTTTCCCGTCTATGAAATGTTCAAGCAGGCCGGGCAGCAGTTCGGCTGCGAAACCGAATACACCGGTACGCCGGAATATGACGTGAACAAGCAGATAGCCACCTTCGACCAGGCGCTTGCGCAGAATCCCGCCGGTATTCTGGTCCATCCGATGAACTCGGATCCGTTCATCGAACCGATCAACCGCGCGATCGATCAGGGTACGGCCGTCGTCACATTCGCCGCCGATTCCCCACTCTCGAAGCGGGTTTCCTTCATCACCTCGGACAACACCCGCGAAGGCATCTACGCGGCCGATGCGATCGCCAAGAAGATGGGCGGCAAGGGCGAATATGCGGTTCTGGAAAATCCCGGTCAGGACAATCACGACAAGCGCATCGCCGCCTTCATCGGGCGTATGACGGAGAAATGGCCCGACATGAAGCTTGTCGGTCGCGCCGCATCGAACCAGGATCCGACCAAGGCCTATCAGGGCCTGCTCAGCCTCATCCAGGCTCATCCCAATCTCGGCGCCGTCTTCATGCCGGAAGCGAATTCCGCCATCGGTGCGGCCCAGGCCAGCAAGGAGAGCGGCGGCAAGGTTCTCGTCATGTGCGCCGACGTCAACGCCAATATTCTCGACATGATCAAGGCCGGCGAAGTCTTTGGCTCGATCAACCCAAACCAGGGCATGCAGGGCTACATGGGCTTCGTCCTGCTCTGGCTTGCCAAGCATCCGGAACTGATCGATCCGATGAATGACGCCAAGCGTTCCGGCTTCAACCCGATGAGCATTCCTGTGGTCGACAATGGGCTTTCCATCGTCACGGCGGACAATGCCGAAGACTTCTATTGGGACAAGTACCTGAAGCGTCGCGGCACAAAGGGCATCGAGGAATAGGCTCCACATAGGCGTCATCCGCGCCGTCCAGGCGCGGATGACCTTTGGGGTAGGGAGGAATGACGTGGCGCAGCCGATACTCACCATACAGGGCGTGACCAAGCATTTCGGGACGGTACTGGCGTTGTCGGACGTCAGCTTCACGCTCGAGCGGGGCGAGGTTCATGCGATTTGCGGCGAGAACGGCGCCGGCAAGTCGACGCTGATGAATGTCATTGCCGGCGTGGTGCAGCCGACCGAAGGTGAGATCCGCGTTGACGGCAGCCCCGTGCGCATCACGTCTCCTGCCGTGGCCCAGATGCTCGGCATCGGGCTGGTGCATCAGGAAATCGCGCTTTGTCCGGATGCGACGGTGGCGGAAAACATGTTCATGGCCGCCACCAATCGCCGCCGTGCGCCCTTCATGAATTACCGGGCACTGGAGCGCGACGCGCAGGCCGTGATGAACCGGCTTGCCGCAATCGATGTGCGCCGCAAGGTGGCGGATCTGTCGATCTCCAGCCAGCAGCTTGTGGAAATTGCCAAGGCGCTGACGCTTGACTGCCGCGTGTTGATCCTCGACGAGCCGACGGCGGCGCTGACGGAAACCGAAGCGCAGCAACTCTTTTCGATCATTCGCGACCTGAAGGCGAATGGTATCTCGATCATCTATATCAGCCATCGCATGGCGGAGATATTCAGCCTTTGCGACCGTGTGACTGTCTTGCGCGACGGTCGTTACGTGTGCACCGAACGCGTTGCCGATATCACGCCCGACGACGTGGTGCGGCGGATGGTGGGGCGCGAGATTACCCAGCTCTATCCCGAAAAGCTGCAGCCAGGCGAGGCATCCGGCGAGACGATCCTTGATGTTCGGGATATGGGCGACGGCGAACGCTTCCATGATGTCAGCTTCTCGCTGCGCCAGGGCGAAATCCTCGGCATAGGCGGTCTGATCGGCTCCGGCCGCACGGAAATCGCCGAGGGCATTTGCGGACTGCGGCCCCGTATCGCGGGTACGATCCGACTGCACGGCAGGATGGAGAAGATCAAATCCTATTCCGATGCGGTGAAGGCGGGCATTGTCTATCTTTCGGAGGATCGCAAGGGCTCGGGCGTGTTTCTCGACATGTCGATCGCGCAGAATATCTCCGTTCTGGATTTGAAATCGCTGTCCAATTCCGCCGGACTGCTCAAGGGTCGCGTCGAGGCGGCGCGCGCGGAAGATCTCGCAAGGCGGCTGTCGGTGCGCATGAGCGGTGTCGACGCTCCGGTCAAATCGCTTTCCGGCGGTAACCAGCAGAAGGTGGCGATCGCCAAGCAGCTGGCGGTCACGCCCAGGGTCATCGTGATGGATGAGCCGACACGCGGGATCGATGTCGGTGCGAAGGCGGAAATTCACAGGCTTCTGCGCGAGCTTGCGCGCTCCGGTATCGGTATCGTCGTCATATCCTCTGAAATGCCGGAATTGCTCGGGCTTTCCGATCGCGTGCTCGTTGTCCGCGAGGGGCGCATCGCGGGTGAGCTCGATGCCGACGAGATGACGGAGGAGGCTGTGATCCGCCTGGCTTCGGGAATAGGCGCCGCAAGGGCCACGAACCATGCCGCGTGAGGAAAAAGTGGGAGAGAGGGATATGGCAACCGACACGATAGCGACAAATGCGCCGAAAACATCGTCCTTCAAACGCATCGGCACGATGCGCGAGGCCGGGCTGATCGCGATCATTCTCGCGCTCAGCGTGATCATGAGCTTCGCTTCGCCGCATTTCCTGACGTTCGGTAATTTCCGCGCGATGCTCATGAGCTTTTCGGTCGAAGGAATCGTGGTCGTCGGCATGACGATCCTGCTGATCGTGGGAGGCATCGATCTTGCGGTCGGGTCCGTGGTCTGCTTCGCGATGGTACTGTCCGGCTCGCTCTTTCTGGCGGGGCTCGATCCATGGACCGCGTCGCTGATCGGCATCCTGGCAAGCAGCGCGATCGGTGGGATCATGGGATTTTTCGTGACGGTGGTCGGCCTTAGCCACTTCATTACATCGCTTGCTGCCATGGTGATCGTGCGCGGCATCTGCCTCATCATCACCAAGGGAACACCCTTGTCGCTCTTTACCTTGCCGCCGAGCTTCAAGGCGGTGGGGCAGGGGACTTTTTACGGGGTTCCCTATGTCATCCTGATCTTCGTTGCGGTCGTCGTCATATTCGACTTCCTGCTGCGTCGGGCGACCGCCTTTCGCAAAGTCTTTTATACGGGAAGCAACGAGAAAGCTGCGCTTTACTCCGGGATCAAGACCAGCCACGTCAAGTTCTGGGTGACCGTGCTCTGCTCCACGCTCGCCGGTACGGCAGGGGTCATCTACATGTCGCGCTTCGGTGCCGCGACACCGACCTTCGGCGTCGGCATGGAGCTCAATATCATCGCGGCGGCCGTCATCGGCGGGGCATCGCTCAGCGGCGGCTCGGGGACGATCCTCGGCGCCATTCTCGGAATTGCGCTTCTCTCGGTGGTCACAAGTTCGCTGATCCTGCTGAACGTCTCGGTCTATTGGCAGGACATGATCAAGGGGTGCATTCTGCTCACCGCCGTTTCCATCGACCATCTTCTGCACAAACGGAAGGCCGCCTGACATGCCGATCGCCAAATTGAAGCCCAAGACAACCACCGCGCCGCGCGAAGAAATCGTCATAGCGCGCCAAATGCACCAGGCACTGGTCTTGCACTTCCTGGAAGGGCTCACCCAGGCGCAGATCGCCGATCAGCTCGGCATATCGCACGCCACCGTCAACCGTCTCATCAAGCGGGGCCGCCAGCTTGGTCTCGTCGAAATCAAGATCAAGTCCCCGGTCGAACCGCTCGTCGATATGGAAGAACGGCTCCTGGCTCTCGGCGGCATCAGCCGCGCAGTCGTGGTGCCGACCGTCTCGGACAATCCGCAGACCGCGCTGCTTGCCGTCGGCGAAGCGGCCGCGCGCTTGCTGCTGGAAGAGATCGCCGATGGCGACACGATCTGCATCACGGGCGGCAAGGGTGTCAGCGCCGTCGTTGCAGGGCTGCAGGCGCCGCGTCGTTTCGACGTCGAAGTCATTCCGGCGACGGGCTGCGTCCAAGGCAAGCACTACACCGATGTCAATCATGTTTCGACGCTGATGGCCGACCGGCTTGGCGGACATTCCTATCAGATCCACGCGCCGCTCTTTGCCGACGATGCCGAGCAAAGGGCGATGCTGATCAACATGCGCTCCGTCGCCGATGTCTTCAAACGGGCGCGTGAAGCCAAGGTGGCGGTCGTCGGCATCGGTTCCATCCTGACGGACGATTCAAGCTATTACGACCTGCACCCGTCCTCCAGCACAGACCGTTTGGCGATCGAGCGGTCCGGCGCGAGCTGCGAATTGCTGGCCCACCTGCTCGATGACCGGGGCCGGATCTGCGATTACAGCCTCAATCGTTCGCTGGTATCGTTGACGCTGCCGGAGTTTGCCTCGATCCCGATGAAGATCGGCGTGGCGAGCGGGCCAAACAAGGCAGGCCCGATCCTGAGCGTCATGCGCGGCAATCATATCGATACGCTCGTCACCGACGAGGCGACCGGTGCGCGCATCCTTGAAATGGCATCCGAGGAAGGAGTTTCCGCATGAGCGGCGAACAGTTGGTCCGTGACATCGGACGTTCCGGTGTCAAGGCTTCGGCCGTCGGGCTGGGAACATGGGCGGTCGGCGGCTGGATGTGGGGTGGAACGGACGAGGCGGAATCCATCGCCGCCATCCAGGCCTCGCTCGATGCCGGCGTCACGCTCATCGACACTGCGCCCGCCTATGGTCTCGGCCGATCGGAAGAGATCGTCGGCAAGGCCATCAAGGGTCGGCGCGACCAGACCGTGATCGCCACGAAATGCGGCCTTGTCTGGCATACCCGCAAGGGGAGCCATTTCTTCGATCAGGACGGCAAACCCGTCCATCGCTATCTCGGCCGGGATTCGATCATCCATGAGGTCGAGGAAAGCCTCAGGCGGCTCGGCACCGATTACATCGATCTCTATATCACCCATTGGCAGGACGCGACGACACCGATCGAGGAGACGATAAGAGCCCTTGAGGATCTCAAACGGGCAGGGAAAATCCGTGCGATCGGTGCAAGCAATGTCAGCCGGTCCGACCTCGATCAGTATGTTCGCGCCGGCGCGCTCGATGCGATCCAGGAACGGTTCAGCATGATCGATCGCGAAATCGAGGATGCCTTGTTGCCCCTCACAATTGAAAACGGTGTGTCGACGCTCAGCTATTCCTCCCTGGCGCTTGGCCTGTTGTCGGGTACGGTCGGTCCGGCGCGTGTGTTTTCGGGTGACGATCAGCGCAAGGGCAATCCGCGCTTCTCCGTCGATAACCGCCGCAAAGTGCTGGCTTTTGCGGAAGCGCTCCGGCCGCTCGCCGAACAACATTCAGCGAGCGTGGCGCAAACGGTCATTGCCTGGACTTTGGCGCAGCCGGGCGTGACCTTCGCGCTCTGCGGCGCGCGCAACCCGGCGCAGGCACTCGACAATGCGCGGGCAGGCACGCTCCGGCTCGGGGCGGAAGAGCTTGCGGCCATAGACGCCGCCATAGCGGCGAAACTGGTC
The DNA here is from genome assembly GCF_003610155.1 of Rhizobium sp. WW_1. Classification (NCBI taxonomy): domain Bacteria; kingdom Pseudomonadati; phylum Pseudomonadota; class Alphaproteobacteria; order Hyphomicrobiales; family Rhizobiaceae; genus Rhizobium; species Rhizobium sp. WW_1. The sequence goes on from NZ_RAIN01000029.1 coordinate 22,719, forward strand.
AACATGGACGGGTAACGGACAACCATCATGAACCGCAAAGATATATTGGACGGGCTTCGCCGAAGCCCGATGGTGGAGGTGTGCGTCGTCGGTGGCGGCATCAACGGCCTTAGCGTCTTCCGCGAGCTGGCGTTGCAGGGCGTCGATGTCCTGCTTGTCGAGAAGAGCGACTTTTGTTCCGGCGCGAGCGCGGCTCCTTCGCGCATGGTTCATGGTGGATTGCGCTATCTCGAAAATGGCGAGTTCAGCCTTGTGCGTGAATCGCTGGTGGAGCGCGACAGGCTGTTGCGCAACGCGCCCCACTACGTTGCACCATTGCCGACGATGGTGCCGATCTTCGACATTTTCTCAGGCCTTGCCAATGGCGTCATCCGGTTTCTCGGCCTCACCCGCCGTCCGAGCCGGCGCGGCGCCATCGCCATCAAGGCCGGTCTCGGCATTTACGATTTCCTGACGCGCAAGCGGATGCAGATGCCAGGCCATCAATTCCGCAGCCGCAAGGAGACGCTGCGGAAATGGCCGGCACTCAATCCGTTGATCCGCAATTCCGCGACCTACTATGATGCCTGGGTAAGTCATCCCGAACGCATCGGCATCGAGCTGCTGCGTGACGGACTTTCCGCCGGCCCGCATGCGAAAGCATTGAACTATGCGACGATCGAGCAGACGGCGCCTGGCTGCTTTGCATGCAAGGACGAGATTTCCGGCGAGAGCTTCGCCATCAGGCCGAAGCTAGTCATCAATGCGACCGGCGGCTGGATCGATATCACCAACGGCAAACTCTTCTCAGAAGATGCGCGACCGGCACGGCTGATGGGGGGCACCAAAGGCTCGCATCTGATCGTCGACAGTCCGGCGCTGCACGACATGCTCGACGGGCATATGATCTACTACGAGAACGAAGACGGGCGCATCTGCATCCTCTTTCCCTATCTCGGCAAGGTGCTTGTGGGATCGACGGATATCCGCGTCGACGATCCTGACATGGTGCGTTGCGAGGCGGATGAGCGAGACTACATTCTGCAGTCCCTTGCCTTCGTGCTGCCGGGTGTTCGCCTCCGTCTGGAGGATATCGTCTTCCAGTTTGCCGGCGTGCGCCCGCTGCCGGCCAGCAAGGACAGCTTCACCGGCCGTATTCCGCGCGATCATTTCTGCACAGTGCTCGACGGAGAAGATGGCGGGCCGCCGGTTCTCTGCATGATCGGCGGCAAGTGGACCACCTTCCGCTCCTTTGGCGAGCTTGCTGCCGATATGGCGCTTGGTCGGCTGGGTCGACCGCGCCTTGTGGATACGGCCGATCGTACGTTCGGCGGCGGACGGGCCTTTCCGAAGGACCGCAACGGCTGGATTCGGGAGGTCTCGGCAGTGACAGGCGTCCCGCTCGGGCGTGTGGCGATCCTTTTCGAACGTTATGGCACGGATGCCGAAGAGATTGCCCGCTTCGTCGCGGCGGAGCCGGATCATCGCCTGCCCCATGACGGCTACAGCGCGCGCGAGCTCCTCCATCTTGTCCGTACGGAGGCGGTCGAGCATCTCGACGATCTGTTGCTGCGACGCACGACATTGGCCGTGACTGGCGAGCTGTCGCTCGTCATGACCGAGGCTGTCCTCGACCTGCTTGCCGCCGAAAAGGCCTGGACGACGCGAGACAGGCTCGAAGAACGCACCCGCTTTCTCGCTCTTATGCGGGAGCGCCACGGCGTTACGGAACAAACCCTTGCTGCAAGAAACGAACAAAGGAGTAAACCATGCGAGACAACCGCAAAGTCCGGATGAACCGGCTGTTCGGCAACGGCCGTTGCCTGGATGTGGCGATCGATCACGGCGTCTGCAACGAGCCGTCCTTCCTCGATGGTTTGGAGGACATGCCAGGCGTCGTGAAGGCACTGATCGATGCCAGGCCCGATGCCATCCAGATGAACTATGGTCAGGCCGACCTGTTGCAGGAGGTTCCGGGCAAGGATAAGCCGGCCCTTGTCATGCGTATCGACATGGGCAATCCCTATAATCGCATCCGCCACCGCGACATGTGGGCCGTGCTGCAGAATGATGCTGAGCCGCTGATCGGCGCCTTGCAAATGGATGCGGCCTGCGTGGTCGTCAACCTCTTCATGCTGCCGGATGAGCCTGATCTGTTCCGCCAGTGTGTGCAGAACATCGCCCGCGTGCGCGCCGATTGCGAGAAATACGGCATGCCGCTGATGATCGAGCCGCTCGTGATGCAGCCGGTAACAGAGCGCGGCGGCTACATGGTCGATGGCGATGCCGGCAAGATCGTTACGTTGACGCGGTTGGCCCGTGAAATGGGTGCCGATATCGTCAAGGCCGATCCCACGACCAACCCGGAGGATTTTCATCGTGTGGTCGAGGCGGCGCGCTGCCCGGTTCTGGTGCGCGGCGGCGGCAAGGAGGACCTTCGCGCCGTATTCGACAAATCGGCCGCCTTGATGCGCCAGGGTGCAATGGGCATGGTCTATGGGCGCAACATCTACCAGCATTCAAATCCCAGCTCCGTTGTGCACGGCCTGATGGCGATAGTACATGAGGATGCCGGCGGCGAAGAAGCCTTCGAGCTCTATCGTCGGGGATAGCGCCGGTAGCCGCCCCTGGGCGGCGCTTGCAGGATGGCAAGACATGGACCTTGGGAGGGGTTCTGAATGGGAGAGTATTTGTTGGGGCTCGATGCCGGTAACACCGTCATCAAGGCGGTGATCTTCGACAAGACGGGGCGGGAACTGGCGCGGGCCGGAGAAGAGGGGCATAGTCGCATGCCGTATCCGGGCCATGTCGAGCGCGACCTTGGCGAACTCTGGGCCAATGCCCGGCGCGTCATCCGTGCCTGCCTCGATGAGGCGGGTGTTGCCGCGGACGATATTGCCGCGATCGGCTGCGCCGGTCACGGCAACGGCCTCTACGCGCTTGACCGGAACGGTGAGCCGCTGCTTGGGATTCAATCCCTGGATACGAGAGCAACGGCCATGGTCGAGCAATGGTCGACCGAAGAGGTGGGCGAGAGAACCTATCCAATTGCCCGCCAGCGTCCCTGGCCCTCCCAGACGCCTACTTTGCTTGCATGGCTGAAACGCCATCAGCCTGACATTTTCAACCGGATCGGCACGATATTTTTCTCCAAGGATTTTATCGTCAATCGCCTGACGGACAGGCGCGTCAGCGACGTTTCCGACATGTCCGGCGCCGGTCTGCTCGATCTTGCCAATCGCCGTTACGACAGAGCTCTGATGGAGGCCTACGGGTTGAGTGATTGCATGGATCTCTTGCCGCCGCTCATCGAGAGTGCCGACATTGCCGGCGCGGTGACGGAGGAGGTTGCGCAGGAAACCGGGCTTGCGGCCGGCACTCCGGTGGTCGGAGGTCTCTTCGACGTGGTTGCTTCCGCACTTGGCTCCGGCGTGACGCGCACCGGAAGCGCTTCGATCATCGCCGGCACATGGAGCATCAACCAGGTGATCGTCGACGGCCCCGATCTCGATGGACCGGTTTTCATGTCCTCGACCTTCGACCGCAAGCGATACATGGCGATGGAGAACAGCGCCACGTCCGCGGCCAATCTCGAATGGCTTGTGCGGGAATTTTTCGAGGGCGGCCGTACGGCGGACGGGTCTCCCTTCGACGCATGCTGCGCTCTGGCGGCGGCAATCGACCCTGCGGCGGACGACCCGCTCTATCATCCCTACCTCTATGGCGCGCAGCAGGATGGCCATGCTCGTGCCGGCTTTTATGGCATTGCCGGCTGGCATACGAAGGGGCATCTGATCCGCGCCCTGCTTGAAGGTGTCGCCTTCGGTCATCGCCAGCATGTCGAAACGATCCGCAAGGCGGGTGCAATCTTTGACAAAGCTGTTCTGTCGGGTGGCGGTTCGCGCAGCCGGCTCTGGCCGCAGATCTTTGCGGATGTTCTCGGCGTACCCGTCTCGGTGGCTGTTTCGCAGGAAACGGGCGCATTGGGCGCGGCGATTGCGGCGGGAACAGGTGTCGGCCTCTTTGCTGATTTTACTGAGGGCGCCGATGCGATGGTGCGCATCGATCGTCACTACGAACCTAATGAAGCGTTAGCGGTGCATTACGACAGACGTTACGCGCTCTATAGGGACATGACAGAGGCCATGACACCGCTTTGGCGGCGTCTAAGCGCTTCGGCCGAGGCGGCAAGCGGAGTTGTGACGTGAACAAGACCTCTGACGAGACTCCGATAGATGACGGCGCCTATGATTTCATCATTGTCGGTGCGGGCTCCGCGGGCTGCGTTCTGGCAAATCGGCTTTCGGCTGATCCGAAGACCCGTGTTCTCTTGCTCGAGGCTGGCGGCACGGACCGGTATCATTGGATCCATATTCCGATCGGCTATCTCTATTGCATGGGCAATCCGCGCACCGACTGGATGATGAAGACGGCCGCGGAAAGGGGGTTGAACGGCCGCTCGCTGCCCTATCCGCGCGGGAAGGTGCTGGGTGGCTGCTCTTCCATCAATGGCATGATCTATATGCGCGGCCAGGCGGCCGACTACGACGCCTGGCGCCAGGCCGGCAACGATGGCTGGGGATGGGACGATGTGCTTCCCTATTTCCTGAAGTCGGAGGACAATTACCGGGGCAAATCCGCCATGCACGGGGCTGGGGGAGAATGGCGGGTGGAGCGCCAGCGCCTCTCCTGGCCGATCCTTGACGCATTTCGCGAGGCCGCCGAAGAACTCGGCATTCCGAAACGGGATGATTTCAATGACGGGGACAACGAGGGCTCCGGTTACTTCGAGGTGAACCAGCGCGGCGGCGTCCGCTGGAACACGGCCAAGGCGTTCCTGCGCCCGGCGATGAAGCGTGGCAACTTGCGGATCGTGTCGGGCGCCGAAGTCGAGTCGGTGGCATTCGACGGCAAGGTCGCCACCGGCGTGCGGTTTCGTCGCGCCGGGCAGGTTTTCGCCGCGCGGGCGGTGCGCGAAGTCATCCTGTCGTCCGGCGCGATCAATTCACCGAAAATCCTCGAACTGTCGGGTATCGGCCGCCCGGATGTGCTGACCGGACTGGATATTCCCGTTCGCCATGCCCTGGCCGGCGTCGGCGAGAATCTGCAGGATCATCTGCAGATCCGAACGGTCTTCAGGATCGATGGTGCTCGCACGCTCAATCAGCTTTACCACAGCCTTTCCAGTCGCGCCGGCATGGCCATGCAATATGCACTCTTTCGATCCGGCCCGCTTTCGATGGCGCCAAGCCAATTGGGCATTTTTGCGAAAAGCGATCCATCCATTGCCACTGCCGATCTGGAATATCACATCCAGCCGCTCAGCACCGATCGGCTTGGGGAGCCACTGCATCGCTTTCCCGCGGTGACAGTCTCGGTCTGCAATCTCCGACCGGAAAGTAGGGGTAGCGTGCATATCCAGTCGCGCATCGCTTCCTTGCCGCCGGAAATCCGCCCCAACTATCTTTCCACCATCGCGGACCAGTTGCTGGCGACGAGATCCATTCGTCATGCCCGCCGCCTCATGGACACCGATACGATCCGCAAGTACACCCCTCGGGAAATCCTGCCGGGGCGCGAGTTTGAAAGCGACGAGGAACTCATCCGTCGCGCCGGCGACATTGCAACGACGATCTTCCACCCGGTTGGCACCTGCAAGATGGGGGGCGATCCATCCTCTGTCGTCGATTCGAAACTGCGCGTGCACGGCATCGGTGGATTGCGCGTGGTCGATGCTTCGATCATGCCGACCATCGTTTCCGGTAATACGAACTCACCGGTCATCATGATCGCGGAGAAGGCCGCAGCGGCACTGACCGCTCGGGCATGAAAGCGTTGGGCGGGAGTATGGATCAAGGCCGACCATATGACCCGGTTTAGGAAGCCGACGTCCGATGTTCGCGGAAGGCGGCGGCAAGCGTCCGCAAGGCACCGCGCGAGCGGCCATCGGACAGGGAGGTGTGAAGGACGACCTCGGATGCCGGCAGAGGCGGCAGGCCAAGCTTCTCGCCAACTTCCGTCAGCCCAACGGGGGCAACGCGGTGCGCCAGCGCTCCGACCGCAAGGCCGGCCATGACCGCAGCGGCGACCGCTGTGGTGCCGCCGCCGAGGAAGACCTCCACCCAGCCAATGCCGGCCGCGTCCAGGGCGCGGGTGGCATTGTTGCGCACACCGCATGAGGCGGCAAGGGAGGCGAGCCGCAAGGGCTCGCCTTGCCTATGCTCGAAGCCCGGCGCGGCAAACCAGCCGAAACGCTCCTTCGACAGCACTTCCCCATCGCGGCGATCATCCTCCCGTCGAACGATTGCCGCATCCAGCGCGCCGCGATCGAAAGCATCGAGCAGACTTCTCGACGCCTCGATCTGCACTTCGATCAGCAGAGCCGGATCATGGGCGTGCAGCCGGGCCAGCAGCACGGGCAATTCCGGACCGGCCACCTGGTCGGCAACGCCGAGGGTGAATCGACGAGATGGCGTAATGAGCCCGGCGATCGCGCGTTCATGTGCCGCCAGGAATTCGCGCGCCACTTCAAGAAAGGCAGCGCCGCGCGCGGAAAGCCGCACCAGCCGCGGCGTCCTCTCGATCAGCTTTTCGCCAAGCCGCTCCTCCAGGCGCTTCAGTTTCATGCTGATTGCGGCCTGGGACGTATCGAGGGCCTCAGCCGCGCGCGTGAAGCTTTGAAAATCCGCGACCAGCACGAATGCCTGAACGACGTCCACATCGAGTACTTTCATGGTGCACATACTCATTTGTTATCACTGATATATCCATACATTGGATTTCGTTATCTCAAAGTCACGTTTACGTTGAGGGTGCTCGTAACACAGTTCCTGAGCCGTAACGGATTTCAAACTATGACAAACTGGCACTACGCAACCCTGACAGAGACCGCCGACGCAATCAGGCGGCGCGTCGTCTCGCCGCTGGAACTCACTAACGCCCTGCTGGATCGGATTGCCACGCTCGATCCAGCGCTGCATGCCTATGCGACGGTGACACCGGAACTTGCTCTCGCGCAAGCGCGCCGGGCTGAGGCCGAGATTGCGCGCGGGAGACATCGTGGCCCGCTTCACGGCATTCCGATCGCCTTGAAGGATATTTATGACACGGAAGGTATCGTGACAGCCGCCGGTATGCCAATTCATGCGGGCCGCAAGCCAGAGACCGACGCGACTGTGGTCAAGCGTCTGGCCGAGGCAGGCGCTGTTCTCCTTGGAAAGCTACAACTGACCGAAGGCGTCTTTGCCAAGCATCATCCGACGATTATCCCGCCGCGAAATCCATGGAATGGCGATTACTACGCCGGCGCCTCCTCTAGCGGATCGGGGGTCGCAACGGCGGCCGGCCTTTGTTTTGCAACGCTCGGCAGCGATACGGGCGGCTCGATCCGCTTTCCGTCCTCTGCCAATGGCGTGACCGGATTGAAGCCAAGCTGGGGTCGGGTCAGCCGACATGGTGTCTTCCCGCTAGCCGACAGTCTCGATCACGTCGGTCCGATGACGCGCTCGGCCGCTGACGCAGGCGTCGTGCTTGGTGCGATTGCCGGTCTCGATCCGGACGATCCGACCTCGCTGGCCGCGCCGGTTCCAGACTATCTTGCAAGTCTTGAAAGGGGAGTGCGCGGCCTGCGCATTGGCATCGATCATGCCTATAACGAAACGAATGTGGACAATGAAATTGTCAGGGCATTACAGCAGGCGGCGGAGGTGTTTGAAGAGCTAGGCGCAACGATCGTGCCCGTCAGGTTGCCCGATCACCGCGCCGTAAACGAAGCCTGGGGGTCTTATTGCGGTGTCGAGGCGGCGCTTGCGCATGCTGCGACATATCCCGCTCGATCCGCGGATTACGGACCGGCTGCAAGCGGCACGATTGCGGGCCTGATCGAATATGGCCGCACCATCACCAGCGCTCAGTTGATGATGGCCCATCATGCGCGCCTGGCTTTCTCTGGCGCCTTGGCGACCCTGTTTGCCGATGTCGATCTTCTGCTGATTCCGACACAGCCGCTTGCCGATTTCACGGTGGCGCAGGAGGCGGAACTGTTCACCATGCCGAACGAGCTGACGGCCTTCCTGCGTTTCGTATCCCCGTTCAACATGTCGGGCAGTCCGACCATCACCCTTCCGGGTGGGTTTACCGCAAAAGGCTTGCCTCTCTCCTTCCAGCTGGTCGGCCGGCATCTGGACGAGGCTTTGCTGGTGCGGGCCGGCGATGCCTATCAGCAGGTGACGGACTGGCATCGACGACATCCCTCACTTTGAGGGAGCACCGTCCATTCTCACCAGATCCATATGAAGCCGTCGCCGTTTGACCGGTGGTGGCGGGAGCTGTTCATGAATATCGATAGACGCATTCACATGAGCCAAAACAATATGGAAACGGGTGGCGATCCGCGCCGCTGGCTTGCTCTGCCTGTCCTCCTGACGGGCGCCTTCCTGCCGATCCTGGATTTCAACGTCGTCAATCTGGCACTGCCCGCTATTCGTCAGGGCCTTGGGGCAACGCCGAGCGAATTGCAGTTCGTCATTTCGGCCTATGCCGCAACCTATGCCATCTTTCTTATAACCGGTGGCAGGCTGGGCGACTGGCTTGGGCGCAAGCGCATGTTCATGATCGGTGTCGCGGGCTTCACGCTTGCGTCGATCCTCTGCGGCTTTGCCTGGTCGGCCGGCGCGCTCATTGCCGGACGGATCCTCCAGGGGCTGACCGCGACCGCGATGGCGCCGCAGGTGCTCGCCTCCATTCGGGTGCTGTTTCCACCCTCCGAGCAAGGAAAGGCCCTGGGCCTTTACGGCGCCACCTTCGGGCTTGCCAATATCGTTGGCCAGATCCTTGGCGGCGTGCTGGTCTCGTCCCATCCTCTGGGTTTCACCTGGCAGGCGATCTTCCTGATCAATATTCCGATCGGGGTCATAGCCTTCGTCGGCGGCCTGTTGTTCTTGGGTGACTCGCGTGCCGAACACGCGCAAAGGCTCGATCTCGGCGGTGTCGTATTGCTCTCCGCAACGCTTGGCCTTCTCGTCTATCCGCTCGTCGAGGGACGCGATAGCGGCTGGCCGCCGGCGATCCTTGGCATGCTCCTTGCGTTTCCCTTGATGCTCGTCGCCTTCGTCGTCTTCGAATGGCGGCTGATGAAACGTGGCGGCGCCCCACTCGTCGATCTCTCGCTATTCCGGGAAAGCGGCTTTGCGATTGGCATTGCCATGGCTCTGGTTTATTACATGCTCTCGGCCTTCTACCTGACTTTTTCCATCTATCTGCAGGGCGGTTTGAACCTGACGCCGCTTCAGGCGGGATTGCGAACACTGCCCTTTGGTCTTGGCTATTTCGCCGCGTCGTTTGCGGCGGCCGCCATAATGCGCCGGATCGGACCTCGTGCCCTGACACTGGGCTTCATCATACAGGTGATCGGCTTTGGATGCGTCATCCTGGCTGTCCAAGGCCCGCTTGCTGCTCCGATCGGGATGGGGCTCGCAATTGCGGGCATTGGTTTCGGCATCGTAATGCCATCGGTCATCAAGGCGGTGATCGGTGGCATTGACGAGCACCATGCCGGACTGGCGTCCGGCATCGTCATATCGACCTTCCAGATCGGTGCCGCCCTCGGCGTTGCGATCATCGGCGGCATCTTCTTCAGCGTGCTCGGCGCCGGGCAGGAGTTGCGGTCCTATTCCGATGCCTTTGCCGTCGCTCTCGGTTGCAACGTCCTGCTGCTCGCCGTTGGTGCGGCTCTGTCGTTGTGGCTGCCGCGTCAGCGGCTCTCCAATATCCGCATCAACCGGCCGCGATAGCTGTCGAGAATGACGGCAAGCACGATGACGGCGCCGATGACGATCGGCTTGATGTTATCGTCGGCGCCAAGCAGTTGCAGCCCGGTGGACAGCACTTGCAGAATGCACGCGCCAACCAGCGTTCCGATGATCGATCCCTTGCCGCCCGAAAGACTGGTGCCACCGATGATGACGGCCGCGATGGCGTTCAGTTCATAACCGACGCCCGCGACCGGGCTGCCGACATTGAGGCGGAGCAGGTAAACCATGGCGGCAATGCCGGCGGTCAGCCCGGAAATGGTGAAGACCGCGATTTTGTATCGCTTCGGCTCATGGCCCGACAGGCGGACTGCCTCTTCATTCGTCCCGATCGCGAAGACGAAGCGTCCAAACACCGTGTAGCGAAGCACGAACCAGCCGACGAGGACGACAAGGATCGCGATCAGGAAGATCGACGGAAAGACGCCCCAGAAGATCAGATTGCCGAAGTCGACGAAGGGCTGCGGCAGGCCGGTGATCGTAGAATTATCGCTGACGACGCGGGCGAGGCCACTTGCGACGTTGAGCATGCCGAGCGTGACGATAAAGGAGGGAAGCTTCCATTTCTCGCAAATCCATCCGTTGACGGCGCCGAGGATCGCGCCGGCACCCATCGAGGCGAGCGATGCGAGAACGATCGCCTGCCACGGCGAGAACCTCGGGTCGATCATGATCGTTGCGCCGATGACCGTGCAGAGTGCAAGCAGCGACCCGACGGAAAGATCGATGCCGCCGGTGAGGATGACGAAGGTCATGCCGGCGGCAAGCACCGTGTTAATCGCGATCTGCACGAAGATCTTCAGGAAATTCTCCGGCGTCGCGAAATAGGGCGCCGTCAGCGAGAAGAAGATCAGGATAAGGACGAGTGCGATGGTGACGCCGGCCTCCTTCATCGAGATCCGGATGAGCTTGTCCCAGACGCTGGCCTCTTTCGCTTCGGTCGTCTTCTCAATGTTGCCGGACACGACTGTACTCCTTGTAAGCGAGTGAGAGGATCCTGCTCTCGTCAAATTGTTCTCGAGGTATTTCTCCGGCTATCTTGCCGTCCGAGAAAACGATGATGCGGTGGCAAATGCCGATCAGCTCCGGCAGGTCCGAAGACACCACCAGGACGCCCCTTTCTTCGGCGGCGAACTTCCAAAGAAGCTCATAGATTTCCGCCTTGGCGCCAACGTCGATGCCGCGCGTCGGTTCATCGAAGATCAGTACTTTGGGGCCGCGAAACAGCCATTTGGCGATGACCACCTTTTGCTGGTTGCCACCCGAGAACGTCCTGACGGCCTGATGGATGGATGGTGTCTTGATCCTGAGTTCGCGCACCAGGCGTTGTGAATAGCCGTCTTCCAGCTTGCGGATGATCAAGCCGTTGCGAGAGACCTTGCCAAGGTCGGTTATGGTGGTGTTCTCGGCGCAGCTAAGGTCGAGCATCAACCCTTGAATCTTGCGGTCTTCCGTTGCCAGGCACAGTCCCGCAGCCACCGCATCCTTCGGTGACGTAATATCGATCACCTCGCCGTCCACGCGGATTTCACCTGCAGCCTTGGCGTCGGCGCCGAATATGGCGCGAACAGCCTCGGTGCGGCCGCTGCCAACAAGCCCGGCAATGCCGACGATTTCTCCCTTGGCGACGGAAAACGACAGCTCCGGGCTGTTGCGCGTAACCTTCAGGCCGGAGACGCCAAGCGCCTCGCCGGATATGGCGCTGTCGCCGCGGAAGGCGTCGTGCTGCGCAAGTTCGCGCCCGACCATGAGTTCAACGATTTTCGGAATTCCAAGTCCTTCAAGCGGCCGCGTAATCACGTGCTGTCCATCACGCAGGATGGTCACCTCATCGCCCACCTCGAAGATTTCCTCGAGCCTGTGCGAAATGTAAAGCGTGGTGACGCCCCGCGCCTTGAGCCGCTTCAGAATTTCGAAGAGGCGATCCACTTCCTTGGAGGTCAGGGTCGCCGTCGGCTCATCGAGAACCAGAAGCTTACTTTCGTTGGAGAGCGCCTTGGCGATCTCGAGAAGCTGAAGCTGGGCGACGCTCAAGCTGCTCGCAAGCGTCGTCGGCGCTACGTTGAGCCCGACTTCGGCGAGCAATTCCGCCGCCCTTACATTCATTTGCTTGTAATTCACCAGGCCATATCGGCGTGGCAGATGCTCGAAAAGCAGGTTTTCGGCGACGGTGAGATTGGAAAGCGGGTGCAGTTCCTGGTGGATGACACGGATGCCGGCCTTGAACGCCTCCAGCGGAGAGGACGGGCTATAGGCATGGCCGTCAAACAGGATGCGGCCGTCATCCGGTTTGAAGACGCCGCCAAGCAGATTGATCAAGGTCGATTTGCCGGCGCCGTTTTCGCCGAGAAGTATGTGACTCTTGCCGCGGCCGATCTTGATGGAGACGTCTTTCAGGGCGACGACACCCGGAAAGCGCTTGCCTATTCCTTCCAGCTTCAAGATAGAGTTATCGACTGTCTCTGGCACGTCCACCTCATGCGCGTTCTGCTTCGAATTGGAGATGGCGACCTTTCTCGCGCTGCCGTTCATCCTGAGGGGCTGCCAAGAAGATTGATCGCGAAACGGATGCACCGGCATTTGCCGACGCATCCTTGCCCGCAAGACCTATAGTATCGGCTACTTGAGATCCTTGGCGGTGATCAGTGTGACATCCGTCTTGACCCAGCCGGTGAATTTTTCGCCGGCATATTCGCGAAGGCCATACTTGATGCCCATGGCTGCCATTTCCGCGCCGTACTGTTCGACGGTAGCAAGCATCTTGCCATCCTTGATCAATGGCTTGACGGACGGAATGTTATCGAAGCCGACAACCTTGATCTTGCCTGCTTGGCCGGACGCGTCGAGAGCCTTGACGACACCGAGCGCCATGGAGTCGTTTGCAGCCATGACGCCCTGTATGTCCTTATATTTCGTCAGGAAGTTCGTCATGACGGTGTTGGCTTCTTCGGTCTCCCAATGCGCGGTCTTGCTGTCGAGAAGCTGAAGCTTGCCGGCCTTGATGGAATCCATGAAACCTTCCTTACGCTCCTTGGCGTTGTCGGCCTCAGGATTGCCCTCCAGGATCACGACCTTTGCGCCAGGTCCCAGATCCTTGGCAAGCGCATCGCCAGAAAGCTTAGCGCCGGCCGTGTTGTCAGGTCCGAAGAAGGCAAGATCGATGCCGGCCGCCTTCTTGGCATCGGCATCGAGGGGGACGTCGATGTTGATGACCTTGACGCCGGCCTTCACGGCCTTTGCAAGCGGCGTGGCCATGGCCTTGGAATCGGCAGGTGCGATGACGATGATGTCGTATTTCTGCGTCACGAAGTTCTCGACGGCATCGACCTGCGAGGCGAAGTCGCGTTCGTCCTTCATGCCGACGGCCTTGAAATCGAACTTGTCCTTGTTTTCGGCCGCATATTTGTCGGCGCCGGCCTTCATCTGCTTGAAGAACTCATTGGACAGGGATTTCATGATCAGGCCGACCTTGGGCTTGCTGGCCGCAAAGGCGGGCGACACGCCGCAGGACAGCGCAAGCGCCAGAGTGCCGGCCAGCCCGAGCTTCAGTGCGGCACGCCGTTTCGCATTGATCAAGACGGATTCATGCTTGGTAGAATTGGTCATTTCTCTCCTCCCGAACGGTCCTGGGCTCAGCTCCACCTGAGTTGTCTGCGACAATGAACCGTTTCCACGTATATTGGGTAGCATGCCATTAAGAATTGTCAAGGCGCCGGATTGGTGCCGGATATCACATAAATTTACAACTTTACCGATGAGACAAGATAGGTATGATGAACCGTTTCCAAATGGGTTTGCGCTGTCCTTATGCCTTGGAGGGTCGGTTCAAGATGAAGTCCTTTGACTAAGGCGGGAGAGACCATTAGCTGAGAGCCCGGATCAGGCGCTCTTGGGTGTCCTCGAAGGTGAGATGAAGGGATATTGGTTTCCGTTATGCCAAAGGTCGGAATTCGAGACGTTGCCAAGCTGGCGGGAGTTTCCACCGGGACCGTTTCAAGAGTTTTGAACGACCATCCGTCTGTAACGGACGAGTTGAGGGCGCGGGTTAGAGGCGTCATCGAAGAACTCGGCTACATGCCCGATCCATCTGCCAGAAGCATGCGTAGCAAGGTCAGCCGCCTCATCGGCATCGTTATTCCGGACCTCACCAACCCCTTTTTCTCGGAGCTCGTCCAATCCGCCGAACAGGCGGCCGCAGGTCATGGCTACAACATCATCGTCATGACCTCGTTCGACCATGCGGCCAAGGAGGCAGACCGGATCGGCCAGCTGACAAGCCGGAAAGTGGATGGCATCATCCTCGTTCCGAGCAATGATTTCCATACGCTCAAGCTGCCAAAGGGCCTGCCAATCGTCATCGTCGATCGCCTTCTGCCGGGATATTCCGGCATCGCCTCCGATCATCGCAATGGCGTGCGTATCGGCGTCGAGCATCTTCTGAAGCTTGGCCATCGCCGTATCGGCTTCATTTCAGGCCCGAAGGATTCGGTCCCCGCCAGTGATCGCCTTAAGGGCTATCTCGATGCGATGAAGTTTGCCAGTCGTGGCGAGCAGAATGCGTTGCCGTTGATCGCAGAAGCGGCCTTCGACTATGAAAGCGGCCGGTCCGCGGGAAACTATCTTCTCGCGCGAGCACGCCACGAGCGGCCGACCGCCATATTCGCAAGTTCCGACCAGCAGGCGATCGGCTGCATGCGCGCCGCCCATGACCTGGGGATCCCGATACCGGCTGCCCTTTCCATTGTCGGTTTCGACGGCATTCCGCTTGCAAGCATGACAACGCCGCGCCTGACGACCGTGAAACAGCCGATCAGGGAAATAGCAGCGACGGCCGTCACCATCCTGCTGGGCAAGCAGGATGCCCCCGATCTCGACAAGCCTCTCTTGTTGGCCTGCGAGATTTCTGAAGGCGAAACAACCTCTTCGCCTCAACCGGACTGACGGGTGGCAATATTGCGGTTGCAGTCGACGTTACGGCTGGCTCTTGATCTGCTGCACATGCCCAGATGTATCGTAAATGCCTCTGCCGCAATTGTTCAACTGCATTAGAATTTCTCGGCCGCCGTATTGTGTTCCGTACCATTAAATGCCGAGAGTATTAAGCCAGTCGCTGAAGGTGGATGTCTCCGTCATCCGTGGCGGATGTTCTATCTTGCATTCTCCGGTATGTCGGCGGACTTCGCTTGGGCTATAGCCGAATTCGTGTGTGAATGCCCGGCTGAAATTGGCCGCAGATTCAAAGCTGAAATCGCTGGCGATATCCGCAATTCGTCGACCGTTGCCGGTATCGGCAAGTGCTGCACGCGCGGCTAGAAGGCGTCTTCTTCGGATGTAGTTCAAGACGCCGCCAGATGCTTGAAACAGTTCATAAAGCCTGGTTCGGGAGATGGCCAGCTCGTGGCTCAATGTTTCAGGGGTTAGATCCGCCGATCCGAGATTGGTCTGGATGAAGCGGCGAGCCTTTGACATCAGCCCGATCTCCGCACTGCGATCGCTGCTCTTTTGGGCATCCACAAGCGATGCCACGCTGTGGAATATCATCTCCTGAAGCTGGTTGCGCACGCCATGCAGATCTTCTCTTGTCAAACGACTGAGGTTTGCTTCGAGAAAAGCAATATAGTCGGCCAGCAACCTGACGCGCGCACCTGCCAGGACGACGTTATTGCTTGCGCCAGGCAGGCCACCATAATCGGCAAACAGATCGCAAGGTAGAATGAGGCTAACGGATTGCGCGCTCAGGGTGCGGCCATAAAACGGGCAGCCAAGCGCGCGGATTTCCATCATGCCGGGCTCGTTTTCGACGACATGTCCGTTGACGCTCGTCCATGTCTTGCCTGCGCGCAGGAGCGTGATCTGCCAATGATCTATCGAGCTGAAGCGTATTTTGTCGGCTGAGCGTTCATAGCTGTAGGCTGGCGTTTCCTGCTGGATGAGAAGCGCACCTTCGAGATTCCAGACGGTGTGGTTTGCTGCAAAACAACCGTCAGCCTGTGAGTTTTCGGGAAGACAGGCGTCTATCAATGGCGCCACGCGCTCCTTCCAGGCCGGAAACTGCCGGGCCGGAGCCTCGCTCGACGTTGAAAATGGCAGTGACACCAGCTCCGGCAGGTCTGTGGCGTTACCGCAGAGCGGAGTTTCGGAAACACGGGGCCAGCGACGCCGTTCAACGAAGCCTGGTTGCCCCGAATTGGTCTCGGTTTTATCCCACATCATCGTGGTGACCTTTTGGGAAAACATGACGGATTGGCTGACAGAGCCATCCGCATCCTTGCTGCAGGAAAGCAGGATGGGCGACGTCCACGAGGTTGAGCAAAGTGCTCCAGATATGACTAATGCGCGTATAGCACTGGTTTCGCATATCGTCGGACTTGATCAATCGTCGCAAAACGGCCCGAATTTGCATCCATCCGACCGCCCCAAGGTCGGCGGATAGCCAAAAAGGAAGCGACCGCATCGGTGTATGAGACGTGAATCCCTGCTTGCAATATGGATTGGCCGGCAAATCGAAGAAGTCTGTGGATGTCCGAGCAAAGGCTCTGTGCATCCATGGAATGTCGCGCCAGATTGTCACCGCTGCAGGCAGCATTGTCGCAGATCCCCGCCCGAAGACTGAGAGGGGAAATTAAGCAGATTTCATTAATATTTTCAAGATATTTATAGAAAAAGCTTAAATATTTTCCGCTGAAATGAACGAAACGAACCTGTGAAGGAGAGTAAGCTTATGAGCTTTTGGAAAAACTCTTGCAGTCTATCCAATAATAATCGTTATATTGGCGTTTTTTTGACATCTATACTTGTGATTGCGTCTTCTCTAATCACATCTGGAAATGTGAATGCTAGCGAGAGCGCGCGTGCGAACAATAAAACTGTTAAGTTGTATATGAAGAAGTATGAGAAGGACAATGTTGTCTTATATAGCGGGAACTCTCTCGCCAGGACAACTTCCGTTTCCGCCGAAGATTACTTCAAAGGTTCTCCTTATATCTGCACGCCGAGCGGATTTGGCAGAACATCCCATTGCTACAATCGGAGTGCATTTTGAAATGAAGCCGGCAACGGCGCGCAGTCCCATCGAGAAAAAATAGGGGCATTTCTCGGATGGCGGTTCGGCGGAACAGGTAAGACGCAAGCCGCCCGCTATCCGGGTAAAGGCCCCTATGTGAGTATTCGACTTCAACCGGGTAGGTGTTTGCGGACATAATCGCCCGGTCGCAGTTTCAGAACTTCGTCATCATGCTTGATTGGATTATGACGGAATACATACCATTTTCCGCCTGATGCTCGCTTCTGATAGATGACCCCCGCTTTCTCGCGATGCAGGAAGCAGGATAGATTGGGTGCTGCACTTTTCTTCGTGTACCATACGGCATTCATGCAGAGCTTGCCGCGGTCTGTCGCATACCAGACGCCCCTTGCGTAGGATCTTTGAGCGCCTGTGTGCGACCAGGCCGTGAACCGTCGATGATGACTGGAGAAGAAGCCGGCGCCGTCTTTCCATATCCATGAGCGTCCTGAGTAGAGTTTTCTAAGCTCCTTGGCGCTCATTGGCGTGGCTTGATGGGCTGCATGTGCCGTTATCTTCTCGATCTGATGTTGTGTTGCTGCGCTCGCAGTGCTGAGCAGCAGCGTCGTGAACATCGCATTGAGGATGATGAAGCGGAATAAAGACATGTGTTTCTCCTCAAACGTCCATCATCCTGGTCAATTCAAGAGTGGCGGCGTGGCAACGCGCCAGTCCGGCCGGCCTAAGCCATCCGGCCAGGGATAGACTTCCCGGTCGTTGAAGTAGACTACTGCTTTCAAATCAGGGAATTCGGAATGCGGCTTGTTGGCATCTTCGGCCCATGCGTGAACATAGGCTTCATCGCCCTGATAACCCAACTCCGCGATCACGATTGGTTTCTTGAAGCGCTTCACACGATCGTAGCCCGGTTTGGTCGCTTCGACGAAAGTCGAGTCACGCCCCAGCTTGTGCTGGTCGAACGGCTGATAGCCGAAGACCGACAGGCCAACGACGTCGACAAATGAGTCGCCTGGATAGTAGGCCTCAAGCCCGTCCTTGCCCATCGGCGACCACATGTACTTTGCCGTGGGAAGGCTCTTGCGGCAGACGGTAACGGCGTGCCTATAGGCTTTCACGTAATCCTCGGCTTTCCAGTAGGCCCATGTGAACTGTCCGTTCTTCTCATCCATTTCCTGGGCCCAACGGATGGTGACGGGTGCGTTGAGTTTGGCCGCGGCCGAGCAGATCGCCGTCATGTTCGAATCGTAACGGCCCGCCAAAATTCCGTCGAGAAGATCGGTTGGCGTGACGCGCCAATTACTGGCCCATGACCAGGGCTCGATTGTAATCAGTAGTGAGCGCCCACGTTTGCGGGCATAGTCGTCTGCCGTGCTCAGAGTTGAGAGATCGACATCTTCCCAGGGCAGGAAGAGGTGCTCGATCTTTGGATTGGGGTCATTGGAAAAATCCCCGTTAGGATCATAAGCGCCCCCTGGCAGCGACTGCGGCGTGATGATCGGCCTCTTGTCATTGAAGAGAGGCCGGGTCTCGGCCTTCGCATCCAGGCCGTTGCTGGCGGCGTAAACGCCGCCGCACAGGGCACCGGCGGCAAGCAAAGCCGTTGTCAGTTTCGATAGGGTTTTCATCGGATTGCCTCCTTCCTCTATTCGGTCTTGCGGATGGCCAAGGAAGTCTTCAGGACCTCCAGCCGCTGTGAGACCAGGTCGTCGGTGATCAGGTTTGTTGCCTCATCAGCCTTTTGGGTTATGGGATGGCGAAACACGAACCATGCTCCGCCCGTCTCCCGCTTCTGATAGATCGTTCCATCGAGAATACGGTGGATGAAGCAGGTCTTTGCCGGAAACTGGCCGTTCGCGGCGTGCCACGTTGCGTTGAGACACAGAAGGCCGGTATCCGTCACGGCCCAGCGGCCCTCCGCCCAGGATTGTCCGCCGGTGCCGTCGACCCAGGCGGAAAACCGTCGGTCAGCATTTTGCATTCGGCCGGCGCCGTCGGGCCATCGCCAACTCTTGTCGTGATAGAGCATATAGAGTTCGTTTGCCGTCATGGGCCTTGCGCCATCGGGTACCTTGATGGTCGTTGCGGCTGCGGTCGCATTGCTCCCTGTTGCGAACCCAAGAGCGATCGCAAATGCCAGCGATGTCGCAAGAGCCAGGGAGGTCTTCTTTCTTGATTTCTTCATATTACTTCTCCCGTATTGTGATTGGGACGGGCCTTGCCGTTGTTGGCCGCGTGGATCGTTGTCGAGTACGCCGCTTGGCAATGTCCTGCAGCCCCTTTTGCTCGCTTGCCGACCTGCCTATGGTGCAAACACGAAAGCCGATCTGTCTGGCGGCCTCCATGTCGAGCGCATTTCGCAGATCTATGAGAACGGGCTGGCGGACCTTCTGCTTGAGTTGAGCCAGGTCGATTTTCCGAATGGCGTCCCATTCCGTCACGACGACGACGGCATCCGCGTTTCTCGCGCATTCGTAGAGATCCTCGTAGAAGTCGACGCTGTTGAGGACTTTTGCTGCATTTTCGTTGCCGAGGGGGTCGTATGCTTGGATGCGAGCCCCGAGACGCTGCAAGGTCTCGATGAGCGGTATGGAAGGCGCGTCGCGCATGTCGTCGGTATCGGGCCTGAAGGTCAGACCAAGAACGGCTATGATCAGACCATCGATATTGCCGCCGAGTGCTTCGGTGACCTTGCGGGCCATGCGCCGCTTGCGCGCTTCGTTGGCGGCAAGGGTTTCTTCCACGATGCGAAGCGCCACGCCGTGCTCCTGCGCCGTCTGCAACAACGCCAGCGCACCTTTTGGGAAGCATGAGCCGCCATAGCCGGGTCCAGCGGCGAGGAGGCTTGCCCCTATGCGCTTGTCGAGGCCCATGCCGAGAGCCAGCTCTCCGACATCGCTGCCCATCTCCTCGCAAAGATCGGCGAGTTCGTTGATGAAGGTGACCTTCGTGGCGAGGAAGGCATTGGCGGCATGCTTGATCAACTCGGCCGTGCGTCGCATCGTGATGATGACGGGCGTATTCCGGCGCTCGATCGCAACGTCATAAAGCTCGATGAGCCGCTTGTAGGCCCATTCATCTTCCACGCCGAGCACGATGCGGTCCGGAGCGAGGAAATCGCGCACGGCAATGCCTTCACGCAGAAACTCCGGATTGGAGACGACCGCAAAAGTGCTTGCCGCGCGGACCGTCCCGATGATCCGCTGCACGGCGTCACCTGTTCCAATCGGCACCGTCGATTTGATCACCACGACGGTGTTGACTGAAATGAGTGGCGCGAGTTCGCGTGCGGCAACGTAGAGCAAGGAAGCGTCGGCACCTTCTTGTCCCAGGTGGGGCATCGTGCCGACTGCTATGAAGACGATGGCAGCGCCTTCGACTGACATTGCCAAATCGCAGGAGAAATCAAGTCGTCCCGCGGCATAGTTGCGTTCCACCAACTCATCGAGATCCGGCTCGTAGATGGGCATCCTGCCGTGACGAAGATCGGCGACCTTATCGGCATTCTTGTCCACGCAAACGACCCGATTGCCCCATTCGGCAAAACATGTGCCGATGACCAGGCCTACATATTCGGTTCCAATAACAGCTATCTTCATGTGCGTTCCCGCCAATAGCGAACTTACTCATGAACCTCAGTTGTCTGTGCTACTTGCCTGCCAGTGCGGACTGAGCACCATTCTGTGCAGTCCACGCCCGCCAATTCCCGCGCCAGCTACCGAAAAGCGATCTTCGAACAATACGTAACCATCCGTGTCCCAGATCAACGATTGCGCGCCGGTGCGGCCATGCTCCATGGGTGATGTCAGGTTAAGTTCCAGAGCTACGGATCGGGCATTTTGCTGAGCGATCAGGCGTCGATTCCGGCGACGCCCTTCCAATGTGCCATCGCC
>NZ_RAIN01000030.1:0-40535 GCF_003610155.1 Rhizobium sp. WW_1
GGGAGGAAAGCGATGGCGCTTGTAACTGACCGGGCTCTTGCTCATCACAGCGAAATAGCCGCAAACCCTTCAGCCCAAGTTAACCTGACATCACCGCAACAACACCTGCTCCCACAATCTGGAATACGATCCAGAATACCAGCAATCGAAACCAACTCAGCTTCCCGAATAGACTGCTGATAGCTACCAATCCTCTGATTTTCTCATTATGGCCTAACATCTTTCGCGATATCCCAACGCAATCGCGGCTCACCCCAGCTCCCCGAGGTAAGATCATCTAGCTGTTTGGTTCGTCGTGCGATATTAGCATGACGCTGTTCGACGGATGAATAAGTAGAACTACCGTGTTTTTCTCTGTCTTGCGGCAATCGGCAATGCTTTGAGAAACTCTCCCGCTTGGGTTGTTCTCAGGGATCGCCGATGTCACCGAAAACGCAGCCTGTTCGATGCCGTACGATGGCTCGTAATAATCCCGATTCGTGCAAACCTTCACCTCGATTAGCTGCTCCACATGTTGGCGTGATAAGCCTAATTAACATCTTCGATACGAACGACAGATGATCGTCCAAAAGGACGGCATGGCCCTCTATTGCGACTGAACTGCTTCAAAAAACACTGCTACTTTGAATGATATAGACGCCTGATTGATGGTTCCGGTCCAGGTGAATCCCGGAGAGTGATAGCAGGCCACGGCGAAGTTTCTTGGGCAAGGTTACAATACTGGTTTCTTCGCAACCAATGACTTGAAATACATTCCTCGCCAATCCAGACCGATACTACTGATTTCTTCCATGGACACCTCGGATAAAATTGTGATCGACGTCTCCATTCTGCCACATCGGTGCCGCTACGGGGTGTCCACCGATCAGAGGCGATATTCTCCGGGTCAGCAGCTATCCTCGCCTTCCCGGCACCTTGCACCGTCGCCGTCCTCGTCTGATTTCGGCCTGGTCTCCTGCTGTTGGTCTTGATCGGGCGCCGAAATCTCGCTTGGGTCGCGCCTCTCTTCCTCAGACGGGACAGCACTTTGCTCCGGCAACTCTCGCGAGGCCTCTGAGGCATCGTCCCGGTCACCGTCGGAAATGGCGTCTCGCTCATTGCCTTGATCGGACGTCTGCGGACCATCCGGATGGTCTTCTTTGTCCAAAGGCGCGATCACTTCTGGCGTCGTACGAACTGCGGATTCGGGCGCTTCGCCAGGTTCAACTGTATCATCAGTCCGGTCGATGGCGGCAGGCGCTGTCTCGTCTGCCTGGCGCGCTACATCATCGGGTTCCGTCTGCGACAAAGCTTGTGTCGAAAAGACTGTGTCTTCCGGCGCTACCGGGATATCTACCTCGGTCAAGGTTTCCTGAGGCAGGGCCTCGTATTCGATACGGGTCTCGTCTGTCACATTGTAGATCGCCTGGTAGGTGATCTCCTGATTGACCTCTATCTGGGTAATCTCGACCAGTGGGCTATCGACAATAGTTTGTTCGTCGTACCAGACCGAGCTGCGGCCGTCATAATAGCCATCATAGTATCCGTCCCAATAGGAATGCCAGACATGGAAATCGGGACCGACCGGCTCGAAGTACACATAATAGGTTGGATAATAAGTCCGCGTTGTATAGGCGAGTGCGTCGAAAGAACCGGACACGACTGTGAGTGTCAGCAACATGCTTTGGTAGGTCCAGTAGTCGTCAGCGCGTGTATCGTAATAGGCGAGATCCTGCCTTAGCCGCACGACCTCACGCCGAAGCGAGGCATTTGTGGCAACCTCACCCTCCAGCGACGCTACGCGCCCTTCCAGGGCAGCTACCTTTTTGCGCAGGGCTCGAACCTCCGCTTTGCTTACTGTCCTGGTTGCATTCGGTGGCTTTGACAGAATGTATCGGGACGAATAGGTCTTCCAGGCAGCGTTCAGATAGCGCATGCCTCGTGCGGCCTGGTCGTTCTGCGCCAGCGTCAGAGCATATCGCGTCTGCAACTCGCCAATCGCCCTCGATAGGTTCCCGGTGGCCTCGGCGATAGCCTTGCTTTTATGGGCTGCGAGCGCGGCGTCAAGTTGCTGGGTCGCCTTGGCTGCACGGGTTACGGCTTCGAGAACGACAGTGGCACTTCGGTGCCGGACGCCGGCATTCTCCTTATAGCTCCTCGCGATCAGACCGAACGAAACGCGCATGTCGGACAATAGCCCCTGAGCGTTTCGTCTGGTCTCAGACGCCGCTGCGGCGGACGATGCGAAGACTGCCTGAGAGGTGTAAGCTATGACCGCGATCGGCATCGAAGCAGCTGCATGGCCGCAGACCGCCAATATCAAACTGCTTGATACCATTTTCTTCAGCATCGAATTCATCGACATGTTGCAGGATCCATATTTTGCCTCAGAACACGCTAGCAAACCTCATTCCCGCGTTCCGACGCGGAAGGTTCAAGATGTCTGCGAGACGGATTTTGAAAAGACCGGCCGAAAGCTCAGACATGGCTCGGCTTCGCCAGTACGGATATGATTGATATTACAGTTGCTTATCGGATGCGGCCATCTGCGCCATACCTTCGACCTTACCGCACCAGCCTGCAATCGGAGTATTTCTCATACTGGCAATGCAGGACGAGCGGTCCACCCACATGCGGCGACCGAACGATCAACATCGACAAAGCGATTGCGAATAGTGCCGCTATGTAGATGGCGGCTGGTATAAAACGAAATAGCATCTGCATATTGAATTCCTTCAGGGCTATCTGCCATTGTAGACACCTGATTTGTGAGACTTTGATCGGTACCATCTTCGAGGTCGGTCCCCCGTGCTCCTGGCTCTCATGAAGTCGCCTCGGGCGAACCTACTGAAGACTCGCTTCCGGTTTTCTTGTTTTGGCATAACGGCGACTGGCTTGCCCGATACTGTCTGAAGATCTGAAATGGCCCGCACGCATGCGGCGGCCGCATGATCGACATGGCCAAGAACATGGCAGATAGCGCGGCCACGCAAATGACGACTGGCACATAGCGCAACAGCAGCCTCATCTGGCATTCCCTCGAACGTCGAAGCGATCTACCGTCAGGCGTGATTATCAGAAGTCTGCCCGGTTGCATGGTTTCTGGTCTCGCTTTCGATGGTCTTGTTTTGCTTCAATGCTGGCTGATATAATTCAACGCGCCTGATAAACGCATGAGGGCGTTGTCAGCGAATTGTCAGCTTCATTCGGCTAATCTCTCCGTTTGAGGGAGATTGGATGGCTTTAGGAGAGTGTGAGTGCGTTTTCGGTCGCTGAGAGCCTTGCCGCGATTTGCGGTGGTTGCCGTTGCGCTACATCTTCCCGCCACGGTGCAGGCACACGAATGGGCAAGCGACTTCGACAATGTACGGGTCATCCAAATTGCCGATGGCGGTGATTCAGATGGCTCTTCCAACGACGGAAGCAGCGCGAGCGAATCGAATTCGGACTCGAGTGATAGCGATGCCGGTTCGGATGATTCCGACGGCGATCAGCAGTCTAATTCCGAGGCGCATGGCGGCAACAGATCCGACGATAAATTTGATGGACCAAATGGCGCGCTGAAAGCCGTACAAGCCGATCGCGCACTCCCATTGGGCGACATTGTCGCCATCGCCCGCCACCTGACCGATGGTCAGATCATTGATACGCGGCTGCGCCCTGTAAAGGGTATTCTCCAATATGAGTTGAAGGTGCTCGAAACCAACAACGAAGTCCGCCGCTATTCTTTCAATGCCCGCACAGGCAAACTCATAAGAGTGAGGTAGAGATGCGGATACTTGTCGCAGAAGACGACCGCCGGATCGCCGAGTCGCTTGGCACGGCACTATCGGCCGCCGGTTTCGTCGCGGAATATGCCAGAGACGGAGAGGACGCCTGGTTCCGCGGAGACACCGAGACATTCGATGCGGTGATCCTTGATCTTGGCCTTCCAACACTGGACGGCTTGACGATCTTGAAGCGCTGGCGGCGCGCAGGACGCAACGTCCCCGTATTGATTCTAACCGCGCGCGGACAATGGGACGAACGCGTGGAGGGAATCGAATCCGGTGCCGACGATTACGTGGTAAAGCCTTTCCGGATGGAGGAGGTCGTGGCACGCATCCGAGCGATCGTCCGCCGGGCAGGTGGATTTGCATCATCGCAGATCGAAATCGGCGAGTTTGTTCTCGACACTCGGATGAGACAGGTCTCGCGCGCTGGCGTTCCGATCGTACTGACGCCGCAAGAATACCGGCTGCTTGCCTTCATGGCACATCAGGGCGGCCGTGTCGTCTCACAGATCGAAATTGCCGAACATCTCTACACACAGGACTTCGAGGGTGGCTCGAACGCTGTTGAGGTCCTGATCGGTCGGCTGCGCAAGAGACTAGGCGCCGATATCATCGCGACACGCCGGGGCTTTGGGTACATTCTCGGCGGAAATGATCCTTGAAAATTCAATCCTTACGAATTCGCCTCATATTGGGAGCTGGTGTCTGGATCGCCATGGCCCTCGTGCTGGCAGGTGTGGCGATCGGATATCTCTTCACCAACAGCGTCGAGCGAAGCGCGTCTGCAGATCTATCAGCGACCACGTCGCGTCTTGTCGCCTTGATCAATTCGGACGCGCGCGGTGCGCTGCCTGTCCTAACCGGAGTATTGCCTGATCCGCGCTATGAGACGCCGATCAGCGGACTCTATTGGCAGATCACAGATCTTGGGACCCAGCAGAGCATCCGCTCTCGCTCGCTTTGGGACTATGTGCTGAAGCTTGATCCCTCGGATGAAGGCGGACAGCTCTCGACCGTTCAAGGGCCGGTGGGGCAATCATTGCTTGCCCTTTCCCTGACGGCGCGCTTCGCAAAGGGCAAAGACGAGCGACGTTTTCAGGTCATCGTCGCTCAAGACCGATCGATCCTCGATGAGGCGATCACCCGCTTTGGGTGGGAACTGGCCCTGGCGCTCCTGGTTCTCGGCGTCGTCCTTGTTTTCGCCGTCATCCTGCAGGTGCAGTTTGGTCTTTCCCCATTCAAGAGATTGCGCAAGGATATCGAAGGTATCCGCAACGGCGTTGCTTCTTCAATCGATGCAGCCTATCCGCTGGAAGTCGCGGGCGTGGTCAGCGAAGTAAACGCCCTCCTCACCGTCCAGCAGAAATCGATGGACTTTGCGCGATCACGTGCGTCGGATCTTGCGCACGGGCTTAAAATTCCGCTCACCGTGCTCGGTACGATCGCCTATGAGCTCGAAGAGGGCGGCAATACGCGCAGCGCAGCCTCGATCGTCGACCTGACGAACGAGATGCGCGATCGGATAGACTATCAGTTGCGTCTGGTCCGGCTGCGTCAACGCGTTCGCATGCACGCGCTCAGCGCATCGTTGAGCAGCGTCGTCCCACGTGCGATCGCAGTGTTGAAAAAGACACCCAAAGGTGAACAACTCGACTGGGTAGTTGATATTGCCGGTGGCCTGAATGTCGACATCGACGTCAATGATCTTATCGAGC
Organism: Rhizobium sp. WW_1; assembly: GCF_003610155.1. Lineage (NCBI taxonomy): Bacteria > Pseudomonadati > Pseudomonadota > Alphaproteobacteria > Hyphomicrobiales > Rhizobiaceae > Rhizobium > Rhizobium sp. WW_1. The sequence goes on from NZ_RAIN01000030.1 coordinate 5,468, forward strand.
TTGTCGGCGTGATACTGGAGAACGCAGCTCAATGGGCGAACACGCAGGTCTTCATCACGGCCAAACAGGACGCTGTTGACGTCGAATGGCGGATATCCGACGATGGTCCCGGCATTCAGATCTCGGATCTCAGTTCGATCGGCCGGCGTGACAGGCGTTTGGACGAGACTGTGGCGGGCACCGGTCTCGGTCTGGCGATCGCTTCCGAGATTGTCTCCCTTAACAACGGAACGATTGCGTTTGAACATTCCAGGCATGGTGGGCTCGAGGTCATCATCCGCTTACCAAGTGCCGCCTAGCTCGGCTGCGTGGGTTTAAATGTTGGTTTCCGTGGAGAATTGAGCCGCGGGAGGTGCGGACGAATTCTTGGACTGTTTATACTGAAGGCGCTATTGAGCGGCGCGAGCCGGGAGGCCCAGGTCGACAGATCTGTGTCAGAAGCCTTTCTTCGATAGAAGATATCTATGTCAAATTGCGATAGAGATCAGGAGGTTATGAGATTGGATCATGTTGATCTACCCATATTCAAATTTGGCAATAGTCGTTCCTCACTGACTTTGATGCGGCAGATAGGCCTCTGCGCCGCGCGCAATGATCTGCTCCTCGCTGAGGGATCTATGCCAATGCGAATACAATACAAAGCTATCCCTTGGCAGCGCCACGCCATTTCTAAGGTGACGGTAGATGGCGCTGAACGCCGTATGCTCGCATCCGCCCCAGAAGAACACATCATCGAGGTTTTCCGGCCATCTTATCGAGCGAACGGCATCCGGCAGCAACGTCGTCGTGCCCGCAGCGGCACCATCTCGATGCAGCCAATGGACCATCACGCCGGCAGGACAAGTCAACGGCAGTTCATCTGCCTTACTGTCCAATTCGATAAATGCGTGACCGACAGCGTCACGCGGAAGGGACTCCAGAATTCTTGCAATGCCTGGCAAAGCCGTTTCGTCACCAGCCAGCACCTGGAATTTTGCCGGTTTTGATCCATTTGCGGCGGGTCCCAAAATCCCGACCACGTCCCCTGTGCGCGCATCCATTGCCCATCGAGTTGCTGGGCCTGCATTTGCATGAAGAGCAAAGTCTATGACGATTTCCTTCCGAGCAACATCGATGCGCCGGATCGTGTAGACTCGTGTCGGTACGGCGGTATTTTCTGGCCAGACGATGCAACCCCGGTGGTCGAGCATTGGCCAAAGCGGCTCAGCAATTCCGCGCGGCTGGAAGATGAGCCGACAGTGCAATTGGTCGGCACGATCATACCGCTCGAGATTCTCGCCCTTGAACGCTATTCGACGGAACCGAGGGGATAAGTCCTCGATCGACGTCACACGCAAAATGCGAAGGTCGTCGGGCAAGGCCGATTCCGTAACGTCACCCTCCCACTGAATTTCCAACCTTTCGCGAGCGGCAATGAATCCGATCGGTCCAGCGAGAGCATGCTTCAAATGGTTGATTCCTCTGGGATCGGTTGCCTCGACAGTCAGTTTGAAACCGCCTTGGCAGACCTCGAATGTGGCGTTGCCAAAGGGCGATAGGATATGATGGATTCCTCCGCGCCTTTCGACGATCATATCGTGGGTCGCGATGGCCTCGACAATCGGATCGATATAATCGCCGATTCTTACGAAACGAACATCCGCGCTTGCGCGGTATCGTCTTGCGTTGGCTGAATTCATTTTCCAGTCGACTCCATGGATTAGATCGAGGCCCATAACGGCGCCTCGATCGGGAATGCGGCGAAGTCCTTGTTAATGGCATCCAGGATGGCTTCCGGATCGAGGCTGGCGGTTTCAGCTGGATGGAGCCATTTGGCAGCGAGCGCCACGAACAGGACATTCAACGGCAGATTAGAAATCAACCCGGTCCATATGCCGTATACGCGCCTGTGGCGAACGCTTGGAAGCTGGCTGAAGCCGGTGCGGCCCTCGACCAGTCGCTGCAGGCCCTCGCGACCGAGCTTCGGATCGAGGCCCGGCCCGATTGCGGGACGGCTGCCCGAAGCCCAGCCGCCGCCCGAAGCGATATAGACATCGTGCGGTGTCGCAAGCACATATTCGAGAGACAATTGCTGAAACCATGGCGCCGTCACGCCAGGCAAAGGTTGACCGCCCGCAAGCGCCAGGAGATCTCCCCAGACCTTTCGTCCAGCAGCCCAGCAGCAGTCGTCCACGGTGGACTGGACTTCCAGATAGGTCGTGACCGGCGGCTTGTCTTTGACGAGGGACACAATCCTTGTCAATTCACCGTCGAAGAAGGCGATGAATCTCTCCGCCTTCGCTGTAGTGTTGAGAAGCGCCCCCCACATGCGCATGGATGCCTCGAGCTCCGCCGCGGGATCGCTCGCCGCCCCACTGTTGGCGCTATTGCTCGCGGCGTCGCTGTAGGCGACCTGGATCCCCAGTTGCATCAACCGCTCGACCATCGGATTGCTGTCGCCATCCGGCGTCATGAAGGCAGTCGTCACCACGAGATCGGGCGAAAGACTGATCAGTCCTTCGAGGGACACGGTATCGGGGGTCTGCTTGCCAACGACGCTGACAGAATGGCCGTTCAGAAGACGTGTCTGAAGCTGTTCGCTGTCGATCCTGTCGACAGCAGCCCAACCGACGACCAGCGACGCCGGATCGGGATGCAGGAGGGACATCGTCAAAAGATCACGCGCCTCGAGTAGAATGATCCTTTTCGGCGGAGCAGCGAACTTGAGCTCGCGCCCCGCCAGATCGATCACCTTGAACGATCTATCCGCCAGTGTTGGCGTCACCCATGAAAGAAGTGCCGTGGCAGCGACGGAGGTAAAGAGCCGGCGTCTCGTTATCATCGATGCCGCCTTACCACTTGTACCTGAGGCCGGCGATCACGGTACGGCCGTTTCCATACTGGCAATAATAGTTCGAGCTGCAGCTGGAGTAGTATTCCTTGTTCAGCAGGTTTGTCACATTCAGCGTAGCCTCCAGCCCCTTGAATCTCGGGTTCTTGACGCCAAAATCATATTTCACGGCCGCATCCAGCAGGGCGTATCCGTCGGCCTTCACCTTGTTCAAATCGTCGGCGTAGCTGGAGCCGACGAAACGCACACCGCCACCAACGGTCAGGCCCTCAAGCGCTGCGTAATCGAAGCTGTAGTTCGCCCACAGCGAGCCATAATAGCGCGGCACCGCCTGCGGTCGGTTGCCAATAATCGACGTATCGGTGGATTCGGAAACTTCCGTATCAAGCAACGAGATTGCGCCAATGAGTTCAAGATTGCTGGATACGTTACCACGCGCCTCAAACTCTATGCCTCGAGAATGGATCTGGCCCTGCTGCACAGACAAGCCGGGTATGGCGCCGGGAGCGAGCACATTGTTCTGACGAATGTCGAAGGCGGAGAGGGTGAACAGTGCGTCGAAACTGGCCGGCTGATACTTGATGCCGACCTCATACTGCCGTGCCTTCGTAGGTATGAATGGATTGCCATTCGCATCGGTGCCTATGACCGGTTCGAACGAGGTCGAATAGCTTGCATAGGGCGCAATGCCGTTGTCGAACAGATAGAGCAGACCGGCGCGATAACTCGTCGCGTTGCTGGCTTGATCAGAGGACGTATGCGCGAGGAGATTGTCTGAATCCTGGTCCGTCCAATCGTGGCGCACGCCCAAAACGGCGCGCAACTGACCGAGCTCGATCTGGTCCTGCAGATAGATGCCGGTCTGGCGGAGGGATTGATCGTTCTTGATCACGGTCGAGAACGGACCGACCGGCTGGCCATAGACGGGATTGGTGACGTCGATCGAGGTCGCGCCGCCCATCAGGTACTCCCAGCTACTGTCGGAGTGTTGCAGGTCAACACCGGCGAGTAGAGTATGCTTGGCAATGCCTGTGTCGAACTTGAACTCGGCCTGGTTGTCGAAGGACAATCCTCTGGCGTTCTCGATCGAGTGGAGGGCGTAGCGCGGAATGACACCCGCCGCCGACATCGGACCTGACATCTGTAACGAACGCATATCCACATCAAGCCCGGAATAACGGAAGTTCGAGCGGACCGTGATCTGATCGTTGAAGCTGTGTTCGAACCTGTAGCCGGCGCCATATTGCGTGCGTTCGAAGGAATCGTAGGACGGATCGCCGATGTTGAATTTCGGTCCAAGGAAGCGGTCAAGATTTCCTGAAGCAAGGAATGCCGGATAGACGGAGTTGAAGTAGCCACCCTCCGGATCGCGCTGATAGTAGCCGGAAATGACGAGTGATGTATCCTTGTCCGGCTCCCATTTCAGTGATGGTGCAACGCCGAAACGCTTTTCGTCGACATGGTCATAGCGCGTGCCAGAGGTACGACCGACGACGGAGATACCATACTGCCAGGTGCCATCGCTGGTGATCGGACCTGTCGAGAAGAGACCACTCTGGAATCGCCCATTCGTGCCGCCCTCGACACGCAGTTCGTTCGATTTCATGGCGGAAGGTTCGCGGCTGACCTGGTTGACGAGACCGCCGGGGCTGATCTGGCCATAGAGGAGTGCGGAAGGGCCTTTCAGAACATCGATGTGATCAAGGAAGAACGGATCGATGGAGGGTGTGCCGAAGGCCTGGCCGCGCGGCAACTTCAACCCATCGAGATAGTTGACGAAATTGGTCGAGGTCCCGAAGCCGCCGAAGCCGCGAAGGAACACCGAATCGTAGCGCGAATTCGTGTCTCGATCGGAAAGGACGCCGGCAGTATAGCGGAGCGCTTCGCTGACAGTCTGAGGGTTCTGTTCATCGATCTGCTTGCGGGTCACCGTCGTGATCGATTGCGGCACCTCGACGATCGGTGTGACAGTCTTGGTTGCGGATTGAGCCGATTTGGCTACGATCTTACTCGATGTATCGTTATCGTTGCCTGCCCCCTGGACGACGATCGGCGTAAGTTGCGTGGCATTCTCCTGGGCTGCCGCCTGCGTGACTGGAACAAGGAAAGTGGATAGGAGCAAAATATGTCTTAATGAAATGCTGTGCTTCACGAACGATCCCCATGGTCGAAGCTTTCAGGTTTTGCTAGGGGATTTAATCAAACGGGAACGTCCTGTACAGTTAATATGAATAAATTCGTCAACTTTTAATGTTGGTGAAGCCAGACAGCGATATAAGGCCGGCCGAGGGGACGAAATGGAGAAAATAATGGCGGCGGAGAGCAAGAATATGGTCGGAAGGATCGGCCGTCCTTCGAAGGCAGATCAGGATATGGCAGCGGAAAGAATTATCGTGGCCGCCACGGAACTCTTTGCGAGCAAAGGATTTGCCGGCACCTCGATGGAACAGGTCGCCTCGCGCTGTGGAGCAGGCAAGGACACTGTTTATCGACGCTTCCCTTCCAAGGTCGCATTGTTTGAAGCGGTCGTGAGCCGTGCCCACAAGCAGGCAATTGCCAAGCTCGAGAAATTACCCTTGATCCACGGGAATCCGCTGGAACGGTTAAACTCCCTCGTTCTCGAGCTGCTCCACGTCAACATGGAGCCTGAGTTGATCGCACTGAAGCGCATCACCTTCAGTGAGACCGTCGTGTTTGAGAAGAAGGGGCCGATACCGCCGCAGCCTGATCCGATCATGGCAAAGCTGACCGAGGCGGTAGTTGAAGCGCAAGAGGCTGGCGCGATCAGTGCCGGAGACGCTACCGCGATTGCGCATCATCTCATTCACTGTATGGTCGCGTTGCCGACGACCGCGGCGATGATGGGCAGTAATGAATTTGACTCGCGCCAGACCATCGAAGCGCATTTTGACAGGACCTGGCATTGGCTTATCAACGGCCTGAGTGGAGGCAAGACGCGATAGCCTGGCAAATGCAACGGGTGGCAATATGTCATTTATTGCCTCGGCATCAGTGATTGTTCAGTGATACTGATCATTGTCTTGGATCTCATATGCGCAATGACCTTTCGTTTTTGACTGAGCAGCCGAGTGAATTCCTCAGCAAGATCGCTATATTGCGAGAGGAGAAAGATGAGCTTATTGAGCTCGAGGCGTACTACGCCGTTGAAGCTTACGATCGATTTCTATTCGATGCGTGTGATATCGATTTTCCACCCAAGCTCACCAACGCAGTTCCAAAGCGTCAGAGCGAGTTTCTTGCGGGTCGCATTCTGGCTCGCGCCGCACTGGAAAGATTGCATCGTGCCTATGTTCCGATAGCTATCGGCGAGTGGGGCTATCCTGTATGGCCAAGGGGAATATCCGGCTCGATCAGCCACTCGCACGGAAAATGTGCGTGTCTCGTTGTCGCTGACGAAGCAAAGCTGGTTGGTATCGATATTGAGAAAGTGTCGACTGGTGCCTCCTTGGAGGCGATTTTGCAGGAGGCTTTGAACCTTGAGGAGCGCCAGCGGGTTTTTGAGCAAACGGCGTTCGATGCCGCCGTGCTTGCGACCCTGATTTTCTCAGCCAAGGAGACCGTCTACAAGACGCTATACCCTCTGGTTCGGACGTTTTTCGGCTTCGAAGCAGCTGTCTTCAACGGCATTCGCGGCAACAACATTGCGTCACTATCGATTGCACACTCCCTGCACGACGCTGTTCCTCATGGCAAAGAGATCTCGATTCAATTCGAGATCGATGGGGAATTTGTGAAGACCTGGTCTATACTCGAACGAGACATGCAGGGTTCGCTTTCCGCTAGGCCGCCGGCGGGCTGATGCCGAAGACCATCGCGACCGCCGTGCGCAGGGTGCTAGCGATCCGTCCACCCTCTTCGATCGAAGTGTACACCTTGGCGTGATACACATATCTGGCAACGGCAGCCGGCATATATAGGCTGCAGTGAAGTCGTTCCCACCCTGACCACTTAAGAATGAGCCGTGAAGCGCATTACAGATAATGACTTGGCTTTGTTCCGCGCCTGGTCTGACGACTGGACTGCCGGCGGCGGGCACAACCAGCAAATCCGGCTTCATCGGAAAGACCTTTCTGTGTAGTCCCTGCAGATTGCAAATTCTATCGTAACAGGATTGCCGCGGCTCCCGGTGACGTCGGCGACCGACAGGACCGCAACGGCGGGCGTCAATCGTTGATGGGATCAGGCATGCGAAAATCTTCACTCTTGATACGCCGAAACCATTGGCTTGCCGCCTTTAAGGCAGAATCCATAATATTAGCCGGTTAATCATTTCTAGAATAGCTTTTGAAACTCACGGATGCGACTTCCCTTCCTGACCCTTATCCTTGGCGGCCCGTCACGCATTTCCGCTGGAGGGGGAACTTGTAGGCTTTCACTCTGTCGATCGCACCGAGAGGATGAGGCAGCATGACCATGAATGTCGAATACCGCAATGAAAGTTTCCAAGTTCGCGTCGGTGCATTGACGCTCGCCCATGACGCCCATAGGACGTTATTGCAATTGTGACATTGCAGAACCAGCGGAGAGAGGGGCAAAGCGAATGAATGAGGCAGTTCCTCCGAACAAGAATGCCGTAGCGATCTCCCCTCCATCGGAGTCAGAAAAGAATATCATCATCGCCGGCGTGCTTCTCTCGATGCTTCTAGCCGCTTTGGACCAGACGATCGTCGCCCCTGCCATGCCGACGATTGGCAAGGCGATCGGCCATCCCGACTACCTACCCTGGCTCGTCACCGGCTATCTGCTGACCGCGACGGCGATGGCGCCGCTTTACGGCAAGATTTCCGATATTCACGGTCGTCGCCCGACGATTTTCGCTGCCATCATCATTTTCCTCGCGGGGTCCCTGATCAGTGCGCTTGCACCCAATATGCTCGTGCTCATCATAGGCCGCGCCGTCCAAGGCGTGGGCGGCGGCGGCCTGTTCGCGCTTGCGCAGACAGTCATCGGCGACCTTGTGCCACCTCGTGAGCGTGCCCGCTATGCTGCCTGGATTTCCGGCATGTGGGCCGTCGCCAGCATCGCCGGACCGCTGTTGGGCGGCACTTTCGCCGAGCACCTCCATTGGTCTCTGATCTTTTGGATCAACATCCCGCTCGGATTGGTGGCTCTGGTGATCATCAGCAATCCGTTGAAAAAGTTGCCCGTTACATCGCGTGCACATCGCATCGACGCGGCGGGGGCAACATTGCTTGTCGCTGCGACGGCGCTCTTGCTGCTTGCTCTTAATTGGGGAGGCAGTCAATATTCGTGGCTATCTTCGGTCGTCATCGGACTGCTGGGGTGCTCGGCTGTGCTCTGGACCATGTTTGGACTGCGGTTGCGGCTTGCCGCGGAGCCTTTGATTTCCCTGGAGATTCTGGCCAATCCTGTCGTCCGGTACGGGACGCTCGCTATGTTTATGGTCCAATCCGCGAATGTCGGTCTGTCGGTCTATCTTCCTGTTTATATGCAATCGGTTCACGGCCTCTCCGCCAGCAGTTCGGGCATCGCCTTGCTGGGTTTCCTGCTGGGCACAGTCGCCGGCGCGATGGTAAGCGGGCGCACGATCCCGCGCATTACCCACTACAAACTGCTCGCAGTCGTCGGTGCTCTGTTCGGCTTGACTTGCCTTGCGGCCCTGGCGCTTTTGGCCTCGTACAAATCGTTGGCTGTGATCGAGCTTTTAACCGTGGGAGCGGGGATAGGTACCGGCATGACATTTCCGGTCGCCACCGTTTCCGTTCAGAACGCGGTCGATCAGGCCCATCTGGGCGTTGCTACAGGCGTCTTGACCTTCCTGCGGTCGCTTGGCGGAGCGCTCGGCGTGGCAGTTCTCGGAACCATCGCGCTCGGTAACGGTCTGCCGCTTGGCGGAGAAGGTCAACAGGCAGTGGGTACCGCTACGGCGTTTGGCACGTCCTTCACCGACATCTTCTTCGCCTGCGCCCTGGCGACGGCATTGTCTCTTGTCGCGTTCTATCTCATGCCGGAAAGGCCGTTGCGTGGCCGTCGGGAGAGTGACGCGCCGGTCGTCCTCGACTGAATATATGCACGTCGCGGATCGAGACGCGGACCCGCCAAGGATCGTCTGCCTAGGAGGCGAAAATTGAGGCGAGGCAATTCACAAGCTGTGACCTGCCACTGAGATTTTCCTCCAGAATGGATTCTGGTTCGGCCGGGTCGCGAACCACTCCATAACATCTATCAGCACACCAATCGAGGAAGGCCAAGCTAACGCGACAACCCCTTCTCAGGTCCTCGTCCAAACTCCAATCCGTGTACTCGGCGTTGGGATGCAAGTGATCGGCGAACTTTGTTTCACACTGCCGCCCTTACCACCAGCCGACGATCCGGCTCTGAGCACGGCCCCCGTCAGCTAGTAATGCCCAGATATGCGGTGCTAACGCAGCTCATAAGAAATTGCGGGGGCTTAGGTGTATGCTATCTCATGCTCCTCTCCAAACGGAGGTATTTCGTTTAGATGACCAAGCGCGAAGATAAGTACTCTCAAGCGAATGGAATTCGGAAAATCACGCCGAGCCGGTCCGAACTCCCAAACCTCTCATTTTTTTGAGCCAACGAAGTATGGCACCCTCGGCGGCAGTACGGGCACTCATCTGGATCCGGATAACCCACACGGAGGCCGACTCACTTGTCGCTGCGCGGTGATTCTCACAGCCGTAATTAGCGATCATCTTAGCCGGATAGAGGTCGAGAGACCGTCAATGACAACGTCTTGCTATCGAAAGGTGTGAGTCATTGCGGCAACTACCTTCGGCGACCTGCCGCAAAAAACGCAAGAAAAGCAGTGTATTAAACGGTCGGAGAGGGAGTCTTGCCTGTCATACGCTAACCGGTGATTAACCGTTAATCTCTGGACGGCCTGACAGAATCGTGTTCTATCTTCTGGCGGGCAAAGGTCGGCAAACCGGCGACAGGCCGCCAAGAGGGACAGATGGCGATAGCGAACCGCACGGAGACAATAGCTCCATCAAAGGAAAATGCAGCGAGCAAAATCGCGCGGCATGCAACTGTGCTGTCTGGCCAGCTCCAACAGCTCAGGACACGGATGTATCCGCCGAAGTCCGAGAAGATGCTGCGCCAGTTCCTGACCAATGAAGTCTCCAAGCTGACCTCGATCCCGGATTCGACCTTGAAGCTGATGTCGAGCGAGGGCCGTGGCCCTGCGCCCAGCCGGCTGGAAAACAATCACCGCGTCTATACGCTTGCCCAGATCAACGAATTGCGGGAGCTGTTTGCCAAACAGAAGCCAGCAGAAGCCCTCCGTTTTCTGCCTCGACGCCGACCGGGCGAACATATGCAAGTGATGGCAATCGCCAACTTCAAGGGTGGGAGTGCCAAGACGACCACCTGCGTTCACCTCGCCCATTATCTGGCTCTGCATGGCTATCGCGTCCTTGCCCTTGATCTCGATCCGCAGGCATCGCTTTCAGCCATGTTCGGTGCCCAGCCAGAAATCGATGTCGGCGCCAACGAAACCATCTATGCCACCCTCAGATACGATGCCGCCGAAAGACGCCCAATCCGCGAGATCATCCGCAAGACCTATTTTGACGGCATAGACCTTATTCCGGGTAACCTGGAAGTTATGGAATACGAACACGAGACGCCTCGCGTGCTCGCCCAGAAATCCGGCTCCGGCGTCATCTTCTTCGAGCGCCTGAAGCTGGCACTTGCCGAGGTTGAGGACGATTACGATATCGTCATCCTCGACACGCCGCCATCGCTCGGGTTTCTGACCCTCAGTGCCATTTATGCCGCGACAAGCATGATCATCACCGTACATCCGGCCATGCTTGACGTGGCATCGATGAGCCAGTTCCTGCTCATGATGGGTGACCTTATCAGCGTGCTCAACGAAAGCGGCGCGCAGCTCGATCAGGATTTCATCCGCTATCTGGTCACGCGCCACGACCCGAACGATGCGCCGCAGTCGCAAGTGGTTGCGATGCTGCGCCATCTCTTCGGTAGCGATGTTCTCTTGCCGACGGCGATCGAAAGCACTGCGGTCGAAGCTGCCGGGCTTGCCAAGCGCTCCCTTTATGAACTCGAAATGGGGCAGATCGGCCGTGACACGCATAAGCGTGCCCGAGAGGCTGTTGACGCCGTCAACGAAGCGATCGTGCATCTTATCAACACAAGCTGGGGGCGTGGATGAGCAAAAGCCCGAGGAAATCCATCGTTGCCAGTTTCGGCCTGCTTTCCGCCGAATTGGAAGGCGCTGAACCCGCGGCAGATCCGACGCCGCCCGACGCCAGCCCTACTCCCGTGCAATCGAGCCGCGTCGGTGCCGGCGTGATTGGTGCCGCGCATCGGGCAATCGGCGACATACGAGCAGAACGCGATCGGTTGCGGGCCATTGTCGAATCCGGCGGAGGCTGGATTCAGGATCTTGATCCTAATGTGATCGAAGCATCTCCTTATCCGGACCGCCTGCCTGACGACGAGCCTCACGATTTCGAGAGATTCAAGCGCTCCATCGAGGAGGAAGGCCAGAAGGTTCCGATCCAGGTTCGGCGGCATCCTTCCTCAAGCGACCGCTATCAGGTCGTTTATGGTCATCGCAGATGGCGGGCTGCTCTGGAGCTGGGCCGCGCCGTGCGTGCCATCGAAGTTGAGATTTCCGATCTCGATCTCGTTCTGGCGCAGGGCATTGAAAACGCAGGCAGGCAGGACCTGACATGGATCGAGCGCGCCTTGTTTGCCTCGCGCATGGATGATGCGGGCATCAAGGCGCGGCATATCTACGCCGCTCTCTCGATCGAGGATGCGGAACTCGCCAGAATGCGGAGCGTCTATCGCACAATTCCGGCCGATGTCATTGAGGCTATCGGCAGGGCTCCGAAAGTCGGGCGACCGCGTTGGCTCGATCTGGCAAAGACGATATCCGCAGCGCCCAATGCCCTTGAGCTGGTGCGTGCTGCTTTGGCGGACGTCGATGAGGCCACTGAAACTTCGGACCAAAGGTTTCAGGTGGCTCTGAAAGTGATCAAGCCCGCCACGGCTTCCCGTAACACCCAGATCGCGATTTCCGATATGTCGGGAACCAGGCTAGGGTCATTCATGACCTCACCCCGGGAGGTTCGAATCTCGGCAGAGGGCGAATTGGGAACAGAGTTTATAAGATTCGTCGAAGATGAGCTGCCCGACCTGGTCGAGCGCTTTACGCGAGCGAGAAATAACCGCAACTCCTGACAGCTGTCAGGGTTTTGTGATTGGAAAGGAAACCTAGCAAAAGAAAAAAGGCCCCCAAACGTTGCCGTCGTGGAAGCCTTCTCTTCAATGTAGCAACTGAAGAATCGCATTTCCTCGAATCCCAGTCAAGAGTCTTTGGCACCGTTTTTGGTGATCGTATTTCTTTTGCCTCTTGAAGGTGAGGAAAATGCAGAATGGAAGTCTGACGACGCCTTTCGGGCGGCGGCCGATGACGCTTGCCCTGATCCGGCAGCAAATTGCCGTAACCACAATCGAACCAAAAAAGACCGTCGATAAATGGAAGGTCTTCCGCGATGCATCCGAAGCACGAGAAAAGCTCGGATTGCAGGATCGTAGCCTGGCCGTGCTCGACGCATTGCTGAGCTTCTATCCCGACAACGAGCTTCGCCAGGACGCCAAACTGATCGTCTTTCCCTCCAACGCACAGTTGACCTTGCGTGCCCACGGCATTGCAGGGGCTACGTTGCGCAGGCATTTGGCGCTTCTGATCGAAGCCGGGCTGATCGTTCGACGCGATAGCGCCAATGGCAAGCGCTATGCGAGAAAGGGTCGCGATGGCGAGATCGAAAATGCATTCGGCTTCGACATTTCGCCGCTTCTGCACCGTGCCGAAGAGCTCGCGATCATCGCCCAGCAGGTGGTCGCAGATCGGATTGCCTTTCGCCGGGCAAAGGAGAGCCTGACCATATGCCGTCGCGACGTTCGCAAACTGATTGCCGCGGCAATCATGGAAGGTGTTCCGGGCAATTGGACGATGTTCGAAGAGAACTATACCGCCCTCGCCGCGCGTATTTCCCGTTCGCCGACCATGTCCGACATCGATTCCATCCTGGAATGCATGGAGCTTCTCCGTGGCGAGATCATCAACCTCCTGGAAACGCAGGAAAAAGTCGAAAATCTTAGCACCAATGATGCCCATAGTGAGCGCCACATACAGAATTCAAATCCCGAATCCCTTCATGAATCTGAACAGCCGTCTCGAACAACGCTGAAGGTGACATCCCTGAAACAAGACCCGGTATGTGAAGAACCGATGCGTATCTTTCCCTTAGCCCTGGTGCTGAAGGCTTGCCCCGAGATAAGTTCATATGGACCGACTGCCGTCATTGGTAGTTGGCGAGATCTCATGTCTGCTGCCATCGTCGTACGTTCCATGCTCGGCGTCAGCCCTTCCACCTATCAGCATGCTTGCGAAATAATGGGGCCGGAGAATGCGGCGGTGACGATGGCATGCATCCTGGAGCGATCCGGAAACATCAAATCTGCCGGTGCCTATTTACAGGACCTCACGGCCAAAGCGAGACGCCGCGAGTTTTCGCTCGGTCCAGCCCTGATGGCATTGCTCCGAGCAAATAGTGGAGGTGGTCATACATTATTGGAGGTTTCGTGATCCTTGGATTCGGCTGCCTGAAACGCCTCGTCCCGACGAGATTTTGAAAACCTTCTTTCGCGCGGGTACGATAATGCACTGCTCTCATGGAATGATACGGCCACAGCCGATTTCAGCTATGGCCGTTCATTGTCTGCCGAACTTTGCCAACAGTACAAATGCAGATTGGGATTAACGGCAGACGCGTTCCTTACGAACGACCCAGTGGCCATGAACCTTGTGCTTCACGGTCTTTACAGCGCAGTGATGGTGATGACGATGAAACGGAGCAGCCTGCGACGGCGCGCTTACGGCGACAACCGATACAAGGGCGATAGCGGAAGCGAGAAACAGGTTTTTCATGTTGAGCCTCATAAGCATTGGGGGTTGATGCTGCGTGTTTACGCATGACTTTGATGCCCGATTTCGACTTAACCGAAAATGAATAGCACCCTTACAATTTTGTAACCAACGACCGGGCGAGAACTGTCCATTCGAGCAAATGAGACCTTAACGATAAGACCTGTGCCGGCCGAATGGGCTGTGGTGATCGAATGCGATCCCTCCTCTCCGGCGGTAGGTCGTACCAGTATTCCAGCCTATAGGAGCACGGTCGCCATCGAACGGCGATAAAACGGAAAAGCTGTGAGGAATTCATCGATCCAGGATGTGTTCCTGATTGGGATGCCAGGGCGGGACATTTATCTCGAAATGTCCGTTCAAATCAGATGATGTTGATCGTTTTGCCCCGGTTTCGGACGCGAAAGCGCTCCCAATGATTGCGGCTTTTCTCACGCTCAAGAAGCGGGAAAAGGCGCTGTATAGCTAGTGGAAACTAGTGAGCGGTTAACTTCACGATGGGAAAATTTTCGTTTAAAATCCGATATTTAGGGAGCCTCGAATTTGGGCATCAAGAGCAGGTTTTTTTGTCTGCCTCTATGGATATAGCACGTCATGAAGCCTGATTCGTCAAGCAAATTGTCCACCGTCGTCTCTCAGGGCTGTTGATGGAAGAGTTGGACAATTCAGGACAGGAATATGGAGCCTTGCTTACGATCCCAAATCTTGAAGATGAGATATCCCGGCGGCCGACAAATGTTGAGGCACTGTTCTACGCAGGACTTCGACGACACTCGAAACGGTTGGCCCCTTGATCGGGGGAGGGTGTTGGCGCTCACAGAATTCGCGCCAGACGAAAAATGTCAGTTCTGCGCCATCCGTTTCGGTTTCCCCCTCCCTTTCGGCAAATTGTCTGAGCGCCCGATACCGGGCATCCTGCCAGAATAGGTCTTCGACCCAGTCGTATATTGGGATGATATGAAAGTGAAAGGCGAGCCCGCGGATGTGGCCATATCGACCGATGTATACGCGCTGGGCGCCAAGCTCTCGTCGCAGAGCCGTCTGGGTCAGCGCCAGCAGAGGCCCGAGTTCGTGCAAGGCGCCCTCAGGCAGATCGGAGAGATCGGTGGCGGAGCTCTTTGCCCCGAGGATCAGATAGCCGGGCAATGCCGAGCTCACACGGTGGCTTATGGTCCAGCCACTGGTCTCGGCAATGAAAGACTGTGAATCAAGCGCCATTCTGTTTCCGATCTACACTGTTATTCGTCGGCTATCTTAATGGCGTGCGGAGATCAAGGAGAGGTGTCGTCTAGTGGAGCGGGTGGATGTCAGACAGGTCCATCACGGATATTTTTGACGAGCAGGCGACGAATGCCATTACTATTCACGAGGCGCGTCTGACGCCGGCAAGGCCGGCCGCGGCAGCGAAGTAGATCGTACCTGTCAGGCGATTGCGGAATGCACCACGCGCAGCCAGCACACGCCGGAGCTTATCCGCAAGCAGGGCCCAACAGCTATCGAGCACGACGGCAACGGCAAGGAAGCTCAAGGAAAGCAGAAGGAGTTGTCGCATGACGTTCCCGTCTGCCACGACGAATTGCGGGAAGAACGCTCCATAGAATAGCAACGTCTTCGGATTGGACGAGGAGACAAGGAAGCCGCGCAGGAAAATGGATCGTCCTGACTGGGGCTCTGCCTTGATTTTCGTCAGGTCTACGGCCGGCGCCCGCCAAGCCTGGATGCCAAGATAAACCAGATAGGCAACGCCTGCCCAGCGTATCCATTCAAAAAACTCTCCCGTCAGAGTGAGCGCGCCATTCATTCCGAGAGCAGTGAGGAGCAGTTGCGGGATCATGGCGGCACTTGTGCCAACTACCGTGATCAAACCGTATCTGCGTCCATAGGCAATGGAGTTCGCGGTAATCAATGCCGCGTTCGGGCCTGGCAATGCCATGAGGGCAACCGTTGTTGCTATGAAGGCGGCGTACAATTCGAACGACATTTCGGATCTCCCTGCGGCTCAAGGTAGCGTGAACGGGAGTATCCGCAAATGATGATTTTCTTGTGTGCGGCGCGGAACCTGCTGGAGGCGGATGGTCAATCCCTTTGTGCGGGGCTCGAACTGGGTGCGCGCGCCTGCCTATCTTGAACATTGGCCGGTGGGGCTGTCGAGGCGAGGATGGAAATGATTGTTCGGATCTGCCTTCGTGCTCAACTTGAAACCCTGACAGCTGTCAGGGTTTTGCCAAAAGGATTTGGCGTCAGAGAGAGATTGGAATGGAATGTCGTCGATCGGGAAAGGCGAGGGGCCGAATTGAAGGGGTCACCCTCCCTGTCATACATTTACAAAAACCCTGACAGCTGTCAGGGTTTTGGACGAGGGAGCTCCTACGTGCCGCAATGGCCGAGCGATTTCATTTTTGATGGTGGAGGGCTCGGTTCCGTGCTGACGGGGCAAGCTTCTCAAGCGGCCGAACGTGAGATTTCAATTGTGACCGTAGAGGACCCGGCCTGTCGCACGTGATTGATTGAGACTGATCGAGGCGGTTCACCTAGATCTCCTCAGCAATAATCCGGGCGACATCAGCCAAGATAGTCTCTTGGTCCTTGATCTTCCCAGGCGCGCCTCCAAGATAAGCTGCAACCACAAGCGGATCACGACCAGGAGGAAAGATCACTCCGATATCGTTGGTGGAAATTCCCTTCCAAGTTCCAGGTTTATTCGCAATCTGCCATCCTTTCGGCAAACCGGCACGGAGACGCTGTGTCGCTGCGTCTTTGGACTCGGTCATCCAGTTTGTCAGCTTCATGCGGGACGGAGCTGATAAAGCATCCCCAAGAACGACTTGGCGCAGGGTGCCGACCATGGCGCGCGGTGAGGTGGTATCGTGGGTTTCTCCCTGCTTAACAACGTTCAAGTCCAACTCAATCTTATCGAGACGCGTCACACGATCGCCGAGGGATCGTAGATAAGTGGTAAGCGCTAATGGGCCGCCGAAGCTCGCCAGAAGCAAATTTGCGGCAGTGCTGTCGCTCACGATTATCGCCGCCTCGCATAGCTGCTCGATCGTCATGCCATCCGCGAGATGGGGTTTGGTGGCCTTGAAAGGTGTGACCAGGTCGCGCTCGTTGAAAAAGACGCGTCTATCAAGGTGCTCGTCGCCGCGATCCACGCGGTGGAGCGTGTATGCAACGGCCAATGCTTTGAACGTGCTGCACATGGCAAAACGTTCGTCGAGGCGGTTACCGACTATCTGACCGGTTGCGGTATTCGACACGGCCACGCCAAGGCGTCCGCCGCTACGCGTTTCAAGCTCCTTAAGTCGCAACTCAATACCCCTGCGGCTAGTCTCGGCTTGAGCGCCCAAGCCGGACAATCCCGATAGGGCAATCATCGGCGTCATCAACACAAAGCGACGCGTGATCATTAATGGCATGTGGTTTCTGCTCCTTGAATGCAGGATGCGGGAAGTCGAACGAGAGCGATCGAATGACGCCAAATTTAGGACCAAGAACGAAGCGAGACAGGACTGCAGCTGGAAAATCGCGATCACTGTGGCGCTCGTTTGCTCCGGCGCGTAGGTCTCAGCCTACCGCGACCCGCATATTATTCCCATCAAAGGGAGCCGACCGGGCCTTTAAATTTCTGGGTTTGCGACCGGCGTAGCACTGACGATGACATAACGGTT
Organism: Rhizobium sp. WW_1; assembly: GCF_003610155.1. Classification (NCBI taxonomy): domain Bacteria; kingdom Pseudomonadati; phylum Pseudomonadota; class Alphaproteobacteria; order Hyphomicrobiales; family Rhizobiaceae; genus Rhizobium; species Rhizobium sp. WW_1. The sequence continues at coordinate 22,935 of NZ_RAIN01000030.1, forward strand.
GTTCTTATCCAATTCGCCAGGATCCACCAGGACGACCGAGGAGTGTCCGAGGCCAGACATCGGAATGAAGGAATATGGATTTGCGGTCCCGTCGTTGGCGACTAACAGCGATCTCTGGAGCAGACGCGCCAGTCGACCCACAGCTTCGAGAATGGATGGCACATAAAGAAAGAGCGCTGGAACGGTGGATGCTGATGATCTGAGAATGGTCATCCAAAGCCTCCGACTCACGAGGCATGTTACCGGCACATCCGAGATTTGACCTATATCGTCGATCACGTCTATGCCGCGAGCAACGACGTTTAATACGACGGCAACACAACGCCGCAGAAGCTCGTCGTCGGCTTTTCCAGCAAAGCATCAAACCAAATCATTGCCTGTGATCCAGATTTTTGAGTTAGACCGCGAAGCAGGGTCACAACGATTGAACGACGCAAATCTGCACACGTTTAAAACCTGAGAATGCGAAAGTACCCGTCGCGCCACAGAATGCGCTTCGTTTACGCCACCCAAACGGGATCTCGAACCTTCTGACGTCTCTTGGCACGATCCCCGAATACCGGAAGATATGGAAATCTGTCTACAAGACTCGGTTGGGCGATTTCACTAAGGAAGCGGCTCGCCGCTTTCTGGAGGAACGGTCGCCCTGACCTATGTCGATCGCATTAGACGGCCGCTGCTAATCGTTCAGCGTGGGAAGGATGTTCGCGTCAAACCATCAGAATCGGAGCAAATCGTCTCAGCGATCCGAAGGTGCGGCATCCCGATGACGTATCTTCTCTATCCCAAGGAAGGCCATAGCATTCAACGGATGGAGAATCGTGGATCTTATTGCGCTGTAGTCGAGGCACTCTTAGCTCAGCACTTGCATGGCTTGTATGAACGTGCCGGAGATAACTTCACAGGTTCATCAATTCGGCTTTTGGTGGGACATAAACTCATTACGGATCTCTGCGAGGCTGCCGGAGCTTGTGTGTGGAATATTCACAAAGCACGCAGGAGAGTTTCGGCAAGGCTATCCCGTCGCCATATGTCCTAATTTGGAACCGACCTGATGCTGAAAGGTAGCTTGGAGGACTAGCGAGGCCCTCAGTAGCGAACGAGACCAAAGCGATGCGCCTCGTCCAGAAGTGCCCTGATGGAAGACGGCTGCCATTTCCGGCCACCGCGCGCCGGTCGTACCCCCATCTGGTCCAGCTGTGCGGCGATTTCGCGTAACGACAGACCGGGATCGGCGATGGTGATCGCGGCGACCAGTTTCATCAAATGATCTTCGGGGGAGCGGCGTGGTGAGCGGGCAAGCAGCTCTGGCTCCGCAAGCTTCTCACGCACCATCCGGTGAACAGCGCGTCGGAGACGCTCAATGGTCCAATCATGACCGCGGCGGTTAAGGACGCGGACGACATTGTCCCAACTATGCTGCGGCCGGAGCTGCCTCACGGTCGGGAGCCACGTCGGTGCCGACGAAATCAGTTCGTCGAGGTAGAGCTTCTCGCGTGCTTGCGACACCGCCTTGATCGCTTCCGGCCGGCGCTCGCGCAGACCGGGGTTGCCGGGAAGTCTGCCTCTGGCTTTTGCAGCCTTGATGCCAGCTTTGGTCCGCTCGGCGATCAGAGCGCGCTCGAGCTGGGCGACGGCGCCAAGCACCTGCAGGGAGAACATCCCCTGCGGTGTGGATGTGTCGATCGGATCGCACAGCGAGCGGAAATGCACCCCGCGCCCTTCGAGGTCCTCAATCACCTGCAGTAGATGGCTGACTGATTGCGCCAGGCGGTCGAGACGAACGACGACCAGCACGTCGCCGGCCGTGAGATCCTTCAGCAGCTTCATGAGCACCGGTCTCGCCCGGGATAAACCGGATGCATGCTCCTGGTGAATGCGCTGGCAGCCGGCGGCGCGCAGTTCGTCGATCTGGGCGTCGTTCAGCTGATCGTCGGTCGACACCCGGGCGTAGCCGATCAACCGTTGTGACAAGGGAGGGGACCTAACAGTTGGAACCTGCGTCATTAGATCTTAGCTCGTTCTTTCGGGGGCTTGTACAAACAGTGAATGCGTCAGTAAAGGTTATTTTGTCAGCGTGTTTTATCATCAAAATTGAGAGCCATACAGCGCAATTCTGGACCAAGGATAGGCAACTGCTCATCGAGAACGCTAAACGCGCGCCGATGGCCTCACATGACGAAAACGACGAAAAGTCAGGTGCATCGAGGGGAGATAGGCCACGCAGCGCCAATCTGCGCGGTCTGGGGTCGTGCAATTAAGCTGGTGTCCGCTTACCAGACGCAGGCGAATACATTTTCTATTTCTTGGCTTCGGGCATATTCAATGTGTATCGCGTGTGGCGGCGCTCGCCGCTCCGGCTCAATGCTCCCTTCTCCACCATATCCTGAAGGTCGCGTGTTGCAGTCGCGCGGGAGGTTCCTGTGATCGAAATATAGTTTTCGGCGCTCAATCCACCTTTGAAGCCTTCGATCCCTTCTTTGAGCATACGGGAGACGACCTTGTGTTGACGCTCATTGAGCGCGTCTCGCAAACGGTCATAGAATCTTCCCTTGCGAATATAAAACGCGATGCGGGCAAGGGTGGTTTGCTGCGCGTCCAATATGGTCTGGGAGAAATAGACGAGCCATTCAGTTACGTTGAGCGTGCGCTGATTTTTTTCGAGTTCCCCGTAATACGCCTTGCGGCTCTTTTCGATTGTGTATGCAAGCGAGGTAAGGCTCGGTTGCCCGATACTTTGCGCGAGCGACTTTTCCGCCAGCGCTCGGCCGATCCTGCCATTTCCCTCTTCGAACGGATGGATACTTTCGAAATAGAGGTGACCAATTGCGGCCCGCGTCAGAGCGGGAAGGGGAGTTGCGCCTTCTGGTGAGGATCTGTTGAACCGCCAATCTTTTCAATGTATTACATCTGCTTAAGTGGGTTAGCGCGAAATGAAATTCTCGGTCAAAATCTTGCGGGCAGCCCGCGCGACAGCGGAAAGAATTGGTCCTCGCCAGCTATCCGGAATATTTGCAACAGAGCCGCGAGCGGGTCCCATGCTCCGCCATTGTTGGGCGGCGAAGCATGGGACGTAAAACAAGGCCTCAGTTCTTGACCGTGTCCTCCAGGAAGAAGCGGCCGAGCGGGTTTTGGTGGAAGTTCTCGATGTTCTTGCGTGAGACGTTGATATAGGGGCTGTAGTAGAGGTCGACCCAGTTGACATCGTCCTTTGCCATCTTCTGCAGGTCGATATACATCTGCTCACGCTTCTTCGGATCCAGCTCCTGTCGTGCCTTGGCGACGAGCTCTTTTACCGCATCATTCTTGTAGTTGGTCATATAGTTGTTGTTGGAATCGTGACCGAGAACGAATGTCGTCTTCTGGTCCGGATCGAGAATATCGTTGGTCCAGTAGTTGACTGAGATGTCGTAGTCGCCGGCAACTGTCATGTCCCATTCCTGGCTGGGGTCGACCTTCTGGAGATTGGCTGTGATGCCTGCCTTGGCAAGCTGCTGCTGCACCAGAACGGCCGTCTGCTCATCCACTTCGTCGCCGGCGCGGATGAGATAATTCAGCGTGAGATTGGAAACGCCGGCAGCTGAAAGCATCTGCTTGGCCCTCTCGGGATCGTAGGGGCGTTGCAGATTGTCGGCGTAGTAATACAAGGCGCCCTTGGGGATATAGGAATTTGCAACCGTGCCCTGATGGAAGGTAACGGCGTCGACGATCGCCTTCTTGTCGATCGCCATGTCGAGCGCCTGACGGACTTCCTTCTTGCCGAGGTCGCCATGGGCGTGGTTGATCAAGAGGTGATCCTCACGCGTGGAAGGATCGATCACAACGTTGAGGTTCGGATCCTTCTTGAGCTCCTCGACGCGCGAGAACGGCACGAAGATCGCTGTGTCGAGCTGGCCTGCCTGCACGTTCAGCATGCGGGTATTGTCGTCGGGGACAGAGATCCACTCGACGCCGTCGAGTTTGACGCGGTCAGCCTGCCAGAAATTCGGGTTCTTCTTCAGGATGATGCGGTCACCGCGGCGCCATTCCTCGACTGAGAAGGCTCCAGAGGCGATCGGCTTTTCGCCATAAGCGTCCGGCCCCATCGATTCCATCCCAGCCTTCGAGATCACCGACGCGTTCGGCAAGGCGAGCGTCGAAAGGAAAGGCGCTGAGGCGTGCTTGAGTTTGATTGTGAGGGTATGTGGATCTGTCGCAACCGCCGTATCGATCACCTTATAGGAATCGCTCCAGAGCGATGCCTTGTCGTCTCGGATACGCAGCAGGCTGAAGGCCGCGTCTTCCGCTGTCAGCGGCGAGCCGTCCGAGAACTTCGCGTCACGGATCTTGAAGACATAGGTGAGACCGTCTTCCGAGGCCGTCCAGCTTTCCGCAAGACCCGGTTCCAGCTTCGTGCCGGTCTTGTCGACACGCACCAGCACGTCGTAGACGTTGGAGAATACCCAGTTGTCGATATTCTGCGCCGTCTTGATCGGATCGAACGTCGTCGAATCCTCGCGGCGGCCGATGGTCAATACGCCGGCAGCTTCCGCATAGCTCGCGCTCAGCGTCAAGCCAGCGAGAATGGCGGCAAGCCCGATTGTTTTCCACTTGTTGGTCATGAATTTGTTCCCTTCGTTGTTATCGCATGCGTTTGGCTGATTGGGTCTGCCCGGCCGGTGCCGCATCGCGTTCGCCATGCAGGGGCCTGTCCGGATCGATATCGGGGATGGCGGCAATGAGCGCCGCGGTATAGGGATGCTTCGGGTGAGAAAAGATCTCCTGCGAGCGGCCTTCCTCGACGATCTCCCCGCGATACATCACGACGGTCCGCTCGCAGAGATTGCGCACGATGGCGAGATCGTGGGCGATGAAGATCAGGGTCAGGTTCATCCTGCGCGTTAACTCGCGAAATAGATCGACGATCTGCGCCTGGATGGTGACATCGAGAGCGGCCACGCATTCGTCGGCTATGATGAGTTTCGGGTCGACCGCCAGCGCCCTTGCAATGCCGGCGCGCTGGCATTGGCCGCCGCTCATGCTGCGTGGCTTGCGGCTGGCGAATTCGCGCTCCAGGCCGACGAGATCGAGTAACTCGCCTATGCGTGCGGGGATGTCGGCCCTTGCGACCTTACCCTGGACTTTCAACACCTCGGCAAGCGTCTGGCCGATCGTCAGCCGCGGGTTGAGGGCGTTGAATGGATCTTGGAAAACCATGGCAGTTTCACGTCGCAACCTGGTAAGGCCGGCGCTCTTGTGCTGGGTGAGATCCACACCATCGAAAGTGACATGGCCGGAAGAGATCGGGGTAAGGCCGAGAATGGCGCGGGCAAGCGTGCTCTTGCCGCTGCCGGATTCGCCGACGATGCCGATGGTTTCACCCGGCATGACTTGCAGGCTGACGCCGGAAACGGCGCTGACCGTCTTCGCATCGCTGCCTTTGAAAAGGCCGCCGCCCACCTTGAAGCGTACATGCAGGTCATCGATTTCGAGCAGCGGCCCGGCTGCCATGTCAGGCCGAACCGGCTCCGTTACTGCTGTTTCGTCTGGCAAGGAGGGGTGGCTCCTGATCAGTTCGATCGTATAGGGATTTTCAGGCTGTCCGAGGATCGTCCTTTTGGGGCCTTGTTCGAGCAATCGGCCGCCGCGCATGACGGCGACCCGGTCGCAGGTCTGGGCGACGATACCGAGATCATGGGTGATCAGGATGATCGAAAGCCCGCGCTTGTCGCGAATGTCGATCAGGAGCCGCAGGATCTGCGCCTGGATGGTGACGTCGAGGGCCGTTGTCGGTTCGTCGGCAATCAGGATCTTTGGGTTGCAGGAGAGCGCGACGCCGATCATCGCACGCTGCCGCATTCCGCCGGAAAACTCGTGCGGATAGCTGTCATACTGCCTTATGGGATCGGGAAAGCCGACCTGGGCAAGGATCTCGGTCGCGGCCGCGCGGGCCTCGCGGGCCTTGACACCCTGATGATAGCGGATGCCTTCGGCAATCTGGTCGCCGATGCGCATGACGGGGTCGAGGTGGCTCGTCGGGTTTTGAAAGATCATGCCGATCTCGCTGCCGCGCACCTCGAGCATCTCGGCGTCGCTGATTTCTGTAAGTTCCCGCCCTTCGAGACGGATGGAGCCGCTTTCGATGTTCAGAAGCGACGACGGCATCAGCCGCACGAGCGAGCGGCAGAGCAGGCTCTTGCCGGAGCCGCTCTCGCCGACGAGGCCCAGAATCTCTCCCCTGGCGAGATCGAGCGAAACGCCATCGATCAGCGTGCGTGCACCGCCGTCGAGACGGGCTTTGACCACAACGTCGCGAACGGCAAGGACGGGTTCGCTCATTCATGCACCCCGAGCAGTTCGCCGAGCGCATCGCCCAGCATGCTGAAGCCGAAGGCGAGGCAGACGATGGAAAGGCCAGGAAAAAGTGTGATCCACCAGGCCGTGGTGATGAAACTCTGGCCTTCTGCGACCATAACGCCCCATTCGGCAAGCGGCGGCTGCACGCCGAGGCCGAGATAGCTGACGGCCGCGCCGCTCAGCAGCACGAGCACGGCATCCGACATGGAAAAGACGATGGAGCCGGCAATCGCGTTCGGCAGCAGATGGCGGAACATGATCCGGGGCCGGCTGAAGCCAAGGCTGACGGCGGCAACAGCATAGTCGCTGCCCTTTAAAACCAGCATCTGCGCGCGGATAAGACGCGCATAGGAGACCCATCCGACCAGAGCCATGGCGATATAGAAGCTGCTGAGCCCTGGTCCGAGGATGGCGATGATCGACAGCATCAGCACCAGGAAGGGGAAGGCGAGGATGATATCGACGATGCGCATGAAGAGGGCGTCGACAATGCCGCCGAAAAAGCCGGCGACGGTGCCGACCGTCGTGCCGATCAGAAACGGGAAAACTACGCCGATAACGGCGATCTGCAGATCGATGCGGACTCCCCAGATGACGCGCGAAAGAATGTCACGTCCGAAATTGTCCGTACCGAACGGATGCAGGAACGACGGCGCCTGCAGGCGCATATCGGCATTCTGGAATATCGGGTCATAGGGCGCGACGATTGGTGCTGAAACCGCCAGAAGAAGGAAGAACAGCAGTATGCCGCCGCCGAGCGTCAGTGTCAGGTGTTTGCCGAAGAACCTGTTCCAGCCGATTGGGATCGCCGCAGTCGTCTCGATGCTCATAGCTTCACCCGCGGATCGACGGCGACCGTGACGATATCGGCGAGGAAGTTGACCAGTACGGTGGCGCAGGCAAACACCATCGCAACACCCTGGACGACCATGTAGTCGCGCGAGAAGATGGCACGCACCAGCAGCTGACCCATGCCGGGCAGGGCAAAGACGCTTTCGACGACGACCGTGCCGCCGATCAGCCAGCCGATGTTGACCGCAAGCAGATTGATCGTCGGCACCAGCGAGTTCGGTACGACATGGCGCCAGAAGACGATGCCCTCCGGCATGCCGCGCGCGCGCGCCGCGGTTGCCACATCCGATTTCAACGATTCGATCATGGCTGCCCGCAGGCTGCGGGTCAGCACCGTCGAAAGCGACAGCGCCACCGTCAGGGCGGGCAAAATGAGATGGGCAATCTTCTCGCCGATCGTCGAGCCATAGCCCGAGACCGGCAGGACGCCGAGTTCGACACTGAAGAGGATGATCAGCATCAGCCCCAGCCAGAAGGGCGGAAAGCCGATACCGAAGGTCGAAACGACACGCACGATGTGATCCGGTGCGCGGCCGACATTGCGCGCGGCAATCGCCGACATCGGCACGGCAATCAGGATCGATAGGATGACGCTTGTGACGACCAGCGCGATGGTCGGCTCGATCCGCGTCGAAATCAGCGGCAAAACGTCGATCTTGTAGAGGATCGATTTGCCCATCTCGCCATTGCCGAGATTCTTGATGAAATAGAAATATTGCAGCCACATCGGCTGATCGAGGCCATATTGCGCGCGGATGCTGGCAAGTGCGGCAGGCGTCGCGCGCGTGCCCAGGATATTGCGCGCGGGATCGCCGGGAATGAGGCGGACCAGGACGAAGGTGATGACGCTGATGCCGAAGATGACAGGCAGGAACTGCAGCGGTCGCGTCAGTACGAATTTATAGCGATGCATGGCGGCGATCGCCCCCTTGTCGTCGGTGGGATTGGATCACCTTACCTTGCATCAGCTTGCCCCATGCCGCGACAGGAAATCGTGGAGCGCGGGATAGTAGTCCTGCGGGTTTTCATAGAAGGGCATGTGGCTGGCATGGGCGAAGACCTTGAGCTCGGCATCCTTCAAGGCAAGCTTCATCCTGAGCGCGCAGGCCGGTGTCAACTCGTCATGCTCGCCGGTCGTAATCAGCACCGGCATGGAAAGTCGAGGAAGGTCCGCGATGCGGTTCCAGTCCTTGAGATTGCCGATATAGAGGAACTCGTTCGGCCCCTGCATCGTCTCGTAGGGACCCATGTTCCAATCGTCGAGCGAGCGGCGAACGGGAGCGGGCCATTCCGGCAGACGACAGACATGTCGATAGTTGAGGATTGTGACGGCGGCGAGATATTCCGGGTGATTATAGGTGCCCTGCGCCTCGTGCTTTTGCATCATGGCGACCGTTTCCGGACCGAGTGCTGCGCGCAGCCGCTCCAGCTCGGAGATCAGATGCGGCATGTCGGCGACCGTGTCTTCCAGGATCAGCGTCTGCAGGTTTTCGGGATAGGTCAGCGCATAGTCGATCGCGAGCCAACCGCCCCAGGAGTGACCGAGCATATGCACCTTGCCGAGGCCAAGCGCCTTGCGGACGGATTCCGTTTCCTCGACATAGCGACCGATGGTCCAGAGGCTCTTGTCGACCGGCCGGTCGGAGGCGCCGGTGCCGAGCTGATCGAAGGCAATGACCCTGTAACCCCTGTCGATCAGGCAGGAATGCGCTTCGCGCAGATAATCGCATGGCAAGCCTGGACCACCATTCAGGCAGAAGACCGTCTCCGGTCCGCTACCAAAGCTATAGGCAACCACCTTGTAGCCATCGACCTCGACGACGTGCCGCGCCTCAGGCTCAATTTCACGCCACATTGACTACTCCGGCGAAAGATTTTGCTTGCTCAATATTTGAGCATGGCTAAATTTTTACCTTAAACCACGCTCCGCACCAGCTATAAGAAGTGATAGGTTGGGAGGTCTCAGGCACAGACGGGAACCGCTGCATGTTCGATCAAATCGGAACCATCAGGCGCCAATTCACGGCGCATCAGACGCTGGACGGCCGCATCGACCATGTCTTCGAAGGCATGAAGGCAATCGGTTTCGAGGCCTTGATCTATGATTATTCGCCGGTGCCTTACGACATCGACGGCAAGATCATGATCCCTTCGCTTCTGAAGCTCAGGAACATCTCCGACGACATGTATGAATATTGGTTCGATCGCGGCTATTTCCGCATCGATCCCGTGCAGCAAGTGGCGCTACGCACCTCCGCGCCGTTCTTCTGGAATTATGATCCCGATGCCGACACGCTGATCAAGCGTTTCATGAGCGAAGATACAGCTCCCGTCGCGCGCTATCTGAGCGAGCGTGACATGTCGACGGGTGTTACGGTGCCGGTGCACATGCCTCGCGGCGATTATGCGACGGTCACCGGAATTCGTTTCGGCGGCAAGAAAGAGTTTGAGCGCGATGCCTTGCGCTACATTGCCGATTTCAACCTGCTTGCGCATGTCTTTCACGAGACGGCCTATTCGCTGTTCGATACCTCCGCCCTCAGTGTTGGCAAGATCCGACTGACGGAGCGCGAGAGGGAATGCCTGCGCTATTCCGCTGAGGGTTATTCCGCCAAGGAGATTTCCCGCATTATCGATCGCTCTGTGCCGACGGTCGTCATGCATCTCAATGCTGCTGCAAAGAAGCTCGGCGCCAAGAACCGTACCCAGGCAGTCGTCCGCGCCGCGCATTACCGCCTGCTGGATGTACAGCCATCCTATAACTTGTGATAGCTGCCGCATCCGTTTCGGCCGCGTTATGGTCTCCGCCACCAAAGTTTGGAGATGGAGAGACACGTGGCCGCAATCCCGACGCAGGAAGCCTTTCTGCCCTTTCGTGAATATCGGACCTGGTACCGCATCACCGGCTCACTCGATTCCGGCAGGCTGCCGCTCGTCGTCGCCCACGGTGGGCCGGGCTGCACGCATGACTACGTCGACAGTTTCAAGGGCATTACCGAGATCGATGGCCGCGCCGTCATCCACTACGATCAGGTCGGCAACGGCAAGTCGACGCGACTGCCGGAGAAAGGCCCTGATTTCTGGACCCCGGCCTTGTTCCTCGATGAGCTGGATACGCTGCTGCAACATCTCGGCATCCGGGATCGCTATGCCTTTCTTGGCCAGTCCTGGGGCGGCATGCTGGGGGCCGAACATGCGGTGCGTCGACCGAAGGGATTGAAAGCGCTGGTGATCGCCAATTCGCCGGCCAACATGCACACCTGGGTCGCCGAAGCGAACCGTCTTCGCGAGGAATTGCCGCAGCAGGTGCAGGACACGCTATTGAGGCACGAACAGGCCGGAACGATCACCGATCCGGACTATATCGCCGCCTCTCGCGTCTTTTACGATCGCCATGTCTGCCGCGTCGTGCCGTGGCCGGCTGAAGTGGCGCGCACCTTCGCCACCATGGACGAGGACAATACGGTTTACCGCAACATGAACGGTCCGACCGAGTTTCATGTCATCGGCACCATGAAAGATTGGACGATCGAAGACAGGCTTTCCTTCATCGAGGCACCGACCTTGCTGATCTCAGGCAAATATGACGAGGCGACGCCGCTGGTGGTCAAGCCCTATCTCGATCGCGTCAAGGGATGCGAATGGGTGCTCTTCGAAAATTCGAGCCATATGCCGCATGTGGAAGAGAAGGATCTTTGCCTGAAGACGGTTTCAGGCTTCCTGGCGCGGCATGATTGACCTTTCGGCCTCAACGACGAGCCCAACAGTGATGTCAGCTTCGCTTCCACCGGGGTGTAGAGCGTTTCGGTTCCTCCATGGAATGATGGGGTGTTCCAGGTTGCTTGGTGGAGAACAGGGTGGTCGTTGTCGGAGCTCTTGCGCCGCCCTTTCCGGCCGCCAATCACGCGCACTTCAACGTGGGGACTGGCGACGTCGAGGAGATCGACATTTTCCTCGATGCAGACATTTCGGATCACGCCGACTTTGCCCCCAAGCGGGTTGAGGGCATCGATGGCCGAGATTTCATGACCCATGGCCGCGAGTGCGGAAATCGCTTCTACACCTGCATTTTCTTCGACCTTCAGGTCGATTGTAGCCGACGCCAATGCCAGCCGACTGCCCAAAGGATGCTTTCAACGCAAAACTGACGCCAGCTAAAATCGATCAGCAAAAGTCTCGCTGAAAATCTTCAGCGCTCTTTCGGGCATCAACCGATTTCCTGCAGCAGAGCCGTCAGTGCCCCATAGAGGCCTTCTTGCCGAGGGTGACATTGCGCAGCGTCAGGGCGAGTGGGATCGCCGCAAGTGAGATCAGCGTCAGTGCCCAGAACGCGTCAACATAGGAGAGAAACGAGGCCTGGCTCTGAACCTGGTTATTGATCCAGGCGAGCGCCTGCTGCTGTGCGGTCAGGAGCGAGCTTCCCTGGGCCATGAAGTAGTTGGTCACCTGAGCATATGTATTCTGATAGGCGACGCCAGAAGGGATGACATGTTCTATCAGGCGGCTCTGGTGGAACTGCTCGCGATGAGTGATGATGTTTGAGATCAGCGACACGCCCAAGGAGCCGCCGGTGTTGCGAGCGGCGTTGAGCAGGGCCGAGGCCTGGTCTGTCTTGGTGGCGGGGATGCCGTCATAGGAGGCGGATGTGATCGCCAGGAAGATGAATGGCAGGCCGATGCCCTGCAACATGCGGGCCTCGGCAAGATACCAGAAACCCACACCGCTATAGATATTCGTCACCTGATACATCGACAGGGTGACGAAGCCGGCGCCGATTGCGATCAGGTACTTCGGCTGTACTTTCGATGACAGAAAGCCGACGACGAACATCATGACCATGGTCACCAACCCGCCAGGGGACAACATCAAACCGGCCCAGGTTGCGGTGTAGCCGAGATTCTGCTGTACCAGCTGGGGTAAATACTGCGTTGTCGCCAACAGCAGCGCCCCGGTCGCCAGCATCACGATGAAGCAGGTGCCAAACTGGCGGCTGACCAGCATCCGGATGTCGACGGCGGGGCTCTTGTGTTTCAATTCCCAAGGGATCATCAGGATGAAGGCGAGGGCGCAGACGACTGCTGCCGTGATGATGAAGGTGGAGCCGAACCAGTCGTCTTCCAAACCTCGATCGAGCATCAGCTCCAGCATTCCGAGGAAGGTGGCAACGAGCCCGAAACCGATCCAGTCGAAACCCGGTTCCCTGTGACGCTTGCGGGCGCGCTCTTCAGCGCTGCCGGCTGGCTCCCTGATCAGCATGGCGACGGCTGCAAGCGTCAGGACGCCAACGGGGCCGTTGATCAGGAAACACCAGTGCCATGAGAAATTATCGGAAAGCCAGCCTCCCAAGGTCGGGCCTACGACAGGGGCAACGACGACGGCGACGCCGAACATGGCAAAGCCCTGTCCGCGCTTCTCGGGCGGAAAGCTGTCGGCCAGAATGGATTGTGCGACCGGCACCATGCCGCCGCCGCCAATGCCCTGCAGGATGCGGGCAAGAAGCAGGAATTGCAGATTGGGAGCAAAGCCGCACATGACGGAGCTGATGGTGAAGAGCGCCAGGCAACCTAGGAAGAAGGTCCTGCGCCCGAAGATGCGCACGAGATAGCTCGTTGCCGTCACGATCACGGCATTGGAGACCAGATAGGTGGTGACCACCCAGGATGCCTCGTCCTGGCTGACACCGAGGCCGCCGGAAATATAGTTCAGGGCGACGTTGGCGATCGTCGTGTCGAGCACTTCCATGAAGCTGGCAAGCGCAACAACGATCGCGATGATCCAAGGATTTACCGCCGGTCTGGCGGCAGCGGCGCTCGTGCTCACAACACGTTCCTCAGGCTTTCCCACAGGGAGGGGCTGGCATCGGTCCGAACGGTCGGGACGACGGACATGCCCGGGCCCAGGGCTAAATTGCCCGGAACGTCGTCAAGATCGATCTTGACAGGCACGCGCTGGACGATCTTCACATAATTGCCGGTGGCGTTTTCCGCCGGAAGCAGCGAGAAGGCGGTGCCCGACCCCGGCTGCACGCTTGCCACGTGACCATAGATCGTGCGGCCGCCATAGGCGTCGATGGTGAGCGTCACCGGTTGGCCCGGCCGCATATGATCGAGCTGCGTTTCCTTGAAGTTGGCGGTGACCCAGAGCTTGTCCGGCACGAACATTGCGAGATTCGTGCCCGTCTGCACATATTCGCCCTTGCCGGCCGACAGCTGCACGACGCGACCTGGCTCAGCCGCGGTCATTGTCGTGTAGGAAAGGTTGAGTTTCGCCTGGTCGAGCTGGGCCTGATCCTGCTTGAGAGTGGCCTGAACATTGGCGATCTGGAAGTCATATGCGTCAAGCTGACGCTGTGCAGCCACGAGCGCGGCCTGGTCGGTGGTCAGGGTAGCCTGTTGCTGGCGCAACTGCGATGCATATTGCTGGGCGTCCTGAAGGCTGCCCGAGCCCCCCTTTACCAGCGCCTGATAGCGATCGTTCTGTTGCTGGGCGAAGACGAGATTGGCTTGCGCCTGTGCGACCTGGGCCTTTGCCTCGTCCACATTGGCATCCTGCACCCGCTTCTGTGCCTCGGTATTCTGGATGTTGGCGTTTGCGGCCGTCACCTGGGCTTGAGCCTGTTCCAGAGCCGTCCGATAGTCGCGGTCGTCGATCTGAGCGATCACGTCACCAGCGCCGACATGCTGATTGTCGGTGACTGGAACAGACGAAATATAGCCGGCAACTCGCGATGTGACCGCATATTGCCGCGCGGCGATGAAGGCGTCGTCGGTACTCTCATAATGGGAGCCGTTGTCCCAATAGATATATGTCACCACCACCGCGACTGCGAGCGCCGTCCCACCAATCAAGAGCATCTTCCGGCGCCGGGAAGGCCCACCTTTGGCGCTTTCCGGTTGGGTCTCATCGGCGGGCGGAACCTTTTCTTCGTTTATTCGGGTTTGCTCGCCGGTTTGCGGCACTTCCGCCCGATCCTGCTTGGCCGTGGGGCCGCCTTGTTCGTCATTTGCTTTTGCGCCGGCTGTTCGCGGTTCCAACACAATCAATTTTCCGAGAGTCTCATCCTGAGGCGTGCTCATCATTTACCTCTTTTGTCACAAGGCCAATAATTGAAACGAAACGTTCAATTTAAATATTGACCTAGATCCGATCGGGGTGTTAGTCAAGAGGTGCGGAGGGTGTGAAGTTGCATCCGAGCCAATCAAAAAACAGTGAGGTCCGTCATGCCGCAAGAAATGGCAAAACCCTTAATTACAACGGCGAAGGCCGGCACAACGCGGCGTGGTCGTCCCCCGCGCGAAAGAGCAGGCGAGGTCGAAGACAGAATCCTGCAGGCAGCCCTCCAGGTCTTTATTGACCGCGGCTATGAGGGGGCCAGCATCGATGAGATCGCTGAGGTGGCCAGCGCGGGCAAGCCGAGCATCTATGCGCGCTTCACCAACAAGGAGACCCTGTTTCGGGAAGTCGTCCTGCGCTGGGCGCAAAGATCCGGCGAGATGGTGGGCTCCGCCACGTCGGGCAGCATCCTCGAGCGTTTCCAGTCCGCAGGTGTGCTGATCGTCCAACGCGCCATCCGGGCTGAGACTATCGGGCTTGTCCGCAGCGTGATCGGTGAAGCGACGCGCCATCCAGATCTGGCGACCACGATCCACTACGCCATGCGAGCGCATGGAACGGCTACCTCGATGAAACTTGTGGCGGAACTGGCGGAGGCCGAGGAACTAAGATCACTGCCGGCCTTCGCTCCGGCCAATATCGAAGCCACGACCAGATACTTCATCGATCTGGTTCTGTTGCCGATGCTGATCTCGTCGCTGTTTCACGCCGATCTCGCGCCGATCAAGGCGCAAATGGAGGATCACGCTCGCGAAGCGGCTTCCTTCTTCCTGCGCGGCTGCGGCTATAGCGCGGTCTGAGCGTTGCTGCCGCCGCTTTTGCGGCGGCGCCGGAGCTTACCCAACCCTCAGAATGCGGCGAGTAGGTTCGATCCGAAGTCAGGTTCGACGCCGAGGATCGGCGCGGCGCGGCTGATGATATCGTGAACCATGGGAGCTGCCGTTTCGGCGGCGAGGTTCAGATTGTGCACGCCCGTCAGCGGCTGATCGATGAAGGCCAGCACGACATATTTCGGATCACTCATCGGAAAAGCCGCCAGGAACGAATTGAAGCTGAGCTTGTGGGAATAGACGCCGTGAATGACCTTGTTTGCGGTGCCCGTCTTGCCGCCGACATGGTAGCCGGGGACGTCGGCGGTTCTGCCGGTGCCCTGTTCGCCGTTCAGCCGGAAGAGGTAGCGGATCGTATCGCTAGTGCTTTTCTTGACGATCATCGTTTCGGTCTTTTCCGCCTCTTCCTGCGTGCGCGGAAGGAAGGAAGGCTCGATCAGCTTGCCGCCGTCGATGAGGGCCGCGCCGGCGACGGCCGTCTGCATCGGCGTGGTGGCGACGCCGTGGCCGAAAGCTATGGTGATCGAGTTGATCTTCTTCCAGACTTTCGGCTGGCTCGGCGCCTTCACTTCGGGCAGTTCCGTCTGCATCTTCGAGAGCAGGCCGAAGCGGGTCAGGTAGGTCTTCTGGATGGCCATGCCGACCTTGTCCATCATTCTGGCGGTGCCGATGTTGGACGAATAGCGGAAGATTTCCGGGATCGACAGGACGCGCCGCGGCACGTCGCGGTCGTCATGGATGGTGAAGCCGCCGTAATGCAACGGCGCGCTGGCGTCGAAGGTATCGCTGAGCTTGACCGTGCCCGTGTCGATGGCCATAGCGATCGAGAAGGTCTTGAAGACCGAGCCCATCTCGTCCGTACCGTTCGACATGCGGTTCAGCCAGCCCTTGTCGCCGTCGGCCTGCGGATCGTTCGGATCGAAATCCGGAGCCGAAGCCATGGCCATCACTTCGCCGGTATGGATGTCGAGAATGACGGCGCCGGCCGCCTGGCTCTGGTAGCGGCCGATCGCATCCGACACCACGTCGTGGACGACGTTCTGGACGCGCAGGTCGATTGACAGCCGTACCGGCTCCAGCTGGTCGCGGCTCGTCAGACCGGTGGACGCGAGGTCCGACAGGCCCTGCATGTCGAGATATTTTTCCATGCCGGCGACGCCATGGTTGTCGATATCGACATAGCCGAGAATATGGGCGGCGGTGCGCCCGCCTGGGTAGAAGCGCTTGACCTCCGGCCGAAATCCGATTGCGGGAATGCCGAGCGCCAGGATCTCGCTCTGTTCCTTCGGCGTCAGCTGCCGGCGCAGCCAGGCAAAGTGCGAGCGGTGGTCGGCGAGCTTCTTGTACAGGGATTTGCGATCGATATCGGGAAAGATCGAGGCGATTTTCTCCACCGCTTCGTCCGGATCGACCACGCGGTTGGGCTCGGCGAACATCGAGACGGTGCGAATGTCGGTCGCAAGCAGTTCGCCGTTTCTGTCGACGATATCCGGGCGTGCGGCACTCACATGGTCGGGCGGGATAGCGGAGGTATCGGTCCTCGGCTCCAGATCGAAATAGGTGAGCCTGGCAAAAATCGCCACATAGCAGATGACCAGTCCGCCCGCGAGCATCATGATGCGGGCTTTGGCGAGCTTGGCTTGACCTGCGGCCAGTACCGGCCGTCGTTCGCGCCACCCGGGACCGAAGGTGATCCTGATGAGGCGACCGCTATTTGCGCTGAGGGCGTGGATGATCGACATGACCGATTATTCGCAAAAACTAGGAAGGCGGACGTGCCTCTGGATCAACAATCTCTAAGCTCAAGATGGTTAACAGGGACCTAATCATAAGCTTTTCTTACTAACGTTGCATTTGCAGGCACCTCTCGCGCCTGGCGAGCAGGGCAGTTCGACGCCGCCATAATCGCGTCCGCGGTCCTCTTGGATCGGCGGATTCGCCTGGAAACGCGGGCTCCAGAGCCGTTTTCTCCAGTTTGCTGGATCATCTGCCTGATTGAGGGGAATGACGGTCGCCAAATGGTCGGGCCGATGCTGCTTCCCGGTGGCTTCTTCGGACCAGAACCTGCTTAAATGCCAGGCCGAAGGCGATTCTTTCTAAAACAGCCGCCTTCTGCAGATCTAGGCCATTAAAAGCCGCCGGCGCGCATTTTGTGTTCGGGCCGATGCGGCCCCATCCATTGCCGGAAATCGACATATCCCCTCGAAGTGTCGATCACATGAGGAGCCATCGAGATCACACTTCTGCCGACAGATCCCAACAACGATCTGCCCGCATTGCTACTCTTGCTGAGGGCCAAGGCTGCCCTTGCGGACGTCGGGACAGTCTGTTCCCAACCCGTCGGTCCTGATCAATTCGATCCCGGTGCTTTACCTTAGGTGACCGACTCATAAGATCGTATCCAAATCCGAATTGATGCGAGCTGAACGGCTGCGAGGAAATTGTCGTCGCGTTTGTCGTATCGCGTTGC
>NZ_RAIN01000031.1:0-38417 GCF_003610155.1 Rhizobium sp. WW_1
TCATCTTCGCTTCCTTTGATAGAGCTACGATGAGCCGAAAATCCTCTCTTCTCAATTAAACCAATTCTGTCTCAAGGGCGCTGATGTCGGACAGTTTGATGCCCATAATCATGCGCTCCGCGTCTTTGGGAGTATGAGGATCGTGTCGTGGTCGCCGCGGGAGGTCAGATCGCCTGCGACCATAGCTTACAAGAACCGCACAATGGATATCCTGAATTTCTTGATTGCGGCAGGAAAGAATAACCTAATGATGTGTCGAGCATAGATAGTGAGGAAGCGTAGGCTCCGCTCTTAATCATGAATGACTGCGGTTATGGCTTGAGTGCAACAGCTATGTCACCCGGCCTCGTTCATCAGCAAGCCGACGAGGATTTAGTCCGAACGGCGACATCGGGGCTACCGGTGGCGTGTTCTCGATTAACTGGGAGAGGGGCGGCGGCGTCTGCGTGGGTCAAAACCTGATGAAGACACCTGTGGTCGAAAATTTACTTAGCATTTCCATGAGCTTAGATGAACTGAAACGCGAGTAGCGACGTAGCTGAGGCACGGCTATTGAATCACCCTATGCAAGATCAACAGATGCGAGGTGAAACAATGTCGAACGAACAGGTGAATTGGCTCCTGAAAGTTATCCAACCCGAGCGGAGCCTGGCATCCCTCCCTGGAGGTGCCAGTTTCGACCAGGACGCTCATGCCGCGCTGCTCGGCCTCCCAGCGGAGGTCTACGTAACTGAACTTGGCTGCTTGCAAAGGGAGGCATCGGAAGCGGCCAGCGCGCTGCTTGCGGATCAGGACGTTGGATCGATGATCGATCGCCTGCCGCTTCGAAAGGGGGACAACATCGTGGCGTTCGGCGATAGCCTGACGTCTGACCAGCAGTCCTGGGCGGTCATTCTGCGAGAGATGCTGACGACGCGCCGGGCCGCCGATGAGATTTCGATGACGATCAGCGCTGTGGCGGGCGAAACGACCACCCATGGTCTCGTTCGCTTCGGAGAGATTGCAAACTCACAGCCGGACTGGGTCTTCTTCCTGATCGGCACCAACGACGCGCGCACGCAAGGCCCGCACCCCTCAAAAACGCTTGTCCATCATGAGGAGACCGCGCGCAACATTGCGGAACTGCGTCAACGCGTTGCCGCGGAAACCAAGGCCCGCACCATCTGGATCACTCCGCCGGCGGTCAATGAGGCGCAGGTTGCCGCGCACTGGGGTCTTGCCCGGTTCAGCGTTCGGTTCCGCAACGAGGACTTGGGACGAATAGCCGAGATCGTCCGCAATGGCGATGTGCCGGTCATAGACGCCTTTGCTTCACTGGGCAGCCCGCCTCCTTCCGATCTCCTCATGGACGACGGATTGCATCTCACTTTGGCAGGCCAGAAGCGAATGGCGTTCGAGGTGATCCGTGGTTGGAGCGCACTCAGGTGAGATACCTCGTCTTCGGAGCCACCGGCAACGTCGGCTCAAGGGTAGCACAACGGCTCATTAACTCCGGGGCGCGCCCGTCCGTTTTCGTTCGCAGCGCGAAGAGAGCCAAAGCTCTGTTTGACGATCAGGTTGACATCCATGTTGGGGACCTCGACAATCCTGGCAGTTCGTTGGCCAAGGCGTTGGCCGATGTCGACGGGATTTTTTTGGTCACCGATGGACCGGATCTTGAAGAGCACGATCGAGTGGTCTCCTTTGCGGCCCGCCGGGCAGGCGTCAGCCATGTGGTCAAGCTCTCGACGCTCGACGTGCGAACCGGGATTGGGACCGGTCCTTGGCACGCACGGGGCGAGGATGCCATTCGGGAGAGCGGGGTGGCGTTCACGTTCATTCGGTCAGCCGGTTTCATGTCCAATGCCCTCAGTTGGACGCAGTCCATCCGCGGGGAGGGTATGGTGCGCTCATCGACGGGTGTGGGCAAGATCGCCTTCATCCATCCAGACGATATCGCCGCCGTTGCTACGGTCTCGCTGATGACGCGCGACTATGATGGTCAGGCACCTGTAATAACCGGCCCTGAGGCGCTGTCCTATGGGGAGATGGCGGCGGCGATAGGTAGGGCCATCGGCAACCCCGTTCGCTTTGAGGAAGTAACGGACGCACAGGCATATGCTCGGACGGCCGAATGGGCCGGGGAGGGCGCCTATGCAGATGCCCTAGTGGACATCTGGCGCGCCGTGCGCGAGAGCCGGCTTGATACGGTGACGGATGACGTCAAGCAGATAACCGGACGGGAGCCAATCTCGTTCAATCAGTGGGCCGCGGAGAATGCGTCGTCGTTTCAGTAATTTTGCGGTGAGCCGCCCTTAAACGAATTCACGTAGACCAGCACGGTGCGGATTGCCTCGCTCTTTGCGCCGGCCCGCGAGAGGGGGGCGTGCGCTCCCCCGTGCACGAGCGATTCCACCAGGCGAGGCAGCACAAAGAGCATCCGCTCCGCCTCGTCATTGCTATAGCGCGCCGGGTCGACAACGCTTGACAAGGCCTGTGTGAAGGTATGATGCAGCGCGTGTCTGAAGCCGCGAGCACTCTGCGGAACAACGGCCGCGACAACATCGTGCAGTTCGGCAACCTCAGCATGCGCATCCACCAGGCCCAAGACGAGTTCGCGTGCGAATTCCTCCAGCGAAGTCGAAGCGCAGTCAGATGTCGCTTGCGTGATGACCCGGCGCACGTCGTCGACGTGTCGGTCGTGAAGAGCTTCGAAGATCGCGCGCTTGTCGGGGAAATATTGATACAACGATCCGACGCTGACGCCGGCGACCTCGGCAATGCGATTGGTGGTAATAGCCTGGATCCCATGGCGCTTGGCCACGAGCTGGACCGCGCTGAGCACGAAGTCGACAGTCTGGCGCGAGCGTTGCTGCCTCGGCTCGCGCCGCGTAAGGGTTCTTCCGTCGGTCTGCATGCTGCCTTGCCGTGCATCGTCGCTGGGCCAAATATCGGAGTCGAGCATAACAGTTTCAAAATCCCCGAACAACGGGCCGATGCGGCGGAGTGCTGTGGCGCCGATGGTGACAACCGTTCACCAAACGGCTTGATCAGAAAGCAACTCCAGTCAATAAGTCGCGATGGATGGGATCGAACTGGAGTTGCCATCGTCAGAGTTGAGCGGGTTAGTTTTATATGTCGAACCTTGATCATAAGGAATGGGCCAGGATCAACGATATCACCTTGATAATCCATGGCACCAAGAGCCTCGCAGAGATGCGGAAGTTCTTTCTTGAGGCGATCCGGCTTCTCGTTCCATACGAAAAGGCGATGTTTTATCTTGCGGACACGAGCAGCGGCGACGTCACTTTGCACAGCCCGGTTTTCGTAAACGTCGATGCTAAGTTCGCGAAGGCCTATGAGGAATCGGTCCAGAGCGCCGTTTTCGGTAGGGTCGCGATCAACACGCATCGGTCGATCGCTTATCGCGACACCGACATCATGTCCGAGGCCGTCCGGATCAATAGCGACGTTTACAACTCGCTGCTATCTCCGAACGACGTGCCCTTCGGCGGCGGCGTTATCGTGACGAATGATGGACATCCCACCGCCGAGCTGACCCTTTTGCGCACGAAGCGACAGGGTGACTTCACCGCAAAGGACCTGTTTATATTCGACGTACTGAAGAACCATCTCGAAATACGGTTCGCCCAGCACGCCGTCCCGGCAACGGGACCAGCGGCGACGCGCGACGTCACGGCGAAGCTTGTGGCCAAGGGGCTGACCGGGCGAGAGGTCGAGATCGTCGAATTGATCGCGCGCGGCACGGACAGTGCCGACATCGCCGACAAGCTCAGCATCAGCGTGTTCACGGTGAAGAGACACATCCACAATGTTTTTGCGAAGCTCAAGGTGAAGAAGCGCACGCATCTCGTGAGCCTGTTGGCGGAGCTTTGACGAGACGGCTCGCGATATTTTCCGTGCCTCGATTCACGTGTTCCTAGTCCAGCAGGTGTAGGAAAGGTGTAGCACTCTACACCCCTCGTACCGATAAATGATCCTTCAGTTCGATTTCTGAAGCCACAGCCTCCCGATAGTTTTCGCTCGCTGGTCTCCCGACCTGGCAACAAGAAACATCAAGGGGAATTAGATGAAATCGACGAGAACATTGGTCGCGGCCACGGCGCTGCTGGCTTCGACGGCCGTTGGGGCGTTCGCCAAGGACGCATACAAGATCGCAACCGAGGGTGCCTATCCGCCATTCAATTTCGTGGATCCCTCCGGCAAGCTCCAGGGCTTCGAAATCGAACTCGGGAACGCGATCTGCGCAAAGATGGAGGCGAAATGCGAGTGGGTCATCCAGGACTTCGACGGAACGATACCCGGTCTACTGGCGGGAAAGTTCGACTTCGCGATGACGTCGATGTCGATAACCCCGGAGAGAAAGAAGACGATCGATTTCTCCGACAAATACTATTCGACCGCGGCCGTGTTCACGGTGCCAAAAAACTCGACGATTACCGACGTCTCGCCGCAGGCCCTCCAGGGCAAGACCATCGCCGCGCAGTCGTCGACAATCCATGCGGCAATGCTCGAGGATAAGTACGCCAGTGTGACCACGCGGCTGTACCCCACACTGGACGAAGCGTTCATGGACCTGAAGTCCGGACGTGTCGATGCCGTCTTCGGCGACAAGCTCGCCACTGCTCCCTGGCTGAAGTCCGAGGCGGGCGACTGCTGTCACACCGTCGGCGGCGACATCACCGACCCGTCTTTCGGCCCCGGCGTGGGCGTGGCCTTGAAGCAGGGCAATGACGAGCTGAAAGCCAGGCTCAACAAGGCCATCAAGGACGTCGTCGACGATGGCACCTACAAGTCCATCAACGACAAGTATTTCCCGTTCAGCATCTATTGATCGGAAAAGCCTCGGCGGCGTCCTCCCAAGCCGCAGACCGATTGGTTCAGAGATGATGCCGCATAGCGTCTCTCCCGACGGCGCGGGATTGAAACAGATCCCGCGGGTGGGTCACGGACCATATCGACAAATCCAAGACGAACGGAACGCGTGCGATGGAAAATCCGACACCTGCATCAACCAAGTCGCCTGTGGCGCTCGGTGCCCACGACATCCATAAATCCTTCGGAAACCTCGAGGTGCTCTCGGGCGTGTCCCTCGAAGCATGTCGGGGCGATGTTGTGGCGCTCATCGGTTCCTCCGGGTCCGGCAAGAGCACCTTCCTTCGTTGCCTGAACCTTCTCGAGGTGCCCGACAAGGGAGACATCAGGGTCGGCGACGTGCGCATAGACTTTAAGTCCGGCCCCCGAGCGAGGCGTGTGGTCTCCGACCGCCGCCAGGCGGAAGCACTCCGCCGCAGGACCTCCATGGTGTTCCAGAGCTTTAACCTCTGGCACCACATGACCGTGCTCGAAAACATCATCGAAGCGCCGATCCATGTCCACGGCCAGACGCGCAGGCAGGCCATCGAAAAGGCCCGTGAGCTTCTGGATAAAGTTGGGTTGTCCCAACGCGAGGACTACTACCCGTCTCAGCTGTCGGGCGGTCAACAGCAACGCGCCGCTATCGCCAGGGCGCTGGCGGTGGACCCGGACGTGATCCTTTGCGACGAACCAACGTCAGCCCTGGACCCCGAGCTCGTCGGGGAGGTTCTCAAAGTCATGGCTCAGCTCGCCGCCGAGGGGCGAACGATGATCGTCGTCACGCATGAAATGGCGTTCGCCCGCGATGTCGCCTCCCATGCGGTCTTCCTCCACAAAGGCAAGATCGAGGAAGAGGGTCACCCATCCCGCCTGTTTTCAAATCCATCGAGCGAGCGCCTGGAGCAGTTTCTGTCGCCCTTTCGGAATGGCGGCTTCGGCGAGCCCAGTGGCGGGAGAGGACATCCGATTTCCCCGCGAGCGGTCGTATCTTGAGGGGGAGCCCGACATGATCATATTGGGTGCCGACATCGGCGCTTGGAGCGGGCAGTTGCTGGCCGGAGCGTTGGTCAGCGTGGCGCTTGCCGTCGCCACCGTCCCCTTCGGAATGGCCGTTGGTGTAGCGGTTGCGCTTGCTAAGGATTCCAGCAATAGAGTCCTGAGCGCTTTCGGCGAGGGGTACACCACCGTTTTTCGGGGCCTTCCCGAACTTCTGACACTGCTGCTTGTCTACTATGGGCTCCAGATGGCGTTCCAGATCACGGCGGAATGGCTCGGCCTTTCGGTGACCGTCAACATCAACCCATTCGTCGCGGGCATCCTCGCGCTCTCCCTTGTCTTCGGAGCTTATTCGAGTGAAGTCCTGTTGGGGGGGCTGCGCGGCATCGAGCGAGGCCAGATCGAAGCCGCAATCAGCGTGGGGATGACCCCATTGACCGCGTTCGTCCGGATCAAGTGGCCGCAGGTGCTCCGCCTTGCACTGCCGGGACTAGGGAACAATTGGGTCGTCCTGTTGAAGGACACATCGTTGGTATCGGTGATCGCGCTCAACGATCTTCTGAGGCAGACATCGCTGGCTGTCGCGAGCACCAAGGAGCCGTTCGCGTTCTACGCAGTCGCCTGCCTTGGATATCTGTTGATGACGATTGTTTCCAACATGCTCCTGATGCTTCTCGAAGCGAGGGCCAACCGCGGCTGGAGGCCGATGTCGCCATGAACTGGGAGCTTTTCGAAAGATTCGGACCGCGACTGATAGACGGTCTGTTCGTGACGATCCAGCTCAGTGTGATCTCCGTCGTGCTCGGACTCATCCTGGCGGTGCCGCTGGCCGTAGTTCGGGCGAGACGCGGGACTTTGGGCTCGTGGTCTGCGTTTCTCTTCACCTACTTGTTTCGCGGCACCCCACTGCTCGCACAGGTGTTCCTGGTCTACTATGGGTCTGGCCAGTTCAGGCAGACGTTCGAAAACGCCGGACTCTGGTGGCTCTTCCGTGATCCCTACTGGTGCGTCCTTGCCACGTTCACCCTGAACACCTCCGCTTATCAGGCCGAGATTCTGAGAGGCGCGATCCAGGCAGTCCCGGCGGGCCAAATCGATGCGGCGAAGGCGGGTGGCATGACACCCTTTCAAATCTTCCGGCGGATTACCATCCCCCAAGCCGCTCGGCTGGCCCTTCGTCCGTTCGGCAATGAATATGTCATGATGGTGAAGGCAAGCGCGATCGCGAGCGTCGTCACCGTCTTCGACCTAATGGGCGTGGCCCGTCTCGCCTTCCAGCGCACGTTCGACTTCCAAGCCTACATCGCCGCAGCCGTCCTCTACGTCCTGGTCGTCGAGATATTCCGCAGATGCTGGGTCGCGATGGAGCGAAATCTCAACAGATACATGCCCGCGAGACACTGACAATGACATGTAAGGAGACACCAATGCCGAAATACTATCCCGTTGACTCGCTGAAGGCTCCCAAGTTCTGCGGCGTCAGGACCTTCATGCGCCTTCCTCACATCCAGACGACCGAGGACGTCGACGTCGCCTTCATCGGCATCCCGTTCGACACCGCCGGAAGCTACCGCACGGGCCAGCGTTTCGGACCGGCGGCAATCCGAAACGCCTCGGTGATGGTCCGCGCCCATAACCCGATCCAGGAGATCACGATCTTCGACTATATTTCGGGTGTGGACTACGGCGATCTGTCCGTGGTGCCCGGCAACATCGAGGAGACTTACCGTCTGATCGAAGAGGGGCTGCAACCCATCCTCGACGCGGGTGTAATCCCGATCTGCCTCGGCGGCGATCATTCGATCACCTTGGGCGAGCTGCGCGCCGTCGCGAAGAAATATGGCCCGGTCGGGCTGGTCCACTTCGATGCCCATGCAGACACCGATGACGAGCCCTTCGGCCTCAAGTACAATCACGGAACGCCGTTCCGTTGGGCGATCAAGGAAGGTCTTCTCGACGTCGACCACTCGATTTCGGTCGGCATCCGCGGCTCCATGTATCATCCGAACGAGGTCAAGGACTCCGAAGATCTTGGGCTGAAGGTCATTACGGCCGACAAGATGCGGCAGCTCGGCATGGCGGAAGTCACCCGGCAGATCAAGGAACGGGTCGGCGACAAGCTCGTGTTCTTCACCTTCGACATCGACTTCATCGATCCGGCTTACGCGCCAGGGACCGGGACCATCGAGCCGGAAGGCTTCACGAGCCACGAGGCGCTTGCGCTCGTCCGGTCGATCAAGGACCTCAACTTCGTGGCGTTCGACGTGGTCGAGATGCTTCCGGAGTTCGATCCATCGATGATCACCGCAAACCTCGCTTCCCATGTCGGATACGAGTTCGCGACCATCGTCGCTCTGCACAAGAAGAACGGCGCGCCTTATCTCGCTAAGCTCAAGTAATCCTCGGGAGCCGACTATGCTGGATTTCCTCCGCGCGGAAATGCCGAAACTGACGGCGATGCGCCGTGAGCTTCACGCCAATCCGGAGCTGTCGCTGCAGGAGCGGTGGACTTCCGGGTTCGTCGCCGCGCGCCTTAGGGAATACGGCATCACGGTGGTGGAGGGTGTCGGTGGCCACGGGATCGTCGGCGTCGTCCAAGGCAGTGCGTCAGGCCCCGGCGTGGCGCTCCGTGCGGACATGGATGCGCTGCCGATCACCGAGGAAACGGGGCTGTCATATTCTTCGTCTCGTTCCGGCGTGATGCATGCCTGTGGCCATGACGGCCATATGGCGGCTCTCATCGGCGCCGGCGCGGCGTTGGCTAAATCGCGCGATTTCGTCGGCAGCGTCCACCTCGTCTTTCAGCCCGCCGAGGAAATGTATGGCGGTGCTCAGATAATGATCGACGATGGCCTCCTCGAGCGCTTCCCCAGCCGCCAGATTTTCGGGCTCCACAACTGGCCGGGTTTACCCGTGGGGGAGGTGATGGTCCATGACGGTCCGGTGATGGCGGGAGCGCGGGACTTCAACGTCGCCTTCCGGGCGCACGGCGGTCACGCGGGGATGCCCCAGACGACGGGCGACCCGATCCTTGCGGCAGGCCATTTCGTGACGGGACTGCAGCAGGCGGTCGCGCGGGCGGTCGATCCGTGTGACCCGGCGGTGGCGACCGTCGCCATGATCCAGGGCGGCAGCGCTCACAATGTCATCCCCGATCTCGTCAGGCTGCAGGGGACGCTCCGTGCTTTCGACACGGCGACGCTCGGGCTGCTTTGCAAGCGGCTCGAAGCGGTCGCGGCAGCTGCCGCGAACATCGCCGGCAGCATGTCGAAAGTCGATTACGAGGACTTCATGCTCAGCCCGGTGGTCAACACGCCCACGGAGCGCGATCAGGTGCGCGAAGCGGCCCGGCGAGGAGGCCTCGCCATCCACTCTGGCCGAGCCGTCCCATCCATGGCAGGGGACGATTTCGGCGCCTTTCTGCAGCACCTCCCTGGCGCATACGCCTGGATCGGAAACGGTGACGGTCACCGATCGGCGCACCTTCACCAGTCGAACTACGATTTCAACGACGATATCATCGTCCCTTCGGCAGCGCTCCTGGTGGAAACCGCCCGCGTCGCGCTCTCGTCGGCCCAATAGACGGAGAAGTGAAATGAAAGGCATTGCGTCCGTCGCTCTGCAGAACCTCAAGCGGCCCGGTTTGCTCGAATCCCGCGCCTATCTCCATGGCGACTGGCATTCGTGCCGCCGCTCGTTATGACCAAGGCCGAAGTCGACGAGATCGTGACGATAGCTGAAGCCGCGGTTCACGCTGTGATGGATGAGCTGGCCAGAGAAGGCGTGAAGCTCGCATAGGTTCCTTGAAATGCCCCGCTCGTCGACTGTACTCGCTGGAGTGCCGCCGGGTAGGGCGCTTTATTCGCGTCCGCGGGAGACCACATTGACCGAAGAGTGCATTGACGTCGTTTCGAGGATCAGGCGAGAACATGACTCGCTCGGAGATGTCGACGTCGACATCGATGCCTATTATGGCGCCCAGACTGCGAGGGCGATGTCGAACTTCCAGATATCGGGCATACCAATCTCATACTATCCGGTATTCATCAGAGCATTGGCCCATGTGAAGAAGGCCGCCGCGCTCGCGAATTGTGAGCTTGGAGACCTAGATGGTTCAAAGGCCGCAGCTATCGCCAAAGCCTGCGATGAAATTGCGGCCGGGATGTTTGCCGACCAATTCATGATCGACATGTTCCAAGGTGGCGCAGGAACGTCGACCAATATGAACATGAACGAAGTCGTGGCCAACCGGGCGCTTGAACATCTAGGGTTCGACAAAGGGCGCTTCGACATCCTCCACCCGAACAACGACGTCAATCTCTCTCAATCCACAAACGACGTCTATCCCACCGCCATCAGGCTGGCACTGCTCCTCAGCTATCGGGAACTCTCATCGTCGATCGACGGATTGTCATCTGCCTTCGAGGCGAAAGCCAACGAATTCAAGGATATTCTCAAGCTGGGGCGAACACAGTTGCAGGACGCCGTCCCCATGACCTTGGGCCAGGAATTCAAGGCCTTCGCAGTTACGCTCCGTGAAGACATCCTTCGTCTCTACGACGCAGCCCGCCTCCTCAGGGAAGTCAACCTCGGCGGCACCGCTATCGGTACGGGGATTACGGCCGATCCCAGATATGCGACTGTCGTCATTCCAAAGCTGGCCGAGGTGTCAGGCGTGGAATTGGTTCCGGCTGCCGACTTCATCGAGGCCTGCTGGGACACGGGAGCCTTCGTGCTCTTCTCGGGAACGCTCAAGCGAACCGCGGTCAAGCTTTCTAAGATTTCGAACGACCTGCGACTTCTGTCGAGCGGTCCGCGCGGAGGCATCGGCGAGATCAACCTTCCGCCCATGCAACCAGGGTCTTCGATCATGCCGGGCAAAGTGAACCCAGTCATTCCCGAGGTGGTCAACCAAGTCGCGTTCCAGGTTATCGGTGCGGACCTTGTCGTGACCCTCGCGGCGGAGGCGGGACAGCTTCAGCTCAACGCCATGGAGCCTGTCATTGTTTTCAACCTGCTTCTATCCATCGCGCTTTTGACGAATGCGATCGACACGCTGCGGACGAAATGTGTGGTTGGGATAACAGCTGACGAAGACCGCTGCAGGCAGCACCTGGAGGCTGGCACCGCCCTCGCGACCGCGTTGACATCGGTAATCGGCTACGAGGCGTCGGCTAGTCTGGCCAAAGAAATCCTTGCGAGTGGGAGGTCGCTCAGGGAACTAGCTGAGGATGCCGCGGGACTTCCCAAAGACGTGGTTGAGCAATTACTTGACGTGAAAGGTCTTACGAGCGCTTCGCGACTAAGGCGACAGAAGCCCTAATCTCCTCGTGCAGCAACTAGACCATCATCTCGGCTGTTGCGCTCAAAGCAGACGTTAAGCCGTCGGAAAGCCGCTTTTTGCGAGAGATATTTGCGGCACGGATTTTCCTGTGTGAACTGGCGTCGCAGAATGACCCCACCCATCTTTGAAATAACAACGGTTTGCCACGCCGATTAGCTCCTAATCACCGCGCCGATTCACATCCAGGGTCCAGTCGATCGTGAGCTACCTTCATTTCACTCGACTTCTGTTCGGCCTCGCGCAAGGTTGCACAACTAATATTACTGCACCCTAGGATGTTGCCGCAGGCGAGTCGAAAATGACGAATTCCATCAGTACGGACAAGAAGCATAGCTCTCTATCGAATGCGAGCGGCAATAGCTCCAAGGCGAGCAAGCGCCTGAGTGTCCAAGATGTTTTCCCTCCCTCTGTCGGTTCGAGTACATTCTCCAAGACATCAAGCACCGCGGGTGCAAAAAAGCCAACACCAGTCACCCCAACGCCTGAAATAGCGACAAGCGGGTTTATGGCGTCATTGAAGGCAAAGCTCTCGACAACGTCAGATGATCCAGAAAGCTACTTACGCTCGCAATCTATGTTGAGCGCCTTGAAGGCAGGCAAGCTGACCGTGACCGACGCTACGCAGGGTAAGGAAATAACTGCCTGGGACAGCGACACAAAGGGAAAGCCATCCAAAGCGGATAATGTTGCCAAAAGCGATTGGGTCACGTTCCTGAATGATCATCTCAAACGTGACGACCATGGCGCATTCCAGAAAACGATGGACGGCAGCTACGTGGACAAGCAACCCGGGGAAAATGCTTACTTTGGAAAAGTTGCAGGGAAATATTATTATGTGACCTGGCCAGGCAGCAAGACATCCGTGTAGAGCAAGCTTCCTCGGAAATGGTGTCAATCAAGTCCGGGTGCCACGGTAAGAAAGCGGAAGAAGGTAGCCTGGGCGTTCTCACACAGCACGACTACAACCGATGTTTTTTATTTCGTAAGATTGAGGTAAGAAGCAGTGCAGCTTTGTACTGTATCCACAGAAGAAGGCCATTGATGAAATGCAAGTTTCTTCTAACAGATACACCATGCAAATCGCTTTATCTTCGCAACCCGCTTCGATCCTAAGCGATGTCGGGTTGATGCAAGACAACGAATCGAAGAATAAAATCGCGACTGAATGCGCAGCTGTCGGCAATAGCAACTCCCTGAGCTCGTCGACATCATCATTGCAGTCCCCGCTGGCCATTTCCGCTCTGGACAAGGCTGCAACGAGAACCTCGTTCAATTATAGTGGCCCAAATCTGGCTGTCGTCACAGCTACCAACGACAAGGCAATAGCCTCGGGGTTGAGCGGCGGCTACAATCCGAACGACCCCAATTTCATGAATGCCGCCAATGCCATCGCCGGTGCCCGCTATGAAGGTCGCCTGACTGGGGAAGTCACCTCAGATTTCCTCTCCAACGTTCAGAACTACCACAATTTGTCAGATGCCATCGTTCAAGGAATGCAAGCTCGCTTGAGTTCGATCGCCGTTAGCACCTCCGACCAG
Source organism: Rhizobium sp. WW_1 (assembly GCF_003610155.1). Taxonomy (NCBI): domain Bacteria; kingdom Pseudomonadati; phylum Pseudomonadota; class Alphaproteobacteria; order Hyphomicrobiales; family Rhizobiaceae; genus Rhizobium; species Rhizobium sp. WW_1. Next base: position 12,736 of record NZ_RAIN01000031.1, read on the forward strand.
GCAGGCTCGGCATCCTTGTAAAAGGACTTTGTCGACAATCGCGTTGGCGGCCGAAGGAACGATGAAAACTTTCAGCCAGATTTTTGATGGGCCCCGCGAAGCGGCGCCGTCTTCAGGGCGAAGTTATTCTTCGGCCACTCAAACTTTGGCAACACCGGCGCTCAGAATGGCAGTTCTCGCGCTGTAGCTTTCCCATGTGAATTTCGGTTTACTAGGCCGTTAGCGGACCGCTAATCAGATTAACCAGGCGTTCAGCGAAAGCGTGTTGACCTGTTTAGCTACGAGTCTAGTCTCTTCGTCATTCCATGTTTCTCGATGCGCGAGAGCCGATCGCATTGTAAACGCGTAAAGGATTTTAAAAAGCAGTTTCATTGGCTATGGAAGCACAAAGCTCCGCACCGGGCGACGATCTTGAGAGAAGCAAGGCGCCAGCGGTGCGGCCATATGCCATTCTTGCCCGGAACGCGAGGACAGCGCCATATTCCGTCACGGCCCGGGCAAGCAGGTGTAACTCGTTCGCAGGGGGGTGGGCGACGATAATCGACCATTTGTAAATGCCCCTATCGGACAACATCCCAGCAATTCATGCCCGATCGCGCCGAAGTTTCATCCGCGGGGCCGGACATGTGATGATGCGCCATCAGACCGATAGTTCGATCACCAGTACGCCGTAGCCAGCGAGTTCGGCCGAGTCTGATATCGCTTTGTTGGTTAGCAGTTCGGTACCTGCAGGCAGATTGACGATCTTCGTTTCGTGCTCCGTATTGAGGACGAACAGCAGCCTCCTGCCGTCGCCCTCGCGTAGCGACACTTCGACGCCTGCTGGCAGATCCTGCACCAGCGGCGTGGCAACGCTGTCGCCGACGAGAAGCTCGCGAATGACCTCCGCAAGTGGCGCCGTCAGGTAGGTGCCAAGATAATAGACCTGACCGTTGCCATGACGGCGGCGGGTCAGCATCGGCGTGCCCTCCAGGAAGCGATCGGACCAGGAGCCAACGGTCTCGGTGTCCGCCGTTATCTCCAGCTTCTCGTAGAGATGGCCCGCTTCCAGCTGACGATTGCCGATCGTGTAGGCGTATTTGCGCGAGGCCGAGGTTGTCGGCGGTCGTGGCGATGGCTGGTGGCTGCCGATACCGCCCTCGCGGAAGCCGGTAAACAGGCCGTCCGCGCCTGGTCCCGAAATCGGGCCGAATTCATAGACGCGTACGCCCGAAAGCTCCGAGAGCGCCTTGCCCGGTGCCTGGGTGCGGATGATGTGGTTGTTGTCGTCACGGGTTCCGGTCATTGCCGACAGGATGAGCGTGCCGCCATCGGCAACGAACTTCTCCACGGCTGGCGACCACTCCTCCCTCCACATGACCCAGTGGGGAACATAGAGGGCCTTGATGCGTGAGAGATCGTCTTCCGGATGGATGAAGCCGCAGGCAACACCGGCCTGATAACATGTGCGGTGCAGATGGGCAGCATCCTGCATCGGGCTCGGCAGGCCGATCGCATACGTCTTGTAGGCTTCCTGATTGTCGAAATCCGCACCGGCGATGGCAATATCGATACGGACGGTGGTGCCGAGAAGCTTGTCCTCGATCTTGCGGATGTCGGACGCGAATTGCCTGGCCTCCTCGTAACGGCGGCGCGGCACGTCATCGTGATCGATAATGCCGTTCCAGTAGATTTCGGCGCCGAAATGCGCTGGCCGCCAGCGGAAGAACATCAGACCGTCAGCGCCGCGCGAAACGGACGTCATCGCCATGCGGCGCATCTCGCCGGGCTCCGGTACGGAGGAGGAAAAGCCCGGCTGGCTGCCGAGGCCCGACGCCTGTTCCGGAACGATGAAATTGCCGGAATAGGCGCGGCATTGGTCGAGATGGAAGGCCTGCGTAATCGCATGGCCGCCACCGCGGCGCATCTCATCATAGAGAAACGGATAGATGTCGAAGCCGATGAAGTCGAGATCCTGGCCGAACTGGCTGCGGAAATTGATATCTGCGAGGTTGCCGAGATTGTGGAAGATGAACCATTCAGAATTGGTGACTCTCAGGATCTCCACCTGATCGTGCTGGAAGAGGGCCGTCGCGAAGGCGAGGAAGCGGTGATAGTCCTGTGCGTGACCGGGGCTCGAGAAGGACGGATTCATCGGCTTCGGAAAGACGATCTGGTCGAAGGTCTGGTACGCCGTTGCCCAGAAGTCGCCGCCCCAGGCAAAGTTCAGCGCGTCGATCGTTCCATATTTGGCGCGGCAGAACTTCTGGAATTCGATGAGCGCCGAAGGCGAATAGCTCTCAGACGTCGTTGTGTTCAGCTCGTTATCCGTCTGCCAGCCGATGACATGAGGATTGTCGCGGTAATGCTCGGCCATGGCACGGGTAATGCGCTGGCTGTGTCGGCGCAGTACCGGGCTCGTCGTGTCGCAATGCTGGCGTGATCCATGGCTTGCCTGCCTGCCATTGGCATCGACGCGCAGGACCTCGGGGTACTTTGCCGTCAGCCAGCGCGGCGGCGTTGCTGTCGGCGTGCAGAGAATGGTCTTGATACCGTGTCTGGCCAAGCCGGTGATCGCCTTGTCGAAGAGCGAGAAATCGAAATGGTCCTCATGCGGCTCCATGATATGCCAGGCGAATTCCGCCATGCGAACCGTGTTGAAACCGGCGGCGGCCATGCGTTCGGCATCGCGGTCCCAATAGCTCTCGTCGACATGTTCGGGATAATGCGGCACGCCGACCATAAAGCCGTCGAGGTTGAGCGTCCGCCAGACCGAGAGCGGCTTTCTTTCCAAAACTTTCATGAGATCACAAGCTTTCCTTACAGAGAGGCAATGATGGGCTTCGGCCGGCTGAGGGTTCTGCCATCGGGGCCGAAGAGGTAGAGCGAGGACGTGGAGGCGGACAGTTTGACCTGCTCGCCGGCCGAAAACCCGGTCGCATTGCCGAGCTGAATGGTGAAATTGCGCGTGCCGCTTTCAGAACCGATCGTGGCAAGCGGGCCGCCGTCGACGTAGAGAATGGTTTCGCGGCCGAGTTGCTCGACGAGGCGGACTTTGCCATCGAATGAAATGGCGGCGTCCGGGATGGAGGCGCCGATCTTCAGCGATTCCGGCCGGATGCCGAGGGTGAGGCTCGCTTTTGTTTTGAGGTCACCGACATCGGCCACCGGAACCTGGACTGTCGTGGCAGCACCTTCGAGCGCGACTTCGGCCACGCCGTCACGAAGGGAAACGAGCTTTGCGGTAACGAAATTGATCCGTGGCGCGCCGAGAAAGCCGGCAACGAACTGATTTGCCGGGTTGTGATAGAGACGAAGCGGCGCGCCTTCCTGTTCGATGATGCCCTTGTTGAACACGACGATACGGCTTGCCATGGTCATTGCCTCGACCTGATCATGCGTCACATAGATCATCGTCGAGCCGAGCTGCTGATGCAGCGTCGAAAGCTCCACGCGCATTTGTGTGCGCAGCGCCGCATCGAGATTGGAGAGCGGTTCGTCGAAGAGGAAGACCTCCGGCGAGCGGGTAATGGCACGGCCGATGGCGACGCGCTGGCGCTGGCCACCAGAAAGTTGCTTCGGGCGCTTGTCGAGTTGGTCGGAAATTCTGAGGATTTCGGCGGCGCGCTTGACGGCGGCGTCGATCTCGGCTTGCGGACGCTTGGCCATCTTCAGGCCGAAGCCCATGTTCTCAGCGACCGTCATGTGCGGATAAAGCGCATAGGACTGGAAGACCATGGCGATGCCGCGATCACCCGGCTCCTCGCGCGTTACATTGCGGCCGTCGATCCAGATCTCACCCGAGGAGATGGTCTCGAGCCCGGCAATCGTCTTCAGCGTGGTCGACTTGCCGCAGCCCGACGGGCCGACCATGACGATGAACTCCCCCTTGTCGACGGAGAGGTTCACCGAACGCAGGGCATGATAGCCGCCATAATATTTGTCGACATCGATCAGCTGTACATGGCTCATGAATAATACTCCAAATCGTCTCAAACGGCGCTGAGCGCGTCAGCCCTTGACGGCGCCCATGGTCAGGCCCGCGATGAAATGCTTCTGCATCAGGAAGAACATCAGGACCGGCGGAACGGCGACGAACAAGGTTGCCGCCGCCACGATGTTCCAGGCCGAGGTCCATTCGCCCCTGAGGTTGTTCAGGCCCGCCGTCACCGGCTTCACGACGTCGCTCTGGGTGAGTACGATCGCCCAGAAATAATCGTTCCAGACGAAGGTGAAGATCAGGATCGCAAGGGCTGCAAGCGCCGGCCGCATCAGCGGTATGACGACATGGCGCATCGTCTGCCAGGGGGACGCGCCTTCCGCACGCGCGGCCTGGAACAATTCGTCAGGCAGTGCCGCGATGAAATTGCGCATGAACAGGGTCGCAAAACCCGTCTGGAAGGCGACATGGAAAATGATTAGAGCGAAATAGGTGTCGTAAAGGCCAACCGAGACCATGAGGTCGCGCACTGGGATCATCATGATCTGCGCAGGCAGGAAGTTGCCACCGACGAAGAGCGAGAAGAGCAGGGCATTGCCGCGAAAATTGTAGCGCGCGAGCACATAGCCGGTCAGCGTCGACAACACGAGCACCAGCAGCACCGAAGGCAGGGTAATGATGAGGCTGTTGATGAAATAGCCCCACATGTTCGTCTGCTGGAAGATGGACTGGAAGTTCTCGATGAGATTGAAGTGCTCTGGCCATGTCCAGTATTTGCCGGCCATGATTTCATCGGCCGTCTTGGATGCCGTCAGCATGACGGCAAGGAGCGGCAGCAACCACAATATGAGAATGAGGCCGACGAAACCGGCATAAAGGCCGCGGAGTGCCGGCTTTTCTTCGGGGATAGGGCGAGGATACATCAGCGCGTCTCCCGTTCCATGCGCACCATGACGCGCAGATACCAGGTGATGAAAACGATCATGATTGCGAAGAGGATAGTGGCGATCGCAGCGCCGTAGCCGAAGCGGTAGGAAAAGATCGACTGCTCGTACATCTGGTAGGCGAGCACCTCGGACGAGCCGAAGGGACCGCCCGATGTCATTACCGCGATCATGTCGAATGATCGCAATGCACCGACGACGGTAACGGCGAGGGCGATGAAACCTACCTGGCGCAACTGCGGCAGGACGACATGCCAGAGCATATTCCAGCCGCGCGCCCCGTCGACACGTCCTGCCCCGATGATGTCGGAGCTCAGGTTGTTGAGGCCGGCGAGAAAGAGCACCATGCAAAATGCGATCTGCGGCCAGAGCGCTGCTATAACCACGGCGAAGGTGACGAAATGCTCGTCTGCGAGCAGGGCGGGCGCCGCAGCACCGAAGAGGCTGAAGATGAGGGCGAGAAGTCCGTAATTCGGATCATAGACCCAGCCGAAAACGACGCCGACCGTGACGGTCGCCAGCACGAGCGGAATGAAGAAAAGCGACTTCAGGATCCGCATGCCGGCGATCTGCTGGTTGACGAGCAGCGCCAGCGCCAGTCCGAGCGGCGGTGCCGCCATGAACATGACCAGCCAGATGATGTTGTTCTTCAGCGAGACGTAGAATTGCGGATCGGCGAAGAGTTCAAAATAATTCGCCAATCCCACCCAGGTCTTCTGCCCGACACCGTCCCAATCGAAGAACGATATCCAGATCGATTCCACCGAGGACGCGATGATGATCGTCCCGAACAGGATGCATCCCGGCACAATGAAGAGAACAGGCGTCAGCCAGTTCCTGTGCTTTTTCCACATGGCTCAGACTTCTTTGTTCGATAATTCAAGGCGCCTCATGAGGCCCACATTCTGGAGGTGCGCGCGGCGAGAATCCGGGCCGCAAAATCCGTGACCCGCCGCGCCTTGGTCCGGGAGGACTATTTGAAAATGCGCGCGCGCGTCTTTTCGAGCCGCGCCAGAATCTGGTCGCGCCGCTCGGGCTTGACCGTGAATTCCTGGAAGCCCTTCATGCCGTCCTGCGCCATGTCGGGATCGGTGTCGCGGTCATAATATTGCGATGTTCCCTTCACGCTCTTGAGCGATTCCACGGCGACATTGACCATGGGATCCTTGCTCGGCGGGCAATCGTTGCGCGGCGGAATGGTGCCCTCGGCTTCGAGGAATGCGCCGAGATTTTCCGGCTGATAGAAGTAGGCAAGGAAATCGCGCGCGCCCTGGCGGTTTTTCGCCTTGGCGGGGATATGCACCGAGTTCACCGAGAAATCCTCGTAGCGTTCGACGCCGGAGGTGATTTCCGGGAAGGGGGCGAAGGCGAGCTGGTCGTGGTCGCTCGCCGGGAAGGCGGATTTGATAAAGCCGCCAAGATCCATCATCGCCGCCTTCTTCTGCGCCAGGGCGGCGCCCGCCTGCTCCCAGCCGAAGGACGGCCCGCTTGCGGAGAAGAAATTGGCCTTGATGAGTTCTTCCCATTTGTCGAAGACCGGCTTCAGCATCGCGTCAGTATAGGCGATCTTGCCTTCCATTAGGGCAAGATGCTTGTCGAGCCCGTTGATGCGCAGGTTCATGTGGTCGAACCAGCCGCCGGTCGGCCACAGTTCCTTCGTGCCCATGCTGATCGGGGTCATGCCGGCGGACTTTGCCGCTTCGCCGAATTTCAGGAAGTCGTCCCAGTTCTTCGGCGCCGTCCAGCCCTTTCCGGCGAAAACGTCCTTGCGATAGAAGAGGCCCCAGAGAATGCCGCCAAGCGGCAGACCATACTGCTTGCCGTTGACGGTGACGGCCGTCATGGTGGCGCCCAGCTTATCGCTGTAGCCCTCCTTTACGAAGAGGTCGGAAATGTCGTCGAACAGTCCGCGGTCGACGAAAGCCTTCATTCGGTTACCGGAGAACCAGAAGCAGATGTCCGGGGCGCCCACGACCAGGTAGCTGCGGATGGCCGTCTTGTGGGCCTCGTGATCCATATTGTTGATGGTGACTTTCGTTCCCGTCCTCTTGGTAAAGTCGGCCGCAATGCGCTCCAAGACCGTCCGCTGATCGGCATTGCCGATATCCGAGATGATGGTCACTTCGCCGCCATTGGCAATTGCCGGGCGATAAAGGGCCGTAGCCGCCAGGGCGGCGCCCGTACCGATCATGAACTGGCGCCGAGACGCCCTGATTGCGTTGATGAGTGAAAGCTCGTTCTTCGATGCCATCTTTTCCTCCCGAGGCATATCAAATCCAGGCCCGCCCACGGATGTAGGCAGCCGCTAACCTTCAGAAATTTTGCAATAAACCAGCATTTCCGCTTGCGCCGATGCAAGCGGACATTCCTCCATTGCCTTGTGCCATTGCATACCGTATCTTCCGAGAGGCAACAATAGTTAATTTACAAAATAAATTTAAAGGAACACCGTGCGCGGCAACCCTAGTACCTCCCGAGCCCTTAACCGTCGGCTCATCCTCAACCTGCTGCGAAACCGCGGGGCTATGCCGCGTGCCGAAATCGCCACTGTGACGGGCCTCAGCCCGGCGGCGGTGACATTCGTGGTCACGGAATTGATTGAGGAGGGGCTCGTCGTCGAAGGAAAGGCGCAGACGGGCGCGACGGGACGCCGGCCGGTGCCGGTCGATATCAACTATGACGGCCATCTGGCAGTTGGATTCAAGCTTCGCCACGACAGCATCGACTGCGTCCTGACCGATCTCGCCACGACGCCGATCGCGTCTTTCGATATGCCTGTGCCGGACACCTTGCCGGAAACGATGGTCGAGGCCATCGCGACGGCGATCCCGAAGCTTCTGGCTGATGCCGGCCGCAGCGGCTCGCCGGTCATGGGTGTCGGCGTTTCCATCCCCGGCGAGGTGGATGCGGTCAGGGGTATCTGCATCCAGAGCCCGCGCTTCGGCTGGCGCAATCTCGCGTTCCCCGAATTGCTGCGTGAGCGAGTTCATGTCCCGGTCTGGATCGATGACGACATCAGCGCCTTCACCGTCTCGCAGCGGCTCTTCGGTGCTGGCCGCAACTACAGCAATTTCGCAACAATTGCGGTGGGCACCGGGGTCGGATCATCGCTGGTTATGGGTGGAGAAATATATCACGGAAGCCATGGTCTGGCCGGAAAGCTCGGTCACGTCATTACGGTTCCCGGCGGACGGCTTTGCGAATGCGGAAGAAGAGGCTGCCTCCAGGCACATGCCGCCGAACCGGCAATGATCGAAGAATGGGGCAGGCGTCGCGGCAGAGCGGCGACGCGCGATGAGTTCGTGGCGGCAATCGAAAGCCACGATGGGGACGCTGTAGAAATTATGGGCCAAGCCGGCGAACTGATCGGGCGCCATCTGGCGGATCTGGTCAATTTGTTCGATCCGGAAGTGCTCATTGCTGGCGGCGAAGCCATGCAGTTTGGCGATGTCATTCTTGAGCCCATCCGGCGCTCCATGGCACAACATATTTTTCTGAACACGCCTGAATTGCTTCCGGATTGGGTGCCGGGTTCATGGGCGCGTGGCGCTGCCGCTCTGGCGACGCAGCATGTCTTTGATCTGGATGTCCAATAAGTAGGCAGGCCCTCCCACAACAACGCGGTCAACCGCGTGTGAATCGGCGTTGCCGAATGGCCCCGCCCATGTTTGAAATATCAATAGCTTATGACGCCGATTTGCCCCTAATCATTGCGCCGATTCACAACCGGGTTCGTAGTGCGCGTCTGATGATGGCGGCAATCTTAACTGCGTGCTTCGCAAAAGTTGGACAGGGTTTCCGTTAGATCCCGGAATGGCCAGACTTTGGCGAAGCCCGCAATGTTGGCCTTCGGCGGATCAATCGCGGATTTCTCCGCTACATCTCGGCTAAAAGACGCCCGCTAAGAAGAACTCTCCCCCATCCGCGCAATCGTTAAGATCTGTCAGCCGGCGTCGTAGCGCACTCGAGCGTCCTGAATGATATCCTGATTGGTGTCGGCCCAGGTGACGAGCGCCATCACCGGCGCAAGCAACGTCCGTCCGACATCGGTCAGTTCGTAGTCGACGCGAGGCGGGATGGTAGGAAATAGCGATCTCTTCACCAGCCCGTCGCGCTCCAGTCCGCGCAACGTCAGCGTCAGCATCCTTTGCGAGATGCCGTCAATACGGCGACGCAACTCATTGAAACGGACAGGACCATCCTTGAGCGTGGCAATGATGTACAAGCTCCACTTGTCGCCGACCAGATCAAGGATTTCCCGGACCATCCGGCAGTCGTAACCATCGCCGGGGGTAGGAAAATCAGTGTGACTGAGTGCCATGAATGTGCCTTCTTGCGGGAATTTTCCCAGTTACCATAATAGTGTCAGTAACTATTAATTACCACGAAACCCTGCAAGGAACAATCATGACCAACACTCTACTCGTCACCTCAAGCCCGCGCGGCGCTGAGGGCTTATCTACGCGTTTTGCAACCGAGATTGCCGAAGGGCTCAAGGCCCGCTCCGGCGGTACGATCACCGTCCGCGATCTGGCTACCGAGCCACTGCCGCATATCACGCCGGCCTACATCAATGGCCGTATTGCTTCGCCGGAGGCTCGCACCGCGGAACAGGCGGAAGCCGTCAAGCTTGCCGAAACGCTGGTTGGCGAAATCCGAGCCGCCGATATCATCATCCTCGGCTCCAGCATGATCAACTTCGGCCCGTCCTCTTTGCTCAAGGCGTGGTTCGATCATATCATCTGGCCGGGCGTGACTTTCGGCTATGGCGAGACCGGTCCAATTGGGCTGGTGCCCAACAAGAAGGTCTATCTCGTGACGGCAACCGGCGGCGTGTTCTCGGAAGGAAAGTATGCCTCGTTTGACTTCCAGACAGGATATCTGCGCCATCTGCTCGGCTTCATCGGGCTGACCGATGTCGAGCTCGTGCGCGTCGAAGGCACCGTCTTGGGACCGGATGTCGCCAACGCAGCCATTGCCGCCACGGAAGCGCAGGTTCGCGCCGTGCTCGAACGCGCCGCGTAAGCGATAAGAACAAGCTCACGCACTGGAACATGGTCTGACAACAACTGCTCCAGTGCGTGAAAAGTCGCTGGGCGGATCGGCCCCTGCTGGCTCAATGACAAGGAACACTCATGAAAATCTCTCTCTTCGGAGGCACAGGGCCGACCGGGAAATACATCATCCGCGAGGCGCTCAGCCAAGGATATAAGCTGTCCGTCTACACACGTGACGCCGGCAAGGTGTCCGAGTTTGCAGGAAAGATCGAAGTCGTCGTCGGAGACCTGCAGGATACAGCTGCCATTGCGAAGTGCGTCGAGGGCGCCGACGCGGTGATCAGTGCGCTCGGACCCAACAGTCTCAAGGTAAAGGGCGACAAGCCGGTCATGCGCGGCCTGTCCAACATCATCGCCGCGATGAAGCAATCCGGCGTGCGCCGACTCATCCAAATTTCCACGGCCGCCTATCGTGATCCCAAGGACGGGTTCGCCTTGAAAGCGCATGCCTTCGCGCTGCTGTTCAAGGTGATCGTGCGTAAGGCTTATGAGGATATCAAGGCCACCGCCGAACTGATTGTTTCGTCAAACTTAGACTGGACGCTGGTGCGCATCCCGAACCTGCAGGATGGTCCTGCAGAGGGAGGCATCATCGACATTGGCTGGTACGGAAAAACCAAGCTCAGCATGAAGCTGTCGCGAGGCAACCTCGCCAAGTTCCTGGTCGATCAAGTCAAGAATCAGGGCTTTGTAAAAGCTGCGCCAGCTATCGCAAACAGGAACTGAAACCATATGAGCAACGCACAGACTACAGCGTCTCGCGCCTCGACTGCCTGGCAGATCAATCTCTGGATAGCACAGATCCTTCTCGCTACACTGTTCGGAACCGCGGGAACTTTGAAGCTATTTTGGGCGCCGGCGGATCTGGCGGCGGTGGGTCTTGCCTGGACTGTCGACGTGCCGCTGCCGCTCCTGCGGCTTATCGGCACGGTTGAACTGCTCGGCGCCATCGGCGTCATCCTGCCGGCGCTAACCCGCATCCTGCCGTTTCTGACGCCGCTGGCGGCCACAGGCTTTGCAACCATTCAGGTCCTTGCGATCGGCTTTCATGCGACGCGAGGAGAGACCGCAGCGGTCCTACCGCTCAACATCGGACTTCTGGCGCTTTCTCTCGTTGTTATTTGGGGTCGCTTTCGCAAAGCACCGATCAAGTCGCGCGGATGAGCAGGAAAGGAAATTCTGATGCTGACGATCGACCTCTATACCGAAATCACTTGCCCATGGTGCATGGTTGGCCATCATCGCCTCGACAAGGTGCTGGCCGAGCGCTTCCCTGATCTTGCCGTCGATATCCGGCAGCATCCGGTCCTCCTGTTGCCGGACATCCCGGTCACCGGGCTTTATATTCCAGACCTGCTGCAGACGCGCTATCGCATTGGCGACCCGAAAGCAGCATTTGCCCGCCCCGAAGCCGAGGCACGGGCGTCAGGGCTGGACCTTGACCTTAGCCGCCAGCTTTGGGCATACCCGACGCAAGCCGCACATGCACTGGTGCTGGCTGCTCAGCAGCGCGGAACACAGCATGCGCTCGCCGTGGCGCTTTCCAAAGCCTATTTCCTCGATGCGAAGAACATCGCGGACGTCGAAATGCTCGCGGATGTGGCGGCAGATCACGGTTTCGGGCGAACTGAAGCCCGTGCGCTCGCTCTCGACCCGGTTTGGCGCGATCGTGTGGAACTCGAAGCCGCGAAATCCAATGCGGCGGGTGTCCAATCCGTTCCGCATTTTATCTTTGGTGGCCGCTTCGCGATTAATGGCGGCCGCAGCGAAGACGAAATCGCCCTGTCGATTGCTCGTGCCAAGTCGGCTACCACATGTTGGCGCTCTAGTCTTTCCGAGACTTGGAATTAGCGTAGGATGCCGCCCTCTCCCGCAAGCAACCCCATCATGGCTTGCCATGAGTAAGCTCGACGCACGATCTTCAATTCATCCGGTGTCATCAGCAGATAAACTCCATAGATTCATGTCGGAAAGTCCCGAAACATGCGACAAACCTGATCCAAGTCAATGTCAACCCGCAAGGTTCTCTCACAGCGTCCTCGCCGCTTGCTATGAACGGCAGAGCGGAGGTTGGCTGCTCGTGGCCGATGCGCCGCTTAACGGCCGCTATTTCAGATCGGGCCTCGAGGTGCATCGTCCGCTGTCGGCCTCATCGGTCAATCCATCAAAGCCGATGTCCGATACTGAGGAGTTTCAAACGGATAGCTCTTGCAACAACAGGGTCGTCTGTTCTGCTGTCTTCAAGAGCGGTAAAGGTTCGCAAGACCTATTCAAAGGCCATTTCAGTATAAAGCTCGAGCATCTAGTGAGGCTCATCGGCCGGTATATGCAGTGGGACGTCCGCTTTTTCGGCCGCTGCTCGCAGTCGTTTGTCTCTGGTCCACAAGGTTACTTTCTCTCCAAGTAGAGCGGACGCTAGCAGATGGGCATCTGTGTAGCCAATGCCCATGCTGAAGATGCCGAATCGATCGATCATCGTCATGACTTCGTCGTGCGTGGCGACAACAGCTCCGCGCTGAGCTATCAAAAAAGCAATAACGCTGCCGCGGTCCCGAAGGCTGCCAAGCGCCAACTCGCCGATCACGCTCGGATGGCAAAGTAGTCGATCGTCTTCGATTATCCTTCGTAGCTCGGCATCGCCATGTCGGAAATGATCAATCCAGATCGAGGTGTCTACTAATATCACTTAACCGCCGTGCTCCGACGGCGCGGAGCTGCCTCGGCATCCGGCATGGTTCCCCCAAGAGCGATGAGGCGTTTTCCGGACTCCACACGAACCAGCGTCTCCAACGCCTGGCGGACGAGTGCTGCGGTTTCTTTGGTGCCGGTCAATAATCTAGCCCTGTCCATGAGGGCGTCGTCGAGATTGATGGTTGAGCGCATCAGCTGGCCTCCGTATTATATGACGTCATAAATAGCACCATTTGGTGATTAAATCTACGCCTGCTTTCGCTTCCGTACACGGAACGTGGCCTACAAAAGTAAGGTAGCGCGACGCTCTCATTCCATAGGATATTGGAATTGAGCCGTGAAGTTGAAGCCAGTGCCATCGGTGCCTCGGGCCCGGAAATGTTGCGAAGGTCCACGGTTCGAATCCTCTCACATCAACGGATCGATGCTGTTACACGCCAGCCAGCGCGACCAACTCTTGATGCATGTTCACTACCGCCGGCGCCAGAACGGGAGGCCGAAAGCTGCCTATCCGATCAGAATAGATCGTTGGCAAACGCGGCTCAGAACCAAGGGCCATTTGCGCGAAAGGGGCATTGCGTTATCGCAGAACTCTATATTCTGCGACAGGCGAGCGGCCGCTCCGACCCTAAAAGGACTCGCAGCAAGCCAAGGATTGACAGTTAACAAAGCTTCTGCAAACAATTGGTACCAGGTCGATACAGCCTGCCGCTTGCGCCCCGTCGGGGTTCGGTGAATGTATCGAGCCGCTCATGGCTCTCTTTGCCCGAACGAACGGGTCAGCAACGCAAGCCCCTGACGCTTTCCGTTCGTTTTTGCAAAGGATCATCTCATGCGCGATTTCCGCGATGCCAAAGCTATGGCGCAAACGCTACGTGAAGCCCTTCACGCCAAATCTGTCGTGTTCACAACCAGTGAGAGCCAAGAACTCGTTGCTCGAATTCTTGGCTTTCGAGATTGGAACGTCTTGGCCGCGAGAATTAAGGCAAGCCCGTCGTCTGCGACCATTGTTAACGCCAGTACGTCGATTCCAGCTGGAGCTGGCATCCCCATCGTTCCGATGCGGGATCTAGTACTGTTTCCGCACATGATCTCGCGGATTTTCGTAGCGCGCGAGAAAACCCGCCAAGCCGTGGAACGAGCTATTGTCAGCGATCAACGCGTTCTCGTTGTTGCGCAGAGAAATGGCGGCGACGATCATCCAAGCACTCTGAGAGCCCTCAATCCGGTGGGGGTCGTAGCAAACGTGATAGATCGCCAGACACAGGTGGACGAGACGCTCAAAGTTACCGTACGCGGGCTTCAGCGAACGGGCATCGTCCGTTTGACCGATGATGGTTTCCTAGCGGCGGAGGTTGGGCCGATGGAGGATGAACGCGGCCAGTCGGCGGAGGCGGCCGCCCTTTCGCGTGCTGTTCTTGATGCGTACCAGACCTACGCCAAAGTCGACTTTTCTGCACTTCCGCCCGGATCCAAAGTCAGGTTTGGCCTGCCTTCGATCGGGAACCCGAGCCTCTTAGCCGATACGGTCGCCCCGTTGCTGTCGATCACAATCGAGCAGCAGCAGCAACTCTTGGAAACCAGTGACGTGGTGACTCGTCTGGAAAGACTTATCGTGCTGATGAGCGCCGGCCGCCCTAAAGCTGTCGGATAACTCCTACGGACTGTCCCAAAACCCTCAGTGCGATTCCTGATGGGAGTTTTCAGAATGGTCTGCGGGATTTTTGCGACGAGACCGGCGCTCCCTCTAACGCCAAAATTGCCACCATGGCTTTGAAGTGTCGGGAGAAGAGCCGCCGTTGAATTGGGCCGTGATGTCCCGCCAGACGAATTCCTGCGGCTTCGGTGTGCCCCGTGCAAAAGCACCGAGGATGTCTTTTACGTTTGCGTTCGAAAGTGGCTCGTTTGCCTTGACCACGAAATGAGCCTCATTGCGGGGGTGTGAAGCGGCGTCGCAGAATGACCCCACCCATCTTTGAAATATCAATAGCTTGTAACGCCGACTTGCCCCTAATCGTCGCGCCGATTCACAAAGAACAGGCTGAACGTGTCATTTGGCCTGTCGACAAAGATTGATCGCGGCCGATTGTCGGTACATAGTTGAGAGCATTCGATCACGTGGATGAAGTCACCCCCCTGTTCCTCTGAGCATTATCGAAATTGCGGCGCTACACTGCGTCAACGAAAAGTCGGGTCAATTATCACAGTCTTTGGCCCGTTGGCTTACGGTTCCCTCAATCGTTGTAAGCTCTTTGCTCTCGATCTCAGACTGTTGTTTAAATGTTTCGATGAAATCCGCCAACGGATGAATCGACGCGGTTGTTGCCAGAAGTGGTTCGAGAGCTGCAGCGATCGCGCGGCAACTATCCGCCGAAAGAGACCGAAGGTTCGATACGACTCTGTTATACGCAGGTGTCTGGCGCGAGGCAAAGGAACGATTTATGACAAATTGTTCCACTTCTCCATCAAGTCGCTCGACAAATAACGCAAGTGAACCTCCGTCGGCAGCAGCAGCGCTGTCAGAAACTGCTTTAAACATACATCCTCCTTTCGGCCACTGTTACGGTCACCATATTGATATCCTCTGGTGAAATGTACTGATGTCGTTTCTCATGTAATTCCAAGATCGTACCTCGAATTTGCGTATTTCGGGGAATACCGGACGCCATTTTGCGTCTCTGCATCTGTGTTGATCATGCTTGGCGATACCCAAGGCTGGTGAAGATTGAGTGGCAGCTCCACGATGATCTCACGAGATCAATCGGATGTCTGATCAGGCGTTCGTAGTGGATACGCAGATGGGCTGGCGGCCCCATCCCACGTTCTGGTTTTTCCTTCTGGTGATGGTCCTTCTTCAAATCGCCATTCAGGCACAGGACTTATATTTGGCTTTTTAGTGTTCTCAGTCTTTTCAACAATTCGAGCTTTGTTGATATATCCGAATGCAAGAGCAGCAATAAATAAGCAGGTAAGATACACAACGATACCAAGCCCTGGGTTCCACAGCAGGTTCCACATAGATACCGGGAAATTGACAACCACCAAAACGTTCAGAGCGGCAATGAACAACTCCCATAAGCCTAATAGAATATATATCGCAAACCATTGTTTGCTTTCGAACGGAGATCCTCGTTCAAGGAGTATCTTGCTGGATAGCCTGCGAAAGATTGCCAGTGCCATGAATATTGTTGCGAGCAACAAGGCTCTTCCTGTCGGCTTAAGAAATATTTCCAGCACGGATTGATTGAAATCGTAATCCGGCCAGATCCGCTTGGCCATCAAATCCCAAGGTGGAGTTATATTGATGAGCTCAAATAGGATGCCAGCCGCACATATAACGACCCAATATCTCCAGAATATGGACCAGTATACGCGTAGATATCTCTTGACCGAAATAAACATTATAGCCTTGTCGCTTTGATGTGTGAACGATGCGGGGTTCGTGTCTTTGTCCTCGGGTCCGTTGAGGAGTGTATCGCATGTCTTGAAGCATCTCAAGGTTGCTGAACTGTCGTTCGGGGGTGCAATAGGCGGTCGACTATGGGGTCGAAGAATACCTCAGCCAAATCGAGATACTCTCGCCAATGGCCTGGATGGCCATCAAATGGAGTTTTCTGGATTGTGGATTGCCTTCTTCCTCGACCCTAAGCCTTCTATCCCTTTGGTCTGCGCTTACTAATACCCATTATGCGAGCCTAGGCGCGGAGATCGCCCGGTCGTTCATGCTGGAGAGCGGCGCGAAGCTGACGCCGAAGCTCGGGCTGACGGGTGGGTTCTCCGGCCTCGACGGCTCGGGTGAATTCGGAACTGTCACTGCGGGCATGAGCCTGTTCGAATTCGGAGATCGACTGGAGCGCCAGGGCTATGAAGGCAGCAAGCTCGGCTATCTCATGAGCCAGAGCGGTTATTTTCATGAAGGGCATCGCGCGGTCGACGATTGCTTCGCACTGTTGGAAGTGCTGGCCCTGGCGGCGGGAGATGCTGGTTCGTCACCATTGGCCGAACTTTATCGCGCAAGCCAGCGTTCGCGGGTGCGCATCTTCGCCGAGAACGCGCCCTTCGACCTGAAGGACAGATTGAAGGCGAGAGGATATCGCTGGTCGGACGGCAGCGACGGCCGGCCGAAATCATGGTGGCTCGAGGTCGACGAGGACGACAGGGACGAGGAGCTTCGGTTCCTGCGGAACGATATCTATCGCTGGGACGATGCCGACCCTCCGATCCAGCGGTTGACCGCATTCGATCGGTTCAAGGTGAGCACTTGCATGGTCATCGTGCCGGACGAGCTAGTGAGATCGGCGCCGCCAAGCGCCAGACCGTAGACCCTTACGCCATTTCCGCGAGAGCCTTGACGGTTGTGCTGACATCGATGGCGTCACGGCCAAGCCGATCGAGTTCGGTCACGATCAAAATGTCCTCGGACTCCAGCTTGTCCATGAGCAGGGAAAAGCCGAGGCGCGGTGCGACGGCGGTTCTGCCTGAAACCGTCTCGGTTATGATCCGGCTGTCGCGATCACGGCTCGCAGGACAGATCGCCGCCCGGGCACTTGAGCTGCTCGCTCAGATCGCGGGTCCGCTGCTCGGTGAGTGCGATCGCGCACTCACCGAGCAGCATCGGCATGATCGTGCCATCTCGGCCGAGGCGATCCGGGTCCCTTCCAGTTTCCAGGTTGCATTCGAGGTCACGAAATTTGAGCCATGCCTCCTGCGCGAGCTTCAGATTGCGCTTGCCAAGCGGTTCGAGCTTGGCGTCGAGAGCTGCATAGGCCTGATCCAGGGCTATTTCCGCAGTCTTCAGCTTATCGGCGACGCAGAGGGTCCTGGCTGTCTGATCCTGCGCCCTGGCGCAGAGAGCAGGGGCGGCGGCAAAGCTTTGGGGACAAGGCAAAATGCCTGCTGCAACAATTAGGGCCCATAGGCATAGGGCCTGTGATGTGCGGCGACCTGGGCGTGTCCAACGGAGCGGGCGACTGCGAGGTCCTGAGATATGGCGTGCCATCGCATCGATATCGCGCTGAACTGGCGAAAGCTCCAACATCAGCTTCTCCTGTCGTTTGCGGTCTGCAAGAAGCTGCCGCCCAGGGGCAGTGCAGCGGAGGGATACGCGATATCTGCTGATCTATAGTCATTAGTTCAGGCGACACGGGATGACAATAAGGAGCCGAAAAACGATATATAAAAAAATTTGCATGTTTGGCTCGGGGACGTGATTGGTCCACTCGGCATTCGTCCTTCGATATCGTTCCGGGGTAGGCCGGCAAATCCTCTGAAGTCACGAATCACGCATGATTGTTCCGCCCGCTAAATGGCAGAAGACCCACAGCCGCGAAATGCGCATCTGGGGCTTCTGAGGCGCAATCCTCGTGAAATAGGTTGTTTTGGATCATCAACACTCCGGCTCAGTCTCAAATGCAAATCCGGGTCAAGACGTCGTGAAATTCAACAGGCCTTCGCAGCCAGCTAAAAGAGCCATTCGTCCTCACGACGAAACAACAGAGGCAACCGAAACCTGCCGCTTGTACAGGACCTCATCCAGCCATTCGGAGCGCATCTCGGGAACGGACGAGAGAAGCAGCCCTGTATACGGATGGTAGGGTGGCGAGAAGACGTCGGCTGTTTCTCCATAGGCGAGGACTTGCCCCTTGCGCATGATCGCCACCTTGTTGGCGATACGCCGGACCGTGCCGAGGTCGTGGGTGATGAACAGATAGGCAAGGCCGTACTTTTCCTGCAGGCGGCGCAACAGTTTGAGGATATCCTCGGCGACGAGCGGATCGAGCGCCGACGTGACCTCGTCGCAAATGATAGCATCCGGCTGTGCTGCCAGAGCGCGAGCGATGCAGACGCGCTGCTTTTGACCTCCCGATAGCTCCGGCGGCCGACGCGTGATGAAGCTTTCAGGCAGCTCGATTTGCCGGAGAAGCTCAAGGACACGTTCCTTAATCTCCTTCTTCGGCTTGCCGAGATAGAATTCGATTGGGCGGCCTATAATCTCCAAAAGCGTTTGTTTCGGATTTAGCGCTATATCTGGATTCTGGTAAATCATCTGGATGCGTCGCAATTCCTCGCGTGAGCGTTGGGCAAGTGCTGCCGACAACTCCTTTCCTTGAAAGACGAGTTTGCCGCTTTCTCGGGGAAGCAGTCCAACGATAACGCGTGCGAGCGTGCTTTTGCCTGAACCGGATTCCCCGACAACGGCAAGCGTATCGCCACGCGTCAATTCCATGCTGACATTGTCGATTACCCGCGGCAGACCTCGATAGCTGGCAACAAGTCCGTCCATGCACAGAACCGTCGTGTCGTCACCCTTGCTTGTCGCGACGAAGTATTCGGCCACGGCTGCGTTGCGCTCCGCCACGAGCCGCTTCGTGTAGTCGTCCTGCGGCGCGTGCAGAATGGTCTCAGCTGAGCCGACTTCCACCATTTTTCCATGGCGAAGTACCATGATGCGATCTGCTATCTGGGCGACGACGGCAAGATCGTGGGTGATGTAGAGTGCAGCCGTGCCGCGTTCACGAACAAGGGCACGAAACGCAGCCAGAACCTCGACCTGAGTGGTCACGTCAAGCGCAGTGGTCGGTTCATCGAAGACGAGCAGTTCGGGTTCGGCGATCATGGCCATGGCTGCCATGGCACGCTGAAGCTGACCGCCGGAGACCTGATGCGGGTAGCGCTGACCGAATGTTTCGGGGTTGGGCAAGTCGAGCGAGCGGAACAGGTCGACGGCGCGCGCCTTGGCCGCCGCCTTGCTCATGAGCTTGTGCCGGACGACGACTTCGCAAACCTGGCGCCCAATGGTCAGCGCAGGATTAAACGATGCCGCCGCACTCTGGGCGACATAAGCGATTTTTACGCCACGCAGGGAGCGTTCCTCGGTCTCCGTAATCTCTCGGATATCTCGGCCATTGAAGATGATCCGGCCGGCGGTGATCGCGCAGCCGGGCCGCGTATAGTGCATGCTCGACAGGCCGATGGTGGATTTCCCAGCGCCGGATTCTCCGATCAGGCCGAGCACCTCGCCACGCTTCAGCGCGAAGCTGACGTCATCGACGAGAACCGATCTGACATCGGTTTGCGATGCGGCTTCGATGCGCAGCCCTTCGACTTCAAGTAGAGTGTCTTCCGTCCGTTTATCCATCATGGCGCGCTCAATGTTTGGCGGCGCTGGTCGAGACAAGCCAGTCGACCAGCAGGTTGATACCGATTGTCAGTGTGGCAATAGCGCCGGCGGGATAGAACACAGTAGGGACGCCCAGCATGATCATGGCCGAATAATCCTTCACCATGCTTCCCCAGTCTGCGTTTGGTGGTTGGATGCCCAACCCGAGGAAGCTCAACGCCGAAATGAACAAGAACGTGAAGCAGAAGCGCAATCCGAATTCCGCCACCAACGGAGCCAGGGCATTGGGCAGTATTTCCCGACGCAGGATCCACCAAAGTCCTTCACCCCGCAGCCGTGCCGCCTCGACGAAATCCAGCGTCGCGATGTTCATGGCCAGTGAGCGGCTGACGCGAAAAATGCGCGTAGCGTCGAGAATGGCAATCGTGACGATGAGAACAGCAAGATCAGTGCCAAGAACGGACAACACGACCATGGCGAAAATCAGCGCTGGCATTGACAGCAGAAGATCCACGGCCCGTGACAGGATCATGTCGATCGTCTTGCCGAGAACTGCTGCAGAAAAACCGGTGAAGACGCCGATTGTAAAGGAGAGCGCAGTTATGAGCAGCGACAGCCCGATGGACAGCCGCGCCCCGTAAAGTAGACGTGACAGCACATCGCGACCAAGATTGTCGAGGCCGAGCCAATGCCCGGCGCTCGGCGCAGCCCAGGCCCTGCCGAGGACATCGGCCTCCGGGTAGGGAGCGAGAATTGGAGCAAACATCGCTCCCGATATGCTGATGATGACAATCAGGAGACCGATTAGCGCCTTGAACGGCATTTTCTGGCGGAAGAGCCGCATATCTTACCTCGGATGGCGAAGCCGCGGATTGCTGACGAGTGCCAAAATATCCGCAACCATGTTGAGCGTGATGAAGACGGTCGCAAAGATCAGCCCGCACGCCTGGACCACGGGCACGTCGCGCTTGGCGACGGCATCCACCATGGATTGGCCGAGGCCCGGATAGACGAAGACCACCTCGATAACCACCACCCCGACGATCAGATAGGCCAGATTGAGTGCGACCACGTTGATGATCGGCGCCAGTGCGTTGGGAAGCGCGTGCTCGACCACGACGCGCCATTTCGGCAGCCCCTTCAGCAAGGCCATTTCAATATAGGGACTGGACATGACCGCAATGACCGAAGCCCGGGTCATGCGCATCATGTGGGCAACGATGACCAGAACCAGCGTCAGCATCGGCAGAAACGCCATATAGAGCCGCCCTGAAAATGATGTTTCGGGGGTGACACTCGCCAGAACCGGAAACAGGCCCCAATACACCGCCACCCATTTGATCAGCAGATAGCCGAGGAAATACTCGGGCAATGAGATCGCCAGCAATGTCACCGCGTTGGCAACGGCGTCGAAGATGCTGCCCTGCCAAGCGGCTGTCAGAATGCCAAGGGCGACCGACAGGGGCACGGCAATGGCTGCTGCATAAAGCGCTAGGAAGAGCGTGTTGTAGAGGCGCGGTGCAAGATCGCTGGAAACGTCACGCTTGTTGATGAGGGAGGTTCCGAAATCGCCTCGCACGGCCTTGCCGAGCCAATCGGCATAGCGCTCCACAGCGGGCCGATCGAGACCCAGATCGTGTCGCAACGCGGCGACGTTTTCAGCTGTGGCATTGTTCTGCAGCACGGCTTGTGCGAGATCGCCAGGCAAGATCTGTGTGCCGGCGAAAATGAGCACGGAGGCGGCCCATAGGGTCATCAATCCAAGTGCTGCTCGCTTGATCACGAGTGTAAGCACGTTTCCCTCTTTTACCTTATCGTTTCTCTTCGCACAGGAAGAGGAGGGCCGAATGCTTGCGCTAGGCCCTTCCTCCCGCCTTCCGGTATCAGGCGCTGAGCCACACCTTCTCGCACAGCCGGCCATTGGCGAGGTCGAACTGGGTATGCGGGGTGTGTCCCTTGACATGCGAACGGTGCGCGTCCAGCCAATCGGAGAAAACCGGGATAAGGGCGCCGCCCTGATCCGACAGCATCGCCTGCATATCCCAGATCATGGTCTTTCGCTTCGCTTCGTCCACCTCCGCCTTGGCTGCGTCGAGAAGCTGATCGAAAGCCTGGCTCTTCCAATGCGTCTCGTTCCAGTTTGCGCCTGAATAATAGGCCGAAGCAAGCATATCGGTTGCCGACGCGCGGCCCGCCCAGTAGGAGGTGCAGAACGGCGCCTTGAGCCAGACATTGCTCCAGAAGCCATCCTGTGGCTCCTTTTTGACCGACACATCGATGCCTGCCTTGCCGGCAGAAGCCTGGAAGAGCACACTCATATCGACGGCACCCACGTAGGCGGCGTCGGAGGCCGACAAGATTACCTTCGCATCGGTCACTCCGGACTTCGTCAGATGAAATTTCGCCTTGTCGAGATCGTAGGGCCGCTGCACAAGATCGGTGTTGTAGAAGGGGTCCGAAACCGGGATCGGCTGGTCGTTACCGACACGTCCGAAGCCGTTGAACAGCGCATTCAGGATCTGGTCGCGATCGCAAGCATATTTGAGCGCCAGACGGAAGTCGGCATTGTTGAATGGGGCGACATCCGTCTGCATGGCCATGATCGTGTGCCAGCCGCCCGGGGCCTGAACGAGTTCGATTCCTGGTGCAGAGCGAAGCAGGTCCACCGCGCGTTTATCGACGTCATTGATGACGTCAACTTGACCGGATACCAGTGCGTTCATGCGCTGGACGACATCGTTGACGACGGTAATTTCGATACGGTCAATGTTACCGCGACCCGCCTTCCAATAATTTCCGGCGTTACGGAGCACGCACCGAACGCCCGGATCGAAGCTTTCCACCGAGAAGGCACCTGTGCCAATTGGCCTGGCCCAGTCGCTAAAGCCGTCAGGGACGACCAGAAGATGATAATCGGAAAGCGTATAATGCAGGTCGACATCCGATGTCGCCAGGATGATCTTGATTTGATGCGTGTCGAGCTTCTGGATCTCCTTGATGTGCTTCAATCCGCCGGCCGCCGCCGATTTGCTGTCTGCACCGGTATGAAGGGAGAGCGAATAGAGCACATCATCTGCGGTCATCGCCTTGCCGTTATGGAAGACGATCCCCTTGCGGATATTGAAGATCCATTCCTTTGCCTGATCGCCGATTTCCCAGCTTTCGAACAGTTCCGGTTGCGGCACGCCCTTCTCGTCGATTTCGATGAGGCCGTTCATGACGGCGTAGCCGACGAGCAGCGGCACGGCGTTCGAATAGGAAGTCGGATTGAGCGTGTCGGTCGTGCTGCCGCCGCGCATGCCGATCTTCAGGGTGCCTCCCTTCTTCGGCGCTTCCTGCGCAATGGCGGAACCGATCATATAGGGACCGGTTGCTGCGGTCAGTCCAAGTGCCGTTGCTGTTCTCAAGAAGTCCCTACGGGACTGCGAGCCGATCAATGTCATATTCCGTTCTCCTCCATTGGTAGATTGTTATTGGTTCTTTTTGTGTTGGTGCGGGTAGTGCATCAGCCAAGCGCAGTCCATAGGTCATCAATCAGGTCAGACACCGCTTCGATGCCGACGGAGAGACGCAAGAGGTTTGGCTCGACATGCGAATTGGTTTCGATTGCCTCACGCCGCTCGATAAGGCTTTCGACGCCTCCAAGTGACGTGGCCGGCTTCCATATGCGGGTACGGGTCGTCACGCGGTCGGCCGCCGCTGAGCCTCCTGTGACAAGAATGGACACCATGCCGCCGAAGCCCCCCCTCATCTGCTGCTTGGCAAGGTCATGTCCCGGATGGGAAGGCAAACCGGGATAATAGACTTTTTCCACTTTGGGATGGCGCAGACATTCTGCGGCGAGTGTGGCGGCCGATTGACAAGAGCGTCCAACTCGCAGGTGGAGAGTGCGCATGCCACGCATGAGCAACGCAGCCTGAAACTGACCGAGAACACCGCCATGATAATCGCGGTTGAAGCAGACCTGCTCCCAGAAGTCGTCGACCTTCGCCGTCACGGCGGCTCCCGCCAGAACATCGCTATGGCCATTCAGATATTTGGTGGCGGAGTGAACGACAATATTGGCGCCAAGCGACAGCGGTTGTGCCAGAACGGGCGTTGCAACCGTGTTGTCGACAACGAGCCGCGCCCCGGCCGAGTGAGCGATGTCGGCGAGTGCTGCGATATCGTAAATATACCAATGCGGATTGGAGGGCGTCTCGGCCCAAAGAACTGCCGTCTTCCTAGGGATGACTGCTGCGCGAACTTGGTCGAGATCCGTCATGTCCACATGAGTGATCTCCATGCCCTGGCGAGCCGCATATTGTCTCAGCCAAGTGCGCATCCCGTGATACATGTCGATAGGAAAAACACAGTGTGAGCCATGCTTGAGCGCCATGATGACGGCCGTCATCGCCGACATGCCCGAGCTGAAGAGCCGGCACTCGGCTGCGCTCTCAAGCGCCTTCAATGTTGCCTCGGGCTGTTCCAGCCCCGGGTAGCCGTAGCGGCTGTAGCTCCAACCGGTTTGCGAATAGCCTTCCGGCGGTCGCAGGAACGTTGTCGCAAGGTGAATTGGGGGAACGACTGCGCCCGTCGGATCATGGCTTTCAAAGGCACCCTGAGCAAGGGTTGTGTCCGGAAGATAGTGAGGCATGCGAAAGGGTCACCGGCGTTAAGAGCGAGCCATCCGTGCTGGAAGGCACTGTCATGTTTCAGACACTATGGCACTCTCCCGCTTTATGGTTTTTTCGTTCTTTCGGTCCGGATCGAGAAATTTATAACCATATTCGCCTCCTCACGCATAAAACTCTCATCGGCGAAATCCCCGGTGCCTTGTACATATTCACCAATTCCCCTAGAGCATGAGCCTTAAAAAGTGAGGCAGTTTCGTTGAAATGACCCGCTCAAAAGAGGGATGGCGCACATCGGCGTGACATCCTTCAGGTTGTGCGGACGGTCAGGATTTGGAGTAACCGATGTCTTCTTCGAAGGTGAGCCTCGATCGCATTGACCGCAAACTGCTCAACCTGCTGCAGCAGTCCAGCATGCTCACCTTTCAACAGCTGGCGGATAAGGTTGGTATCTCCCAACCTGCCTGTCACCGCCGAATTCACCGGTTGCGCGACAATGGCGTGATCCTGGGCGACATCTCGATCGTCAACCAGACCTATGCAGAGCGCAAACTGGCTATCTGGATCGAAATCTCGCTATCATCGCATCAATTGAATACGTTCAATGAGCTACTCACGATGTTGCGGAGCTCGCCGTACGTGTCCTGTTGTGATGTCATTACCGGCGATACGGATATATTGGCCTGCCTCAATGTGGCCGACATGGACGAATTCAGGGAAGTGACCCGCGAGTTCATGCGCAAAAGCCCGATCATCAAGACATACCGCTCGATCACGGTCGCCCAACGCGTGAAACTCCATCCTGGCTATCTTTTCGACGAGAATTGATACCGCGCGATGCCCTCACACGGGCACATCGGTGCCAAGTGGATTAGATCATATCGACATGCTCAACGGTTTCAGCTCCAGGTTCCCGGCCCAACTACGAGACGTGGTTCGATTTGGCCGAGCCTCATTCACCTCACATTCGATCGGCATCGATTTCAGCCGTGCCAATGTCCCGCCTACGGCGGGCAGGGCTCGGGGTGACGAGACCGTTCCTTAATTCGGCATGTCGCCAAAGGGCACATCGGTCATCGGCCCGGAGCCACCAGGGTTCATAAGTCCCTGGAGGTATCGGAAAACCAAGTTGCAGTTTGTTAGGTCAGCGCGGCTCTGTCGCAAATCGGTATCGAGGTCACGGATGGAGAGCGATGCACGGGGGTTCAGGCAGCAGTAAGTTCGAATTGCTCGGCGATTGACGGTAAGCGCGATTTTCCATGCGCATTGACGGCCTGACCGGTGAACCGCCCTCGGATCTGTAGTGATTATTCCGGCTCTGTTAGGCGGCGGCAGAGG
>NZ_RAIN01000032.1:0-34657 GCF_003610155.1 Rhizobium sp. WW_1
CCAGGCCAAAGCGGCTTAAATCAACCCGCAAACTGAGCCGGAAACTCCATTCTTCCAGAGCCCAAAAAGTCTCAAATCATTCGACGACGGACAGTTGGCCATTTCGATCTCCTGCATTTGACGAGCTTAAATCAGAGCTGCGATCATATCGCTATATCACATAGCAATTGACTGCTATATCACATAGCAATAAGAAGGATGCAAGCTAAATCATCATGGGACGACAGATGCCAAGGAAACACGAGCTCGCCACACCGGAAAAACGGCTGACCGTGCGATCTCTTGAAGATCTTGTGGGATATCACTTGCGCAGAGCCTCCGTGATGGATCTCCAAGGCTCCACAGCCGCGTTGGCAGACGTTAACCTTCGCCCAGTCTCCATGAGCGTCCTTTGCAATGTCATTGAGAAGCCGGGGGCGACAGCCGCCGAGATTTGCCGCGTGCTCGACATGCAGAGGTCCAACATCGTATCGATATTGGCAGACCTCGAGGGGCAAGGTCTCGTCCTTCGAGAGACCGATGAAACAGACCAGCGAATTCAAAGGCTCTATGCGACCAAACGCGGTTTTGACGTCACCAGCAATTCGTTTGCGCTCCTTTCGGCTCATGAGGAGCGCCTTCTTGTAAACCTTCATCCAAGCGAGCGCTCGGAGCTACTCCGTCTTCTTTCGCTAATCTGGCAACGCTAACGTCGAGGCTTGCGCCCTAGGAGGCCGGATCCGCACCACAGCCGCAACCTCTCTCGGCCGGTCGAGCTATGGTCGGACCTGAGGCATGTGAGTCAGCGCCGAACTGTAACCCACCCATAGCTTCAGATAACAATCTGATAAAAATAGACATTTTTGATTTGAGCGGGTTCCCGATCGGCGCCGATTGAGACCCCGGTGATTTCGAGATTATCTTATTATTTTCAATGATGTAGGAATTAGCGCCCTAGGGTCACGCTTCGGTGCTGTTTTACACTCATTGGGATGATGAGACTTCACGTAGCTTGAGGTACAGGCAATAAGCGCAAAACTCACGGCATGGGTTTCAGGGAAACTGTCGGATCCAAAACCTTCAAGCTGCGAGCGGGTCTTTCCGGCAAGCTCGCGGGTAAATCCGCGGGCGTCTCCATCTAATTTCCTAGCTAAACCAGGAAACGAGCTCTGCGCTATTGGAGGCTCCCACCCGCGACATCAATCGGGCACGGTGGGATTCAATCGTCCGCTTGGAGAGCCGTAGCTCCAGCCCGATCTCCGCGTTGGTTTTACCCTGAGCAACGAGCGCCATGATTTGCCGCTGACGTGCCGTCAGCGGCAATTGACCGGCATCAAGCGACCGGTTCATCTTCTGGAAGCAATATAAGGCAAGAGCAAACGGATCGTTCGGTTGAAGCGTCCGTCCACTAACCTGACACCAGAACCGCGCGCCTGCCTGATCGGTCATAACGCGCTCATCATAATATGACTGTCCGCCATGAAGATGTTCCTGCCACATCCGACCGGTCCGGGCGAAATCGGAGATTTCCGGGTAAAGGCGTGCGAAACTCTGATCAATCAGATCCTCGCGCTCATAGCCGAAAAGCCCTGCAAAGGCAGCATTGCAGTCGCGAATGATGCGGTAGGCGGCACAGACCATGGGTACAGGAATATCGCTCAGCAAGAAGCGGAGAGATTGGACTTCCTTGTCCCGAAACGGGCGGATTTCAATGGAAGGCATGCAGTGTAAATACGGCTAACCCACTCCTGAATTCAAGGACTATTTTTTGAACAAATCTGACATGGCAGGTTGGGAGGAAGCAGATGAACAAGGTTTATAGCGACACAAGGCAGGTGCTGGCCGGCCTTCTGAAAGACGGCATGGTCATCATGGCCGGCGGCTTCGGTCTATGTGGTATTCCCGAGGCGCTGATCGAAGCGGTTCGGCTTTCCGGTGTGAAAGACCTGACTGTCATCTCCAACAACGCCGGTATCGACGGGATTGGTCTGGGTCGCCTCCTGGAGAGCCGCCAGATCCGCAAGATGATCTCTTCCTACGTCGGCGAGAACAAGACTTTCGAGCAGCAGTATCTCGGCGGCGAGCTCGAACTTGAGTTCAATCCACAAGGAACTCTGGCAGAGAGGATCCGCGCCGGCGGCGCCGGCATCGCGGCGTTCTACACGAAGACAGGCGTCGGAACCATTATTGCCGAGGGCAAGGAAATCAGAGAATTCAATGGCGAGCCCTACGTCATGGAGGAAGGACTGGTCGCCGACCTGGCGCTCATTCACGCCTGGAAGGGTGATGCCGAGGGCAATCTCGTTTACCGGAAAACCGCACGTAACTTCAATCCCGTGATGGCAACTGCTGGCAAGGTCGTCGTCGCCGAGGTTGAATCCCTGGTCAAGAATGGACAGATCGGCGCCGACCACATCCATACGCCCGGAATTTTCGTATCCCGGATTGTCGAGGTGGCTGACGGCATAAAGCGGATCGAGCAACGCACAGTCAGAAAACCCCACGTGGAGGCTAACCACTAATGGCTTGGAATCGTGAACAAATGGCAGCTCGGGCTGCTCGCGAATTGCAGGACGGCTTCTACGTCAACCTTGGAATCGGCATTCCGACATTGGTAGCAAATTACATCCCGGCGGGTATCGACGTGCGGCTGCAGAGCGAAAACGGAATGCTGGGGATGGGTCCATTTCCCTTCGAGGGAGAAGAGGATGCCGATCTGATCAATGCCGGAAAGCAAACCATCACGGAACTGCCCGAAAGCAGCTATTTCTCGAGCGCCGAAAGCTTCGCGATGATCCGGGGAGGCCATATCAATCTTGCCATTCTCGGTGCCATGCAGGTGGCTGAGAATGGCGACCTTGCGAACTGGATGATCCCGGGCAAGATGATCAAGGGAATGGGCGGTGCGATGGATCTCGTTGCCGGCGTGCAGCGTGTTGTCGTGGTCATGGAACACGAAGCCAAGGGCGCATCGAAAGTGCTGAAGGAATGCACGCTGCCGCTGACCGGAAAGCGTGTCACCGATCTTCTGATCACAGATCTTGGGGTCTTTACCGTCGCCAGACGCGGTGAGCCGCAGTTGGTCTTGATCGAATTGGCGACCGGTGTGTCGATCGAGGAAATTCAGGCGAAAACAAAGGCTAGTTTCACCCTCGCCTTCCAGTGAACCTCACTTGGAAAATCTTAAAGCGCGGGGGCGTCGGTCGAACTATCGAGTCTTCCCAGGTTGGGGCTGCACGCTAAGAAAGGTACTCGCCCCTCTCAGCGGTCGTAAGATCTCTCGGTAGATTACCTTCTTTCTTCACCTTTTCCTCCCTGGCCGGCTACCCTCTAGACCACTGACTTGCAACGCCGCCACCTTAGTGAATTTGGTAACATGTGAGTTCGACTGGAAGCCACTTAGCGAAGCGGATAGGCTATGCCGTCTGATCCGGCATAGCGGATGGAAGAGTGGGAAAAACGAATGGATATGAGACTTTTGCGGTATTTCGTGGCCTGCGTTGAATGCAAAAACATGCACGCCGCCGCCGAAACGGTTCATGTCTCTCAGCCCGCGCTCAGTAAGGCAATTGCCGAACTCGAGGCCCAGATTGGCGAAAAACTGCTCGATCGCCTTCCCCGCGGCGTCGCTCCAACAGCCTATGGAGACACGCTCTACCGCTATGCCAAGGTAATCGAAAATGCCGCACGCAGCGCTGTTGCGGAAATTGATGCCATGCGCGGCATGACACGCGGTACCGTCGTCATCGGTGTCATTCCCACTTTGACATCCGTGATCAGCGATGTCGCACTGGATATTCTCAGCTCGCATCCGGGCCTCAATCTCAAGATCAGGGTTGGCTTCTCCTCGGAGCTGCTCGTGGCCTTGCGAGAAGGCGAGCTCGATGTCGCGCTGCTTTTTCTTCCAAGTGAAACCTCGCCGATAAGCCTCGTCTATGAGCCGCTTGTCGAGTCTTATCCCGCCGTCGTCGTGCGCAAAGACCACCCGTTAGCGCTTCGGCCAAAACCGACATTGAGGGATCTGGCCGGATATCACTGGCTCATTCCCGAGTTTCCGGCTGCGCACAAAGAGTGCGTTGACGGTGCCTATTTAGATGCCGGCCTAACTCCACCCCAATCGACGATCAGAGTTAGCACGGCCGTTCTCTTCGTCTCCATGATCTCGCGATCTGACCTTATTGGCGTCTTGCCATCGTCGTTGCTGCAGGAAAACGACACATCGGAACTCAGTTTCCTCGACACCGAATTTGGCTTCCCATTGGAGAGAGTTGGGTTAGCTTTTCGCGAGCACAACACGCTCCTGCCCGGCGCTCGCAAGGTCATGGACCTGATCCGCGGTCGCTGTAAGAAATTCAAGTAGCGGCTGCTCCGCCACCGAAATTACACGGGCATCTGCGATTACCTCCGGTTATCGCAAATCGATGTAACTGTCTTTGTCATCCATGTTGCGTATCGGGTAACTTCGGCGGGTTGCACCATGGTGACAACAGCGTAATCGCAGGGAGGAAATCGTTGGAGAAAACGCTACATCCGGCCACGTATGACTTGGCACAACCGGGAAAGGCCGCCGCGCCTGCCCTCCAAGAGGCTCCCGTTACGGTCGAGACCATGATGGCGCCCATAGAGTTTCATGTTGCCAAGCAGGAGATATTGGAGCTTCTCCATGCTCGCGCCCGAGGCGCAGATCGATATGATCCGGCGCTGATGCGTCGCTGCCATCCTGTTGACGGAACGGACAATCACGGAACCTACCAAGGATTAATGCACGGGTTCATCGATAATCTGGAGAAAGCCTTCTCGGAAGGCCCGGTCTGCCTGAGCAAGCTTCATGTCATCGGCAACGCACTGTTCCAAATGCGAGGCAGAGATATTTTTGTCGAAAGCTACCACGTGGCTCATGAGACATTTGAGCTACCGGGGGGGACTAGTTTCTTTCACATCGGCGGACGTTACCTGGATACTTTCAGGCAGGTCGACGGGCGCTGGCTCATCCAGCATCGAGACATCGTCTACGACTGGTCGCACATTGTGCCGACTACCGAAAGCTTTTGGGACCCAGGCCGCCAACCGCGAGCGTTGCTTGGCCGCCGCGATGCCAACGATCCCCTGTACCGGCTCGGCGGCTCGCATCGCGGCCAGCTTCCCAGTACAATTCATTCTCCAGATCTACAGGACACATCCGCCATGGACCCCGTTCAACGACTTCTCGATAAGCAGTCGATTGCAGAAGTGCTCTATCGTCGCGCCAGGGCCGGTGACCGCTCAGACGCAGAGCTGGCGCACAGCTGCTATCATGCCGGCGCTACCGAACGTCATGGCGAATTTGAGGGACTGGCAAGAGACTTCATCGATGTTGTCTCATTTACCCGTCCAAAACCGGGATCGCCGATCAAGGGAATGTTTCATCTGATCACCAACATTCTTCCCGAATTCGAGGACGCCGATCATGCCTTCGTCGAGTCCTATCATGTCGCCTGGTGCCAAGTGACAGACGGTACCGACGCCACGATCGGGGGCCGATATCTCGACAAGTTCGAGCGCCGTCAGGGACGATGGGCGATTGTGCATCGAGATGTCATCTTCGACTGGAGCCGAATGGAACCAGAAACTGCAAAATATTGGGACAAGTATCCAGGTAAGCCCTTCCTGATGGGTCAACGCGGCGCCAGCGATCCACTTTACACTTATGTAAGCCGCGGCACTTGAAATGTTGAAGGCTGCCTTTGAAGATCAGGCGCGTTATCTATCCTGTATTTGAGTTTTGAGGGCAGAGCGATTTCAGGCCCGGCCGCGGAGTCATTTTCCGCAGCCGGGTACTTTTGTTTGGGGGCCGGCCCAAAAAGCCCGATCGGAAAGCTACTTGCCCGGACGTAGCCGTGGCCAAATATCCCTCATCCTCACGACATACGACTAATTGCGGCCTAGCGATAACTTCCGGTTATCGCAATCCGCCCCAATTGTCTTTGTAGAGGTACTCCTTGGTCCGCTAACCTAGCTGCATGTCAGCGCTCCGGCGCCTGACTGTCAGGGAGGAAAAACTGTTGCAAGGCCAAGTTCTAAGTGCGGACATCATTATTGTGGGGCTGGGGCCGGTGGGGGCAGTCGCGGCCAATCTGGCTGCGACTGCCGGCTTCGACGTGCTTGTCCTTGAGAAAGAGTTTGAGCCTTTCGCGTTGCCACGGGCGATCGTATTCGACGCCGAGATCATGCGCATTTTTGATCAGATAGGGCTTGCCGAGGAGTTGACCGGCATCACGCGTCCACTTGGTGGCTCGATCTATCTGGGCAGCGACGGCCACCCCATCCGAAGCTTTCACAGTCGCCGTCCCGCACACTCGAAAGCCTGGTGGCAAAGCAATATATTCTACCAGCCCCAGCTTGAGGCAGCGCTGAGAAAAGGACTCGCCCGCTATCCAAATGTGAGGATTGAGCAAGGTTGCGAGGTTCAATCGGTCGTCTCGACGGATGATAGTGTAACGCTCACGGGCAAAGACATCTCCAAACGACATTTCGAGGCCAAGGCCCGTTATCTCTTGGCTTGCGACGGAGCCAGCAGCAGCATCCGCAAATGCTTGGGTATTGGCCTTGATGATATCGGTTTCGAGGAGCGCTGGCTGGTTATTGATGCTTACGTTAATGGATCAATGCGTTGGCCGGAATTCTACGAGATCCCACCGGAAGTCCGTGACGGCCGCTATTCCCTTATGGTCTGCGATCCCAGGCAGCCAGCGACGTTGATCCCGGGTGTGGGCAAGCATCGCCGATGGGAATATATGCTCCTGCAGGGTGAACGCGACGAAGAGGCGCGGCAGCCCCGGAGGATTCTCGAGCGCCTTTCGGATTGGGTCGATCCCGGCAACGTCGAGATCATACGCTCCGCCGTCTACCGATTCCGGGCGCTTGTCGCGGAAACCTGGCGACATGGATCGACCTTCCTCCTGGGCGATGCGGCACATCAAACACCTCCCTTCTTTGGCCAGGGCATGTGCCATGGCATTCGCGATGCAGCGCAGCTAATTTGGCGTCTGTCGCACGCCTTTCGGCAAGCACCCAACCAGAGGTTTCTGGATGACTATCAGGTGGAGCGGGAGCCGCATGTGCGAGAGATCATTGCGGCTTCGGTTCGCGCCGGAGCCGCAGTGTGCATCACCGATCCTGAGCGAGCCCGAGATCGCGACAACGAGTTCAGGACTACCGAGATCGCTCGAAAGGGCACCGTTGCGATTGCGGACATCGTTCCACCAATCAGATCCGGCCTCATTGATGCAGAGACGGGAGGCCTTAGGCTTCCGGAATTCGCAGTCGCGGATGACGGCGCCGTTGTTAGGCTCGACACCAAACTCAACGGACGGTTCGCGATCCTATCACCCCATGATTCTTGCGAGTTGAAGCTGGAGCCTCGAACCCTTGCGAGATGGAAGGCGGCTGGCGGTCAGGTCATCACGATTGGCGCATATGGGTCCGAAGAGATGCTCTGCGACATCGAAGAGCGGTTTGCCAACTGGATGTCCGAAAGCAAGGCAATCGCCATTCTCGTCCGACCAGACCGCTACATTTATGGCCTGGCGCCAACGGCCAGCGATCTACACCGGCAGATTTCTGATCTGCTTGGGCAATTGGAGCCAGGCGATGCCGCCTGCCCTCCTTCCAAACCTACTCAAGACAAGGAAGCTCACGAGTCGTTGCTCGTGGGAGGTGCAAAATGAAATTGGCTGTTTTTAGCCTGAATGGCAGACGATCCGTCGGCGCGGTGCGCGACGAGATGATTTTCGATATCTCCGATGAGAGCCCCCATTTCGGCTCTCTCGAAAGCTTGCTCTTTGCCCGCCGGGATGGTCTCGAGTTTGCGCGCCGGGCTCTGGATACGGGTTCGGGAATAGCACTGTCACGGGTCACATTGCACGCCCCCATACAGCACCCCAGCAAATTCCTGGCGATCGCTGCCAATTATCAAAGTCATATCGACGAAGTTCTGGCGACAAACTCCGGATATGTCCCTCCAGTTTTTCAGCGCTGGTTTGCCAAACTGCCGTCCTGCATCAATGACCCCTACGCCCCCATCCTCATGCCGCCGGAGACATCTGCGCTCGATTATGAGGCTGAACTTGCAATCGTCATCGGGAGACGTTGCCGGCGGGTGAAGCCTGAAGACGCTGCGAGTGTCATTGCAGGCTACACGATCTGTAATGATGTGAGCGCTCGTGATTGGCAAAAACGCAGCCCCACTATCATGCTGGGCAAATCCTTCGATAGTCACGGCCCACTTGGCCCCTGGCTGGTCACACCGGACGAAATTCCAGACCCTCACGATCTGCTGATCACCTGTACGGTCAACGGAGGGCTGCGCCAATCCGGACGGACTGGCGAAATGCTCAACAATTGTTTCGAGCAGATCGCCTATCTCTCGACGGTTTGCACCCTGGAGCCAGGGGACGTCATCGCAACTGGCACACCTGCGGGAACAGGGGCTGCCCTCAACCCACCGGGACTTCTGCAGCCGGGTGACGTGGTGCGCTGCGAGATAGAGCGAATAGGCGCGATTGAGGCCCGTATCGTTCGTGAAACCGTCGCTGAGGCAGCGCTGTGATTCACTCGATTATAACAGGAAGAAAGACGGGAGGCTTTTGGTGAGCGCTTTAGGTTTAAATCACGCGGTACTCAACACCGTCGATCTCGACAGGCAAGTCGCATATTATACGGATTTAGTCGGGCTTTGCCTTGTCGAACGCGGCAGCGATCACGCCTATCTTGCCACCCGTTCCGGTGCCGATGCATTGCTGCTTCGCCGAGGCCAAGCAACTGCATTGACCGGCTTGGCGCTTCTCACGCATGTCGACAAGAGTGGGGAGGAAATTCGCCGACAGCTGGCTGACGACGGAATTGCCGCCGAAATCCGGCACGATCCGCATCCCGGCGTTGCGAGCAGCGTGGTCTTCATTGATCTGGATGGCTTTGAAATCGAACTCATATCTGATCGGCGGATTCATCCGGCGAGCCCAAGCCACGGCGTCGCGCCGCTGCGGATCGGCCACGTTGCCCGTTGTGTGCCCGATGTCGCAAGAACCTGTGAATTTTACGGGAGTGTTCTCGGTCTTAAGGTAGCTGACCGTATCGGCGAACATTTCGTTTTCATGCGAACGGGTGTCGAGCACCATACCCTCAATTTTATCCAATCCGATCGCTCGCGGCTGCATCATATCGCCTTCGAGATGCAGGACTCCGCTACGCTCACAAGCGCCTGTGACGTCCTCGCTCAGGCAGAACGCAAAGTTATCTGGGGGCCGGTTCGCCATGGTCCGGGTCACAATATCGCGACATACCACATCAATCCGGAAGGCCAGATGATCGAGTTCTATGCCGAGATGGACCGTATGACAAACGAGGCTCTCGGCTATTACGACCCGCGTCCCTGGCATGGCGATCGCCCGCAACGGCCGAAAACCTGGCCAGCCGGGCAGGATATCGGCATCTGGGGCCCTGGTCCCCCGGAGGGGTTTCTCAAACAGGGCGTCTGAGTCCGCGGGAAATCTGAATGCAGTTTTGGGATGAGCATTCGACCAGATAGTCCGATCTGTGATTGTCTGGGAAATAAGGGAGGAAGAATTGACACAGACAGCAACGCGCGAGCTCGCGCAACACTGGCGCACCTTGCTTGGATGCACAATCGCGGCCTCCATCGGCACCATAGGCCTGCAAGCCTATACCAGCGGCGCTTTCGTCCCTGCACTCATGCAGGAGTCGGATTTCACCAAGCAACAACTATCCTTGGCAACGTTTCTCCTATCGACGGTCGTCGCCGTTTGTTCGCCTTTCGCGGGCGCTCTCATGGATCGATTCGGTCCATTGCGTATCGTTGCCTTCTCGGTTCTTGGTGAAGCCGCTGCATTTGCGCTATTGAGCCAGATACCTGCCAGTTTCGGAATCTATCTTTCCTGCATCATGCTGCTGGCATTCCTTGGTGCCGGCACAACCCCGCCCGGCTTCGCGCGAATGGTAGCCGCTCGCTTCGATCGTGCGCGCGGACTGGCACTCGGGACGATGATCAGCGGTTTGGGCCTGATGGCGATCACCGCCCCGATGTGGGCGACCTGGGTGATCGGTGAATGGGGATGGCGAACCGGCTACCTGATCATGGCGGCGCTGGTGGCATGTCTTGGCGGCGGAGGGCTTCTCCTCGTCAGAAGCGAGGGACAGCTCCATCCCATTGTCTCAAAGCCAAGCGCTCAGGCCGCTGAGGGTGTCTCGCCACTTAAGCGCCCTTTGTTTTGGCTGATGCTTGTCGGATTTCTTGCCCCGGCGTTCTTCAGCGGCGGGTACCTTTTCCATCTGATCACGCTTCTCCGCGAGCGCGGCTTCACCCCGACGGCCGCGGCGGAAGTCCAGTCGCTCGTGGGCGTTGCAATCCTGGTGGGACGACTGGGATCAGGAACTGCTCTGGACCGACTGTCGCCGTCTCTGGTGGCAACCATCACATTTACAATCTCGGCTCTCGGTTGCCTGCTGCTTCTGTTTTCGAACCCAATATGCATGGGAGTGGCAGCCCTCGCGATCGGCCTGACGATCGGCGCGGAACTGGACATCATGGCCTACTTCATCTCGCGCTACTTTGGCCTAAACCGATTTGGCCGCCTCTATGGGCTTGCCTACGGTATCTTTATCATGTCGGCTGGTGCGAGCCCCGCTCTGATTACCTACCTCGTGGGTTGGGGAGGCTATTCGCTGGCGCTCGCGGTTTCGACCGTCGGCACCCTTGTAGGCGCTGGGATCCTGTTTTCCCTGCCCGATCCACGGCGCATCGCTGAACGGCAAGCTCAGGCAGTCGCTCAGGCCGAACCGGCGTCGCGCCTGCCAGAGCCGCCAAAGGTTGTGGCGGCCCTGCGAAGGCAGGATTCAGTATAACACATCTACCAACGCGACCTGCGGCAGGTTAATTCGGCGCGGAATGCAATCAACTTGGTCTTGAAGGAGATCGCTCTTTCCTCAAAGCCCCTCATAGACAAAGGAATCAGAGCTCCTGCTGACTTTCCCAACGCCTGGAAAGTCCAGATGCGCGCCTGCGACAAAGACATTCGGCTCCGCTGCACGAACCAGCATCTGCTGCCGCGTCGAACGCGCAGTGTTCTGGTCAGCATCATACTCCCAAGTCAGCTCTGGTTTCGCGAACTGAACGGATTGCACATGGATCACGTCTCCCCAGATCAGAAGGGTCTCTCCGGCGCTTGAAACCTCATATGCGGTATGGCCGATTTCATGGCCGTGGGCGTGGATTGCAGTCACACCAGCGCTGACCTTGAAGCCGTTGCCAACAGGCAAGCGCAGTCCCCTGAACCGGCTGACGCGCTCGATTCTATCAAACATCGGCACCTCGGGTGCAGGAACGAGAAGACGCTTGAGATTTGGAAATGCATCGCTGCCATCCGCGGCAACCAAGCCATGTGAGTGATCTTCGTGCGTGTGCGTCAACGCCACGGTTTGGATATCACTCCGATCGATCCCGGCTTCGACCAATCCCTGCGGAAGTAAGCCCATGGTGGGCTCCCACGAGTTCGCCGCACCCGTATCAATTAGGATGTGGTCACCCTGGTCGACGATCAAAAAGGCATTGACCGATAGGCGAAGTTTTCCATTGACCAATTGGACCTCCTCGGGAAGATCCGTGCCAAAAGGAATGTTCCCCTGACGACGCAGCCGACTGGCCGGCATATCCACGTACCCGTCGCGCAACGCAATTACGGTCAGATCCCCGAGTGCATAACGAGCGAAGTTAGTGCCGGATTCGAGTTTCTTCATGATTTTCTGCACCCCGTTTGTAACTACCCGCAACCTGTCGTTTCGCAGCTAATCGTAGAGCTCTCAGCTGAATTTTCAACAAGATGACAGGCAAATATGGGGCTTGCGCTACGAATGAATTGACGATCTTCGTCGCCTTCCTCGTCGGAAAACCCGCCTTTTTTCCACTCCCGATGGGATGGAGCCACCAGTTCATTCCGAAATAATGGCGACCGCGCGGGTCCATCCGGCCGATGCATTCTCGATCTTCACGGGGAAGCAGCTGAGAATGAAGCCGGTCGAGGGGAGCGCCTCGAGATTGTGCAGCTTTTCGATGTGGCAATAGCCTGTGTGGCGGCCCGCCTTGTGCCCTTCCCAGATGAGGGAAGCATCGCCGGTTTCCGTATATTTTTTCGCCGTGTGCACAAAAGGCGCATCCCAGCTCCAGCCATCCGTGCCGGTGACGCGCACACCCTGATCGGTCAGGTACATGGTCGCCTCATAGCCCATGCCGCAGCCGCTCGCGACATAATCCGCCTGGCCGAACTTGGCGCCGGCCGATGTGTTGACGACCACGATCTCAAGCGGGCTCAGCTTGTGGCCGATGCGCTTCAGCTCGGCCTCGACATCGGCAGCCGTTGCAACATAGCCATCAGGGAAATGACGGAAGTCGAGCTTGACGCCGGGCTGATAGCACCATTCCAGCGGAACCTGATCTATGCGCCAGGCCGGCTCGCCATGGTTCATCGTCGGATGATAGTGCCAGGGGGCATCCAGATGCGTTCCATTGTGGGTGGAGAGCGCAATGTGCTCCACCGCCCAACCGGCGCCATCCGGCAGGTCTTCCGCCTTGAGGCCGGGAAAGAAGGAAAGGATCTGCTTAAGGCTTTGGCTGTGATCGATATAGGTGATCGCCGGAATCTGGATCGGTGGATCGGCCGGGATATCGTTGGCGATCGGCACTGACAGATCGATGATACGCTGGGTCATGGGTTACCTCCTCCGCTATACGTGGTCCGCCGTCA
Organism: Rhizobium sp. WW_1; assembly: GCF_003610155.1. Lineage (NCBI taxonomy): Bacteria > Pseudomonadati > Pseudomonadota > Alphaproteobacteria > Hyphomicrobiales > Rhizobiaceae > Rhizobium > Rhizobium sp. WW_1. Next base: position 12,774 of record NZ_RAIN01000032.1, read on the forward strand.
CTTGCCGCGACGCACAACCTTGTTCTTCAGAACGCCGATCTTTTCGATCTCCAGTTCGATGACATCGCCGTCTTCCAGAAAGATGCCGGTTTCAAGGCCGCAGCCATTGCCGATGGTGCCGGAGCCAATGAATTCGCCGGCATGAACAGTCTCCCCCTGCGACATGTGCGCCAGAAGCTTCTCGAAGCTGAAGAGCATCCCGGCCGTCGAGCTCTCGCAACGCAGCTCGCCGTTCACACGCACGGAAGCCTTGAGCGAATAGGGGTCGGTGATTTCATCCTTGGTGACGATCCAGGGCCCAAGCACATTGGCGCCGTCGAAGCTCTTGCCCTTGGCCGGCCCAAGCCAGCCTGGCATCTCCTTGGCTTGCTGGTCGCGAGCCGAGAAATCGTTGAAGATCGTATAGCCGAAGATATGGTCGCGCGCGTTCGCCGCGCTGATATCCTTACCGCTCTTGCCAACAATAACGCCATATTCCAGCTCGTAGTCCATGACCTTGGAATAATCGGGCCAGACGACGGTATCTTCTGGTCCTGAAACAATCATCCGATTGGTGATGTAGTAGATCGGCAGTTGCTTGTAGACGTCGGCAAGCGGCGGCAGCGGTTCCGCATCCAACGCGGCGATCGCCTGCTCGTCACCACCCAGGGCCAGTCGGCGTATACCGCGCGACGATTGGCGGATGTGGATCTCGTAACTCATGCCATCGCGCATCTGCGTTGGTCGGGGCAATGGAGATAGCAGGCGCACATCGGTGATCGCAACGGAGAGGTCGGCGTCGCCGACATGTCTCTTAAACAGTTCCGAGGCGTCAGCCAATGCGGCATCCCCGCCCTCAATCAATGCAATCATGGATGTGAAGCGATCCAAATTACCGATGCCGCTTTTGCCGGCCGCAGCGTGTAGGTCGAACACGCGGCTGTTGTCGGCATGCACGATTCCCACGCTGATATCGCCAGCGGCGGTTTTATAGGTCGCAAGTTTCATTGGCTCCTTCTCCTCCAAATTCTATAGATGACTTGAGATCATATATATTTTATGCTTTTATCGATATATGAAACTGCCCCGGTTGGGAAGCAGGTTTCTTTGGGAGGAGAAAACATGAGCTCGATTTCGAAGGCCGCGATCGCCGCAGGCCTTGCCATTGTCGCTTGGACGGGAGCTGCAGCAGCCGAGACGAAAATCAATATCGGATGTACGGCGACCACCGACTGCGCATCCGCTGCGGTCGCGCTTGAGCAAGGCATATTCAAGAAGCACGGCCTCGATGTTTCGATGACGTTGATCGGCCTGAATTCCAATATTCCCGCGGCACTCCTTTCGGACTCCGTACAGATCGGCGGTCCGACGCCGACGGTGTTCCTGCAAGCCGTCGATGGCGGACTCGACCTTGTCGGCGTTGCCGGTGCGAGTTCAACGGCGCAATCGACCTACGACAGCGTCGGTGTTCTGGTCGGACCGAATAGCGGCATCGCCAAGCCGGCCGACTTTGTCGGCAAGAAGGTCGGCGCGCCTGGCATCGGCGCATTTCTTCAGGTGCTGTTTTCGAAATGGCTGATCGACAATGGCGTTGATCCGAAACAGGTCAACTTCGTCGAAGTCACCTTTCCGACCATGAGTGACACACTGAAATCCGGTGCCGTTGATGCCGTCGTAACAGCCGAGCCGATGATGTCGCGCATCATCGAATCGAAGGTTGGCATCAACGCGGGATACTTCATCAAGACGGTTCCCGACGGCCGGCCGGCCATCCTTTACGCCGCAACACGCGAATGGGCCGATGCCAATCCTCAGCCGATCGCGGCATTTCGTGCTGCAATCGGCGAGGCGGCAAAGATCGTCAACGACGATCCCGATGCGGGGCGCAAGGCGATCGCCGATTTTACCAAGATCCCACCGACCGTTCTGTCGAAGATGAAGCTATCGTTCTCCGACCCGACGCTCAACCAGGAACAACTCGACTGGTGGGCCGCTACCATGGCACAGCAACACATGCTGCAGGGAAAGCCGGATACGGCTACACTGATTGAGAAATAGTAAGGGAGTGATGCGTGACCAAGTTGTTCGGAACCGTGGCGGAGCTCGCAAACTCCGAGACCCTCAGCGAAAGAGCTGCTGCAGTCTTGGAGCACGATATTCTCGCCGGCGTGTGGCAGCCGGGTGATCGGCTTGGCATTCAGGCCCTTTCCGAGCGATATGAGATCGGAGCGACCCCATTGCGGGAAGGGCTTTCGCGCCTGGTGTCCCGCGGTCTCGTTTCCGCCGTCGGGCAGAGAGGTTTTCGCGTCGCAAGCGTTTCCGAAGCGGACCTCGCCGACATCACACAGGTGCGCATCCTCGCCGAGACCGAGGCGCTTCGTCGCTCCATGCGCGACGGACTGGATGATTGGGAGGCAGGCATCCTGTCTTCCATGCACCGCCTTGTCCGTTCGGTCGAGCGCGATCCGGAGACCATGCGTGAAGGATCATCGGAATTCGACCATCTGCATAAGGGGTTTCACCGTTCACTTCTCGAGGCCTGCGGCTCTGAACGCCTCCTGCGCCTTCACGACGACCTCTATTATCAGGCCTACCGCTACAGGCGCACGATGATGAGCCGGATCGATCATCCCGAGCGCTTCATCGAGCAACACCGGCTTCTAGCGGAAATCGTGCTTTCGAGAGACGCTAAACGGGCGGAAGCAGAGCTTTCCGCTCATCTTCATCAGACCTTGGACATCGTCTACCACGGGGCCACGCCTTTGGTCGGGAAGTAAAAACACATGGACGCTATGACAACGAGCAATGCAGTCATCAGTTTCGAACGCATCAGCCTAGCTTATGGCAGCCGCGCAATCATCTCGGACCTGTCCCTGACGATCCGCCGCGGCGAGATCGTCTGCATCATCGGCCCTTCCGGCTGCGGCAAGACAACCGCCCTGCGCATGGCGGGCGGTTTGGTGCGCCCCAATGGCGGAACAGTGCGCTTCATGGGCCAGCCGCTCACCGTGCCGAGGCGCGACGTGGCTGTCGTCTTCCAGGATTATGGAAAGGCATTGCTGCCCTGGCGCACCGCCGCATCCAACGTGTCGCTTGCGCTGGAGGCAGCGGGAACGCCTCGCGCCGAACGCGCAGACCGTTGCTACGCCCTGCTGGCCAAGGTCGGCTTGGCCGGGCATGAGCATAAATATCCGACCGAAATGTCCGGCGGCATGCAGCAGCGCATCCAGATCGCGCGCTGTCTGGCGCAGGAGCCCTCGGTCCTGCTGATGGACGAGCCATTCGGCGCGCTCGACGCGATGACGCGGCAGGGCCTGCAGGACGAGATGCTGGCGCTGGTCGCCGAAACCGGCACGACCGTGCTGTTCGTCACGCATGATCTGGAAGAAGCCGTCTATCTCGGAGACAGGGTCATCGGCCTGCTGCCGAGACCCGGCCGCATCGGCATCGAATTGAATGTCGATCTGCCTCGCCCACGCAACCAGCTTGAAACACGCGAAATGCCGGAATTCCTGCGGCTGCGCCGTGCACTATTCGACTTCATCGAAAGAGCCGAACAATGAAATCCGGGTGGTGGAAAGGGCTCGTCGTCCCGGTGATAGTAATCTTGCTCGCTGAAGTCGCTATGCGTGTCGAGGGGTCAACATCATTGTCACTGGCCGCGCCCAGCGATATCGCCGTCGCTCTCCTGCGTAGTATTGCCGATACGTCGTTGTTAGCGGCGACACGCGATACTTTAATCGCCGCCGGCGCCGGCCTCGCTCTCGGCGGGTTGATGGGCCTAATGCTTGGCATTCTGTTTGGCATCGCCAGCACGGTCGACCGACTCATGGAAGTGAGCGTCGAACTGATCAGGCCGATCCCATCGGTGGCCGTATTGCCGATTGCCATGCTGGTATTCGGTTTCGGGTTCCGCATGGAAATCGCGATCGTTGCCTTCTCCTGCATCTGGCCGATGATGATCCTCGTCCGCTCCGCCATGGCGGGTATCGAACCGCGCCTGTTGGAAGTGGCCCGTGCGCTTCGCCTTTCGACATGGCAGCGCCTTTACACGATCGTGTTGCCGGCCGCCCTGCCGCGCATCATCGTCGCCTTCCGTCTTGCCGCGGCCATGGCACTGGTCGTGGCGGTAACCGTCGAGATCGCGGTAAACCCTCTTGGGCTCGGCTATGGAATTCTGGTTGCCCAGCAGGGCCTGCAACCGGCAACCATGCTCGCCTATCTGGTCTGGACCGGTCTGCTCGGCTGGGCCGTCAATGCCTTGCTGTCCGTTGCACAGCACCGGTTGCTGGGACGCGCGGCCACGGTGGGAGTAACGAGATGAGATGGGGATCGCGCCTGCTCTTTCTCGCCGGGAGCGTTGCAGTGGCGATTTTCCTCGTCTGGCTCTGGCAGCTCGTCGCCGATAATCGATTGGTCAATCCGGTCTTCCTTCCCGGCCCTGATCGCGCATGGAAAGCCTTGATGACCGGATTTAGCCAGGGAGATCTTGGCACCAAGCTGCTCGCCACGGTTGAACGCATGTTCTGGGGCTGGCTGATCGCCTCGCTGGCAGGCGCCGCACTCGGCGCTGCCATCGGCAGTTCGCCTGTGCTGCGTGCCTATCTCGCCCCCATGCTTGAGTTCCTACGCCCTCTGCCGGCCTCGGCCACGATCCCGGTTGCCATTGCGATCTTCGGCCTATCGGATGGAATGGTGCTTGCGGTGATTGCTTTCGGGGCAATGTGGCCCGTTTTGCTGGCGACCATTCACGGTTTTGCGACCGTGGAACCGCGCCTTTACGAAGTGACGCAAGCCCTCGGATTTTCACGCGCAAAGGTCATCTGGAAGGTCGCGCTGCCTTCGGCGTCACCCGATATTCTGGCTGGCATGCGGCTTGGCCTTACCGTCGCGCTGATCCTGTCGATCGTCTGCGAGATGATTGCCGGTCGTAATGGACTGGGCAACTGGATCCTTCTGTCGGCCCGTTCGTTCCGGGCGCCCGACCTTTATGCCGGCGTGATCCTGCTCGGAGCTCTCGGCTATGCAACGTCGGCGGCCATATCGATGTTCGAACAACGGCTCCTCGTTTGGCGTTCGAGAGCGCGCTGACTAACAACCGCATTTCTCGCTCAACAATTCGCACAGCAGACCGCCTAAAAGCGGAGACTATGTGTTCTCTCCAGCTGTCGTGAATTTTTACACGAGTGCGTATCGGTGCGGCTTTGGTGCGCGGGTCGGGCGTCTTTCAGAGTCCGTGTTGATTATCGTCCGCATCCCCAATTTTTCATCTCGGACGGATCCGCCCAAACCGTGAGAAGATGTTTTCAATCAACACCATAAATGCAATTAGGTGATACAATGCGAAATGAAAAATCGGCGCAAATCTAGGTGAAACTCAACATCGCCTTCATCCAAACCGCAATGATCAAGCTTATGACCATGAGGCTCGCAAGATATCCGCTTTCTTGAACAGACTCGTACGCCTATTCGCGCGGCTGGGCCGTCAGCTGTAGTAAAATCTGGTGCCACGAGAATATAACGCACACCCCACTCCGCTAACCTGCGGCCCACTTAAAATACTATTACAGACATATATTGAATAATAATTGACTAAATTCTAAAGATTAATAATTTGGTAAGGCATTAGTATTGTCCATTGCGTATAGTTGAGTGGAGGCGTTTGAATGAGTGTGTTAGGAGCGATGCCCGAGGGGCTGGTTTGCCGTCTGATTGAGGAGGCTGACTGGCAAGCGGTCATCGACTGCTTGCAGAGAGGTTTCCCGGGTCGCTCGCGTCAACATTGGATGCATGCACTTCGCCGAATTGGAGATTTGCCGGCGGTTGGGAATTTTCCCCGTTACGGCTACATCCTTGATCACGCCGGTAGCATAGTTGGGGTAATGTTGACGCTCTACTTTCGGCATGGCGGAACGGACGAGGGAAGTGTTCGTTGTAATCTCTCGAGTTGGACAGTGGACCCAGCTTTTCGCACCTATGCAGGCAAATTGATCATGGCAGCGCTACGCCAGCGAGACGTTACCTTTTTGAGCGTCACGCCTGCCCCAGTGACGCGCAAAGTCGTGGAAGCCCTGCGCTTCAAGCGCTTTGCCGACGGACAACATGCATTTTTGCCCGCACTGAGTCCGGTACGAACCCGATCGCGGGTGGTGAATGCCCATGCTGACGCGCCTGAGCTCATGCAGTTGCTGGAACATGAGCGTCACATTCTCTTAAAGCACGCAGCGCTGGGATGTGATGCACTCATGTGTATCACGGACAGATCCGTCACCCCATTTGTGTTCAAGACGCGGCGGGTTTTAAAGGTCTCGTCCCGGCCAGTCAGGTCATCTATTGCCGGTCCCACGCCGACCTCAGTCGCTGCGCCGGCGCTCTGGGGCGACACATGCTGCGGAGTGGGAAGATTTTCTGCCTAGTCGATGCGCGCGCTCCAGTTCCAGGGCTGGTGGGACGTTATTTCGCGGAAATCGGCCCGAAGTATTTCAAGGGCCCGGCTTTGCCGGTTCCCGGAGATCTGACGTTTACCGAATTTGCCCTATTCAACGAATAAATGCGCCCGCAACATCGCCCCAACGCGGGGCCTTCCGTCTACAAGGCCCTCACAGGCTCAATTGCTCAGGAGCCTGCTCCAATTGCCAGCTCCGGTGCAAAAATAGGTCGCTATCTTCCCGGCGGCCTGGGCGATGCCGGTCCCGATGGCAGCCCCGTTGATCGTGTCCGAGGCGGATCCAAAGACCTGGATCGAGTTCGCCGCAAGATTGGCGACCGTTTGTTGACGGCCCGGAACGCACGGCACTATTTTGACTGAGGCGTTGACCGACGAGGCGGTCGACACCACATTCAGGCTCGCCATCAGAAGTGTCGCATTCGACTGCCCTCCGCTGGCGTAAGCCGCTATCCCCGTCGCTGCACGTGTCGTGTCGGGCAGGTCGTTGACGCCAGATACGTTGTAGCCCGCTGTCGGTTCATTGCCCTGCACGATCGCTGTTGTGAACGAACCGCTTGGATTGGTGGATGCATTGAAAAGTCCACTCGTGACAAAGCCCGATATCGTGACGTTCGAGCTCGGATTCGGATCGTAGGAAAATACATAGGCGGGTGTGTAGGTGCCGGTTCCACCATCATCGAGGCCAACGAGGCTTTGCCCACCCGTGATGCTGATATTCCTCGCTCCACTCAGGAAGATCTGGGCGTTCTGATCTGCTGCGACATTGTTTCGCCCGTTTCGATAGAAGGTCGAGTTGGAAATTGACATGCCTATGGTGCCGTCCAGTCGTAACCCGGCTCCATAGTTTCTATCAAACAGGGCGTTCGCGATGCTATTGTTGCTGTTTCCGCCGAAGCTCTGCATTCCATAACCGTGGTTCCACTCGAAGCGAGTGTTCACGATGGTATTGGCGTTTGCGCCACTTCCAAGGTAAACGCCGTCGCCCGTGTTGTTGGCAAGGTCGACATTGACGACGAAGGAATCCACCAGATTGGATATGCCTCGCCGATTGTTTCCAAAAGTGCTGTTGAGAATATGAGCACCACCCGTATAGGCGCTGCTGGTGATATCACCTAATCCAGCTGCACAGCCAACGACCGTCGTATCTTCGATAGTTAGTTGGAAGCTACCTCCGGAAATGCCGTTTACATTGGCATTTTGGCAATCGATGAACACGCCCTGGACTGCAGCCCCGAGCGACACACCTGAAACGTTGAGAACGTTTGTCGACGGACTTGCCCCGATCAAGACCGGTCGCGCGAGGGTTGTGCTGGCCGTTTGATCTCCATATTGGACTACCCCTAGACCGATAAGGCGATTGCCGTTCTTGATCTGAACATCGCCGGCGACATATTTCTTGGCTGGGTCGACCCAGCAGATCGTGTTGTTCGTCAAGCAGAGATTGAAGGCTGCCGTGTCATTGGTAACGCCGTCCCCTACCGCGCCGTAATTGGTGACACTGCCACTCGTCGGTCCTGCCAATACAGGAAAAGCCGTCAAGCAAACCGAAGCACACAGAAGAACGTCAATTTTGAACAAGGCGCCAGTCCCTACATAAATACCCATTAGTAAATCATGATATTGACATTCAACCTAAACAAGCAAATTATGAGCTGGGCGTCTACTGGGAAAATCTCATGCGGGGTGAGAGATATGAAGCACTGGATAGCTGGCGCGGCCTATGTGCCTGTATGGTTGCCCTATTTCATTTCAATGTTCTCAGCCATATCCAGTTCACAGCGATCATTCTCAACGCCTATCTATTCGTCGACTTTTTCTTTGTCCTTAGCGGGTTTGTGATCGCCGCGAACTATCAATCACGACTCCTGCAGGGTTTCGGAGCGGGGCGCTTCCTGTTTCTGCGCCTTGGCCGGATCTATCCCCTGCACTTTCTGACGATGCTTCTCTTCATTCCTATCGACGTCGCCAAAGACGGGTTTCCGGGCGACCTCCCACGAGCGATTGTGACCAACCTCCTGCTGCTTCACGGCACGGGGATCAATAACGGTCTGTGGCTCAACTTCCCCAGCTGGAGCATTAGCGCAGAGTTTTTCGCCTATATTGTTTTCGCCCTGATCACGCTTCGGCTTGGAAAAAGCACACTCTCTTGGGCTGTACTTGCATTTGTCGGCTGTGCCACCCTTTTGTGGTTCAGCCCTCACAGAATGGACTCCACCTATGATTTCGGTTTGGTCCGATGCGTTTACGGCTTTGCTCTCGGTGTCATCTGCTTTCGGGCGCGAGAAACCTGCGCCTGGCTTTGCAAGCCTTTGGGAAGAGTGACCGATACTGTGATCGAGGTCGTAGGCGTCGTCGTGCTTTGCCTCTGCCTGATTGCGATCGATGGCCACGGTTATCTCGCAGTCGCGGCCCCCCTTCTATTCGCCGGGCTAGTGCTGCTATTTGCCCGCGAGCAAGGTCATGTCAGCGGGGCACTGAAAGTCAGGCCATTGTTGCTGATCGGCACGCTGTCCTACTCCATCTACATGGTCCATGCCCTCACGCGAGCATTGGGCCGCGCCCTCGCCATGGTCCTGCAAAAGGTAACGGGCATGTCGTTTTTCGTCGACTATCCAGTCACCATAAACGGCGAAGTCCCACATCTGCTGACGATCCACAACTCGCTTTGGATTGGCGATCTGCTGCATGTGTCCATGCTTTTCGCGACCATTGCGCTGGCAATGCTCACTTATCGCTATATAGAGGAACCAGGCCGACTTTGGAGCCGAAAATATACCAGCCAGCGCCCATTGCCGCAGTCAATTGCAGAGGCCTAATCACTCGATGACACGAAAGAAATTTGATTAATGATGTCATGTTTGGATGGCGCCCGTTTGGCAATGCGATTTTGAACGGCTTTGGTGCATCGATCGTGGCGGAATGGAATTTAGCTCTTTGACGTTGCGGCTATGTCGTCCCTGCTTCGCACCGGACAGATTTCGGGCGTGCGCATGCCAGCATGCGATTGAGGATGGCGCAGCCGATGGCAGCTTCCGTTTGCTGCGCGTCGAATGAGCGTGCCCGTAGTCCTTTTCGCGTCTATCCGGCGCGCCCGCAGTTCGTTGTGGAGATGTGGTGAGGTTCGCTCTTCCAATATTCGATTGTAGATTTCGAAATCTCGCCAAACGTCCCATCGTAGTTGATGCAACCGGGTTCAGTGCGTGTTGGTGCCACCTGGGCTGCGAGGAGCTCTTACACCTCCTCACGCGTTTCCGGCTTTGCGGTGACAGTACCGATCGTGACAAGAGACATCGCTCAGCTCCGCTTCTGAGACAGGGCGACGGCGAGGATGATGATAGCGCCGCGGGCGATGAGTTGCTGCGAGAATTCCAGCCCCATCAGGATAAGTCCGTTGTTGATCATGCCGATCATCAGGGCTCCGACGATGGTGCCGATGATCGTGCCCTTGCCGCCGAACAGGCTGGTTCCACCAAGAACGGCGGCGGCGATCACAGACAATTCGTCGCCCTCGCCGAGCTGAAAGCGGCCCGATTGCAGGCGCCCGGCATAGAGCATGCCCGCGAAGGCTGCGGCCGTCGAGGACATGACCAGGACGCGGAACTTGATCGCCTTGGTATCAATGCCGGAGTAGCGTGCCGCCGTTTCACCGCCGCCGGTTGCCAAGACACGGCGGCCAAAGCCAGTGCGCCGCAAGACCATATGGCCAATGGCACCGAAGAGAACCATCCAGAAGAGAAGCACCGGTATCTTGGCAAGCGCCCCCCCACCGAACAGCCAGGAATAGCCGGGGCTAAGGATTGGTACCGCCGCGGTATTCGATATCCACATGGCGACACCCTTGGCGATGCCCATCATCGCCAGGGTCGTCAAGAAGGAGGGAATGCCGATGCGCGTCGTCAGCCAGCCGTTGAACATGCCGACGGCGATCCCGGTCAGGATCCCGGCTGTCACGCCGGCAACAGGACCCGCAACCGCAATGGTCATGGCGACGGTCACCGTTGCCAGCCCCGCCACCGCGCCCACGGACAAATCGATCTCGCCTGCCGAAAGCACGAAGGTCATGGCGATGGCCATGACGGCGATCATCGCAGTCTGGCGCACGATGTTCAGCAGATTGTTGGGGTTGAGGAATCCCTTTTCGTTCAGCGTCAGGGCGAACAACACGAAAATGACTGCGAAGCCGATATAGATGATGTTTTGTCGCCAGTTGGCCTTAAAGCTCTGGATAAGCGTTGGACTTACCGTCGTCATTTCCAATCTCCTGCCCATATTTTAAGGCCTCTTGAATCTCAATCTGCAATCGCTGTTCGGCCGCCTGCAGTCGATGCGCGGTATCATGTTCTGGAATGCCTACATCATCGAGGAGCTCGCGCGGGATGTCCGCGCACATCCGTCCCTCTGACATGACCAGAATGCGATCACAGGCGGCCAGAAGCTCGCTGAGCTCCGAGGAAATGAACAGGATTGCCTTGCCCGACGCCGCTAGTTCGCGCACCAGCCGGATGATTTCGGATTTCGAACCGATATCGATGCCGGCCGTCGGCTCGTCCAGCACGAGGATGTCCGGATCGGTCGCCAGCCATTTGCCGATGACCACCTTTTGCTGGTTGCCGCCCGACAGCGTCGAGACCGCGTGATCACGGCTCGCCGTCTTGACCGACAGCCTCTTGATCATTCCGTCCGTGACGGACCTGACTTTCTCCGGATCGACGAATCCCGCCATTGAAACGCGATCGAGAACCGCGAGCGTCATGTTGGAAGCGACGGAATGGGCGGGGATGATCCCCTGCGTCGCGCGAGCTTCGGGCACGAGTGCCACCCCGGCACCGATGGCGTCGCCTGGATTGGCGATCTTGACGGCCTTACCCTTGATCAGAATTTCTCCCGAAACGGCAGGCTCGATGCCTGCGATCACCCGCGCCAGGGAGGAGCGACCGGAGCCGAGCAGGCCAGCCAAGCCGACCACCTCGCCGCGGTGAACCGCCAGCTTGACATTTTCCGGCTTGTATTTTCCCGAGACGCCGCGCAGCTCGAGAAGTACTTCACCCTTCACCGCCGTCCCGCGCTCCACGTCGGAAAGGCCTTTGGACCGCTTGCCGACAATGTACTCGATCATCGTATCGATCGGCAGTTGCGAAAGGGGTGCCGTGATGACGTGCCGCCCGTCGCGAAAGATTGTCGCCCGGTCGGCAATGCGGGCAATCTCGTCCATCCGGTGACTGACATAGATGATCGCGACGCCGCGCGCCTTTAGCTTGCGCAAGAAGACGAACAGCCGGTCGACGTCCGAAACGGCAAGTGCCGTGGACGGCTCGTCCAGAACCAGCACCTTCGCATCCTGGCTGATCGCTTTGACGATTTCCGTCAACTGCTTTTGCCCAGCACCCAGATCGCCGACGACTGCCTTGGGGTCGACATCAACCTCCAGGATGGCGAACAGTTCCGCCGCCTTGCGTTCGGCAGCGCGGTCATCGATCAAGCCCATTCCAGCCTTGGCTTCACGGGTCAGGAAAACGTTCTGTGCGACGGTCAACGTCGGGATGAGACTCATTTCCTGGAAATTCATCGCAATCCCGGCAGCACGCGATTCTTCCGGCGTATGCGCCGTCAGTTTCCGGCCCGCCACCGTGATCGTGCCAGAATCAGGCTTGTGGATGCCGTTCAACACTTTCAGGATCGTCGACTTGCCGGCGCCGTTGCCGCCAAGCAAGGCGTGAACCTCGCCCTGCTCGATTTCCAGACTGACATCATCCAGCGCCCTTACGCCGCCGAAGGACTTGGAGATACCTGCCATGCTGACGGCAAGCAGTTGGCCAGCGGCGGACGACTTGCCATCGGCGGCTTCGTTCATTTTTTTACGCGCTCCCACGCACCCGTTTCTCCGGAGCGAAGAAGGGCATCGGCAACGAGTTCGGTCAAAAGGCCGTCTTCGAAATTCGGTGACGGCTGCTTGCCACGCGCGATCGCTGAGAAGAAGTCGAAGCATTCGACGATCTTCGTCTCTGAGTAACCGATACCGAGGCCGGGGATCGGCCAGAGACCGTTTCCGTAAGGATGCGCCGGGCCGGTATAGACGGTGCGGAAGCCACGGCTATCCGCCGGATCGTCGGCAAACATCACCTGCAATTCATCGCGGCGTTCGTAGTTGAAGTGGATAGAGCCCTTAGTACCATGAAGTTCCAGTGTGATGAAGTTATTGCGGCCATAGGCGTTGCGTGTTGCCTCCAGGCTACCGATGGCACCGTTCTCGAATTTGAGCATGCTGACGACTTCATCATCGACATCCACCTCGCCGCGCTCTACGTCGCCTGAGGCTTTCTCCGAAGCGCCAAGCTTGTCCATGCCGCCTTGCTGCAGCGGCCGCGTCTTGTTGTAGGTCGTCGTGATCGAGTTCACTGTCTCGATCGGACCGACGAGATAGTGCGCAAGATCGACCACATGGGTGGCAATGTCACCAACGGTGCCGGAGCCGGCAATCTTCTTCTGGAAACGCCAGGACAGCGGGCCATCGGGATCGGCTGACCAATCCTGCAGATAGGTGCCGCGGAAGTTGAGGATCCGGCCGATGCGGCCTTCCTCGATGAATTTCTTTGCAAGCGCCACCGCCGGTGTGCGGCGATAGTTAAAGGCGACCATGTGGATGACACCGGCCTTCTTGACAGCCGCCACCATAGCGCGCGCTTCCTCGACCGTACGGGCGAGCGGCTTTTCGCAGATGATATGCTTGCCCGCCTCGGCCGCCGCTATGGCGATCTCGGCATGCATGTTATTCGGCGTGCAGATGTCGATCACATCGATATCGGGTCGGGTGACGACGGCACGCCAGTCACTTGAGGCTTCCTCGAAACCGTATCGATCGCGCGCGGTTTCGGCGATGGCGTCCGTTACGTCCACCACCACCTTGCGGTGAGGAATGGCGGGGGCCGGCCAGAAGAACATGGGCATCGAAGCATAGGCCATGGCATGCGCCTTGCCCATGAAGCCGCCACCAATCATGGCGACGTTCATCACTTTGGTCATCGTCTCTTCTCCGTCATAAAAAGCGGGCCACCGGCCCCATTGTCAAAGGGGCCCCGCCCCTTCAATACAGGCGGCGCTGATGTCGCCTGCAGCAATCGGAACGGCCCAGTTTGAGAGTCGTGTAAGATAGGCTTACTGGCCGAGGCTCGCCTTGACGTTGGCGGTCGGTTCGGTGTTGTAGACGGCCTTCCAGCCTTCGAGCAGGGTTTCCTTGGTGACCGGCAGGGCCGGCAGAGCCACGAATGCCGGCGCTTTCTTTCCCAGAAGTCCATAGCCTGCAAGCTTGGCTTCCGTGACGCCCTGCGAATAGGGACGCTGCGCGCCAAGACCCTTGACGAAGCCGCCCTGCGCCATCGAGATCGCAACGTTTTCGCCGAGATCGATAGTGGTGATGACGAGATCGTCGCGCCCGGCGACCCGTGCAGCCGAGATCACGCCTTCCGCCGGCACGTCCCATACGGCCCAGATGCCGTTCAGGTTTGGATTGGAGGTGAGCATGGCGCTTGCAGCCTTGTCGGCGTCGCCGGAGAAATCGGGGCCGCCGATGCCTTGCTCGGCGACGATCTTGATATCCGGATAGTCGGAAGCAATAGTCGCCTTGAACGCTTCATAACGCTGCTTGGTAACGAAGAAGTCCGCGGCATGGAAGACGAGGCCAATCTCCCCCTTGCCGCCAAGCGCCTTCGCCATCAGATGGGCGGAGGCAACCCCGTTGCCATAATTATCGGCCGAAACCGAGGAGACATATTCCTTACCTGCGCTGAAGCCGGCCGGTACGTTATCCATGAATACCAGTTTTACGCCCGCGTCCGCAGCCGCTTTGTATGCGCCCGCTGTTGCAACGGGATCGGTCGGGATAGATACGATAATGTTGGGCTTCTGGGCCATGATTGTCTCTATGTCAGCCACCTGCTTTTCCGGCTTGAACCCGGCGTCAGTTACGGCGATGACCTTGATACCCATTTCCGCAAACTGGGTGCGCAGCCCATTGATCTGGGCCCGGGCCCAGTCGTTGCCGCCGTAATGCATGACGATGGCTGCCGTGGCATTCATATCCTTGATCTTGGTCACTTCCGCATCCGTCAGGGTGACAGAGGATGCCGGCGATGGATCCTCGCCGTTCGGGCCCTTTGACAGGACCTTTTCCTGCAGCGCGGCCAGCGCTGCATCTGGATCGGCAAAAGCCGGCAATGCGGTTGTAAGGGACAGCGCAGCCAATGCGGCTGTCGTAGCCAAGAGTGTACGTCTCGTGATCATGGTTCTTCTCCTCCCAGAAGCCGGGGTGCATTGCCCCGAAGATTGGCGGGCCGTCCGACCCACTTTTGATGAAAATGGCAACAAAAGTGCGCTCGTCAGGAGCGCATTGCAGTCTTCAGATAATCCATGCTGGCCCGCGCCCCTTCGGCGGGGTCCGACCAAGCGTCGAGTTCGGTACAGACCCAGCCCTTGAAGCCGGTTTCGCGCATTGCAGACAGAATCGGGCCGGTTGGCACATCACCACGATCGAGCGGCGTAAAGGCGAAAGGCTCCTGCTGGAAACCCTTGAGATGCACATAGGAAATGCGGGTTGCATGCTCGCGGATGAGAGCGGCCGGATCGCCGCCGGCTGCCGCCAGATGTGCAGTATCGGGGCAGAAGTCGATTTCGGTCAGGCCGAAGATGCGCCGCACCGTCTCGGGCCCTTCGACGATGGTCGACAGGTGCGGATGATAGTGGCCGCGCATGCCGCGCTCTTCCGCAATGGTCTTGACCTCGTCGAGGGCGGCGCCCAGTTTCTTGTAATCGGTATCGCGAATGCCATCGAAACGTTTCGCGCCACCGCCGACGACCAGATGCGGCGCCCCGAGTTCGGCAGCGCGATCGGCGGCACGAACCACCCGGGCCAGCTCCTCGCTCAGGATATCGTCGAAGATGAAATTACCGCCGGCATAGGTTGCGACAAGCGTCAGGCCCGTATCCGCCAGCACCTTGCGAAGGTCGGTCGCGCTAAAGTCGAGAAGATTGCCGTCGAAAAGTTCGACGCCTTCATATCCAGCAGCGGCAATTTCGCTTAGAGCGCGGTCCATGTCGCCAAATGTGCGGTAGCTTAATTCCGCGATGGAGGTGACCCCTTGGGCGTTTCCGCCAAGCGCACCCCAGCAATTGGCGTGATAAGCCAGTTTCCAATCAGACATTATGAACCCTCCACAACGAAACGAGGGGCCATAGGCCCTCCGCTCGTTCACTCCTGGCGACCGGTATATCGCTCTCCTGGGCTTGACGTTATGGAGCTTTAATTTCGAAGTCAATATTATTCATGCACAAGTATGCTATCTTTTGCATTTTTACGACATAAGTTTGCGCTTGCTCTGCAAAGCCAGCCGTTTTATCCAGTGAATTGAGTTGGCGCCGATATCCCAGCGCCCGGAGAGTACGTCACAGGAGGAAACCGGCGATATGCCCACTGCTCCGACACCCGGTATCCGTGGCAAGGGTCGGCCCACCACGCGCGATTCAGCTGCAGCTAGCCTTGGCGCGATTCTCAATCTCGTTCGCACCGGTAGAGCGACGACCCGGCAGGAGCTGGAGCGCGAGAGCGAGCTCGGCCGAGCGGTCGTTTCGGATCGGCTGACGACTCTTGCCGATATCGGGCTGATCGTTGAAAGCGAGCTCGGTGTTGCCAGCGGCGGCCGTGCGCCGCGTCTGGTCCAATTCCGCACGAATCTTGGCTGCATCCTGGTCGCGACACTCGACCAATCCGCGCTTGGCGTTGGCATTGCCGATCTGTCTGGCCGGCTATTTACCGAACATCATGAGTCAATCGATTTCGGATCGGACGCGGCATCCACCTCCGTGCGCGTGATCGCCCTGTTTGACTGGCTGATCGCCAAACATGCGCCGGAAATGCCGGTATGGGGCATCGCCGTCTCGGTACCCGGACCCGTGACCGAGGGCGACGACATGCTGTTCATGGAACAGACGCCGGCTTTCCTCCCGGCCTGGGAAGGATTTCCCTTCGTGGAGACGCTGGTCGGCAGGTTCGGTGCGCCGGTTTGGTTGCGCTCGAGTATCGAGACGATGACAATGGGCGAGCGTTTCGCAGGTGCAGGCCAGAGCGTCCGCAACATGCTGTTCGTGAAAGTAGGCAAGCGCATTGGCGCCGGCCTGATTTTCGATGGGCGGCTCTATCGGGGCGCACAAGGAGCGGCGGGCCTGATCGGCCAGATGCCGGTCCAGGCAGGTGATCGCTCTTCGGCACTCGACGCCGTTGCGGGAAGCGACATGATCGCTCGCGAGGGAATGGCAGCGGCACAATCGGGCAAAAGCCCGCTCCTTGCCGATACATTGCGCCGGGGCGGCAATGTCGGCGCGATCGAGGTGAGCCAGGCGGCGCAATCGGGCGACCCCGCCTCGATGGAAATCCTTAGCCAAAGCGGCCGCCTGATCGGCCATTCCGTTGCAATGCTTGCCAACATGCTTAATCCGGATCTCATCGTACTTTCGGGCACAATGGCTCAGACAAACGACCTGCTGCTCGCCGCCGTACGCGAGACGGTCTACGGCGAAAGTCATCCTCTCGTGACACGCGACCTGATCATCACGAAATCGCAAATGGGCAGTTCCGCTGGCCTGGTTGGCGCGGCGATGGTTGTGGTCGAAAGCGTGTTTGATCCGCAGTGTCTCAAGGATTGGATCGTCAGCGGAACACCGCTTGCCCATCCCATATTCCTGTCTCTACTGGCGTCGTGCGCAGCACGCGAGGCCGAAAGTCGCCTTGCGGTTGCCCGAAAGGCAGTTGCCCCATGAGCCCCTCCATCGAGCATAGTACGACGTGGCCGGTCACCGGCACGCCATCATCAATGAGATCCACGCGATGACGATATCAGGATTGGGACCCCACGGAGAACGCGCGGCACCACCCGAGCGGATCGCCTTGCTTTCCGATGATCTTGCCCGAGCGCGCGCGGCGCGGTTCCGTGTCGCAATCGTCCTTCACACAATGACCAGCGACTGGGCCAAGCAGCAGATCGCGGGTATTATCGCCACGTTCAGCGACTGTGACATCGCCGTTATCGAGGTTGTAGATTGCGCTTTCGCGCCGGAAGCGCAGATTTCGGCATTGGACCGTCTGCGCGCGGAAAAGCCAGATGCAATCATCTCTATCCCCGTCGCTAACTCTACCGTTGCCGAGGCTCATCGTCGCGTATCTCAAACTGGCATCCGGCTACTGCTGCTTGACAATGTTCCGACCGGTCTTCTGCCGGGCTCGGACTATGTGGCGCTGGTGTCGGCCGACAATTTCGGCCTCGGTACCATTGCAGCATCGTTCCTGGCGGAACGGCTCGCACAGGGTGCGACAGTCGGTGTGCTTTCCTATCACTCGGAGTTCTTCGCCACCAACGAGCGCGAGATCGCATTCGACAAGTGGATGCGAAAGAACCGCCCGGACCTTCGGGTATCCGTGCGCAAGTTCGACAGCATCCAGACGGCAGGCCAGGACGCGCTGGCGCTGGTTTCCGATCAGCCCGAGCTCGCGGGCTTGTTCGTCGTCTGGGATACACCAGCAATGGAGGCGGTGAAGGCCCTAGCCCGCGCCGGTTATCATTTACCCGTCGCCACCGTCGATCTCGGTCGCGAAGCGGCCATCGATCTCGCCTCGGATGGCATGATTTGCGGCATCGGCGCCCAGCAGCCATATCTACAGGGCATCGCCGTGGCGCAGACCTGCGTGTTGGCGCTTCTCGGGAAGCAAACGCCCGATTGGGTGGCCTTGCCCGGCCTTGCCGTTTCCAGCGACAATGTTGTCGAAAGCTTCCAGAAGGTTTGGCGCAAGCAGGCACCACGCGAGGTTCTTATCAGCGCCAAGTTGGTGAAGGATATCGGCTAGGTGGCCTGATGCGCGACCTGCAAGACGCTATAACAGTGTTGACGTTTCTCAGAGCGGGCAGCAGCTCTTTGATCGGAACCGGGTCTAGCATTGCGGCACCTGACGGAGGACCGGCTTTGAATGAACAGCGTAGAAGTCCGAAGCCCAGGCCGCGCGTATTTACCGCTTGTCGTCCACGGAGAGAAACGGTGTTTTCACTCCGTTGGTGTCCGCCGACGCTGCATACACCAACCCAGAACGGCCGCGCCATCGAGTTGTCGGCGGCCTCTGCCACAGTCGTAGATCGTTTGTTTGCCTCAACAAAACTGCGGATCCCTATCAGGCCGCAGTCGCCAGGCAGCGACCGTGTTGACTTCCGGCGCCAGCAGATCGTGTTTCACTGCGAAGGCCGCAAGCAGGCCTCGCGCGGCTTCCGCTTCAATTGCGATATTGGCAACCACCTCGCGTTTTCTGCCTAGAGCGCGGGATCATCAAACGGATGCCTGGTGAGGATCGCTATCCGCGCCCGGCTGCTGAAGCGGTCAGATCATTCCTGATGCTGCGCCTAGGACTGCGTCTCGGTCTTCGTCAGAAGAACCTGAGACAATTGCTCGTTTGCCCGCACGGGCATTTCCCGATGTCGGAAAAGCGATTGGAGGATATGAAACGCGGGGAGATCCGTTGGAGCGACCGCGACACGGGCTGGGAGATGCTGATACCGTCCAATGCCTTCAAGAATGCCAATTCGTCTTTATTCGGCTCAAAACCATTTCGACTCGTTCTGTCGGACCTCCACGTCCTCTATCCATATTTGGACGCTTACGTGGATCGTCACCGTGGCGTCTTGCTTGGCGGCGCTGATGATCCGGGCACGTTCTTCGTTAAGATCGTCAAGACCACTAGCAGGGATGCAGCATATGACCAGAAACCTTCTATGAAGCTTGGCGTTTCGCCATCCAGCGATACGGGATCTACAATCCGTTTACCGGTCGCGGTGCCGTCAAAGGGCTGTTACCCCATGGACCGCACAACGTTCGCGATGTCCTTGCCACCCACATCTTGACGCAGACCGGTTCGTATGAACAAGCGAGCGACGCGATTCAACATACGCCTGAGATGATCCAGCATCACTACGGCCGCTTACTGCCGCAAGACAAGGCAGCGCTTGCGGCCCGGATCTTGAATCAAGTCTGGGATGCCACCGCTTCAAAACCAACACCTGCCCAATTGCCGGCTATCCAACTGCGTGGCGGGGTAAAGCTCGCAAGTCATGGTAAATATTTGACTACAGCCACTCGATCGTCGTCATCCCTTTGACATTGGCCATGGCGGCTCCCATCTCTCTGCGCGTGTTTTCGGGAGAGACAATGAGAGACTTTGTGAATGCGACGTTCGGGTCCGTTGAACTCGACATCATCAGCCGGGCACTCGAAGAGTGGCGAACTTCAATTGGTATCGAGCGTGCCGCCCCGGAGTACGAAATCGCGGCCGCCACTGTTGTCACCTTGTTCAGAGAGGGCAACCGCACGCTTCCGGAGCTTCAAGCTGCAATTTCGGCCCACCAGTGGCTCTCCCGGGGTGCCGTGGAAATGGCGAAGGTCTCGGTGCATTCCGCAAGTAACGCCTCATAGGTAAACCAGGCCACCACCTCAAATGTGCAGGACCGTTCGAGGGAAGGTGCGACGGATACGGGAGACTGCTGTTACATCAGGCGCGACGGCCTGCTGCTGTGTGGATCGCGGCCGGCTCTTTTACAACGGCTCCCGCATCGGTATGACAGTCGTGTCACGAACGAAGAGAAAATCTGAATGCCCCATGACTTTCTCGCTACCGGCCCTGAAGACGCCAAGATCACGATCGTCCTTGCCCATGGAGCCGGCGGTGCAATGGATATGACATGGATGGAAAACATGTCTTCCGCACTTGCCGATAAGGGCCTGCGGGTCGTCCGGTTCGAGTTCGATTACATGGCAGCACGACGTTCCACCGGAAAACGGTCGCCGCCCCCACGCGCCGAACTTTTGAAACAGGAATATGAAGCCGTGATCGATGAACTCGGTTCGCAAGGGACGTTCGTCATCGCGGGAAAATCCATGGGCGGTCGCGTGGCTAGCATGATCGCGGATCAGCTTCGCGATATGGACAAGATATCCGGACTGCTGTGCTTCGGCTATCCGTTCCGCCCGATCGGAAAACCGCAGAGCTTGCGGACCGCTCATCTTGAGGAAATGAAGACGCCTACCCTCATCTGCCAGGGAACGCGCGACCTGTTCGGATCGCAAGAGGAGGTCTCTGGTTTCAAGCTCTCCAACATGATTGAAATTCTGTGGCTCGAAGATGGAGATCACGGCTTCCAGCCGAGAAAGGCCATCTCCGGTCTCACGATCGCCGAACATGTCATCACCGTCGCCAATCACGTCAGCACATGGACAGCGGCGCTGCGTAAGCCGCCGCCACCATGAAGAGTGCACGGTTAATACTGCCAGGCCGGTGAGCTCGAAGTCATTCCGTTAAGCTGTGGGCGCAGCCAAAAATGATTAATGTGAATGGATTCGAATTGCGGCTCCAGCGGTTTTTCAACAAACGGATGTGTTGTCTCCTTCCGTTACAGGACTGCCTCCGATAATGGCAGCGAAAAACCAGGCGTAGATTTTGTCACCAAATGGTGCTAACAATCGCAATGAATAAGGGAGATGATCATGCGATCGACTATCAACCTCGATGACACGCTTATCGAAAGGGCCAGGTCCTTAACCGGCACTAAGGAAACTGCGGTTCTCGTCCGTCAAGCGTTAGAGACACTTGTTCGCGTGGAGTCCGGGAAGCGCTTGATCGCGCTCGGAGGAACCATGCCTAATGCCGAGGCAGCCCCGCGCCGCCGGAGCGCAGCGGCCAAGTGATACTGGCCGACACCTCGATCTGGATCGATCATTTCCGCCATACCGATGCCGAGCTCCGCAGGATTATGGAGGATGATCGCCTACTTTGCCATCCGTGGGTGATCGGTGAGTTGGCGCTTGGCAGCCTTCGCGATCGCGGCAGCGTAATGGCTTTTCTGTCGGCTCAACGCGTAGCGGTCGTGGCAACGCACGACGAAGTCATGGTGATGATCGATCGCCACGGCATTTTCAGCATGGGCGTTGGCTATACGGATGCACACTTGCTCGCATCGGTCCTTCTTGACAAGCGAGCGTCTCTGTGGACCAGAGACAAGCGTCTGCGGATAGCGGCCGAAAAGGCGGGCGCCGCACTGCACCTACCAGTCAGCATGCCCAACTGAATGCCTGAAATGTTACTGCGTCAGGGTCTCGGACAAGTTTTGGATACCTCGCCTTGAGTGGAAATGAACCTACGACCAGCGCCCAAACTCTCTTAAGTTTTTGATTATTGTGAGGTTGCCCGACAGCATGGCTCATCGCCCGTTCAATTATTCACCTGGCGGCAAAGGTCGCGAAAGTAGCCAGACTAAGTCTCACCAGCAATGTTTGCGCCAGAATTGATCGATATCCCGGCGGAAAAGCCTCCGACGCGGGAAAAACGATGACAAGGAGCACTCCGCATCCCGTTGTCATCGAGCTGGATGTGAAGGAT
>NZ_RAIN01000033.1:0-30318 GCF_003610155.1 Rhizobium sp. WW_1
CGAGGCTCGCCCGTTGAAATCGTTGCTGCATAGCTGATCCTCCGATGAACCAGCAGAAGCATCATCCTCAACAGCAGCAAATGTGAGTCAGAGCCAATTCTCAGTGATATTTTCCCGCAGTCTGGAATGAACCCCTCGGGCTGGACCACGGGACACGGAAGAACCGATACACTCTGCGGGCCTCAATCGGAGAAGGCTCATGAAGTCCCGAGGACCATATCGACGGCATTCGACGCCGTTCAAGTTGCAGCTTTGCCAGGATATCCGAAACGGCGTCATCGGACGGCGCGACGCACAGCGGACATATAGCGTTTCAGCAAACCTCATACAGCTATGGCTGACGCAGTTCGATCGCGGCGAACTGAACGATGAGGAGGCTGAAGCCAGCGTCATTGCTGAGTACGAGGCCCACATTGCGGCGCTCGAACGCAAGGTCGGCCAGCTCACCATGGAGCTGGACCTGGGTAAAAAACACCGCGCCAGCCGATCGCGGGCGACAGCGGGAGCTCCTCCATCGTCACCGGTCCTCGGCCTGCTCTGTCCGACGGGGGTGCAAAATGATCGATCTCCCGAGAAGCAGCTATTATTACCGATCAACTGCGAGAGCGTTGAACCTGGGGGATGCGGAACTCGTCGCCATCATCGAGGAGATCCAGGACGAGCTGCCCTGCTACGGATATCGACGCGTAACGCACGAGCTTCAGCGGCGAGGCCATCTGGTCAATCACAAGCGTGTCGCTCGCGTCATGCGGGCCAATGGCCCTGGGGATCAAGCCTCGCAAGCGGTATGTTCGCACGACAGATAGCAACCACGATTCGCCGATCTACCCGAACCTCTATCGCAATGTGATCCCGGCACGGCCAGACATGGTCTGGGTGGCTGACTTCACCTACATCCGCATCGCCGTCGGGTTCTGCTATTTGGCTGTCATTCTCGATGCTTGCAGCCGGAGAGTCGTGGGTTATGGCCTGTCAAAACGCCTGGATACGCCGCTGGCATTGGCAGCGTTGCATTCAGCGATGGAGAACCGAAAGCCTCCTCCCGGCTGCATTCATCATACGGACCGCGGGTGCCAATACGCGAGCGAGACCTATCGACGAGCGCTAGATGCGGCAGGTCTACAGGGTTCCATGAGTGCCGTCGGCAACCCTTATCACAATGCGCAGGCAGAAAGCTTCATGAAGACCCTGAAAGTCGAGGACATCTATCCCGCCGGCTACGAAACCTTTGCAGACGTCGCCGCGCGATTGCCCAGGTTCATCGAAGAAGTCTACAATGCCAAGCGGCTGCACTCGGCCCTTGGCTATCGATCGCCAGCAGAATTTGAAACCCAACTCGCCCAGCAGGCGGCTTAGTTTGAAGCGCCTCGCTGGTCCAGCCCGAGGGGTTCACTCCAGTCCCGGGTCAGCTCTCAGCGCAAATCAACAACTCGCATCGCTACCCAGTTTCTAACGTGACGTTGATCACCACGCAGCAACGCCACGTTCTTTCGCAGCCCCCCAAAAAGCCCTCGCATCCTGGCTTGACGAATAGCCTCACGAGCTGGTCGCAAGACAGCGCGAATGCCGATGAGGCCTCTCAAAACCTACTGTTTTGATCTGAACGAAAAAATCGTCGTACATCGTGAACGTATATCTGTCGGCTGCAGCCCCAAGGGCGTCCTTAGGAGGAGGCAATGGTAAGAACACCCGATCGGCCTATATTACATGTTGAAACTACGGAACTGACAAGTCTGAACGCACTCTTGGTAGACGACGACCACGTTTTCGCGCATCGACTTGGCAAGGCCCTACAAGATCGTGGTTTGAATGTCGAAATCTGCACAACAATCGAGAGAGCGGGCGCCGTAATCAATCGCGGTTGCCTCGATATACTGATAACTGATCTGCGCATCGGTGACGACAGCGGTCTTGAACTCGTGAAGCTTTGCAAGGAAGTATCGCCCAACACCAAGTCGCTTGTGCTTACTGGATACGGCCACGTCCGCGCTGTTGTATCCGCGGTGAAACTTGGTGCGACCGAATTCTTAAGCAAACCCGCTGACGTGGATGAGATCTTGGAGGTGCTTGGAATTTACTCTCAACAGGGCGAAACCGAGACGCCATGCCTAAAGTCCGCAGAACAGGTCCGCTGGGAACACATCAACAGCGTGTTTGCTGAAACCGGGAATAACATTTCTATGACGGCGCGGCTTCTTAGACTGCATCGCCGGACTTTGCAGCGACTGCTTTCCCGCGGTCCGCCGAGGGGATGACGCTGACCCCATTAATCTCTTTCAGCTTTGATCCAGGGTTCGAGCATTCCGTAATAAGGTGGTTCCATTGCACAGCCCTACAGCGATGGAACCGGCTCCCTACCCCAGGAGCTGACGCGGATCGGCATCGGATCCGCGGGGGCCGGCGGCCCCTCCGCCGGCCCTTCTTTGAAGGAGGTCATCGATGAGCTACGAAGACGGAATGAGCGTGTTTTACGATCCGGTCTCAAAGACCGTTATCGTGATTTTCCGTGGTAAAACCACCATATTGGAAGGGCCATTTGAAAGTGCCCGTAGTGGTGTTGCCGCCGGTGAACATCTATGCATCAAACTTGGATGGCGTTCGAACGCGCCCAATACCTAAACGAGTAAATAAGGTATTTAGATAGTGAAAAAGGCCGGGCCGATAACTCGGCCCGGCGCTTCCGATCACATCTTGGGAAGTAGAACCTTATCGACGACGTGGATCACGCCGTTCGACTGCTTGACGTCAGCGATCGTCACGGTCGCCGTCCCTCCCGCCTCGTCGGTGAGCGTAATCTTGCCCTTGTTGTCCTTGGCCTTCAAAACACAGCCGCCGACGGTCTTGATGTCATGTTCGCCGCCATCATCCTTGATCATCTTCGCGACGGTGCTGGCCATGGCATCAGCGGCGACCACGTGGCACGTCAGAATTTTGACGAGCTTGTCCTTGTTTTCAGGCTTGAGAAGCGTCTCGACGGTCCCTTTCGGAAGCGCATCAAAGGCTTCGTTGGTCGGAGCAAACACGGTAAACGGCCCCTTCCCTTCAAGCGTGGACACCAGGCCCGCAGCCTTGACGGCAGCGACGAGCGTCGTGTGATCCTTCGAATTAACAGCGTTTTCGACGATGTTCTTGTCTTCGAACATCGCCGCTCCACCGACCTTAGGGTTTGCGGCATACGCAGCCAAGCTGCCTGTCATCATGCTGGCCAACGCGACTGCCGAAACTACCAGAAACTTTTTCATGATCATCTCCTCTCAATGCCGGCCTCTTGGCTCGGTAGGGGATTCTACGAATGACGGCCGCTCCGGTTCAAAAAATCCAAGAAAGATCGTGCAAAATGATCTGTATTATAGGTTGTGGGCAGGCCTGCGATTGCTCGATCGATGATACTGACCGTTAAATTCCGAGGATTGGCTGTATCAACCGCAAAAACCTGCTCTTGAATCGTAGCGGCGCCTCGGTAACGGCAAGACAAATGCAGTCTTTGCCCGCATCAGCCTTTGGTTGATGCATCAAGCTGTCGTCTGCCATCTCGACATCACCTCGCGAAAATGTCGAAACCTCGTCGCTAAAGCTCCCGTCAAGCACCAGCGTTAATTCCACGCCCCGGTGAGAATGCTCCGGGACAGGCTGACCGGCAGGAATCTTGAGCAGTCGCACTGTTGTCGTTTCGTCGGCGGTCGGTATCATCATTTGGGCAGCGCCGCGCCCGAGCTGGCGCCACCTTAGACCGCCGGCTGCGTCGATGTAGGTCCTCAACGGTTCCGGGTATGTCTGATCAGAAACAAACCGTTTTTTGATTGGCACAACCTTGTCGATCTGGCCCGCATCGATCTTTGCCTTGAGGCTATCCCAGCTTTGCGAGAGGTCGGCTTCATCAACAGTTTCACTCTCGATAAAATAACCCCCAATGCTTTCGAAGATCGACAGCTTCGATCTACATGCCGGGCACAGAGCAAGATGGGTCGCCACAGCAACGCTCCAGCCTTCAGCCAGGGTACCGGCCGCATATTGCTGGAGCATGTCGTCGTCCAGATGATGTTCGATCATTTGGCTTCGTCCTGAAGCGCTGTACGCAGTTTCTCGCATGCAAGTCGTATCCTTGATTTCACCGTTCCAATTGGGAGGTTTAGTTTTTCTGCGATCGTCGAATGTGTGAGACCTTCGAAGAACGACATGCGCAGCACTTCCGCATATCTGCCCTTCAAAGTCGTCATCGCCCGCCTAAGCGCTGCAGCGCTTTGCTGTCGCTCGATCAACACGTCAGCAGCCTCGAACTCATCCGGGACGAACGCCGGATCGTTTGGATCGAAGTCAGGCTTTATCGCTCTTCGAACAGAGTCTATCATCTGATTTCTGGCGATCGTGAATATCCAGGTTGACGCCTGGGCCTTGGACGGATCGAAAAGCGCCGTCTTGTGCCAGACGCGCATCATAGTCTCCTGCGCCAGCTCCTCTGCCAGTATCCGGTTTCCTCTCGTCATCTTGATCATGTAAGAGCGTACGCGCGGATAGAAGTGCCTGTATAGGAGTTCGAACGCCACGATATCGCGTGACTCTGCCACAGCCGACATCAGCGCCCTAATCCGCTCGGCATCTAAGCTAAGGGTCTCTTCCTCCAACTTTCCGACCTTTCGCGCCCCGCCTGACGTCGACGGCCACACTTTCGCGTCAGCGCATGTGGGTCGAAGTACTCCGGTTCGAAGCGGCATCTGCATATTCATGGTGTAACCTACGCGTGAACTGGCTGCTGGATCAAAAAATGGCTATTAAATTTGCTTCGAAGTATCTGCTTGGACTTCGATCGCGCCTGCCCGCGTACGTAGAGTGCGGAGTTTAGAGGCGCGTCACAGCGCCAAAGATCCGCTGAGTGACCCAAAACCCGACGCCTGATGCTGCCGCCGATAAGACCGTTCCCCAGATAAGGTCGGCAACAGTCAAGACAGTTGACCAGTTCTTCAGGGTGGACTGGTTGGTCAGGTCATAGGTGGCATAAGCCATGAAGCCGACGGCAGCGCCGTAGATGACTGCTGTCGTCATCGATCCTGACGTCAAACCCGTCCTGACAGCGAGGAAGGTCAGCCCGGCGGCGTAGACGAGGTAGAATGCCACTGCCGGCGCCAGCCGGAACTGTGGCGCAAGCATGTCGCCCAACGTCGGTCGATAAAGACGGTCGGCCATGGTGCTCAGCCATACGAAATCGATTGCGACGAAGGCGATCAGCGTTGCGGTATATGCGGTCAGGTAAGTTTTCATACGGGGCTCCCAGATGGATTTCCAAGCTCAGTTTATGCGCGTCCAGTCCACGCCCTTGCAGATCAAACCAGCAATGACGCAGCCTTTCGTGGTCATTCTATCGCCGTCGACTTTAACGGTCAGCTTGTAGCTCAGGTCGCGTTGAGGATCGAAAGCGGTGCCGAAGTAGCTTCCCTCGCTGTCTTCCTTGATGGACATAACCAGTTTGTCGCCTTCCTTCTCCTTCGGCGTGCCAGGCCTTATCCAAGTGTTGACCGCGCATATATCGGCGCCGCAAGGCGCAATCCGCACACGCGCATTCCCGTCTCCGCGGGCCCAGTTGCCGTTTATATCGGAGGCTTCAGCAGGGAATGCCGCTCCAATGAGAATAACGGGAATTGCCCAGGCAAATGATTTCGTTCTGTTCCTGCCTTGGTGCGCCGTTTCAGGCATGCTCGATCGTATAAAGTCCGACATTGATAATCTCCTCCTCAAACCCTGCCTCGCAGTAACAAAGATAAAAGTGCCACATCCGCCTGAACGTCTCGTCGAAGCCGAGGTCCGCAATGGCCGGCCAATTCGCGTGGAACCGCGTGCGCCATTCGCGGAGGGTACGAGCATAGGATTTGCCGAAGTGCTCGACGTCGGTCAGCTTGAGCCCTGCCTCCGCGACAGCCCGTCGAAGCGCCGCATCGGACGGCAGAAATCCGCCCGGAAAGATGTACCTTTGAATGAAATCGGTGCTGCCGCGGTAGGCATCGAACCGGGCCTCTTCGATCGAGATGACCTGCAGCAAGGTTCGCCCGCCTGATGCCATGCACCGCTTGATCATCGCGAAGTAATCCGGCCAATAGGCTTCACCAACCGCTTCGAACATCTCGATGGAAACAATTCGATCAAACTGACCGTCAACATCCCGGTAGTCTCGCAGCCGCAATTCAACATGACTTGCTTTACCCGCCAACTCTACGGCGCGGTTCGCCCACTCGAGCTGCGAAGGCGACAGGGTTATACCCAGCACGTGAGCATTGGAGTGGTTCACGAGGTCGAGCGCCAGAGCGCCCCAGCCGCAGCCGACCTCAAGAACGCGTTGCCCGTCCGAGACGTCCAGCTTGTCGCGGATGATCTGGAGCCGATTTCGCTGCGCCGATTCTAGTGTCTGCGTGGAACTTTCGAATACGGCCGAGGAATAGAGCATCGAGCCATCAAGCCATTGCTCATAGAACTCGTTGCCGAGATCGTAATGCGCCTCGATATTGCGGCGGCTTCCGCGCCGGGTGTTGGCATTCAGGATATGACGCAGCCGGCCGGCCAGTCTTGCTACCGGGGTCCCGGAAAGAGCTGACGCCAGTAGATCCGCATTAATGGCCGCCAATCTTATAAGCGCCGTCAGATCCGGCGTGGTCCAGTCGCCCTCAATGTATCCTTCTGCCGCGCCAAGATCGCCCGAAACCACTAGCCTGCGAAGCGCGCGCCATCTGTCAATGATAATCGTCGCATCGGGTCCGTCCTCAGTCCCGGTCTTTATTACGGCCTTCCCGTTCGGCAGGACGACCGTAAGCTGGCCGTACCGGATGCCCCTCATCATGCGTCGAAATACAAGACCGCCAATACCGACCCTCGGCTCCTTAGCCTCACATGCAATCGGTAGGCTGGCCGCCGCTTCGTCAAATTGCGCCATGGGATACACCCTCGCCGCGATTTACGTTTGAACGGCAAGAGACCGAACAGCCCGAATGATTGGGACACGACCGCCGGCTTGTGATCCTCATGCGAGCACCTCCTGCTCAGCAGCCATTCGGTCGAGCGACCGCGTCGCTGGCATGCGAGCGATGCGCCCACTTTCATGGCTGACTTTCCATGGGCGTCGCACGCCTCCGAGATCTTCAGCGACGGCGAGCCCCGCCTGAATGCCATCCTCATGGAAACCGGAGCCGAAATGCGCGCCGCAAAACCATGTCTTGCGTGCGCCCTGAAGCGACCAGATTTCGCGCTGAGCTCTCTCCGTCGCGAGATCGAAAACCGGATGCTCGTAGGTCTCGGTGGTGATGATCGTCTCGGCGCGTGGTGGACGGTTCGGATTGAGCGTAACGAAGGTCGGCGGCGCGGCGCCCAGCGGCTGCAGCTTGTTCATCCAGTAGGTGATCGATGGCTTTGGCTGATCCTGCTGGTGCGAACCTCTCCCATCGGCGACGTAGTTCCAGCTTGACCAGGCTGCACGGCGCCTTGGCATGAAGGTGGTATCGCCATGGAGAATGGCCTCGTTCCGCGAGTAGCGAAAGCTTCCGAGGATCCTGCGCTCCTCTTCGCTGGGGTCGGCCAACATGCGAAGCGCCTGGTCCGAATGCGTCGCAACGACAACGTCATCGAACAGATATTGTTTGCCGAATACGTCGCGGACTTGGACGTGGTCGCTAAGACGGCGGATTTGCTGGACTGGTGTCGAGAGCCGTACGCGGTCAGCGAAACCTGCGGTCATCCGCGCTACGTATTCCCGACTGCCGCCCCTTACCGTGCGCCACGTTGGTCGATTCCAAAGAGCAAGAAGTCCGTGGTTGCAGCAGAATTTGACAAAGCTGGCGGCAGGGTAGGCGCCGACCTCCATGGCGGGCGTCGACCAGATGGCCGCCGCCATGGGATAAAGGTGGTCCTCGCGAAACGCGCGTCCGTACCCATTGCGAGAAAGATAGTCGTTGAGAGAAATGCCGCCCATCACTGGGAGATCCCGCGGCGCGCTGCGATAGAAGCGCAGGAGATCGCGTATCATCGACCAAAAGCGGGGACTGGCGACGTTTGACCATTGGGCGAACAGGCCAAGTCCTGTGCCACCGGAGTATTCAAATTGCCCCTCGTTGAGCGATACAGCGAATGACATATCGGAGGCTGCTGTTGAGACGTCCAGGGTGTCGAACAGCGCCGTGAGATTGGGATAGGTCACTTCGTTGTAGACGATGAAGCCGGTATCGACCGCAACCTCGCCGCTCTCGGCCGTAAACTTCACTGTATTGCTGTGCCCACCAATCCGATCCGCAGCCTCGAATATGGTCACGTCATGATGTTTTGCCAAAAGCCAGGCGGCGGAAAGACCTGAAATGCCGCTGCCGATAATCCCAACCTTGAGACGGCGCGAACCGTTGCCGCGATCTCCAAATGCCATAAATATCCTCTCTCTACAAATTGAAGAATTGCCAGTCTTTACGGACGTGCTTCGCAGCGGTTCTCTCACGCGCAGATTTTTTCGCATTTTTTGATTGCGGTCCGCAAACCGAGTTGCCGCAACCGGCGTAGAGGCGCTCGGAAGCAAATCGTTCTCGGGAATATGATGGACATCAATCCTCTAGTGATCATCGCGATTGGGCTCTCTGTGGCGATGGCTGGCGCGTGGGTGATACAGCGCACGACCGGCCTCAGCGGCTGGATTGACACGATTTGGTCTCTGGCTGTGGGGGCCGGCGGCATCGCGGCGGCAATCTTCGCCGATGGTAATACCAGTCGTCGCATAATGGTGCTGATGTTCGTGGCACTCTGGTCGCTCAGGCTCGCCAGCCATATTGGCGCGCGCACCAGAGGTGCGAAAGAGGACCCCCGCTACGCGAAATTTATCGAGGAGTGGGGCGATAGCGCGCCATGGCGGCTCTTCGTGTTCTTGCAAGTGCAGGCGATTGCCGCTTTCGTTCTTGTCTTGGCCGTCTATCTGGCAGCAGCCAATGGCGAAAATCTCCTTCGCACTCTGGATTTCATTGCCATCGGGGTTGGCTTTATTGCCTTGGGGGGCGAGGCGGCTTCGGATGCCCAATTGGCTCGCTTTAGGAAGTCCCCCGGCGCCAGAACAGGCGTTTGCGAGCTGGGTCTATGGCGCTACTCCCGCCATCCAAATTATTTCTTCGAATGGCTGTTCTGGTGCTGCCTTCCCCTCTTTGCGCTATCTGGGTCGATATGGAGCTGGTTATCGCTGTTGGCTCCGGCCATGATGTATTGGCTGCTTGTTCACGTCTCCGGTATTCCGCCCCTTGAAGATTATATGCTGCGAACGCGCGGCGCTAGGTTTCGTGCCCAACAGCAGCGCGTCAACGCCTTCTTCCCCGGCCCGCGCCGCAAACCCTCGTCCATTCCCCGCGGAGACGCTCCATGAACATGCTGGCTTTTGCCATCAACACCGCTGAACGCACCCCCATACCAGACGGGATATCCCTCGCAGCGATAGATTTACTTTGCAGCAGGATGAAACGACGGCTTTTGTCGACAACCAATGAGGCTGAACAGGCTTTCGTGGATGAGATGGATCGCTTTCCCGTCGCCACTCATACGGTAGAAGCCAACCGTCAGCATTACGAGGTACCGGCAGAGTTTTTCGCGCAAGTCCTCGGTCCGCAGCGGAAGTATTCCTGTTGTCTTTATCCCGACGCCACGACCTCACTTGCCGAAGCGGAGGCGCTCGCGCTCGCGGAGACCGTTAAACATGCTGAAATCGAAGATGGCATGGAAATCCTTGAGCTTGGTTGCGGCTGGGGTTCGCTTTCGCTCCACCTTGCACTGAAATTTCCGAAGGCTCGTATTCTCTCAGTATCCAATTCGGCGTCGCAGCGCTCGCATATTCTCAGCGTCGCAAACATGCATGGCATCAGCAATCTCGACGTTATCACTGCCGATATGAACGAGTTTGAGACCGACGAGCGGTTCGATCGCGTGGTTTCAGTGGAGATGTTCGAGCATATGTCGAACTGGAACGCCCTACTCCATCGTATTCGCGGCTGGACCAAGCCGGACGGCAAGCTCTTCCTCCACGTCTTCACTCACAAGAACAGATCCTACCGCTTCGACCGCGGCGATCCTGCAGACTGGATTGCACAGCATTTCTTCACAGGCGGAATCATGCCGGCTCATGATCTGCCACATAGGTTCGGCTATCTCTTCCGGGTAGAAGCGGAATGGCGTTGGTCTGGCATGCATTATCGCAGGACCGCGCTCGACTGGCTCGCCAATTTCGATCGGAATGTCGAGAAAATCCGCCCGATTTTAAACGAGGTGTACGGAGCTGACGCTGCCCTGTGGCAGCGCCGTTGGCGGCTGTTTTTTCTTTCCACCGCGGGGCTGTTCGGTCACGATAGCGGCGACGTCTGGGGTGTCGGACACTATTTGATGGCGCCGACCAGATGAACGCTATCGACCAACGCCTAGATCCCCTGACACAGGCGACGGTCACGATCGCCTGGGTGATCATTGCAAACAAACCCTTCTATCCGCTCTATGTCTGGTATCTCGTTGGCAATGGTGTGTCTGCGTCACTTTGGACCTTGGCAGCCGCCCCGCTCATGCTGGTGATCCCTGTTCTTGCGACGCGTTCGCCGCTAGCTGCTAGAATCGCGCTACCTCTAATTGGAACACTGGATACATGGTTCGAGACGAAGCTGTTCGGCCAGAACTCCGGCACAGAATTGTTTTTTGGGGCCTGCATCATGCTGGCGGCGATTTCATTTCATCCCGATGAGAAATGGTGGCAGCGAGGCATAGCTGCCTTCGTTTTCGCCGTTTTTGTCGCTTCGCGATCGCTCACTGGTGCGCCGTTGCACGTATGGAGCGACGGCGATTTGTCTACGTTATTCAGTCTCAATTCGTTCGCAGTCGCGAGCCTGATGACCTTCATTGGGCTACGATACGCGGGGATTTGGCGCCGATAAGCGACATCAGGAACTCAACTACAAATTAACGATCCAGGAGATCTCGATGAAAAATCATATCCATAGCATACGGCCGCTACTTCTCGCTCTCGCCGTCGTTGCGTCGGCAACGTGCCTCGCAAGGGCCGAACCCGATGTCGTGAAGGTCGAACCAGACCATTACCGCGGCACATGGCTGGAAATCGCCCGAAGACCGATGTATCTGACCGACGGCTGTGTTGCTGGCTATTCGACATATCGTCAGGGACCGTCGCGTAGCGAGATCCTCGTCGAGGATGGTTGCAGGGTTGATACGCCAAAAGGCCGCTTGAAGACCGTCAAAGGTATCGGCACCGTCACTGATTTTGAAACGACCAACGCCAAAATGCGCGTCCGTTATCCCTGGTTCATCACATTCAATTACTGGGTGTTGTACAAGTCCCCGGATAAATCCTGGTTCATCAGCGCCAACCCCTCGATGACCGACCTCTGGATCTACGCGCGATCCGTACCTTCGAAGAGCAAACTTCAACGCATGGTCCAAAAGGCGAGCGAGTTGGGTTACGACGTGCGTCAGCTAGAGTTCCCCGCGCAGCGATAGTTTCTGACTAACAAACCTGTGAGTTTGGGAAGGTCCAGAGAGCGCAACAACTTGTGATATGATCCGTCCACAGCTTGCATCTCTATCAATGCAGCCTTTCTTTGGCTCATCTGATGAGCTGCAAGACAGATCTTCAAAGCTGGTGCTAAATATGCCCCGCTAACGGCGCGATGTTGCGTGTCTTCGAATATAACAATGCGGAGTCTGACTGCCTCGGGCAACCCATCCAGCCTCAATCGAGTTTCGCTCCGCTTATAGGACCGAAACAAGCGTCATCAAGCAGTAAGCGATAACAACAGCTAACGTCACCCTTTCGCGAACCTTCAGGTACCACCGCAGGTCACTGTTTGCGGCGATCGTCTGGGCGTCAACGACGAGGAGAACACCAAACAAAATCATCTGAGCTATAAGGCCGAGTGTGATGGAACCGGTGAGAAGCGTCGCAAATGCGACCAATGCCAAAACGTTGCTGGACAGGGAAATAAAGATTTTCCCCCGAACGTTGAGTGCGCTACGCCAAAGCGTTCCCGCCATGAACGAGGCGATAATTGCTCCATAAGCGATGAATGCACTCTGCGCTTCGAACTGCGGCGCGAAAATTGAAACGAGTATCAGCAGCCAAAACGGCATCGTTCCCAAATACGTCAAGACGATCGCCAAGCGACGGTGCCTTTTGCCCATCCTACTGACCCACTATGCCGTTAAGGGCATCCGCCAGCGCCAACCCGCTAACGTACGCCGCCTCGACGCGCCCGGCGATGCACCAATCGCCGCAGGCCGCGAGCTGGGTATCCCGGTCCAACAGGAACGACTGGCGAGCGGGATTGTGAACGTCCGCGTAACGCCACCTATGAAGAACCGCACTTTCAGCTTCCGATGCTTCAATCGGGATGTGGCGCTTAGAAGCCTCAATCATTTGTTTGCGAACCGCATCAAAAGGCACGTCGACGTTGGCATCGGCCCAGACGCCATTGGAATTAACAACAAGAGAAGCGGGCTTTGTACGGGCCGGTTTTGAGTCGTTATAGGCTATCCATCCGATAACTGGATCCGACACATGAGCGGCGGCGAAGGGCTCTCGAACGCGAGAATTTCGCTTAATCATCAGCGTGAAACATGCGTGCATGCCAACCTCGCGTAAGGTTTCATGGTGGGAAAAGCTGGCGGGCAAGAGCACCGCACTTTGTGGCGCTGGCGCAGTCGCAACGATCCAGTCGAACGGCCCCTCCACAAGTTCGCCGGAGTGTATAAGCCACCGACCGGGCTCTCCGCCGATCTCTGCCACCCGGCTGGCAAGACGGATGTCGAGGCCCTCGGCCATCGCTTTCGGCAACGCGGTCATAGAAGGAACGGCAACATACCTCGTCATGCTTGGAACCACGTGTCGCGCCGGACCACCTACGCTCAACGATACCACATCGCCCGTCCACGGCTTGACCAAACCCACGCCGCAAGCCTGATCCATCTCCTTACGAAAATCCTGATCTCGTACCGTGAAATATTGTGCCCCGTGATCGAACGAGACCCCGTCAATTCTGCGTGT
This sequence comes from Rhizobium sp. WW_1, assembly GCF_003610155.1. NCBI lineage: Bacteria > Pseudomonadati > Pseudomonadota > Alphaproteobacteria > Hyphomicrobiales > Rhizobiaceae > Rhizobium > Rhizobium sp. WW_1. The sequence goes on from NZ_RAIN01000033.1 coordinate 13,037, forward strand.
CGCCATCCGACCGCCGAAGCCTCTGCCTTTTTCGAAAACGATCACGTCTGCGATTGTCTGCAGTGACCTGGCAACAGTCAGTCCCGCGATACCCGCCCCTATAACCCCAACTCGCGGCCGTTCCGCCATTCGATTCACTCCTCCCATTTCTGCTGCTGCCCCTAGTCATTGTATCTGCTGACCGTTGCTCCGCAAACGTCCGGCTTCACAGCCTCCGCAATTGCTCTTGCGCGATCAGCCGATCGACGAAGCCGCGCTCGGCGTCGAACGGATGCCCATCCCATCCCTGATGCGAGAACCCAGCGAGTAAAACCTGATCGCCAGGCGCTGCAACCTCTCCAATCACATAGGCGATCGTGATTAACCCAGAGCTCGGCACAACGTAGGCGCCCGGCATGAGCCCTCGCAGCTCCAAATCCAAGAGATCATGATATCGGCGAGGAATCACCGCAAAGCTTTTGCCGGTGTTGGTGGCAAAGCTTGCAAAGCTTTCCGTATAATCGTCACAGAAGTCGCCGAGCTCGGGATACTGTATCGCGAGCGCCGGTTTGATTTCGGCAAACTTCGATGCCTCGCGAACGCACCAGATCTCGGCAGCACTCATTACGGCTGGGCTGTTGCGCCATGTGGCTTCACCGATCATCGCTGCAGCGGGACGACCTGTGTTGCAGACCGAGACGATATCGGTTCGAAGGCCGCCCTCGCCGACCGAGCGGCAGCCATTGAAGCGAACGACAAGATCACTGTTATCGATTGCCCGCGCTTGCCCTCGCGAAAATGAGCCGTTTCCAACGATCACGATCCTTCGCGCCATATCTCTGCTCCACGCTAACATCGTGCTTACGACGTCATGGCGAAACAGATCAAAATTGGAACCTAATCTGCCCGGAAATTTGATCCGACCGATGGGTAGCGTCGTAGCAACGCTGTTGTGGAAACAAAGGACATTTCTGATGGACGCAATCGTCAACGATACCGAGTTTCTAGCGGCCGCGGACACACCTACCCAGGAAGAAGCGGAGGCCGCCGTGCGGACGTTGATCCGCTGGGCTGGGGACGATCCGACCCGAGAGGGCCTCCTCGACACCCCGAAGCGCGTCGCCAAAGCGTATCGGGAACTTTTCGCCGGCTATGACGCAGCGCCCGAAGACGTCCTGGCAAGAACGTTCTCAGATGTCGCCGGTTACAGCGACATGGTAATCGTCAAGGATATCGCATTTCACTCGCATTGTGAGCATCATATGGTGCCGTTCCATGGTGTTGCCCACATCGCCTATTTCCCGGAAGACGGCGTGCTGGGACTTTCCAAAATGGCGAGGCTGGTCGACCTTTTTGCTCGACGGTTGCAGACGCAGGAAACAATGACGTCGCAGATCGCGAAAGCTCTCGACGAGAGCCTGCGACCAAAAGGCGTGGCCGTCATGATTGAAGCAGAGCATATGTGCATGGCGATGCGCGGCATTCAAAAGCAGGGTGCCAAAACGATAACGACGACATTCATGGGCCAATTTGAAGGCTCTGCACAGGATCAGTCGCGCTTCATGATGCTGGCTCGCGGCTGATTGTCCGAGCTGGATCCATCCGATCTGCAGGGAGTACGTTAAATGGCGGGTAAGCTGCTGACATCGTTAGACCCCGGATACTCGGCCCTGGTGATCGGGGCCAGTGGCGGCATCGGCCATGCGATCGCCGATTGCTTGGAAGCCGATCCCAATTGTTCAAACACGGTTCAGCTTTCGCGCCGTGATGATCAGCTTGACATCACTGACGAGGAATCCGTCCGTCGTGCAGCCGATTGCTTTCAAGCAATGTCGTTCGACTTCATTGTCTGCGCGACGGGTGCTCTCACCATAGACGGTGTCGGGCCGGAGAAGTCGATCCGCCAAATCTCACAAAACGCGATGATGAACCAGTTCGCCGTCAATGCCATTGGACCGGCATTGCTACTAAAGTATTTCGTTCCATTGCTCGACAGAAAGAAGCGGGTGATCTTCGCTTTCCTTTCGGCGCGCGTTGGATCGATCGGCGACAATCAGCTCGGCGGCTGGATCTCGTATCGATCCTCCAAGGCTGCGCTTAACCAGATCGTCCATACGGCCGCGATCGAAGTGTCCAGGGCAAATCCCGCATCGGTGGTCGTCGCCATACATCCAGGTAGTGTTGCCACCTCCCTGTCGGATCCATTTTCCTCAAACCACGAAAGGTCGAAGCCGGACGACGCCGCGCGATCAGTCCTGCAAGTGCTCGACGGGCTCCAGCCGGCGAATACTGGCGGGTTCTTCGCCTATGACGGAAGCTCAATCGTTTGGTAGCGCGCTTCACAGTTGCTTTGGTGATGACCAGGATCTGATGGGACTTTGCAGGAGGCTTCGTTGAAACGTGTTCGCAACCTGATCTTCGTGCTCGGCGACCAGCTATCGCTCTCACTGTCTAGTCTCGATGGCGCTGACCCGAACCACGACGTCATCGTGATGTGCGAAGTCTTGGAAGAAGCGTCATACGTTCATCATCATAAACTGAAGATCGCGCTGATCTTCTCCGCGATGCGCCACTTCGCGGCAGAACTCCGCGATCGAGGTTTCGATGTCCGCTACACCAAGCTCGACGACCCTGAGAATTCCGGTTCATTCACCGGCGAGGTCATGCGAGCTGCTAAGATTATGCTGCCTGAACGGATCATAGCCACCGAGGCCGCCGAGTGGCGGGTTCTCGAGGCGATGGGAAAATGGCAGGGATTGCTCGGTGTTCCGGTCGAAATGCGAGCAGATGGCCGCTTCCTCTGTTCGAAGGCCGATTTCCAGGATTGGGCACGTGACCGGCGGTCCCTGACCATGGAATATTTCTACAGGGACATGCGCCGCCGGACCGGACTTCTTATGAACGGGAACGACCCAGAGGGCGGACGATGGAATTTCGACGCCGAAAACCGCAAGCCCGCGAGACCCGAGCTTCTTCGGCTTCGGCATCCAGCCTTCGCCCCAGATAATACGACCACAGAGGTGCTTGAGCTCGTTGCGAGAACTTTTCCGAAAAACATGGGCTCGACCGCAAATTTTTCATTTGCAGTAACGCGCGCCGATGCCGAAGAGGCGGCGCAGGCGTTCGTTAAAGATTTTTTGCCGAATTTTGGTGAAACACAGGATGCGATGTTGAGCGGCGATCCCTTTCTCAATCACGCGCTCTTATCGTTCTACATCAATATCGGTCTGCTCGATCCTCTGACACTTTGCCGTCAGGCGGAGCAAGCCTATATCGAGGGCGACGCCCCACTCAACGCCGTGGAAGGTTTTATTCGGCAGATCATCGGCTGGCGCGAGTTTATCCGCGGTATCTACTGGTCGAAGATGCCCGGTTACGAAAAGAGCAACGTTTTCGGGGCTGAGCGACCGCTCCCAGACTTCTTCTGGACCGGCGACACCGACATGGCCTGTGTTTCGGATGTGATCAAAAAGACTATTACCAATGCTTACGCCCATCATATCCAGCGCCTGATGGTGGTCGGAAACTTTTCGATGCTCGCGGGGCTCAACCCCTATGAGGTGCATGAATGGTATCTCTCCGTTTATGCGGACGCCTTCGAATGGGTCGAGTTACCCAACGTCATCGGCATGAGCCAGTACGCCGATGGTGGCTTCATGGCATCCAAGCCATATGCGGCCAGTGGTGCATACATTTCCCGGATGTCTGATTACTGCGACGGCTGCCGATACAAGGTCTCCCAAAAAACCGGCGATGACGCCTGTCCTTTCAACGCGCTTTATTGGGACTTCATGGATCGTAACGCAGCGGCGCTGTCAAAGAACCATCGTCTCGCGCAGGTCTTTTCCACCTGGCGGCGGATGGATGACGACAAAAAGCACGATTACCGCCGAAGCGCAGCAGCGTTTTTGGAAAAGCTCGGTGATCGACAGCGCGTTTGATCCCTCCGAGAAACCCACCAAGGAGCGCTTCGACGTGCCGAAGATGGTCAAGAAATCCGATCTGCCGATGAAAATCTGTCTCGCCTGCGGGTTGCCTTTCGCTTGGCGACGAAAGTGGGCAAAAAACTGGGGCGATGTAAAGTTCTGTTCGGATCGCTGCCGGCGTTCGAAAGCAGCCAAAATTTGATCAGTTTGTCTTCCTGTACCGGGGTAAGCGAGTGTTCGCGGCAAATCACCTGAGATTTGAACCGTGCCCCGCCCGGCAGCGTAACAGTTTTGATTCGAAATCTGAGACAACCATGCTCGTGAAAGAAACGCCTCCTAAACAAACAGAGTTTCCCGTAACCCGCGATTACGCGCTGCAACGGCTGGAGGAATTCCTGCCCGCAGCGGGCTCGCAATACGCCCGTTTGCGAAACTTCGATCGGGGCAACGGTCAGCATGTGCATGTTTCGCGGCTGTCGGCAGCACTTCGGCGTCGGGTCGTCTGTGAAGCCGAGGTGGTCGCGGCGGTCGTCGCGCGGCACGGGATTGTCCAAGCTGAAAAATTCATCAGTGAGATTTTCTGGCGGACATATTGGAAGGGTTGGCTCGAGCAGCGACCTGCGGTGTGGACCGGCTATCTGGATGAGTTGGACAAAGCCCGTGAGCAGCTTGAGGTCGATCATGATTTGTCCCAGATGTACGAAAACGCCTGCGCTGGTCTCAGCGAAATTGACTGCTTCGACGCCTGGGTCGCGGAGTTGAAAGACACCGGTTATCTCCATAATTGGGCCAGGATGCAGTTCGCCTCGATCTGGACATTTACACTTGGTTTGCGCTGGGAACTGGGCGCCGCCTTCATGTCCAGCCATCTCGTTGACTCCGACCCGGCATCAAATACCTTGTCTTGGCGCTGGGTCGCGGGACTGCACACGAAAGGCAAAGCCTATCTTGCCGATGCTGACCGCATACGCGCCATGACCAACGGCCGGTTCTCTCCCACGGGTCTTGCCCGGAGGGCGGTCATCCCGACTGACGGCATCGTCGTACCACCCCCCTCTCCGCTTCGAGATTTTCGGGATCCGGATCCATCCCAGCCGGCGATGATTTTGATCACAATTGAGGACCTCTCGCTTGAAGGACTGCCTGCGTTGGGTGAGATGGACATCAAAGCGATTTCGGTTCTGTCGGCCGAGTACGAAACAGATCGTCTAGCGTTGAATGACGCGCTGAAACGAGCAACCAACACATGGCCGCGGGCTGCAGTCCTCGTATCGCCGGAGGAGGAAGGCCTCAGAGCTGCTAAAGCACTGGGCTGTAGTCAGATCGTCACAGGCTTCGCGTCTGTTGGTCCAACAGCTCAAAGGCTCGATATGTTGGGGCAAAAGGCTCCCGGCTACGGAATGCAATTGGCAGAACACTTGCGAAGCTGGGATCAGGAGGCATGGCCTTTTTGCAATAAGGGCTTCTATGCCCTTAGACAGAAAATTCCATGTCTGATCAATGCAACGGGTACCATGCGATGACAAGGCAACTCGTTGTCTGGTTTGACAGCAACTGCCCGCTTTGCCGGCGCGAGATCGCACTCATGCGGTGGCTCGATCATCGGCGGAAGGCGATATTGTTTGTCGATGCATGCGACGCTTCAACATCTTGCCCGATAGACCGAGCGGAAATTTTGTCGCGATTTCATGCCGAGGAAGACGGACGTCTTTTGTCAGGTGCCGCCGCGTTCGCCGCTATGTGGCGGGCTATACCACTGCTGCGCCCAATCGGGCTTCTGGCAGGTTGGCCGCCTGCCTTTCCGATATTCGAAGCTGGGTATCGCGGCTTCCTGCGGATCAGACCACATTTGCAAAGGATATTTCGATGACGGATCGGTTTCGCGCTGTTCCCGAAAGTCGCCTAACCAGACTTGCGGCTCTTGGAAAACTGGCCGGCGGCGTTGCGGCGGGTTTCGTGGGAGAGGGTCTTGGAAGACTGGCACGCGGCGAGCGGCCGCATCTTTCCGATCTCATCCTGACCCCCGGAAATGCACGACGGGTTACAGAGCAATTGTCGCGGCTTCGAGGTGCTGCGATGAAGCTGGGGCAGATGATATCGCTTGATGCCGGCGATATCCTACCCAGCGAACTCTCCGCGATACTCGCCGAATTGCGCGATCGAGCGCATTTCATGCCACAGCATCAACTTGAAAAGACCTTGGAGTCGGCTTGGGGTCCCGGGTGGAGGCGCCGTTTCAACCGCTTCGACATGACGCCGATTGCAGCCGCCTCGATAGGCCAGGTTCATCGTGCACAACTCGCCTCGGGGCGGGAATTGGCCGTCAAAGTTCAGTACCCCGGTGTTGCCAAAAGCATCGATGCCGACATTGACAATGTCGCTACCCTTTTGAGGATGTCAGGCCTGCTTCCGTCCGCCCTCGATATCGCGCCGTATCTCGCCGAGGCAAAGCGTCAGTTGCATGACGAGGCCGACTATCTGCGTGAGGCGAACATGATGGTTCGCTATCAAGATCTGCTTAGAGGCGACGGCCGTTTCATCGTACCAAAACCTGCGGATGGATTGCTGCACCCGACCGTACTTCCTATGGATTTCCTCGAGGCCGCGCCGATTGAGACGCTGATTGCGGCTCCGCAGACGATACGAAACGAGGCGATGGGCGCGCTACTCGATCTCGTGCTGCGAGAACTGTTGGAGTTTGGCCTGATGCAGACGGATCCGAACTTCGCAAACTATCGTTGGCAAAAAGAGACCGGACGTATTGCGCTACTCGACTTCGGTGCGACCCGTGTCATCGAAGCCGAAAGTGCCGCTGACTATCGGAGGCTGCTGCGCGCTACGCTTACCGAAGACGTGACTTCCATTCGTGATGCATTGATGACTATGGGGTTTGTTTCCGCGTCACAAGCCACCCAGCACCCGCATGAAGTTAACGAGATTATCGAGATCGTTGTCGCTCAGCTGCAAAAGAGCGGCGATGGCATTTTTGATTTTGCCGATCGAAAGTTCGTGGGATTGATCCGGGATAGGGCCACCTCGCTGCTATCAGATCGCTCCAGCTGGCAACTGCCGTCGCCGGACAAACTGTTCATCCAGCGGAAGATCAGTGGTACTTCGCTTCTGATGGTCAATATGCGTGCTAAACTGTCGCTGAAGCAAATGCTTGGGCGTTATTGTTGAGCTGCAAGCCTACCTTTTGCGAGATCCGAATTCCGGCAACTCCATATTGAACGATATTCCAGGAGTGAGAGTATGTATCCGATGTCAGTAAACGCCAACGCCTTGCCTGACGAAAACGGTTTTTTCGGAAAGTTTGGTGGGCGCTTCGTGGCGGAGACGCTCATGCCACTGCTGATCGCAGTGACCGAGAATTGGCAGGCAGCGAAGACCGACCAATCTTTCTGGGATCAGCTTGACGAAATGTCGCGAACTTATGTCGGCCGACCCAGTCCGCTTTATTTCGCTGAACGCTTGAGTGAGCGCCTTGGCGGCGCGCGTGTTTACATGAAGCGGGACGAGCTTAATCACACGGGTTCGCATAAGATCAACAACTGTCTCGGCCAGATTCTGATTGCCCTGCGGATGGGCAAGCGCCGCATCATCGCCGAGACAGGCGCGGGCCAGCACGGTGTCGCCACCGCCACGATGGCTGCCCGCTTCGGTCTCCAATGCGTTATATACATGGGCGCGACAGACATCGAGCGACAGGCGCCCAACGTCTTCAGAATGAGGCTACTGGGCGCCGAGGTACGATCCGTGACCTCGGGCAACTGCACCCTCAAGGATGCGATGAACGAGGCGTTGCGCGATTGGGTCTCGAACGTCGACGACACCTACTATCTGATCGGAACCGCAGCGGGGCCTCATCCCTATCCGGAAATGGTGAGAACCTTGCAATCCGTGATCGGCAGAGAGGCGCGTGCGCAGATTTTGGAGCGAGAGGGGCGCCTGCCAGATCTCTTGGTCGCGGCTGTCGGCGGCGGTTCAAATGCGATCGGCTTGTTCCACCCGTTCCTCGCCGATCCTGGCGTCTCCATGTTAGGCGTTGAGCCTGCCGGCAAAGGGCTTGATACATTCGAACATTGCGCATCGCTGACGAAGGGTCAGCCTGGCGTTCTGCACGGAAACCGAACGTATCTTTTGCAAGATGAAGACGGGCAAATAAACGAGGGACACTCAATTTCCGCCGGCCTTGATTATCCGGGCGTTGGGCCTGAGCATTCCTGGCTCAAGGAAAGCGGACGTGTCAGTTACGCATCCGCAACCGATCTCGAAGCGCTGGAGGCATTCCAGTTTCTCTCAGTCGTAGAAGGCATCATTCCGGCGCTGGAGCCGTCTCATGCAATCGCCGAGGTTATGAAGAGAGCGCCACTCATGACGCCGGAAAAGATCATCATCGTCAATCTCTGCGGCCGTGGTGACAAAGACATTTTCACCGTGTCCAGCCTTTTGAACCTGAACAATTAGGGGACCATCACGATGATTGTTGGATGTCAAAAGAACTTGCATGGTACCCAAAAGCGCGTGGCTGCCGTATCGTAGCCATAGTCTGGCAGGTCGCACTTGAGTTTTAACACGAACCGGGAGCATATCCATGAAAGATCAGCGTCCAGAAGGGATCGAGCGCTACGATCACCCCGCTGGTGGCTGGGATGCGTTGAAGGCAGTGGCCAAGACGCTGGCGCATCAGCAGATCGTTGCCCAGGGCAGCCGGACGCTGCTCAAGGCCAACCAGCCCGAGGGCTTCGACTGTCCCGGCTGCGCCTGGCCCGACCCGAAACACACATCGTCCTTCGAATTCTGCGAGAACGGCGCCAAGGCGATCACCTGGGAATCCACGGCGAAGCGGACGGACACCGCCTTCTTCGAACAGCACAGCGTCGCCGAACTCTGGAGCTGGACGGACCACCAGCTCGAGGATGCCGGGCGGCTGACATCGCCGCTCAGATATAATCCTGCCAGTGACCATTTCGAGCCTATAGCCTGGGACGACGCGTTTACACAGATCGCCGCCGAACTCAACAAGCTTGCCGACCCGGACGAAGCCGAATTCTACACCTCCGGGCGGGCGTCAAACGAGGCTGCCTTCCTTTACCAGCTCTTCGTCCGCGGCTACGGGACCAACAATTTCCCCGACTGTTCCAACATGTGCCACGAGGCAACCAGCGTCGGCTTGCCTAAATCGATCGGCGTCGGCAAGGGAACGGTGACGCTTCAAGATTTCCACCATGCGGATGCGATCTTTTCCTTCGGGCACAACCCCGGCACCAATCATCCACGCATGATGACGACCCTGCACGAGGCCTCGCGCCGTGGCGTGCCGATCGTCGTCTTCAATCCACTGAAGGAGCGGGCGCTCGAGCGCTTCGCTGCCCCGCAGGACCCGATCGAGATGGTGACGATGTCCTCGACACCGATCGCCTCGGCCTATCACCAGCTCCGCGTTGGCGGTGACCTTGGTGCGCTCAAGGGCATGATGAAGGCGATATTTGAGACGGATCAGCGGGATATCGATGCCGGCGGTTCCGGGGTGCTCGACAGGGCCTTCATCAGCGAGCATACCGCAGGCTTCGATGCACTGCGCGCCGACATCGCTTCAACCAGCTGGGATGAGATCACCGCGGCAAGCGGTCTCTCGAGAGAGGCGATCGAGAGAGCCGCCGCCGTCTACGTCAAAGCGAAGAATGTCATCATATGCTATGGCATGGGCATCACCCAGCACGCCCGCGGAACGCAGAACGTTCAGCAGATTGCCAACCTGCTGATGCTGCGCGGCAATCTGGGCCGCCAGGGCGCCGGCATCGCGCCGATCCGCGGCCATTCCAACGTCCAGGGCGACCGCACGGTCGGCATCACCGAAATTCCCAACAAGGCGCTGATCGACGGCATGGAGCGCGCCTTTGGCTTCCGGCCGAAATCAGACAAGGGCCATAACGCCATCGAAGCGATCGAAGCGATCATCGCCGGCCAGTCGAAGGCGCTGATCTGCCTCGGCGGCAACCTGGCGGTCGCCATGTCGGATCACCACGCCACGTTCGAAGGCATGCGCAAGCTTGATCTCGCGGTCCATATCGCCACCAAGCTGAACCGTTCGCAGCTTCTCAAGGCAAAGACCTCGATCATTCTCCCCTGTTTCGGCCGCACCGACCTCGACACACAGGCCTCCGGGCCGCAGGCGGTGACTGTCGAGGATTCGATGTCGATGGTGCATGCATCGCGCGGCTTCCTCAATCCGCCCGGTGAGCTGCTCCGCTCCGAGCCCGCGATCATCGCCGGGATCGCCAAGGCGACACTCGGTGGTCGTCACAGCATCGACTGGGACGGCCTGATCGGCGATTACGACCGCATCCGCGACAAGATCGAGGTCGTTTTTCCCGACTTTGCCGATTTCAACACGCGGGTGCGCAAGCTCGGTGGCTTCCGCCTCGATGTCGCCGCCTCTTTTCGCCGCTGGAACACCGAAAGCGGCAAGGCGAATTTCCTGCTGGCGCCCGGCCTCGCGGAAGACCCGGCATTGGAGGGCAAGCAGGCACTCGTGCTCACGACGATCCGCAGCCACGATCAGTACAACACGACGGTCTATGGCCTCGACGATCGCTACCGCGGTGTCTTCGGTCGGCGCGACGTGATCTTAATGAATGCCGGCGACCTCGCACGCCGCGGCCTGAAGGATGGCGACCGTATCGATATCCGCGGGCTGATTTCTGATGATCCCGAGGATCATGTCGTCAGCGGCTTTACGGCCGTGGCCTACGACATCCCGCAGGGATCGATCGCCGGCTACTATCCGGAGATGAACGCCGTGATGTCGCTCCGCCACTTCGACCACCAGTCGGGCACGCCTTCCTACAAGGGCGTTCCGGTGACGGTCGTCGGAACACCGTCGCAGTAAAGTCCGGCCCGCTTGACGACGCGTGACTCGGTTTAACTATCCGGTGTTCGCCAGCTTAGAAAACAAGCCTTGCGAATATCGGCGAATGCCGCTCAGATGTGGGTTGAGCAGCGACCGAACTAAAAACGTCCGAAAACTGAGATCACGGCTTCGATTACGGATGAGCCGCAAAAAGGTCCAAAGAGTGCCATAACGACGTTGAAGAATATCACTGTGAAAATAACGTTTTCCTGCTTTCGCGTGAGCTGCTGCGGCTTCCTGTCCGGCGGTTCAGGGCGACGAGGCCTATATTCGTTTAGATCTCGAAACATCTTTATCCCGTTCCCAGCAGTACAAAGTTGCCCTGAGAAATTGTATATCGATCCGGGCGAAAATAGCTTACTTTCCAGTCTACAAAGTCAGCCACGCTTTGATAAAAATGGCAACTAGACTGACCGTGAATACGCCAGCTCCCCAAAGAGTAACGAACCAAAGCAATTTTCGCGGCAGACTCGTCTCCTTCATCAATGATACCCCTCTTCAGGATCCACCTTTCCACGGAAAACCCAGTAGGCATATCCTGTATAAAACAGGATCATCGGTACCAACACGACCGCTCCTACAAGTAGAAATGCGAGGCTGCTATCTGGTGCCGCAGCGTCCCATATCGTGACCGAGCCCGGTACAATAAACGGATAAAAGCTGATCGCGATGCCTATATAGCCGAGAACAAACAACCCCAGCGCAGCAATGAAAGGCTGCGCATCACGCTTTTTTCTTATCCCGTGGAGCAGTACCGCAAAACACGAGGCGACCAAAAGCGGCACTATAACGCTAAAAATTACTGTCGGAGAACTGAACCAGCGGTCGAAATAAACGGCGTTTAAGAATGGTGTCCAGATACTTATAAGACCCATAGCGACGATGAGGCCGATGCACGCACGTGTCGCAATAATTCGCGATTTTTCGTTCAGGGTACCGCGTGTCTTCATGACAAGCCAGGTAGCTCCGAGCAGGCCATATCCAGTGACAAGCGCAATGCCGGTTGTGACCGAAAACGGTGTTAGCCAGTCCCACCATGCGCCAGCATATGAGCGGTTTGCAACCGGAACACCTTGCACCAGCGCCCCGAGAGCCACACCTTGCGAGAAGCCGGCGAGAATAGAACCACCGGCGAAAGCCCAGTCCCAGAGAAACTCGCCGCGCTGGGTTCGCCATCTGTATTCGAAGGCAACACCTCGGAAGACAAGACCGAGCAGCATGGCGATGATCGGCGCATACAAAGCGGGCAGGATCGTCGCGTAGGCCAAAGGAAAAACAGCCAACAGACCGCCTCCCCCAAGCACCAGCCATGTTTCGTTGCCATCCCAAACAGGCGCCACGGAATTCATCATGACATCCCTATCTCTCTTTTCTGTAAAAAGCGGAAATAGTATGCCGACGCCGAGATCAAAGCCGTCCAAGAGTACATAAGCGATAACCGCGAAGGCGATAATGCCCGCCCAAACGATCGGCAGATCAATTTCCATGATGCGCACTCCCATGGGTTCCAGCCATCGGACCAGGCGTGATACCGGTTGTCCGAAGTGGTCCCTCTTCAAGCACCGGCGTTGGGTCGCGCGGCAGACGCTTCATCAGACGCAGAATGTAGAACGTACCGGCGCCAAAGACCACGAAATAGACCACGACGAATGCGAGAAGCGATGCCGCAACAGCAGGGGCCTGAATGGGAGACATTGAATCTGCCGTCAACAAATGACCGTAGACCGTGAATGGCTGACGTCCAACCTCTGTTGTGAGCCAGCCTGACAGCACGGCGACGAAGCCTGCGGGGCCCATTCCAACAGCTGCCCGATGGAGCCATTGGTTGGTCCCCATCGTATCGCGCCAACGGCACCATAAACTCCAAGCGCCCATGCCGAGCATGGCAAATCCGATCGCGACCATCACACGAAACGACCAGAATAGAACGGCGACTGGGGGCTGGCGTTCTTCGGGTATCGTGTCGAGGCCGGCTAACGGGGCGTTGAGATCATGCTTGAGGATGAGGCTCGACATCTTTGGAATTTCGACTTTGTAATCGATACGCTTTTCCGATGGATTTGGGATGCCAAACAGGATCAGAGGCGCACCGCCTGGATGGCTATCGTAGTGGCCCTCCATCGCCATCACCTTGGCAGGCTGGTGCTCGAGCGTGTTAAGCCCGTGTGCATCTCCTGCAACGATCTGGATTGGAGCCACGATTGTCGCCATCCACATGGCCATCGAGAACATCGTTCGGGAACGTCGGGGCGCCGTGTTTTTCAAAAGATGCCAAGCGCCGACGGCACCGACGACAAACGCGGTGGTAAGATACGCGGCCAAGACCATATGTACGAAACGGTAGGGAAACGATGGGTTGAAAATAATGGCCCACCAGTCAAGCGGAATGAATTGCCCAACATCGTTTAAACCAAAGCCTGCAGGTGTCTGCATCCATGAGTTAACGGCCAATATCCAGGTCGCAGATATGAGGGTCCCGACGGCGACCATGCAGGTTGCAACGAAGTGGAGCTTCGGGCCGACCCGATCTAGCCCAAACAACATGACACCCAGGAAGCCCGCCTCGAGAAAAAACGCGGTCAACACCTCATAGCCCATGAGTGGGCCGATCACGGGGCCGGCCTTGTCGGAAAATACGCTCCAATTGGTTCCGAACTGGTAAGACATAACGATGCCGGAGACGACGCCCATACCAAACGCGACCGCAAATATTGTTTTCCAGAAATTGAAAAGTTCCAGATAGACTTGCTCTTTCTTCCAAAGCCAAAGACCCTCTAAAACAGCGAGATAACTAGCAAGCCCAATAGAGAAGGCTGGGAAGATAATGTGAAATGAAACCGTGAAAGCGAACTGCGCCCTGGCAAAAATCGACGCGTCGAGATGGTCGAACATGATTATCGCATCCCTCTACCGATTAACAGTTGAGCAACATTGTCCGTAGTTGCTGATACCCGGTATACGCAGGCGCGAGCGAATCGGTTTTACCCTCGGGGCGACATTTACTCTCTGGGTATCTGGGGGGGGCGGTGCGGATTTGCTTGTATTCCGTTCAGCGTCGAAGTGCTTCAGCCAAGAAATGTGACCACGCGCTCGCAAATGGTACAAAGGTTGCCGCCGGAGTGTCCGACTGACTAGCAATCCCATGAAAGCGAACATGAAAACTTACGATAACGCCCTAACGACGGTCTTCGTCCTCGTTTACAACGAACAACGGCAGCTGCTTGTGATCCGCCGTGCTCGGGATCCGGGGTACGGTCTCCTGGGTCTTCCAGGCGGATATCAAATGCGCGGGGAGACCTGGCAGGAGGCTGGCGCGCGCGAGGTACTGGAGGAAACGGGTTGTTTAATAGATCCCACCCAGGTCTCCCTCACTTTTTTCCGGACCGATCGGTTTTATAACAATCTCGTGGTCTGTCAGTACAATAGACATGCTCAGATAGACCACCCACATGATAGCGAGGCGCTAGACGTATGGTTCACTTGTTCCGCAGGCACGTGCGACCAATGGGCACACCCTGACCTACACGCCGCAGCTAAGGAGTTTCTAAACCAGAAGTGATAGTCCCATTACAGCGCATGCGGAGCCAGTTCTTGAAACCCATGTTACTTGGCTTGGTCTGAGGTCATGCCGGGGGCCTCCTGACACCGTGCTCAAGCGCCTCCTGGCAAGCTGCCTCGACCGCAGCAAGACCATCGGCGGGCACGCATCCGAGTATGGTGACCATCTGTCGGTCACCGTCATCGACGCTCTTCAACCGCTTGCGAACCTTCTCCATCGCGGCTGGCAAAACCCATTCCCGGAAAGGAGCACCGTTGCGCAAGGCACCGGGTTTGCGAGCGAGGACAAGGATGTAATGCCAGGGATCATAGACGGTATCGCCGCGGCCAAAGCTGCGCTGATGTTCCGCGACCGTCACCCCATCCTGCTTGATGACGATCCGGTTCGCATAGGCATGAAGCTCGACGGGGCGACCAACGGCAGTCGACAGGACCGAGTATTTGCTGTTGTCGAAGCGGACGGTGCAGGTCTTCGACACCGAGGCCGGAACGCTGTGGAAGCCATCGAATGGGCCAACGTAGCGCACGAGGCTGCTGCGTTCGGCTTCGAACATCTGCCAAACTGTCTGCGCCGTCTGTTCGGGTTGGCTATGAGCCTTGGCATAGGCAACGCATTTATCGAGCAGCCAGACATTCAGTTCCTCCAGGCTTTTGACTCTGAGACGCGGCGTAAAAAACTGCTCGCGCACAAGGCCGACCTGGTTCTCGACCTGTCCCTTCTCCCAGCTGGATGCTGGCGTGCAGGCTACGGGGTGGACGAGATAATGGCTGCACATCTGCAGGAAACGGCGATTGTAGAGCCGTTCCTTGCCGATAAAGACAGCCTCCACCGCCGTCTTCATGTTATGGGATGGACGCCTCCCTCCGAACCTTCAGAATGAAAGGCCAACCAAAGGAGGAAGTCATGACATTCGAATTGCTCGCGATCGATCTCGGAAAGTCGTCGTTTCATCTGCACAGCATTGGTGCAGATGGCGCTATTTTGTCGCGCAAGGTCAGCAGATCGAAGTTGGCCGAGACTGTTAACGCACTCGCTCCAAAGACTATTGCTATGGAAGCGTGCGCCAGTGCGCATCACTGGGGGCGGGAATTCAAAGATAATGCGCGAGAGGTGCTGCTCATCAACCCTCGCTTTGTGAAGCCCTTCGTTCGCGGCTCCAAAAACGACGCCGTAGATGCTGCGGCAATTTATGAAGCTGCGACACGTCCAACCATGCGGTTCGTACCGGTGAAGTCCACCGCACAGCAAGACCTTCAGTCGCTGCATAGAATTAGAGAGCGTCTGATCGTACAGCGTACGTCGCTGATCAACCACGCTCGAGGCCTTCTCGCCGAATATGGAATCGTTTTGCCGCAAGGACCGTGGCGCTTTGCATCCCAGGCACCCTCGGCTATCGAGAATGCGGCTCTCTCCGATCTCGGGCGCGAGCTATTCCTCGAACTCCTCGACCAACTCACCGATGTGAATGACCGAGTTGCCAGGCTCGACAGGAAGATTACCGAGATTTGCCGCGAGCGAGAAGATTGCCGCCACTTGTCCGAACTGCCAGGCGTCGGTCCAATCATTGCAACGGCACTGGTTGCTAGCGTTGAGGACGGACGTCACTTCAAATCCGGACGAGAGCTGGCGGCTTGGATCGGACTGGTCCCGCGACAATACTCGACTGGCGGCAAACCACGGCTTGGTGGAATTGGCCGCCGAGCGAACCATTATCTACGTCGCCAGATGATCCATGGTGCACGCGCAGTCATCAGCCGACTTGCCAGTCACGACGATCGCCGATCGCAGTGGCTGAAAGAGCTAGTCGCTCGCCGGGGATTTAATAAAGCAATCGTGGCGCTTGCCAACAAGACCGCACGGGTAGCATGGGCCTTGCTCACGCGACAGGAGCGCTATGCCGCACAATAGTTATTTGCCAATCATTGCCTATAAGGCGATGATGAATGCGAGGTAAGAACTGATGGCGTAACGGCACGGACCGCAGCTTCGGATCCTGATCTACGACAAGGCCAAAAAGGTCGATCATGTTATAAGGACAGAAGTAGCGGACTCCATCAAGGCCAGGAGCGTGATAGCTCCAGCGATAGGCCGGATAGATTCACGCATCCAATGCCGAGTGCCGCCAAATGTTCACCTCGCCCGGGAGGCGTCCTTAGATTGTCATAGATGCCGCGCGTGCAGGTGCCACGGAAGAAGTCGAAGGCCTTGTCGTGGGCGTCGAAGACCATCTCCTGGCTTTCACGCATATAGGCCCGCGCGAACATCATCCGGCTGTGGCAGAGCCGGACATGCGCAACCTTCACCGTCGTCGTCACGCCCTGGATCAGAACGATCTCATGGCTCCAGTCGAACTGATAAGCCTCGCCGGGCGCATAATAGAGCGGCACGTAGGCCTCGGCCGTCACGGCACCCCGGTCCTTTGACCATCCCTTCGCATAGCGGCGGATCGCATCGTAACTACCGTCGTAACCCAGTGCCCGAAGCTCTTCGTAAATCCGGATCAGCGTCAGTCGCTCGCGAGGTGGCTTGCCTTCGTTCGCGGCCAGGAAGCGCTCGATCTCGGCTTTCCAAGCCCCGGTCTTCGGTAGCGGCTGGCGTTCTCGCTCGTAGGAAAAGTCAGTATCATCGGAATGCAGAATCTTGCGCACCGTGTTGCGGGACACATGCAGCTCCCGAACGATCTTCTTCACCGACCAGCCCTGAACATGGAAGGCTCGACGAACACGCGCAATCGTATCCACTCGCTTCAACTCCCCCTCCATCCGTCAGCAAAAGACGGATGGTCAGACGAAACAGGTGGGGGGTCAAAATTGGGCTCTGACTCACATTTGCTGCTGTTGAGGATGATGCTTCTGCTGGTTCATCGGAGGATCAGCTATGCAGCAACGATTTCAACGGGCGAGCC
>NZ_RAIN01000034.1:0-24552 GCF_003610155.1 Rhizobium sp. WW_1
TCATCTTCGCTTCCTTTGATAGAGCTACGATGAGCCGAAAATCCTCTCTTCTCAATTAAACCAATTCTGTCTCAAGGGCGCTGATGTCGGACAGCGAAGAAACTACTAAGGCGACGCCCCTAGGCGCAAACCTGTAGGGGGTACTAGTTTGATCATAGAGGACAGCGCAGCCTTGGAATGATAGCCATAATGGAATGGCACCGGATGGGCGTCCCATACATCAGGCTCACACATAACGCGGAAAAACTACCAAACCTAGGCTCTTAGGCCCAAACCAACGCGGATTCACCAAGACGCAAATCTGGATCAGAGCGTCGTGAAACTGAACAATTGCCGAACCCAATAGACTTCGAACCTCTAACCATTTGAATCGGAAGACGCAGTTTCCTCTTTCGACCTTCTGACGCAAAGCCCCATTTCGCGGCAGCTATTCGTCCGTGACATTTTTAAGGGCGCAAGTGGTCGCCTAATCCCGGTTGGGGTGACATTTGTTACGACCCCATCCACAATCTTCCAGCAACCACCGAATTTTTCCCCATCCGGCGAAAGAAAAAGAAAGCTGTTTCTTAAATAACTTAAAATCTATGTTTTTTATAGACTATGCGACGAACAGTCGGCATGGGCGCAAACATGGATGAACGGCATGTCTTATCTTCTCAGCCTCCTCGACAAGAGCCCGATCGAACAGGGGCTTAGCGCCACCGATGCACTCGGCGCCACGACGCGCCTGGCGATCAGGGCGGAAGAACTGGGCTACCATCGCTTCTGGCTTGCCGAGCACCACAATATGGCGAACCTGGCAAGTTCCGCGCCGGAGGTTCTGATTGCTTATCTTCTGGCCAGAACCTCGAAGATCCGTCTCGGCTCCGGCGGCGTGATGCTGCAGCATTACAGCGCCTACAAGGTTGCTGAGGCCTTCAATCTCCTGGCGTCGCTGGCGCCCGGCCGCATCGATCTCGGCGTCGGCAAGGCCCCGGGCGGGTTCCCGCTGTCGACCCGGGCGCTACAACTCGCCTTCGATCCCGAGAAGAAGCCCGATTTCGCCGATCAGCTGTCGGATATAAATACCTATCTCGCGGCAGATCCTCATGCCGATGGCGCCTTGGCTACGCCGTTCCCGCCGAGTTCGCCGGAGCGCTTCCTTCTTGGAGCCAGCGTCGAAAGCGCAAAGCTTGCCGCGGAGAAAGGCTGGAGACTGGTATTCGCCGGGCATCTGAATGGCGATCCCGAAAATCTCCGGAAGACTTTCGAAGCCTACGATCAGGCGACCGGCGGCAAGGTTCCGATACTGGCACTCGCCGCTTTTGCCGCCGAAAGCGAAGCCTACGCCCGCGAGCGCGTCGGCCAATTGCGCATCGTCAAGCTCTTCCTGCCCAATGGTCAGAGCGTCAATGTCGGCTCGCAGGAGCAGGCTGCGGAATTTGCCCGACAGGCAGGTTTCTCTGACTTTCGGACCGAGGAGAAAGTGCCAAGCGTATTGCATGGCACCGCAGCGCGCATCCGCGACGAACTTGACGCGCTCCATCGCCGCTACGGCGTCGAGGAATTCGTGCTCGACACGCCTGCGCTGACCGCAGCCGAACGGCTCAACTCCATAGAACTGCTCGCCAAAGAGCGCCTTTCCCTCGTTGCCTGAGCGGCCTGTCCCAGGAGGATATCATGGCTCAAAAACACGTCACCTTCGGTATTATGTTGCAAGGCCCAGGCAGCCACATGAATGCTTGGAAGCATCCGAGCGTCCCCGCCGACGCCAGCACCAATCTCAACTTCTTCGTCAAAACGGCTCGGCAGGCGGAGGAGGCGGGCATCGCCTTCGCCTTCGTCGCGGACGGGCTCTACATCAACGAGCAGTCGATCCCGCATTTCCTCAATCGCTTCGAGCCGCTGACCATCCTTTCGGCGCTTGCCGCCTTTACGACGAAGCTCGGCCTCGTCGGCACGGTTTCGACCTCCTACAGCGACCCCTTCACCATCGCCCGGCAGTTCGCCTCGCTCGATCTCATCAGCGGCGGTCGCGCTGGCTGGAACGCGGTGACGTCGCCGCTCGAAGGTTCGGGTCGCAATTACAGCCGCGAACATCCCGAGCACGAGTTGCGCTACGAGATCGCCGACGAATATCTCGATGCGATCAAGGGCCTGTGGGATTCCTGGGATGACGATGCCTTCGTCCGCAGTCGCGAAACCGGTGTCTACGCCGACAAGTCCAAATTGCACCGCCTGAACCACAAAGGCCGCTTCTTCCGGATCGAGGGCCCTCTCAATATCGGCCGCTCCAAGCAGGGGCAGCCGGTTGTCTTTCAGGCCGGTGCTTCCGATTCCGGCATTCGTCTTGCCGGCAAGCATGCCGACGCCGTCTTCACCAATGGCGGACCGCTCGAAGATGCCAAGGTATTCTACAAGCAGGTCAAGCAGAGCGCGATCGCGCATGGCCGCAGTGCCGCCGATGTCGGCATCTTTCCGGGCATCGGTCCGATCGTCGGCGCGACGCAGGAGGAGGCGGAAGCCAAGTACCGGAAGATTCGCAATCTCGTCACCATTGAAGAAGCGCTCGCCTATCTCGGCCGCTTCTTCGATCATCACGATTTCAGCGCCTATCCGCTGGATGAACAGTTCCCCGATCTCGGCGATATCGGCCGCAACAATTTCCGCGCAACCACCGACCGGATCAAGAAAACCGCGCGGGAAAAGGGGCTGACCCTGCGCGAGGTGGCGCTCGATGCGGCAACGCCGCGCACCGCCTTCATCGGCACGGCGGAACACATTGCCGGCGAGATCATCCGCTGGGTGGATGAAGAAGGCGCCGACGGTTTCATCCTCGGATTCCCGGTGATCGGTGAAGGTTTCAGCGATTTCTCCAGGCACGTCCTACCGATCCTCACCGAGCGCGGCTATTTCGACCCGGTATTAAAGGGCGAGACGCTGCGTGACCACCTAGGCCTGCCATTCCGCGACAGCCGTTATGCCGCGCAGCCGGAGAGCATCGTATCAGCAAAGGCCGTTGGCGCCTGAGCCGGGATGACGACCATGAACGCCATTATCAAGACTGCTTCGATTAGTGACCCAGTCGAGAGGGGCATTGCCGCCTATCTCGATGAGATCATCGAGCTGCGGCACGATCTGCATCAATATCCCGAGCTTGCCTTTCAGGAGCACCGAACCGCCAAGAAGGTGGCGGCGCTGCTTGGTGATTGGGGCTACGAGGTCACGACAGGCATAGCCGGCACAGGCGTTGTCGCGACCTTGAGGCGAGGCGATGGGAACCGCAGCATCGGCATCCGCGCCGATATGGATGCTCTGCCGATCGAAGAGGCGACCGGGCTTGACTATGCTAGCAGCAACCCCGGCGTCATGCATGCCTGCGGGCATGACGGGCATACGTCGATCCTGCTGGCCGCTGCCCGCTATCTCGCCGAAAGCGGCAGCTTCAGCGGCACCCTGCGGCTGATATTCCAGCCGGCCGAGGAGATTGGCGCGGGTGCGCGCAAGATGCTGTCGGAAGGGCTTTTCGATCGCTTCCCGGTCGATGCCGTCTTCGGCCTGCACAATTGGCCCGGCGTGCCGGCGGGGCAATTCGGCTTCGTCGCCGGTCCGGCTATGGCCTCCGTCGACAAGGCGGTCATCAGGATCGTCGGAAAGGGCGGCCACGGTGCTGAACCGCATCGTTCCGTCGACCCCGTCTTGGCTTCGGCCTCTTTCATCACCGCCCTTCAGAGCGTCGTTTCACGCAATATCGATCCGCAGGAGATGGCGGTTGCGACGGTCGGCTCCATTCACGCCGGTTCGGCTTCCAACGTCATCCCGGAAAGCGTCGAGATGAAGCTGACCATGCGCGCTTACAATGAAGAGGTGCGCGCCAGATTGCAGGAGCGGATTGTCGCGCTGGCGCGTGCCCAGGCGGAAAGCTTCGGCGCGATGGCTGACGTCGACTATCGCCTTGGTTTTCCCGCGCTCTTCAATCACGCGGAAGAAACCGATTTCGCCCGCGATGTCGCATTGCAGGCGTTCGGACCCTCCGTCGTGGAGGCAAATTTCCGGCCGCGCACAGCAAGCGAGGATTTCGCCTTCCTGCTGCAGGCCAAGCCTGGAAGCTATCTCTTCGTCGGCAATGGCGACAGCGCGCCGCTGCACAGCGCCCGCTACGACTTCAACGACGCCATCATCGCACCGGCGGCCCGCTACTGGGTACGGCTCACCGAAACCTTCCTCGCGAATGACAACGGGTGACGAACGACATGAGCGACACGTTTCTTTATACGACCACGCTGGACCCGCGCGCCAAGCCGCTGATCGACGAACTGATCCATGAATATGACAGCCGTTACGGCACCTATTTCAATGCCGAGGGGGCGGCGGCTGAACTGAACCGCTATCCGCCGGAAGCTTTTGCACCGCCGAATGGCAACTTCCTGCTCCTCTTGCGGGATGGCGAAACGATCGGCGGCGGGGCATTCAAGCACTACGACGATCAGACGGCGGAATTCAAACGGATCTGGACCCGGCATGACCTGCGTCGTCAGGGATTGGCACGGAAGCTGCTGGTGGAACTGGAAGCGCAGGCAGGACGGCAGGGCTATCGCCGTATCTACCTGACGACAGGCTTCCGGCAGCCCGAGGCGGTCGGCCTCTATCTCACCAATGGCTACACAGCACTCTTCGACACTTCGGTGGATCCGGAAGTCTACAAGAGCCTGCCCTTCGAGAAGGATATCAGCCACCTGGCCTTGTCCTATGTCGCCGAAGCCTCCGGCTCGCAGCAGCGCCTGGCCGCTGCCGGCCGATGACGGCGGACAGCATCAATCATAATCATAAGGGATACGCATCATGGCGCTGACGACGGATTTTGCGGGTGTCGATCGAGGCACTGAAACCGCAGAGACGAAGACTGATTATTCGCGTTATCGCATCGTGCCCGCGAGGCACCCTGGACGCGCCGCCGGCACGATCTTTGCCGCGCTCGTCATAGCGGTCGTCCTCTACTCCACCTTCACCAATCCGCGTTGGGGTTGGGGTGTCTTTGCCGAATGGTTCTTTGCGGAACCGGTGCTGGTGGGTCTCGGCAGGACATTGCTTCTGACCGCGCTTGCGGCGGTGTCGGGCTCCATTCTCGGAACCGCGCTGGCGCTGGCGCGTGTCTCGAAGTCGCCGCTGCTCGCAAGCCTCTCCTGGGGCTACATCTGGCTGCTGCGCTCGATCCCGATGATCGTGTTGCTGCTGGTTCTCAACAATCTCGGCTATCTCTATGAAACCATTAGCATCGGCGTTCCCTTCACCGACAAGGTTCTGTTCGATTATCCGACCACGCAGCTCCTGACGCCGTTTGCGGCCGCCTTCCTCGGTCTGACATTGAACCAGTCTGCCTTCTTCGCAGAAATCGTTCGCGGTGGCATCCTGTCGGTCGATCAGGGCCAGTTGGAAGCGGCCGCGTCCCTTGGTCTGTCTCGCCGCAGACAGGCTTTCCGTATCGTTCTGCCGCAGGCGATGCGCTCCATCCTGCCCACGGGCTTCAACGAGATCATCGGCCTCGCCAAGAGCACCTCCATGGTCTACGTGCTCGCCCTGCCGGAACTCTTCTACACGGTGCAGGTCATCTATCGCCGCAATCTGGAAGTCATTCCGCTGCTGATGGTGGCGACGGTCTGGTATCTCGTCATCATGACGGTGCTGTCGATCGCGCAGCACTATATCGAGCGCTATTTCTCCAGGGGCGCGGTGCGCAATCCGACGCCCTTGCCGTTCCAGTCCTATTTTCAGCGGCTGCGCCGTGCGCCGACTGTCACATCTGCAAGGGCAGGCGGCGTAACCCTTGGAAGCCAGAAAAATGCCGCCGACTGGCGCGCCAAGGGCGGGGCCGTGCGCATCCACGGCATTTCGAAGAGCTTCGGCACGCTGAAGGTCCTCGACGATATCGAGCTCAACCTGCCAGCCGGCAGCGTGACGGCAGTCATAGGCCCTTCTGGTTCGGGAAAATCGACGCTGCTGCGCGCCATCAATCACCTGGAACGTGTCGATCGCGGCTTTATCTCCGTGGACGGCGAACTTGTCGGATACACACGGAAGGGCGACGTACTCTACGAGCTCAAGGAAAAGGACATTCTGAAACGCCGAACCGACATCGGTATGGTCTTCCAGAACTTCAACCTTTTCCCGCATCTCACTGTTTTGGAAAACATTATCGAGGCGCCTATCCAGGTGCGCGGACTGAGCCGCGATGAAGCGATTGCCTATGCGCAGGAACTGCTTGCCCGCGTCGGCCTCAGCGACAAGATCGATGCCTACCCGCGCCAGCTCTCCGGCGGCCAGCAGCAACGTGTCGCCATCGCCCGAGCTCTGGCGCTGCGACCGAAGGTGCTGCTGTTCGATGAGCCGACCTCGGCACTCGATCCGGAACTCGTCGGCGAAGTTCTCGACGTGATCAAGGAGCTGGCGCGCACCGGCACGACCCTTGTGATCGTCACGCACGAAATCGGGTTCGCCCGGGAGGTCGCCGACACCGTCATCTTCATGGAAAGCGGACACGTTGTTGAGGCGGGATCTCCGACACAGGTCTTCAACGATGCGAGGCATCCCCGCACTCGCGCCTTCCTCGCCAAGGTTCTCTAAGGGTAGCAGGCATTCGACGCTCTGACCCAGCAGGCGTAACTATCAACACGCTCACATAAACAACCTATAATTGAAAAGGAGAAGGGAAATGACATTCATCGAGAGAGCAAAGTATGTCGTTGCGGGCGTTCTGACTGCCGTGGCGATGAGCTGCACCGCGGCAGGTGCGGCCGAGAAGTTCAACCTGAGCCCGGACACGTCCAATCGCGTCCGTGCGGAGAAAGACGCGGCGGCGATCAAGGCGATCGCACCCGGTTTCAAGTTCATCAATCCAGGCAAATTCACTGTAGCCATCAACCCTTGGGATCCGCCGATCGCCACCTATGCTACCGACGCGAAGACGGTCGTCGGCGCCGACCCGGATATTGCGCAGCTGATCGCCGACTCCCTCGGACTTCAGCTCGAGCTGGTGCCGGTCGCCTGGGAAGACTGGCCGCTCGGCGTCTCCTCCGGCAAGTACGACGCCGTCATTTCTAACGTGACGGTCACGGAAGAACGCAAGGAGAAGTTCGATTTCTCGACCTACCGCAAGGATGTGCTCGGCTTCTACGTGAAAGCCGACAGCAAGATCACCGCGATCAAGGAGCCGAAGGATGTCGCCGGCCTCAAGGTGATCACCGGCGCCGGGACAAACCAGGAAAAGATCATCCTCGAATGGGATCGGCAGAATGTGGCGGCCGGCTTGAAGCCCATCGAGGTGCAATATTACGATGACCGTGCCGCGGCCGATCTCGCGCTGCAGTCCGGCCGAGCCGACATCGAGTTCAATCCGAATGCGACGCAGGCCTACAACGCTTCCATCAACGGCACACGAAAGCTTGTCGGCATCGTCTCCGGCGGCTGGCCGCTGACGGCCGAAATCGCCGTTACGACGAAGAAGGGCGCGGGTCTTGCCGACGCCATTACCCTCGCACTCAATGATCTGATCAAGGACGGCAAGTATGGCGAAGTGCTAAAGCACTGGAGCCTGACCGCCGAAGGGGTCGATCAATCTAAGACCAACCCTGCGGGCCTGCCGAAGAGCGGTTCGTAATGTTGGCTGAGCGGACCGGCGTTGGTGGGGCCCGCGCCGGTTCGCTCTCTGTTTTATCCATGGAGCTACCCGTTCGTGTTCATTCTTCCTAATCTCAAAATCATATTTGCTGCAGTCACGACGATTTCCCTGATTGGATTTGGCGTTGCAAAGGCGGCCGACGAATTCGATCTCAGCCCGGAACAGCCCGGCCGCATTCACGCGACAAAGAACGAAGCGGCGATTATCGCGATCCCGAAGCAGTTCAGATTCGTGACGCCGGGCACCTTCACCGTGGCGGTCGCACCGGGCGGTCCGCCGCTCGCGACCTATGCAACGGATGCGAAGACCGTTGTCGGCGCCGATCCCGATTACGCCTACGCCGTTGCCGATGCGCTTGGCTTGAAGCTCGAGCTCGTGCCTGTTGCCTGGGTCGATTGGCCGCTCGGGCTGACCTCGGGCAAGTACGATGCTGTCATCTCCAATGTCGGCGTTACCGAGCAGCGCAAGGAAAAGTTCGATTTTTCCACCTATCGCCAGGGCCTGCACGGTTTCTTCGTCAAGAGTGACAGCAAGATCACGTCGATCAAGGAGCCGAAGGATGCAGCGGGTCTGCGCATCATCGTCGGCGCCGGTACCAATCAGGAGCGCATTCTGCTGAAATGGAGCGATGAGGATGTGAAGGCCGGCCTGAAGCCGATAGAGCTGCAATATTATGACGACGACGCGGCAAGCCTGCTCGCGCTCCGCTCGGATCGAGCCGACGTCATCGTGCAACCGCACGCCCAGCTCGTCTATATCGCCGCGCGCGACAAGAACATCAAAGGTGTGGGCACCTTGAGCGCTGGTTGGCCGGATCGCTCGGATGTTGCGATCACGACGCGCAAGGGCAGCGGATTGGCTGTTGCGTTGACCCTCGCCACGAACGGGCTGATCAAGGGTGGCACTTACGCCAAGATCCTCGACCATTGGCGCCTTGCCGAAGAAGCATTGCCGACGTCGGAAACCAATCCGCCGGGCCTGCCGAAATATTGAGGAGATAGCCACATGAGCCACCCAGCCCCGTCGATCAGCCACATCGGCTTTCTCACGCCAGGAAACTATCCGGACGAAAATCCGCTAGCCGGTCTGGAGCAGACCCTGCAATTGCTCGAATATGGCGAGGAGAGAGGATTTGACAGCGCCTGGGTTCGACAGCGCCATCTTGAACCCGGCATTTCTTCCGCCAGCGCTTTCCTGGCTGCGGCGACACAGCGTACGCGTCACATCGAGCTTGGAACGGCTGTCATACCGATCGGCTATGAAAGCCCCTATCGGCTTGCCGAGGATCTGGCGACCGTGGATGTCCTCTCGAGCGGACGCCTGAATATCGGCCTGAGCGCCGGGCGCCCGCTGCATGCGGATCTGATCGGACCACTTGCTTTCGACGGCGATTGGGAGAGCCATGATTTTTCCCATCAGAGAGTTCTGCGCTTTGCCGACAATCTGAGAGGCGCCTATCTCGGCAATCATGACACGGTCATCAAGACGCCGTTCGGTCCGCAACGCCCGCGTCTCCAGCCCTTTGCGAAAGGGTTGATCGATCGCATCTGGTATGGCGGCGGCTCGCTGCGCTCGGCCGAATGGGCCGGACGCAACGGCTTCAATCTGCTGATCGGCAATGTCACTACCGGCGAGGAGACCGACGATTTCTTCGTCGCGCAATCGCGGCAGGTGGAAACCTATCGCGCCTCCGGTGGCGAGAGGAGGCGGGTGGCGCTCGGCCGGGTCATCGTGCCCTTCGACAGTGCCGATGCAGTCACCCGCAAGCGCTATACCGACTATGCCGCCGGCCGCTACGAACGCACGCTTTCGCCGCAAGGCGAGCGGCGCACGCTCTTTGCCCGCGATATCGTCGGTTCGTCGGACGAGATTCTCGAGCGCTTGCGCAAAGATCCGATCTTGCCCTATGTCGGCGAATTCCGGCTGGAACTGCCCTACGAATTTCACGACGAGGAGTACCGGCAGATTCTCCATGATTTCGTGACATCGATCGCCCCGGAGCTCGGGTGGAAAGAGCCCGCGCTTCTGCGCCGGTCGGCATCTTGATCATCGTCGCTGTCACGCATCCCTAAACCGGATCGGCCGAGCTTGCGCCCAGCCGGTCCGGCTCGTCTTTGTCTCGAAAGCATCGCAAGCTATTACATCAGTTAGCCGGCAAGAGAATTTGCCGTATCGCTTCCTTCGAGAATCCGCTCTGCAAGCTGCATCGCTTCCTCTTTGGAGGCGACGATCTCCATTCTCATGCCGAAGGCCTTGGTTGCCAGATTCATCTGCAGCTGCATGGCGGCGCGCTTGATGGCGCCGGCCTCGATGCCGATGACCGCCTTGCAGACCGCTGCAAGCGCCGTCTTGTTCTTCTTCAGCCATATGCCGCGCGCCTTGCGATCCTCGTGCTCTTCCGCCTGCTCGTCGCCTTCCATGATGACGACGAAGGGCATGGAGAGGGCAAGCAGGGCATCCATCTCGCGTTCCCATTGTTTCGAATAGCCCGGCTGTGCAGCCGCCGCGGAATGTCGCACGATCGGCCACAGGGAAACGTCGTGGAAGGCGAAGGTCGTTGCATCGATTGTCATGGTGTCGTCCTCAAGCGATTTTGTCGGTCATGGCAGCAAACAGCATCGCGGCACCTCGTTCCGAGGTGTCGATGGCGCGGGCCGCCCGTTCCCGCATGTCTGCCTCGTAGTCGAGCAGCACCGTGCAGGTCGTCTTTGTCTCTCTGCCGCGGTCGGCCCCGGCGAGGATCTGCGCGAGCATTTGCGCGTCTTCGAGCGCCGTGTTGGCGCCCAGCCCGCCGGCGGGGCTCATGGCATGAATGGCGTCGCCCATGAGTGTGATTGCGCCGAACGGCCAAAGGACATCGGGACGCCCGCTTCTGACGGGCAGTGCCGCAACCGCGGTCGCCTTGCTCCGGCTGATGATCTGCTTCAATTCCGGATGCCAACCGCGCATGGCCGTTCGGAGCAATACCGGCAGGTCTTGCGTGTGGTCGTATGTCTCCAGCCCCAGTCTCTTGCGGGGCCCGATCAATGCCCAATAGAGATAGTCCTTCACTGGTGTCAGTCTGCAATCTGGCGCGAGATCGGCGGCGAGATCAGGGAGATCGCCGCCGAACCGCATGAGATCGAAGATTGCCGTGCAGCCATCGGCGAAAATCACAGTTGTGCCGTCGTCAAGCGGACCGGCACCGTCGGCCGCTGGCAGTTCGCTCTTGCCGTAGATGCAGATCGAGCCGGTATCCGCCGGTTCGGCATAAGGCGCCAATTGACGACGCACCTGCGAATTCACGCAATCGGCGCCGATGAGCAGGTCGCAGGAAACTGGGGAGACCCCTTCGAACTGCACTTCGACGCGGCCGTCCTCCAGCGAGCGGTACTGCGTAAATGCGTGACCGAAGTGAACATGGTCCTCGATCCCCGACAGCAGGATTTCGCGAAGGGTAAGGCGATTGACGCTCAAATCACCGTCATCTTCACCCTCGCCAGTGTCCCAACTCGTCGGTGTACGCCCTGCAATCGGTAAAAGTTGCGGGGTCAGAAAACGCCCCGCTTTCGGGCTGCTGGAGGCGGTGGCCCGAAAGAGCGCGAACAATGCGGGCGGCAGGCAAGCCTGAAGCGCCCGCTGTCCGTTCGTATCGATCCGGATGCGATAGCCCTGCAAGCGGCTGTCGGCAGCCGGATCGCGCTCATAGACGTCAAAGCGGATGCCGGCGCGCCGCAATCCCTGTGCGAGGCACAGGCCGCCAAGGCCCGCACCGATGATGATGACGTGAAAGTCCTGCATGGATTCTCTATTCCATTCACTATTCGACTTCGATTTTGCGAGTAGAGAATAGCGCGCAGCCACCATAACGTGATAACGACATTCGGACTATAAATGTTGCAAAGCGGCCAAACGAAACATGGACATCGAGAATATCGGCAACCGCCTCGACGGGCCGCCGCTCATCGCCTTCTGGGGGTCGGACGAGCCCGGCAGCGCCTTTCGTCTCGGCACCCAGGAATATGACTGGCATGCCCATGCTCGCGGGCAGCTTTTCTGTATCGAAAGCGGGCTCGTGCGTGTCGACACGCCGGATGGCTCCTGGCTGCTGCCGCCCCAGCGTGCCGGCTGGATTCCGCCAGATGTGATGCACAAGGCCGGGATCAACGGCGTATTGAGCGGCTGGGGTATTCTGCTGACGCCGGCGGCCAGTGCCGGACTGCCAGCGACACCATGTGTTCTCAGCGTGAGCGAGGTCTTGCGCGCATTGGTGCGCCGCGCGACGACCTGGCACTGGGAGGAAAAGCTTACGCCACAGCAGCGTCGGCTGGCCGCCGTTTTGCTCGACGAGGTTCGGGCCGCACCGCGCGAAAGCCTGCATCTGCCGATGCCGGCAGACCGCCGTGTCCTGCGCATCGCCGATGCGGTGTTGCAGGCGCCAGCGAGCGAAGAGACCTTTCAAGTGCTGGCGCAGCGGGCGGGCATATCCGAGCGGTCGGCGAGACGGCTCTTCAATGCTGAAACGGGCATGTCCTTTGCCAATTGGCGGCAGCAAGCGCGGCTGCTGCTTGCGCTTGAATATCTGAGCGCCGGCAATCCGATCGCGGAGGTAGCCGACAGCCTGGGCTATGCGAGCGCCAGCAGCTTCATTGCCATGTTCAGGAAGGCCTTCGGCCTGTCGCCGCGTCGCTATCTCTCCGTCCGGAAGGCCTGACGCTGTCGTAGACGGCTAGGGAAAAAGGCGCCGACGCATGGATCGGCGCCTTTCGATGGTCTAGGCGGCTACCCGGCGAGGCCGCAGCGCGAGCAGGCGCAGGGCGTTCATCGTGACCAGCACCGTAGCGCCGGTATCGGCAAGGATTGCCGGCCAGAGCCCGGTGATGCCGATGATGGTGGTCACCAGGAATACACCTTTCAGGCCGAGCGCGATGGTGATGTTCTGACCGATGTTGCTCATCGTCCGCTTGGAGAGGTCGATCATCTCTATGACATCGCCGACGCGGCCATGCAGCACGGCCGCATCCGCCGTCTCCAGTGCAACGTCGGTGCCGCCGCCCATGGCAATCCCGACGTCGGCGGCTGCCAGTGCCGGCGCATCGTTGATGCCGTCGCCGACCTTGGCGACACGGAAGCCTTGCCGCTTCAGATCGCTGACGATCCGCTGCTTGTCCTCGGGCAGCAATTGCGCCTTGACCGGAATACCCAGCGTCTTGCCGATCGCCTGCGCCGTGCGCTTGTTATCGCCGGTCAGCATGATCGTCTTGATGCCCGCATCCTCAAGCGCCTTGAGGCCGGCAGCGGTATCGGCACGCGGCTCGTCCCGCATGGCAATCAAGCCGGCGAGGCTACCCTTGGCGACGACAACCGAAACGGTCTTTCCTTCGTCATTGAGCGCGGCGATCCGGGCCGACTGTTCATCGGTCAACGAAACCGTGTCGGCGGCTGCCTGAGGTGATCCGAGGAACACGTCGATGCCGTCGACTGTGCCGCTCACACCCTTGCCGCCGATTGCTTTCGCATCGATGATCTGCGGGATTTCTGTTCCGGCTGCGGCAGCGCGGTCAAGGATCGCGCGGGCGAGCGGATGGCTAGAGCCGGTTTCGAGTGCCGCAGCCAGTCGCAGCACCTCCATATCGCTCATGCCGAGGCCGACGATGTCCGTGACTTTGGGCTTGCCCTCGGTCAGCGTGCCGGTCTTATCGAATGCGACGGCGGTGACCTTGCCGATGTTTTCGAGCACGGCGCCGCCCTTCAGCAGCAGGCCGCGGCGGGCGCCGGCCGAAAGCGACGCCGCAATTGCCGCCGGCGTCGAGATGACGAGAGCGCAGGGGCAACCGATCAGTAGGATCGCCAGGCCCTTGTAGACCCATTCGCCCCAGGCACCGCCCAGGAACAACGGAGGGATGATCGCGACCAGCGCGCCGACAACGACGACGCCAGGTGTGTAGTAACGGGAGAAGCGATCGATGAACCGCTCGGTCGGTGCCTTGGATTCCTGTGCCTCTTCAACGAGCTTGACAACGCGGGCAATGGTGTTGTCGGCAGCCGCCGCCGTTACGCGGACCCGCAGCGCGGCGTCGCCGTTGACCGTGCCGGCAAAGACGGTTGCATCGACGCCCTTGCGCACCGGCGTGCTTTCACCGGTGACCGGCGCTTCGTCGATGGCGCTTTCGCCGGAGAGGATGATGCCGTCGGCCGGAATCCGGTCGCCGGGACGAACGAGGATGACGGCGCGGACGGCAAGGCTTTCGGCCTGCACTTCGCGGGTCTTGCCGTTCTCCTCGATAAGGGCGGTCTTGGGCACCAGATCCGTCAGGGACTGAATGCTGGCACGCGCCTTGCCGGCGGCAACTCCTTCCAGCAGTTCGCCGATCAGGAAGAGGAAGACGACGGCTGCAGCTTCTTCGCTGGCGCCGATGATGACGGCGCCGATGGCTGCGATCGTCATCAGCATCTCGATCGAGAACGGCGTCCCGACCCTTGCGGCCATGAAGGCGCGCCGGGCGATCGGCAACAAGCCCACAAGCATGGCGGCGGTAAAGATCCAGACATCCAGCGCTGGAACCAGCTTGCCGATGCCCCAGGCAGCGGCAAGTGCCACGCCGCTTGCGATCGTCAGGCGGCCCTTGGCCGATTTCCACCAGGGACCGGTGCTCGGCCCATGATCGTGCCCATGAAGACCGGGAACCTCCGCGTCGCGCTCTTCGCCGGCGTGGCTATGGCCGGCATGGTCATGCCGATGACCGGGAGCGCCGTGATCGTGGTCGCCATGATCATGGTCGTGCCCGGCGTGGTCATGGTCATGGTCATGATCGTGGCCGTGATCATGGGCATCCGACTTGTGATCATGGTGATCGTGTCCACACCCGCAGGCATGATCGTCCTTGTCGATCTTCGGCGCGGGAACATTGCTCTGCGGCAGCGGGAAGAGCTTATAGCCCAGCCCGGTGACCCGCTTTGTGATGTTGGGCAGCAAGTCGGGATCGCCCAGATGCTTGACCGTCATCGTGCCTGCTGTGACCGATACGGAAACATCTTCGACGCCCTGCAGCCGACGAACGGCTGTGTCGATTTTCGCGGCGCAGGAAGCGCAGTCCATGCCTTCCACGCGATAGCGGCTCTGTTGTGTTGTCGACGTCATGTTTCGGTTCCAAATTTTCTCTTGGAACCATTGCTACATCCTCTAGTAACTAGAGGGACAAGAGCGATTTTCAGATTTTTCGAGATTGGTTGCGAGAGCAGGAGATCATTGAAACTGACCCCTATCGTGCCGCTTCCCGCTCGTCGCTAGAGTTCCGCCGATTGGCGCTGCGAAGGGAAAACGATGTTTCGGCCATGCCGCTTGGCCTCATAGAGCGCCGCATCCGCCGTTCTGAGGAGGTCCTCCAAGGGTCGCTGGGAGACCTGGCCGCAGGCAATGCCGAGGCTCGCGGTGATTACCTGCCCTTCCTCCAGGCCGCGATGGCGGATGCCGAGATTTTCGATAGCGACACGTGTTTTCTCTGCGATCGCAAAAGCCGCCCGGTCATCTGTATTTGGCAGCAGGATCAGCACCTCTTCGCCGCCGAAGCGGAATGCTGTGCCGCTGCCGGCTATCTCCCGCGAGATGCATTGGCAGACGGCGCGGATGCAATCGTCGCCCTCCATGTGGCCGTGGACGTCGTTGAACAGTTTGAAGCGGTCGATATCGAGCATGATGGCCGCGACCGAGGCGACGCCGCTGTTCTCCTGCCAGATCGACGAGCGCACGCGCTCCAGGGAATGGCGGTTGAAGAGGCCGGTTAGTTCGTCTCGCTCCGATTTCTGTTCGAGCTGCACATGCAGCAGGCTGCCGCGAAGCTGGTTGAGAAAATTCAGCCGATCCTTGTGCTCGGTAAAATAGGCGCTGAGTATCAGGAAAATCGTCAGCGTTACGTAGAAGGTAATGATGCCCGTATAGACCACGTCGTCGAAGGCGCCGCTGAGTTTCGTTGTCGTGAATTGCACCGCGCACATCAGCGCAAGGCCGATCAAGATCGTGACGAACCTCGGTCGGAGCGCGATGACGAAGAAGAGAAAGGCCGCGACATTGCCGTTCTGATAGACAAAGAGATACGGGCTGCCGCTGTGCATGGCGATCGACATGGGCAGTGAAACGCCAAGGACCGCCACGCTGATGGCGAGAAGATCGTAGTTCAGCGCGCTCGGCCACCGCCTGAGCGCCAGGACGCTGAACAGCGCAAAGGGGGTAAAGATCCCGAAGCGGACCATGACGAGCTGCGAGAAGACGTTCGCCATCATGGTGCGGTCGCCAAAATAGACGAGGTCGTAGATCAGGGTGCCGACAACAGCCCAAATAGGGGCAAGCCTGACCCGGTTGGCCGTGTAATCCTGGAGAAAGAGCGATTCAATCTTGGGTTTGAAACGAAGGAGCCGAAATCCCTTGCGGATCTGTTGATCGACTTCTTCCAATGTCACGGCGCTCACCGGTGACTCTCCGACTGATACAAAGAATTTCCGTTAGATAGCGCAAAAGTCTGAGCAGGATCTAAAGAACGGTTCGGAGAATGAATCAGTGGTAAAGCGTCAGAGTGAGGCCGCCATGTCGGGGCAAGCCGATCGCGCGTTGCAGCCATCGGCTTGCCTGTTGAGCGGAACGCGCATCGGCAGACGGATCTATCGCGACAGGCCTACAGTTTCAGCAGAACCTTGCCGGCCTTGCCGGGCGCCAGCGAGGATTTTACGGCTTCCGCAATCTCCGTGATGTCATAGGCTGCTTCCACCGGCAGCTTGACCTCGCCGGAAGCGACGCGCGTGATCAGCTCGGTGATCAATCGGCGCCGCTCTTCGGCCGGCATGGCGGCGCTGACCTTGGTGCCCCAGAAGCCCTTGATCGTCAGTTGCTTGAAGATGACAGCCCTTGAGGCGATCTGCATCGGTTTGCCGGCCGCTGTGCCGAAGGAGACCAGCAGACCGCTTTCGCCCAGAAGATCGGCCAGATCGTTGCTCGCAACGCCTCCGACCGAGTCCACCGCGGCACGGATCGGCGCATCGCCGACCATGGCGCGCACCTTCAGCTTCCAATCGGCGGAAGCCGTCGAGACGGCATTGCCGATGCCGAATGCGGACAGCTCGTCGATGCCGCCATCGCGGCGAACGAGGTTGATCATATGTATGCCACGGCTATGCGCCAGCATGGCCAGCGTCTTTCCGACCGCGCCATTCGCTGCATTCTGGATGATCCAGTCGCCGCGCTCGACGTTGAGGGATTCCAGTAGAGAAATGGCACTGAACGGCATGGCGATGAGCTGCGCCGCGGCTTCGTCGGAAATTACGTCGGGCACGGGGACGAGGCTGGCCGCCGGTGCCGTGAACTGCTCGGCCCAAGTACCGTGGACGCCGGCTGCAACGACACGCTTGCCGATGAGCGACTTGTCGACATCAGGTCCCACGGCATCCACGAAGCCGACCGCCTCGCTGCCGCCGATAGCCGGTAAGATCGGCTTGTAGCCATAGGCGCCACGCACGGTCCAAAGGTCGTGATTATGGATCGGGGAGAGAATGGTGCGAATGCGCACGTCACCTGCGGCAGGCTCTGGCAGTGGCATATCGGCCAGATAAAGGACCGCAGCCGGATCGCCGAAGACATCGTGAATGGCACTGCGCATTTTATTTTCCTTGCGTGTTGACATGCTGGTCCTGCTTTGGATCAAAGGCTGCCGGGTGCCGAAAGGGCTTGTTCGGTGGCAAGCATGGCCTGGTCGAGCGGTGTCTTGTCTTTTCCAAGCTTGGCCAGGATCGCCGCTCCGAGCCACAGGCTGTAGAGCGAACGAGCCGTCTTTTCCGGGATGCAGGACGGTGAAATGGAACCGTCCTCGCGTCCCTCGGTGATTGTCTTGGTCAGCCGACGAATGAGATCCTCGACGCCGCCGAGCAGGATCACCCGCATATTGTCCGAAAGATCGGAGATTTCCGCTGCGAGCTTCACGACAAGACACCGTTCGGCGAGGCTGGCCGTGCCGCCGTCGGAAAGCCAGGCGTCCCAATAGTGCATCAGCCGCTGGCGGCCGTTGCCCTTCCAGCCGAAGAGCGCGTCGAGCCGTTCCGCATAGTCGGAGCAATATTGCTTCAAAAGGGCGCAGCCAAAGGCTTCCTTGGAAGCGAAATAATAGTAGAAAGAGCCTTTCGGAACAGCGCTCTGTTCGAGCAGTTCCTTCAGGCCGACGCCTCCGAAACCCTTGCGCAACACCAATTCCCGCCCGATTGCGAGAATATGGCTCCGAGTCAGCTCTGATTTCTTCTTTGTCACCATGAGCGGTGCGTAACAAATAATCGACCGGTCGTCTATAAACCCGATGTTGTTTGCCGTCAGACCAGTGCGAGGGTCGCAAGCGAGAGGATCAGGGCCGGGAACATCACGAGAGCGCCGATCCTCAGGAAAGCGAGCGCTCCCATATGGAGTCCCTCGCGGCGCAGAGCGGCGAGCCAGAGGATGGTGGCGAGCGAACCGGTGACAGAGAGATTGGGGCCGAGATCGACGCCGATCAGCATCGCGCCTGCAATGGAATCAGAGACATGGGCCGCCTGCACCGCGCTGCCGGCAAAAAGTCCGGCCGGCAGATTGTTGACGAGGTTTGAGACGATTGCGACGGAAAGCCCGGCAGCGCCGACCGCCTGAGCCTGGGATTGCGCCGCCAGCAGCGCGAGTCTGTCGGAGAGGAGAGTGGTAAGACCGGTATGGTTGACCGCTTCGACAATCACGAAGAGACCCGCAACCAGGGGTATTACACTCCAGCTTATGCCACGCATCGTTTCCAGCGGATTTTGCCGCGTGAGTGTGAGAACGATGATGGTGGTGATGAGGCCGGCGGCGAATGTCGGTATACCGAGATCGAGATTCATGGCGGATGCCCCGATCAGGATGAGGGCCGTCACGACGAGTCCCCAGCCAGCCAGGCGGGCGCTGTACGAGAGGTGAGGCTGTTCGACATCACGGGCAATCGTATCGTCAGCCAACGCGCGTCGCTGCGTCCAATAGAGGCTGGCGAAGGTGACGACGATGGAAACGATCGACGGCAGCAGGAAAGTCTGCATCCAGCGCGACAGGGGCGGCATCTCACCGCCGGCGAAGATGACGAGATTGGCCGGATTCGAGATCGGCAACACGAAGCTGGCGGCGTTGGCGATAAAGGCGCAGACCAGCAGGTAGGGCATGGGGTCCTTTACCCGCGCCGCCCGGCACGCTGCGTAGACGGCTGGCGTGAGCACCACGGCCGTTGCGTCGTTCGACAGAAATACCGTTACGACCACGCCGACGACATAGACGAGCAGAAAAAGCCGACGAGGGGAGCCCTTGGCATGCGAGGTCGCGATCGCTGCCACCCAGTCGAAAAGCCCTTCGCGCCGGGCAAGCTCCGACAGCAGCATCATGCCGATCAGGAACAGATAGACATCGAATCCTTTGAAGACGCCCGTCCACACGTCCGCCGGGCCGATAAGGCGAAAGGCCAGCAGCAGTGCTGCGCCAAGAACCGCCCATATTGCTTCGGGCCAGCGGAATGGACGCGTGACGACACCGAGGGCGGTCAGGCCAGCGATGCTCCAGGTGATGGCGGATTCTGTCATTCGGCTCGTCTTGGACTTAAGGTCTGAGCGGGTGTGTAGCACCGCTGCGCGGCAGCGCAAACCGAGGTGACGCTATATTTCGACAAATTCCCGCGGGATATGCCGACATGACGGAGCACTAAGGCTTCTTCTTCGTACTGTCCGTTTTCGTCGTCCCGTTGCGGAGCGTTTTGTCGGCGCGTTCGACGAGCACGGAGCATTCTGCATGGCGGATGACATATTCGACCGTCGAGCCGAATATGCGATCGAGAATATCGGACGTATGCGTCGCAAGAACAATGAGGTCGGCATTCCGCTCATTGGCGACGGTTAGCAACGTCCTTGATGCCGTGCCCATACGCACATCTATAGAAGCTGTAATACCAAGACGCCTGCACAGCGCGTCGAGTTTCTCTTCGGCCTCGCCGATAACGGAAACCGCCCAATCGTCCGGATTTTCGCGTCCGGGCGGAAAGCGTTCGACGATGTGAGCGACCGTCAGTTCGCCGCCTGTGGACAAGAGGGCGCGAGACGTGCGCAACAGGCGTTCGGCGCGCTCGCGTGAGCCCAAGCCTATCGCGCAGATGATTCTGTCATACATCACGTTCTCCCAAAAGCGCCTCGGCGTGACCCAGTTCTTCGATCTGGCCTGCAATCAATCCAGTCAAGCTTGCCCAGACAAGCAAACGTATGTCCAACACATCGGTAATGGCCGCATCCGTCAAGTCTGGATGCGAGCAAGATGAAGGCCATGCACATCTGCGCGCCAGCGGCTGATGCTCCTTCGCTTCAAGTTGGCCACCGCGATCGCAACCAGGTGATTCGGTCGCATGATGTGGAATTTACCTCAATGGAGGTCAAATGGTCGCGGTTTTCGTCGGCGACCGGGCGGCGCGATATGTCGAATGATTGCGCTCCGGACGAATGCGAGAATCGGCAGAATTTGCTGCAGTGCAAACAACTTAGCAGCTGTACCATGCTTGGCTGTCGTCGCAACAATATAAGGATATCATGGGCTTCTGCGTCAATCTGCCATCATTATGGAAGCGCCCTGCGACATCCTGCACGCTTTTGCGCAGTGCACAAACTGCCTTAGAACCATGTCGCGAACAACTTGCCGTGGGATCAACCCCTTGGCGAGACGGGCTCTGATATTCTTGTCGCTGACAAGAGGCAGAAAGCCAGTCATATTGGGGCTCCGATATCGTCGATTGCGGCAAGTGCGTTCTGGGTTCGACGAAAGATTGATGGTCCGCGATGCGGCCTATTCGGTCTTTGCTGGTCGGCGGACCCTCCTTGATGACACTGACTGGGAAAGGACGGGCTCACGTGACAGCCTCCTCCGCCACCGATGGAATGTTGGAAAGACGCGAGGCCCACCTCCCGCCTTCGTCGGAGAGTTTGTTAGTCGACGCCGCTGAGGTTGAATCAACAGCCGGACGATGTCGCGGACTTGGCCTCGCATCGACGCTGCTTAGTCTGTCCTCTCT
Source organism: Rhizobium sp. WW_1 (assembly GCF_003610155.1). Classification (NCBI taxonomy): domain Bacteria; kingdom Pseudomonadati; phylum Pseudomonadota; class Alphaproteobacteria; order Hyphomicrobiales; family Rhizobiaceae; genus Rhizobium; species Rhizobium sp. WW_1. Next base: position 20,707 of record NZ_RAIN01000034.1, read on the forward strand.
TGGATGGATCGGTCAGGCGGCGATGCTTGCCATCGGCGTCGGAGCAATCAGCCGGGGTGGAGGCGTGGGCGATGTCGCCGCTCCGGCAGCCATCGTCGCTGCTATCGGCGTCCTGCGTGCCGGCCTGGACGCGGCGGGTGGGCGGCTGGCATTTCGGGCCGCGCGCCGTGAGCTAAGTAAGCGCCGTACCGCAGCAGCAGCTGCTCTCGCCGTGCGCTCACCTCTCGATAGCAGCAGGCCGGCGTCCGGTTTGGCGGCAAGCGTGCTGGGTGAGCAGGCCGAGGCGGTCGTTCCCTATCTCGCGCGGTTCCGTCCGACCCGCATAAGAGCGAGCCTGGTGCCGCTGGTCATGGTCGTCTGCATCCTGCCGATTTCCTGGTTGGCGGCATTGATCCTCGTACTTTGCGCGCCGCTCATACCGATCTTCATGGCGCTGATCGGTTGGCGCGCCAAAGCAGCTAGCGAGGAGCAGCTCGCCGAAACCGGCGGTATCAATGCCTTTCTGCTCGATCGCCTGCGGGGGCTCGCGACCATTCGCGCGCTCGATGCCGTCGATATTACGGCTCAGCGTTTGCGCGCCGATGCGGATTCGCTGCGGCTGCGCACCATGTCTGTTTTGAGGATTGCGTTTCTGTCATCGGCGGTTCTGGAATTCTTCGCCGCGCTCGGCGTTGCCGCGACGGCCGTCTATGTCGGCTTCAGTCTCCTGGGATCGATCGAAATCGGAACCTGGGGAGGCCCTCTCTCGTTGACACAGGGCCTTTTCATTCTGTTGCTCGCGCCTGCCTTCTTCGAGCCGCTGCGTGAGCTCTCCGCCGTTTGGCACGACCGCGCCAACGGCGAGGCGGCACTTTCCGCATTGAAAGAGCTGGCTTCATCGCGCCAGACCATCCTCGGCGGCATCGACGGGCAATCGCCTACTCCGGCATGCGATGCCACCGTCGAGATCGACGGCCTGGTCTTCCGTCACGGTCCGGAACGTGATGCCGCAATCGATCACTTCGATCTTTCCATTGCGGCCGGAGAACACGTGGCGCTCTGGGGCGCCAGCGGTTCGGGCAAGACCACGCTTCTGTCGCTGATTGCGGGCCTTGCGCGGCACGAGGCCGGCATCATCCGGATCGGCGGTATTCCGCTGCGCGACGATACTGCCGACGTACTGCGCCGCCGCATGGCATGGATCGGTCAATCGCCGCATATCTTTGCCGGCAGCGTGACGCGCAATATTGCCCTGGGGCGCGAGGGCATCGGCGCTCCAGCGGTCGCGTCAGCTCTCGCGGATGTTGCTCTTGATCGGGTCTTTACGCCGGAACGGGTGGCCGCAGTCGGCGAGGGTGGGCTCGGTCTTTCCGGCGGCGAGGCACTGAGACTGGCGCTGGCGCGTATGATGGTTGATGAGCGGGCCGATATCATCCTCGCGGACGAACCGACGGCGCATCTCGACGCGCAAACGGCCGCCGCCGTAACGGATGCGCTGCTGGCGCTCGCCGCAGGCCACATCCTGATCGTCGCCACGCATGATCCGGTACTTGCGGCAAGGATGAACCGCATCGTCCGGCTCGACGAGCAGAAGCGGAAGGTCGCAGCATGAGGTCTTCCTTCAACGCGCTGCTGCCACTCGTCAGGCTATTTTGGATCGAACGTGGCGCGAGCCTTGCGCTCGGTGCCGGCTTGTCCGGGCTGGCCATGCTTGCCGGCGGCGGATTGCTGGGCCTGTCCGGCTGGTTCATCACCGCGTCGGCCTTCGCCGGTCTGACGGTCGCAACTGCCGCGGTTTTCGACGTCTTCATGCCGTCGGCCGGCATACGATTGCTCGCGATCGGCCGCACCGCTGCCCGTTACGGCGAGCGGCTGGTCACGCATGACGCGACCCTTAGAGTTCTTGCCGCCTTGCGCGAGAGGTTGTTTCGCGGCTGGGCGGAGCCTTCCGCGGCTGCGGCCATGATCCGCCGGCCGGCAAAGCTGTTGTTCCGGCTGACGAATGACGTCGACGCGCTCGATTCGCTTTATCTACGCGTGCTGGTGCCGGCCGCTGTCGCGGTTCTTGCGGCTATCGCGGTGACGATCGCTCTCTGTTTCATCGATCCGCTGTTCGGCATCCTGGCAGGGGTTTGGCTTGTCGCGCTCTGTCTGGGCCTTTCCCTCGTCGCGGCGCGTCTGGCCCTGAAGCCGGGTCGCCGCCGCGCCCATGCGATGGAGGCCTTGCGCGCCCGCGCGATCGATCTTGTGGCCGGTCAGTCGGATCTCGCGATGGCTGGGCAGTTGCAGGCGCAGCGGACGGCGATTGTCGAGGCGGATCAGCGATTGGCCGCGGCCGACAACGCCTTGAACCGTATCGACAGTGGCGTTGCGGCCGGCTTTTCGCTTGGGTCGACATTCTTGTTGACGGCAACGCTGCTCGTGGTCGCCATGCTTGCCAGGCAGGGAACGATCGGCGCGCCTGCCGCCGCCTTCGCGCTGCTCATCGCCTTTGCCGCCACGGAGCCGTTTGCGGCGCTGCGTCGCGGAGCGCTGGAGCTCGGGCGAACCCTTCTTGCCGCAAGGCGCATTGCACCTCGATTGAGCCCGCCCGGAGCCTCAAGGCCGCGGATTGAACCGATTGCTGGCTACGCTTTCCAACTTGATGCTGTTGCCGCCGGACACGAAGGCGCATCTCGTCCTGCCTTGAGGGATCTCTCTCTTTCGCTGCCGGTCGGCGGGCGGCTCGCGATCGTGGGATCAAGCGGCGTTGGCAAGTCGACGTTGCTCGCCTTGCTCGCGGGTGAGATCACTGCGACGAGCGGTACGGTGGCCAGCCAGCCGCATGCAACGCTCACTCAACGCAGCGAGCTGTTTCGTGACACCGTGCGGAGCAATCTGAAGCTGGCAGCGCCGCATGCCGATGACAATCGGTTGCTCGATGCGCTCGCAGCGGCCGGTCTGCTCGACGATATCGCAGCGCTTCCGCATGGCCTTTCAACACAGCTCGGCGAAGGCGGCAGCGGCCTGTCCGGCGGTCAGCTTCGCCGGCTAGCGCTCGCAAGGCTTTTGCTGCGCGATACGCCGCTCTGGCTTCTTGATGAGCCGACGGAAGGTCTCGATGCCGCAACAGCCGGCGCCGTGCTTGCGCGGCTGGCCGCAGTGGCCGATGGGCGCAGCCTCGTCATCGCCACTCATATTCGCCGTGAGGCTGCCCTGGCCGATCGGATCGTCGCACTGGACGATGGCCGCATCACCGCCGTGGCTGCGCGCGGCACACCGGAATTCGAAATGCTTCTCGATCGGCTGCGGCCGGATTGAGGGGTAGTCAACATGCCCGCGGCGCGTCGAATGGCGCCGCATTCCTGTCAGACACACCGTAGGGGGTGGGAGAAAGACTATGGAACTTGATATTGTGGCGCTGTCGCGCCTGCAGTTCGCCATGACGGCGCTGTATCACTTCTTGTTCGTGCCGCTGACGCTCGGCCTTTCCGTGCTGCTTGCCATCATGGAAACGACATACGTCATGACCGGCCGCCAGATCTGGCGGCAGATGACGAAGTTCTGGGGAACACTCTTCGGCATCAATTTCGTACTCGGCGTCGCCACGGGCATCGTGATGGAATTCCAGTTCGGCATGAACTGGAGTTACTACAGCTACTATGTCGGCGATATTTTCGGCGCGCCGCTGGCGATCGAAGGATTGATGGCCTTCTTCCTCGAGGCGACCTTCGTCGGCCTGTTCTTCTTTGGCTGGGACAAGCTGTCGAAAGTCGGCCATCTGGTTGCCACCTGGGCGGTCGCGCTCGGCTCGAATTTCTCGGCGCTGTGGATCTTGATTGCCAATGGCTGGATGCAGAACCCGGCCGGCTCGGCGCTCAACCCGCA
>NZ_RAIN01000035.1:0-24550 GCF_003610155.1 Rhizobium sp. WW_1
TCTCATCTTCGCTTCCTTTGATAGAGCTACGATGAGCCGAAAATCCTCTCTTCTCAATTAAACCAATTCTGTCTCAAGGGCGCTGATGTCGGACACGCCGAGCCACGGATGCCGATCTGGATTGTCCTTGTCGGATCGAGCACGCCATCCAGCACGGCGTTGCGAAACGGTCCTCCATGATGAAACTTCGTCTGATCGAAGGCGCCGCTGGTGTCGCAGTGGGCGTCGATATGAATGAGGCCCACCGGTTCCTTCCGGCCGACTGCCTTCAAGATCGGATGGCTGATGGAGTGGTCGCCCCCGACCGAGAGTGGCGCGACGCCGGCATCGACGATCTGGCCTATCCGTCTTTCGATGTCGTCGTGACTAAGCTCCAGCCGGTAGCGGCTCTGGAATGGGACGTCACCAATGTCGGCGACCCGAAGATCGAAGACCGGCGCCGTTCCGAGAACGTGGTTGTAAGGGCCGATCCTTTCGATGGCGCGAAGGGCGCGTGGTCCGAAGCGGGAGCCCGGGCGATTGGTGACGCCAAGATCCATCGGGATTCCCGTGATGGCGACCTGGAGATTGCCAAAGTCCGGCTCGCCGGTTGCGACCTGCATGTAGGGCGCGCTGAGGAATGTCGGAATTCCGGCATATGGCGCCAGTCTCGTGCCATTCTTCGAGATGATTTTCTCCGCCACGTTGCGAAACTTCTCGTCGTATATTTCGCCGCCATTGGCGTCTGAAAATTCCGCGCGCAGCTGTTCGAGCCGCATCTTGTCCCACACCATGTGCATGCGTCTCCACTTGAGGTTCGCCTCAGCCAACAAAGAGGTTGAGAAAGCAATTGGTATCGTTGTAGCAATCGGTATCAAAGAGAAATCGATATGACCGCCGCAAAATCCAACTCGCTCGTTGCCCGCCTTTCCCCTCCACCCATCCCTTCCGTCGTTGCCTGGGGCCGCGAATACAAAGGGCAGAAGGGACCGCTCATCGATTTGTCGCAGGCCGTGCCCGGCTACCCAGCGCATCCGGAGATGCTGCGGCTTCTTGGCGAGATGGCCGCACAACAGGCGATGACCGGATATGGGCCGATCGAGGGCGAGCCTGTGTTGCGGAAGGCCTATGCGGCGCATGTTGCAGAACTTTATGGCGCTGACATATCTGCCGGCAATATCCATATCACGGCCGGCTGCAACCAAGCGTTCATGTGCGCGGCAATTGCGCTTGCAGGCGCGGGCGATACCGTAGCGCTCACCAATCCTTTCTATTTCAATCACGACACGACGCTCTCGATGCTGGGGACCGGGCGGCGACTGGTCGACTGCGATCCCGTCGCCGGCTTTCTTCCCGATCTCGGTTCAGCGGAAGCCGCGCTTACAGCCGGTGCGAAGATGCTTGCCGTCGTTACGCCCAACAATCCTACCGGAGCCGTCTATCCGCCTGATCTACTTCATGCACTTTTCACGCTGTGCCGAAAATACGGCGCTTGGCTGGTCGTTGACGAAACCTATCGCGATTTCCTCGCCGAAGATTACGGTCGGCCGCACGCCCTGCTGTCGGAGCCGGGCTGGGAGGATACGCTCGTTCTCCTCTACAGCTTTTCGAAATCCTTCTGCATCCCCGGCCATCGGCTGGGTGCCGTCACGGCAGGGCCTAAGCTCATTGCCGAGATCGCCAAGGTTATGGACAATATGCAGATCTGCGCCCCGCGTTCGGCTCAGATCGCGGTTGCATCGGCTCTGCCGGTGCTTGCCGATTGGCGAGCTGGCAACCGGCTGGAGATCACCCGCCGTGCCGATGCTTTGAGAGCGGCTTTTTCCGGATTGGCAGGCTGGGAGATCGCAGCGATCGGCGCCTATTTCGCCTTCGTTTGCCATCCCCTAGCGGATCGATCGTCGTCCGAGGTTGCCAAAGACCTTGCCAGGGAGCGTGGTGTCGTCTGCATACCAGGCGCCTATTTCGGGGAGGGGCAGGAGCGCTACCTCAGACTTGCCTTTGCCAATGCCGATGTCGCCTCGATCGAGCTATTGCCGGATCGGCTCCGCTAGGCAGCGCTCGTCAACAGCCGCCGGAAGGTCATGATAGCCGCCTCGCCAGTAGAGAAGCGGCCCGATGTCCCGCCGGATTTCCATCGCACAGATGTGCCCGATCAGAATGGCATGGGAGTGATGATGGAATGTGGCTTCGAGCTTGCAGTCGAGGACCGTCAGGGCATTTTCAAGGGCAGCCGCGCCTGTCTTGAGGCGATACCATCGCGCACCATCGTAGCGATAAGCGCCCTTGCGACCGCCAATACCGGCGAAGGATTGCGCCACATGCAGCTGGTCGGCCGCGAGTACATTGACGCAGAAGCAGCCATACTGCTGCAGCGCCGGCCAGGAGGAAGAGGCCCTGTTGACACTGACGATGATGGAAGGCCGCTCTGCTGAAAATGAGGAAACCGACGTTGCCGTGAAGCCGGTACGGTCCTCGCCGTCACCGACCGTTATGACGCTGACCGCACCGGCCAGATGACGCATCGATAACCTGAATTCCGTGTCGCTGATCAGAGCATCGTCACCCATCGGAGCAGCCCTCACGCCTTGGCAAAGCGGTTTGCCGGCGTTGAAATGCCGAGATTTTCGCGCAGGGTCCTGCCTTCATAGTCCTCGCGGAACAGGCCACGGCGGCGAAGCTCCGGCAGGACGAGCTGCACAAAATCGTCGAGGCTGGACGGCAAGGTCGGAAACATCAGGATAAAGCCGTCGGCGGCACGCGTCTCGAACCACTCTTCCATGTAGTCGGCGATCTGGGCGGGGGTGCCTGTTATGCCATTCCCGGTGTGTTTCTCGGCATAGTGCCGGATCAGTTCGCCGACTGTGTGGCCGCTCTTGACGAAATCGACCAGTTCGTCGAACAGGGCGCGCGATCCCTTTGGCGCCGCCGGGAGCCGGTCCATCGGGAAGGGCTCGTCAAGGGCCACGCCGCGTAGATCCGCCTCCAGGAACTCGGAGAGCATCAACCGTCCGACATCCGGGTGCATCTTGTCGATCAGATAGTCGACTTTTGCCCTTGCCTCGGCCTCGGTTTCACCGACATTGACAACGATGCCCGGCATGATTTTCAGATCATCCCGATCGCGGCCATAGGCCGCCATTCGGCTTTTGACGTTGTCGTAGAAGGACCGGTTCCGCTCGATGTTCGATGCGAGGCTGAAGACGATCTCGGCCGTGCGTGCCGCCATGTCCATACCTGGTTCGGAACCGCCTGCCTGGGCGATGACAGGACGGCCCTGCGGCGTGCGCGCGATGTTGAGCGGGCCGCGAACCTGAAAGTGCTTGCCCTTGTGGTTGAGCGTGTGGTGCTTGTCCTTGTCATAGTAGATGCCGGATTCACGGTCGAGAAGGAGCGCGCCTTCCTCGAAGCTGTCCCAAAGGCCGAACACGACGTCGACAAACTCGTTGCCGCGCTCATAGCGCAGCGCGTGCGGATCGAGCCCCTCGCGATTGAAATTGTAGCCGGTTTCGTCATGGTCCGACGTGACGACATTCCAGCAGACACGGCCATTGCTCAAATGGTCGATCGAGGAAAACAGACGGGCGACATTGTATGGCTCATAATAGCTCGTCGAGACCGTTGCCACGAGACCGAGATCGTTGGTCGTGACGGCCAGTGCAGAGAGCAACGACAGCGGCTCGAAGCGGTTCATCTTTGTGGGAATGCGGGCAAGCGCACTCGGATCGCCGACGGCAGCTGCCGGAGAATCGGCCATGAACATGAAATCGAATTTCGCCGCCTCTGATCGTTTGGCCACATCGAGCAGATGCGCGAAGTCGTTGGCGCCGTTGACATCGCTTGCCGGATGTAGCCAGGAGGCCGGATGAAAGCCGAACGTATAGACGAAAGTTCCGAGTTTCATCTTGTCGATCCGCGCCATCGAACTCCCCTTTATGTCGGTCACGCCGTCCCTTTGAAGGCGAATGCGTAAATTATCGCCAGGCGCAAGATTTCATCAATATCGTGCAACTGAGTTCCGTTTTAGTTTTTCTAAACAGTTGATCTGGGTGCCGACAGCAGGGCCTGCTGGCGGGAAATGATGAGCAGCCAATCGCGGAATTGGCGTCCATGCGGCTTTTCCAAAGCGGCCCTGTCCCAGGCGAGAAAGTAGCTGTCGCGCAAGGGGATGCGTATGTCGACGGGAATGACTAGCGTCTGCGCCTCGAGCTCATCCGCGATCATCGACATCTGTGCGAGAACGACGCCGCGTTTGTTGACGGCTGCGTCAATGGCGCTGCTGGACAGCGTGAAGGAGAGGCCGGCGGCGGTCTCCGCGAGCGTGGTCTCCGCTGTCGCGGCGAATTCATGCCAGCTCGGATAGGGCGTGAAATGCCGCTCCCATTCGACATGCAGCAGCGGATATTCGAGAAGCTGCGCGGCGGAGGGCGTCTTGCCCTTGATCAATGCTGGCGAGCAGGCCGGAACCACCCAATCGCGAAACAGCTCCGCATAATGCTCATGCTGCAGCACGTCCGATCCGTAGCTGATGCGGAAGTCGATGTCATCGAAGCCCATGCGCGGTTCCTTGTCACGGCCGACGATCCTGACATGCGCGTCTGGATGAAGAGCCTGCCAGTCGAAGATCCGGCGACCGATCCATTTGTTGACGACGGAAGACAGGGCACTGAGAACCAGGGCATTCTCGTTGCGTGCCCGTTCCAGGATCTGTTCCGCAGCTGCGAATTGCTCGAATCCTTTCGATATTTCGTGATGATAGAGCCGTCCCCATTGGGTGAGTTCCACCGTGCGGCCATTGCGCTCGAGCAAGGTGACGCCGAGAAAGCTTTCGATCTTGCGAATCTGCTGACTGATCGCTCCGGGCGAAACCTTCAGCTCCAACGCCGCGGCGCTGACGCTGCCACAACGGCCGACGGCTTCAAAGGCCTGCAAGCCCTTGAGTGGAACTGCCCTGCTGATCCGTTTGTCGCTCAAGAGGCACTACCTTGCGGTGGTTGATCGATGGCACCTCGTTCATTGGGATGAAAGTCGCCGGCGAACTGGAAACGGTCGCCTGGATGAACGAACTCGACATAGGTGACCGTGCGCCTGCTCTGCCATGTCTGGCGGATGAGCGTCAGGCAGGCTTCGCCACGCTCGGTTTCGAGCAGGCGCGCCGTGGTGGCGTCGGCCGAGACGGCGCGAATGACATGCCGCGCCTTCGACCAGGGCACCATGTCCAGCAACCATTTGCCGGGCGGAACCGAGGCAAAACTCTCAAGCCTTGCTGATGGTACCATGTCAAGCATGATGATACGCCGCTCCAGCGCATTTGCCTTGCCGTCGACGGCATGCAGGCAGTGAAGACGCAGGATTTCCGCTCCCGCGACCTCGCCAAGCCGTGTTGCGGTGGTAGAGTCCAGTATCTCGATTGTTCGCAGCAGGATTTGGTGACTATGTTCGTGTCCTGCCAGCTCCGCTTCGGTAGAAATGTCCTGAATATCCATCACCGTTCGGTCGATCTGCCGCGCGGCGACGAAGGAACCGAGCTTGCGGCGGCGGACGATCATGCCTCGCTCGACCAGGGTCGACAGCGCCTTGTTCACGGTCATCCGGGAGCATTGGTATTCTTTCAGCAACTCGTGCTCGACGGGTATGCGGTGACCGGGCGGCCAGATGCCGCTCATGATCCTGGTTTCGATGTCCTTGAGAATTCTCTGATGAATTGGGATCAACGCGCACTTTGCTCCAGGAGTGAATTCAGTGTCCGTGACAGCCGCTTCTGTCGACTCTCTCAACATCATGCGGCACAAATCTTGCGTCCGTTAAGTTTTATATTTGACAGTGTAGGCCAGTCTGTATCTATTTGTATAGACAAAAGTGGGTCTTAGAAATCCACTCGGCGGGACAAAGCATGGGGAACCTGGACCTTCCAAAGGAAGGGCAAAAAACTGGAGAGAAAAACATGAGGAAGAATTCGCTTCTGAGGGGGCTGGTTGGCGCAGCACTTTTGTTTGGTGCGACGATTTCGGCCCATGCGGCCGATACGCTTGCCGCCGTCAAGGCCGCCGGCACCCTGAAGGTCGGCACCGAGACAGCTTTTGCTCCGTTCGACTTCATCGACGCAGGCAAACATGTCGGCTTGAACGTCGATCTCTTCGATGAGATCGGCAAGGAGCTCGGCGTGAAGATCGAATGGGTCACCTTGCCATGGGACGGCGTTTTCCCGGCGCTCGAAGCCGGCAAGTTCGACGTCGTTGCCGGGCCGGCGACCATCACCAAGAAGCGCATGGAGCGCTATCGCTTCACGCCGCCCTTGGCCGAAGCAACCATCGCGATCCTGAAGAAGGCCGGTGACAAGACGATCAACAAGCCGGAAGACATCGCCGGCAAGAAGATCGGCGTCGGCAAGGCGACCGCCCAGCTCGATCAGCTCAAGGAGTTTTCCGACACCCTCCCGACCAAGGCCGATATCCGCGAATATCCGGCCTTTACGGAATCTTATGCGGATCTCGCGGCCGGCCGCATCGCCGGCGTCGCCAACTCGCTGCCGAATATTGCCTTTGTCGCCAAGCAGCGTGAAGGCACGTTCGAAGTCGTGCTGCCGCCCTTCGGCAAGAAGTCCTATTTCGGCTTTATCGGCTTGAAGGATGCCGATCACGCGCCATTGATGGACGCCATCGATGCCGCCATGTTGAAGATCAAGGCTGACGGCCGCATGGCGACGCTGCAGAAGAAGTGGTTCGGCGCAAGCTTCGACACGCCTGACGCCGTCAAGGACCCGGCATTCTGATCAGCTCTCGGAAATCGGCCGTGCCCGCAATTGTGTCGGGCATGGCCGGTAAACGAGATCGCGGCTTCCTGGTCACCAAGCGGGCGAAAACTCAACAATGTCCATCGAGCTCTTCGGGTTGCTTCTGCAGGCATCCATCTACACGGTGACGATCAGCCTCGTGTCGATCCTTATCGGTTTCGCGATTGCGATCCTTATTTCGGGAATGCTGCTGACGAAGCGTAGCCTTTTCGTGCGGCCTGCCCAGATTTTCATCAGTTTTTTCCGTGGCGTGCCGCTGCTGGTGCAATTGCTGCTGATCTACAATCTCCTTCCAGCCGTCGGCATCAATGTGCCGAGCATCGTTGCCGCGATCATCGGCCTCTCGCTCTGCACGGCCGCATATCAGGCGGAGAACTTGCGCGGCGGCTTTGCCAGTGTGCCTCTCGGCTTGGTGGAGTCGGCAGAGATGGTCGGGCTGACGCCACGCCAGATCTTTCGCCGCATCAAGGTGCCAATCGCCCTGCGCCTGACATTTCCGGCTCTCGTCAACGAGGCGATCCTCATTCTGAAGGCGTCGTCGCTGGTCTCCGTCGTCGGTATCGTCGAACTGACCCGCATGGCGCAGGATCTTGCCGGCAGTACCTTTCTGCCGCTGCAGCTCTTCGCAGCCGCCGGCCTCATCTATCTCGTCATCAACTGGTTGGTTGCGCTTGCCGGCGGTCTGATCGAAAACAGATTGCCCGGGGTGCCGCGATGACCTTCGACATCAATGTGCTCATCGGGCAATGGCCTGCCATCCTCAGCGGCGCCGGCGTGACGATCATGATCTGGATCCTCGGCACCATCGCTGCGGCCGTCATAGGCTTCCTGATGGCGATTGCCCGGCAATATGGCGGCATGGTGGTCGACAAGATACTGGGTGCCATCGTTGCCGTGCTGCGCGGGACACCGTTCCTTATCCAGATCTTCCTCGTCTACTACGGTGGCCCCTTCGTCGGCCTCGAGCTCGATCCCTTGCCCGCCGGCTTGATCGGTATTTCGATCTATGGCGCAGCCTATTTCAGCGAGATCTTCCGTTCCGGCTTTCAGGCCGTGCCCAAGGGCCATATCGAGGCCGGGGAATGCGTCGGCCTGACGCAGGCGCAGATCATCAGGCGCATTCTGTTACCGGAAATGACGATGCTGGTGCTACCGCCGTCCGTGAACATGGTGGTCATCCTGATGAAGGAGACGGCGGTGCTTTCCATCATCACCGTGCCGGAATTGACGGCAACGCTCAGTGCAATCGGATCGCAGCAATATGCCTTTGTCGAAGCGCTTTCGGCCCTGGCGCTCTTTTACTGGGTGCTTGTCGAAGTCACCGGCTGGCTTGGCAACCTTGCCGAAACGAAACTTTCCAGATTCAGGTTTTTCAACGCATGAGCGTCTCCGCTATAGCAGTCAGGAATCTCGTCAAGACGTTCGGAGAGACCACGGTTCTTCATGGCATCGATCTTGCCATCGAGCCGGGGCAGGTCTCCTGTCTCATCGGTCCATCCGGCTCCGGCAAGAGTACGCTTTTGCGATGCATGGCCTTTCTCGAGGAGGCAACACGCGGAACGATCTCCATCAATGGAGAGGTGCTTGGCTTTGCCGAGGATTCGCAGGGGCGCCGCGAACGCATATCGGCGGCTACCAATCGCGCGATCCGCGCCCAGATCGGCATGGTGTTCCAGCAATTCAATCTTTGGCCGCATATGACCGCGCTCGGCAATGTGAGCGAGGCTTTGAAGATGGTTCACAAGATGAGCCGAAAGCAGGCAGAAGATGCGGCTATGGTGCAACTCGTCAAGGTCGGGCTCGAAGCAAGGGCAGGGCACTATCCCTCGCAACTTTCGGGCGGACAGCAGCAACGCGTGGCGATCGCCCGCGCCTTGGCATTGAAGCCGAAGATCATGTTGTTTGACGAGCCGACTTCGTCGCTCGATCCGGAATTGACCGGCGAAGTCTTGAATGTCATGCGCGACCTGGCGGCCGAGGGCATGACCATGGTTGTCGTTTCGCACGAAATAGGTTTTGCCGCGACCGTCGGACAGCAGATTATCTTTCTTGATCACGGCAAGGTTTTGTTCACTGGAGCGCCGCAAGAGGTTTTCAAGAAGCCGAGAAATCCTCGCCTGGAACAGTTCCTCGATACCTATCTCGATCGTGGTGCCTCGATGCTGCTCTAACAATGTCCTTCTTGGCAACGTTTGTGGGTTTGTCTTCGCGGTATCATTTCGCCGTTTCCCGTGCCCTTGCGATATAGATTTCTCGTAACCCCCTACTGTCGCTTTGCTCTTAAAGGCGAGATGAGAGCTTCAACAAAATTAACAGCCTTTCTTTGTCCCTAAATCTGATATTTAGACTCTAAATTCGAGATTTTGCCCCTAAAATTGAGACAGGGCTCACAGGGGCTGGCGGTTGGCTGCTATGGATAGGGAACCGGATCGGTTGCCAGATTGAGAACCGACGTCGCGCCTCAATATCAAATACCATCGAACGAAGCTAATCGTCGTCTCGCATTTAAGGGCGAAAAGCGGCGCCTGTTGATGCACAACGCGAAAAATCTCGGAATTAGAGGCAAAGCGACATGCGCTGAAAACTCTTGCCAACCTGACCGTTCCACATATGCGTCACAGCCAACATTCCGCGCCGATCGACACCTTAGCATTTGGATGGGGCTCATTGTTGGGCATCCTATCCTGGCCATTGTGCTCGAAAATAAGCTATTTCGGTGCATCGCGATGCGAGATGAGATTTGTAGCCCGTGCGTCGGCTTCAACCGCCTGCCAGCCGCGTGCGACAGCACCGGCGCAGGCATCCTCGATGCGATCGAGCATCGAGTGGAGGCTTTCACGCTCCCGTTCCGACAGGCTTTCCATGATGCGGGCTTCCATTGCCTGGCCGATGGCGATGATCTCGTCCAACACTTTATAGCCCGCTGGCGTCGGTTCCACCGCGGAGAAGCGTCGATCTCCCGCGCCGGCATTGCGTTGAGCAAAGCCAAGCGAGACCAGCTGCGCGATGCCGCGACTGACAGCGAATTGATCGAGCGCGCCAGCATGGCAAATTTCCTTGCTCGAAAGACCAGGGCGGCCGCCGGCGATAGCCAGAATTCGCCACGAGGCTTGGGAAAGTCCATAGCGCGGCCCATAGTATGACGCGAGCAGCTCCGCGGTGCTGCTCGCCACGAGGAACATGCGGTAGGGTATCCAGCGGTCAAGCCGAAACGAAGGCTTGACAGCCCTCCCATCCTCGCGCTCCTCCATCGCTTTGCTTTCGCGTTGATTGTCTTTTAATTGCATTTTGCAGATATATTCCAACATCGTTCCGAAAACAAGCGACCGACGGTCACAGCGGTAATCAAGCGAGCAGAAGCCGATCTTCGGCGACCTCACCGCCACTGACCGCTCCGAATAGGGCGACCAGGTCGGGCACATCGTAGCCAGCCCGCTCGTCGCCTGCGACATCGAGCACGATGCGCCCTCCATTCATCATGATGATGCGCTGACCGTAGTCGAGGGCATGGCGCATGCTGTGCGTGACCATCAGTGTCGTTAGGCGCTGACGTTCGCTGATCTCCGCCGAGAGTGCTAGGATTCGTGACGCTGCCTTGGGATCCAGCGCCGCCGTGTGCTCGTCGAGCAGAAGCAGCTTCATCGGCAGCAATGTCGCCATCAACAGGCTCACCGCCTGTCGTTGGCCGCCGGAAAGCGTGCCGATCCGCGCCGCAAGCTTCGTTTCGAGCCCGAGACCAAGATCGGCGAGCTGGTCTTTGAACCGCGCGCGCCCTATCCGGCCGCCGAGCGCAAGGGACAGCCCGCGTCGTCCGGCGCGCGCGGACGCGAGCGCAAGGTTCTCCTCAACGGTAAGGGCCTCGCAGGTGCCGATCCGTGGGTCCTGGAATACGCGACCGATGAATCGCGCCCGCGCCCGAGTGGGCAACCGCGTGACGTCGACACCATCGATGACGATCCGGCCACGATCAGGCGCGACCGCGCCGGCAACGGCCGAAAGAAGCGTCGACTTTCCGGCGCCATTGCTGCCGATCACGGTTACGAACTGACCCTCGGGAATGGCCAGCGATACGCCACGCAGGGCGGCTACTTCGAGAGCCGTCCCAGGATTGAACGTGACCGAGATCGAATCGAGGTTCAACATCATGAGGCAGCTCCTTCTGCTTTCGACGGCTCACGCAGGGGCGTGCGCCTGATGGAGGGCAGCTTCTTCATCCGCGCTTTCGAAACCATCACGGCGACGGCGACCACGACCGCGGTCACCAGGTTGAGATCCTGCGCCTGGATCCCGATCATGCCGCCATCTAGCGCCAGCGCGATGACGAGCCGATAGATCAATGCACCGAGGATACAGCCGAGCGTGGCTCGCGCGACAGATCCTGCGCCGACAACTGTCTCGCCGATGATGACGGCGGCAAGACCGGTCACAATCGTGCCGATACCCATCGAGACATCGGCAACGCCTTGGCTTTCAGCGTAGAGCGCGCCGGCAAGGCCGACGAGACCATTGGCGAATGCCATGCCCAGCATGACCATGCGGCCGTTGTCGACGCCCTGCGCCTCCGCCATTCTCGGGTTGGCGCCGGTTGCGCGCAAGGCCAGTCCGATCTGAGTGGCGAGGAACCAATCGACGGAAATCTTTGCGGCTAATACAATGCAGAGAAGCAGCACCGTGTTGGCCCAGACCCCGAGCGTCGCAATCCCGTCGATCCAGGAAAATATGGTGTCGGTGCCATAAAGCGATATATTCGGTTTGCCCATGACGCGCAGGTTGATCGAAAACAGCGCAACCATGGTCAGGATTCCTGCAAGCAGGTTCATGATCTTCAACCGGACCGACAAGAATGCCGTTATGAAGCCGGCCACGGCGCCTGCGGCAAATCCCAGAAGCGTTGCGACGATGGGCGGCATGCCGGCCATGATCGCGGAAGCCGCGACCGAGGCACCGAGCGGGAAGCTGCCGTCGACGGTCAGATCCGGAAAGTCGAGCACCCGAAACGAGAGAAAGACGCCAAGGGCGACAAGGCCAAACAACAGGCCCGCCTCGCAGGCCCCGGAAAGGGCGATGAGGCTCATTGTGCGATCACCTTTGCGGCCGCTTGCGTCACAGTCGCGGACAAGCTTACCCCCATCTTCTTCGCCGATGCGCTGTTCAGGTAGAGATCCTCGCTGTCGAGCGTGCCGACGGGGATGTCGGCGGGCTTTGCACCATTGAGGACCTTCGCGGCAATCTCACCCGTCAGCCGGCCCAGCTTGTAGTAATTAAACCCGAGCGCGGCCATCGCCCCGCGTTCGACGGAATTGGTGTCGCTGGCATAGACAGGGATCTTCGCATCGACGCCGACCTTGACCACGCTTTCGACGGCCGAAACCACGGTACTGTCGGTCGGGAGCAGGATGACGTCGGCTTTGCCGACGAGGCTGCGCGCGGCATCCGGTACAGCCGCCGATTGCGCGGCGGTCGCCTCGACGATACTCATACCGAGCTTTGCCGCCTCGGCCTTCATGTCCGCCACCTGTGCGACGGAGTTGGCCTCGCCGGCATTATAGAGGACCCCGATTTTCGTTGCTGTTGGTGTAAGCTTGCGGATCAACTCAAAGGTCAGATTCAGGGGTTGCTTGTCGCTGGTGCCTGTGAGCGTGCCGTCCGGCTGCGAAAAGCTTTTGACCAATTTGGCCGCGACAGGATCCGTCACCGCGGAAAACACGATCGGGATCGCCCCCTTCGCCGCCGCCTGACAGGCCTGAGCCGACGGCGTCGAGATGGCCACGATCAAGTCAGGTGCTTTGCCGGCAAAAGTTTTGGCGATCTGCGTTTGCGTCGGCATGCTGCCTTGTGCGCTTGCAACGTCGAGCGTGATGGTCTTGCCGTCGACAAAGCCGGCGTCGGCCAGCGCATCGATGATTCCCTTGCGGGCGGCATCGATGGCGGGATGTTCAACGATATAGGTCAGCGCCACCGTCTTATCTGCCGCCGTGGCAACAGTGGTGGCCACAGGCAGCAGAAATGCCGACAGGGCCATGGCATGCAATAAAGCGGTTCTGCGGTTCATCGGACAATCTCCTCGAAAGGGCTTTGTGGACGGTGGATCAGGCGGCAAAGGGTGACTGTGACCGCGGCGATGTGGGCTCGCGGACCGGAACTTGCTCAGGTCGCATCAGAACCGGGGGAAACCGAAGCTTGGAAGGTCGGAGATCGGCAATGGTGGGCGCACCCATCATTGCCTGAGCGACGTCAAGTTCAGCGGCGATGATGCCGAGAGCCCGGAAAACCGCTTCCTCGCCGCCACTCGCCAACGCATAGAGTGTCGCGCGTCCGACCTGCACGGCCGTTGCGCCGAGCGCCAGCGCCTTGGCAACATCGGTGCCGCTACGAAAGCCGCTGTCGACCAGGATCGCGAGCTTGCCTCCGACGGTGCTCACGAATTCCGGGAGGATGTCGATACTCGCAACGGCCCCATCGAGTTGTCGGCCGCCGTGATTGCTGACCACGATACCGTCAAGCCCAAGTTCTGCTGATCGGATCCCCTGCCTTGGATTGAGCAACCCCTTTAGGATCAACGGCCCCTTCCAGCGATCGCGAATGAAGGCGATGTCGTCCCAGGAGACGGTCGGGTCAAGCTGTTGCTCCATCACCTCCGCGATCGTTCCCGCGGATTTGAGGTCGAATTCGGCTGCCATGACCTCTAAACGCGGAGCGCCGGCACGAGCCATTCGCAATGCCCAGGCGGGATGAGCGAGGAGGCTCAAGAGCTTTCCCGGCGTCCAGCGGAACGGCAGTGAAAAGCCATTGCGGGCATCGCGCAATCGTCGGCCGGGAACGGCGTTGTCGACGGTGATCTCAATAGCTTCGAAGCCCAATGCTTCGGCGTGCTTCAGCAGTCTGAGGCTCACTTCGCGGTCACGGAACAGGTAGAGCTGAAACCACTTTCTGCCTTCGCTGGCGGCTGCCACCGCTTCCATGGTCGCGCTGGCTGCCGAACTCATGACAAACGGAATACCCGCTCGCCCGGCAGCCCGAGCCAGCGCATGGTCGCCTGCTGGCCAGGCCGCGCCTGCCAGCCCGGTGGGTCCGATGATGACTGGCATTGCGAGCGGTTTGCCGAAGAGCGTGATGGCGGCCGAGCGATGACCGACATCGACCGGTGCTGAGCCGACGAGACGGATGCGATCCAGAGCCGCACGGTTTTCGAACAGCGTCAGCTCCGAGCCGGCGCCGCCGTCGAAGAAATCAAAGACCATTTTCGGCAACGCGCGCCGCGCGGCAGTTCTGAAATCGGCGATCGAGGCCGGGCCATGCTGCTTGGACATGAATGTTGCATTACCTCCCTGGTTTATGGATCTCGCTCAATTGAAAGGCGGCGCCTCGGCGAGATTGAAAATCTTGCCTGGATTCATGATGTTATGAGGATCGATCGCGCGTTTGATCGCGGCCATTACCCGGATAGCCGGACCGTGTTCGGCGACAAGCGCTGCCATTTTTCCGTGGCCGATCCCGTGCTCACCGGTCGACGTCCCTTGCAGAGCGATAGCTCGGGCTGAAAGGCGTTTGGTCAGTACCTCGACGCGTTGACGCTCATCGGAATCGGCGGGATCGAAAAGCACGCAAAGATGGAAATTGCCGTCACCTACATGACCGCAGATCGGCGCGAGAAGGCCAAGATCTCGCACGTCGGCCTTGGCGGCAAGTATGGCCTCGACAAGCCGCGATACCGGCACGCAGCTATCTGTTGGGAGGGCACTTGCGCCCGGGCGGAGCGCAAGGTTGGCCCACCAGATGTCATGGCGTGCCTGCCAAAGCTTGGCTCGAGCCTCCGCCGACACGGCGGTGTCAAACCGGCTGGCTCCGACGGCATGCGCCTCTTCCTCCATGAAAGGCAAGGCAGCCTCGACCGCCCCGCGGCTGCCGTGCAGTTCGATAAAAAGTGTTGGCTCGATCGGCAAAGAGAGTTTTGAATAGCTATTGACGGCCTCGACCTGTAGTTCATCGAGCAGTTCGATGCGTGCCAGGGTATCGGTGAGCCTGGTCGCGACAAGCACGAAACCGACCGCCTGTTCCAGCGTGGAGAAGCTTGCCGAAATCGCAACGACGTGGTCTGGAATTGGATGCAGCTTGACGGTCACGTCGGTCACGATGCCGAGCGTGCCCTCGGATCCCACCCAGAGCCGTGTCAGGTCGTATCCCGCGGCCGACTTGCGAGCGTGGCTTGCGGTCCGAATGCGATCACCGTTGGGCAGAACGACGCCTAGTGAAATGACATTGTCTTTCATCGTGCCGTAACGCATGGCATTCGTGCCGGAGGCGCGCGTTGAGGCCATGCCGCCGAGCGATGCGTCCGCGCCGGGATCGACTGGGAAGAACAGACCGGTGTCGCGCAATTCCGCATTGAGGCGCTTGCGGGTCACGCCTGCCTCGACGGTTGCTGTCATGTCGTCCGGCTGAACCATCAGAATTCGATCCAACCGTGAGAGATCGACGCATATTCCGCCCATGAGGGCTGCGACATGCCCCTCGCATGAGGTGCCGGTTCCAAACGGGATCACCGGCACGTCAAAGGCGTGGCAGGTTGCTACGATTCGCGATACCTCATCGGCTGTTTCAGGAAAGATGACTGCGTCCGGCGGGTAGGAGGGATGCCAGCTGACGTCGCGGCCATGCTGATCTCGCACGGCCGCCGCCGTTGTCAGTCGATCGCCAAAATGCAACTTCAATTTCGCGATTGCCGCATCGGCGAGATCGTTTTGGTGTCCGCTATGGTTGATCATGGCTGTCATCATGGGCTTTCGCTTTCCTGTTGACGATAAGACCATCGAAAGGCGGCCGGAGGCTTGGTTCCCCAAGGATGGAGATCTTCCTCGCTGCGATTGCGTAGATGGCGGCTAGCCATTGGAAATGTGCCGAGAACAACGACCTCGCGCGCATGACGAGCGAGAATATCGAGCGCATCGGCTACCTCTGGGACGGCGGGATCACCCTCGAACTCGCAAAGGAAGCGGGATGGCACGAACTGACCCCCGACAAGATAGCTTTCGATCTTGGTCATGTTGATGCCATTGTCGGCAAATCCGGCGATGGCGTGATAGAGGCACCCCGGTCGGTTCTGGGTACGGAAGACGATTGTCGTCAGAAGCTGTGTTTTGTGCTCGATCGCCTGAGGTTCGGCGGACAGCACATAGAACCGCGTCGTATTATGTGGATCGTCTTCGACATTGCGCTTGAGAATATTCAGTCCGTAGAGGTTGGCGGCGAGATCTGAAGCAATCGCCGCCTCGCTCGGGTCCGCGCGGGACGCCACCAGCTCGGCGGCGTGCGATGTCGTCGGAGCGGCAATGGCCTCGAGATCGAGCGCCGCAATAAGCCGGCTGACTTGACCGAGTGCCACGGGATGCGAACGAACGCGCCGGATACTGGCGAGCGTCGTGCCCGCCGGCGCCATGAGGCAATGCTCCACGCGTTGGAAATGCTCACCGACGATATGCAAGCCGCTGTCGGGCACGATCTTGTGCACATCCGGCACGCGCCCAACCAGACTGTTTTCGCACGGCAGGAGGATCCGGTCGACGTCACCGCGGACCGTGCTTGCAATCGCGGTCTCCAAGCTCGGCATGGCGATGCGATCCGCGGATGGGAACGCCATCCTGCAGGCAACATCCGCAAATGCACCAGGCCGACCGTTATAGCCAACTTTATGGACAATGGTGTCCGGGCTGATTTTCTTGGCGTCCGGAACCAATGGACCGGTATCTGGATCGAAAGAGGCCGCGGGGCGAGGGGCGGTGGATCCACAGTTTGCGGCGGTAAATGTCATAGGCGATCTCCGAAAATTCGCGCACGTCAGCTCGTGCCGCGGTCGGATTTGCCCCGTCCCGCGTCAAGCGCCTGTCATCGGCCATCTGTGATTAATTTGCGGGTGGCAGCCTCGTCGTTTCCATCACGGTCATTGGCCAAAGCAGGGCAACGCCGTTGCCGTCGGAAATGACGTCTAGGTGGCGTTCCGCTGCCACAAGGCAGTCGTTGTCGTCGAAAATCTCGGTTGCGGAGAACAACAATCGCAGAAAATGCCCGAGATCGGCTTTGGTGTCGAAGCGCCAGCGGGTGGTGACATCGGTGAATTGGGGTTTATCCCATCCGGTCAGAGCACACAGGCTCGTTGCAAACTCCCGCGAGAGGAAGGACACCTCGTGGCCGGTACAGCAGCTGAGCGCGATAAAATCGTCGAAATATGCGGCAAGTCGCGTTCCGGCGAAGATGTCGGCAATCACCAGCTTGCCGCCGGGTCGCACATGGGTTGCGATCGCCTTCCAGGCGGCCGTCTTGTCCGAAATATGGTGCACGGCGCCGCGTGACCAAGCCATGTCAAAATCGCGAATCGGCAGGTCGAGCATGTGCGCTGCCTGACCGAAGACCCTAATCCGGCCGCCACTTTCGACTTCGAGATCCTCAAGCTGTTCAGTGGACGGATCGGTGGCGACCAACAAGCCGGTAGGGCCGATATCTTCTGCGATCGCCCGGCTGAAATGACCATTGCCGGCGCCAATCTCCAAGACGCGCCGACCGTCGACCGGCCGCAGGAAGCTGCGCATGGCGGCAATATCGTCAAGCCAGGCATCGGGAAAGAGATGGAGTGCATCGCGGTATGTTGCCGAGCGGCGACCTGAGAAAAGGACATCGGATTCGATCGGTGTCGAGGACATATACATGGGACATATGCCTTCCAGAGTTGTTGCGGTTTGGACATCTCCCTAGATTCTAGTTTTACGGGCAATCGCAATGCGATTTACCTCTTATGATTAAAACTACAACATAGATTTGATAGGAAATCAATTGCTATTTGCAAGTAATTTAAACGCGCTTAAACTTTGTGCAATCGATCTTATCAGAGGCAATTTCAGCGGAGCTAAGGGGATATTTTTCACTGGACCGGCGCTTTCCCGACTAGCGGGTGGGCTGTTAAATGACAGTCAAGCTATGGTCGCGGCTCACAGGCGCCTGCGCTAACGTATTGGGTTGCGATTGCAGAAAGCGCGATTGATTGCTCCGTTTCAGGCGTTGAGCACCAGGATATTGCCAAGAAGGATCGTCGCACCACCGAAGGCGAGACGGGTATCGACATGCAGCCCCTCGAACATAACGGAGATCGTTATGGCAACAATCGGAACAACCGTTAGTGCATAGGCGGCTCGCGCAGGGCCAACCTTCTCAATGAGGGTAAAGTACATGAGAAACGTGGCACAGGATGCGACAATAGCCAGGTAGGCAAGCTGTGCCAAATAGCCAACAGTTACAGGTATTGTGAGAGATGTGCCTGCGATCACAGCCCAGGCGAACCCGAAGCCGCATCCACACAATGCACCCCAACCCATAAGCACCGGAATCGGCACGCCGCGCCGTTGGTTAAGCGCGGCAATCGCCGTTCCCGCACCTGTCGCCATCGCCGCGATACCGGCCCAGATAAAGCCCGTCACAGTTTGTGGATTGAGATGCAGCGCGAAGATCTGTGGGGCTGCAACCATACCAAGGCCCAAGAGACCACAAACTATGCCAATTGTCGTGCGGCGGCTGATCCGCAGATTCAGCAGCAAACGGCTGGCAATGGCCGCAAACAGCGAAGAACTCGACAATACCAGCGCTGCGATCCCACTCGGGATACCTTTCGTCGCCTTGTAGAAGGCGATAAAAGCAAGCCCGAAAAACAATATGCCCTGCATCATCACCCAAAGGCGGTCGCCACGGGCAATCGTGATCGGTTTGCCAGTGGCGATCGAAAACCCGAGCATGCCTAACCCGACAAGAAGCATGCGGATTGCCACAGACAACTCAGGAGCGGAGGTACTCGCTTGGAGAGATGTCACAATGGCGCCTGAACCCCAGAAAAGTACGGTCGCGAGAAAGAGGGTTGTGGTCATCTCACATCCTTTTTGACCCAAGTGGCGATCTGGGTAATGGCTTGGCCTCACCGTGGTAAGCTTATAATTTCCATCATTTGCTTGCAAAATGCAATTAATATTAAATAATATCGGTCGCGCCGTTAGAGCTGCAGCCTCTGTCTGACCAATTGACGACGATTTAAGGCATTCAGAGATGGTCATCGAACGCCCCAGCCGGTCCCCATGGCAATTGCTGTTGTAGCCTTTGCGGCTCATTATCGCCATCCTCGTCATCATCAGCGAAATCGCCCGACCGGTCTATCGATCGCTCGTTAATTGGTTCGCTTCGCTTTCAATTGTAAAGCACTTCAGCGAATTTGTCGGAGCATTGCCACGAGGCGTTATACTCGTTCTTTTCGCCGTGCCGCTCGCGATTGCTGAGCTCTCGAGGATTTACGCACTGATCGTCATTGCCAAGGGCCACGTGATCTCCGGACTCGTCATAATCTCATTGGCATATCTGATGAGCTTTCTTTTGGTTGAGCGCCTTTTCCACGCGGGCCGCGATAAGCTGCTAACCTATGCTTGGCTCCGATGGATTATGGACCGCGTCCAGATCGTTCGAAGCTGGGTCGCAGAGGTCAAGGAAAGCATCGTCATGGCGATGCGTGGTTGGCTGGGATAACGGCTCATGAACTCGACGGTAAGCGGTCCCGCCGTGGGGACAAATGGAATCCTTTGGCCGGGCGGACGCAGTGACAACGATCGCATCGGCGGCATCATGCACCGATTGAACGTTTAAACGGGCCGGGATCAGATCGGAAAGTCGAAACTGAGCTCGCATGGCGCTGCTTCTCCTTCGGAAGCCAGGCCGACGGAATCTAAAGCATCATCGAGGATGCGTCAGAGCCGAATGTCGCTCTACTGGGTTATCGACGTCCAAAGATTAGACGCCGATAAGTAGTACGCCGCGCCAGGCCCGTTGACCCGCGGGACGCAAAGGCTTTCGCCTGTTATCAGGCGATACGGACGCACAGCCAAACTGCAGTCGTATCACCTTCGACTCGGTGAATGCTGAAGAGTTTGCTCACACGTGTATAACCTGACCTTGGCGGAAACTCTCAACCAGCTTGGCGTTCCGATCTCATTTGTCCTTGAGCACGAGTGCACTGGTGAGATCGCCGAGCGGCTTCTGTTTATGGGCTGCAATCGCGGTATCGCGGACGGTGATGCCGTGGAGGGTCGGCAGTTCGAAGCGGCGCGTGATGAAGCGCAGGATCGAGGTCGTATCCATCGGGGTGTGATCGACATAGCCATGCCGCGCATAGGGCGAGATGATAATGGCGGGAATACGCGAACCGGGACCCCAACGATCGCCCTTGGGCGGTGCAACATGATCCCAAAGGCCGCCATTTTCGTCATAGGTGACGACGACCAGCATGTGCGGCCATTGCGGGCTCTTCTCGAGATGCCCTATCAGATCCGCGAGGTGGGCATCGCCAGCCTCGATGCTGGCATAGCCGGAATGTTCATTAAGGTTGCCCTGCGGCTTATAGAACGAGACTTGCGGTAGCGCACCGGTATCGATTGCTTTGATGAACTCGGCGCCAGCCAAGCCGCCGTCTTTGAGATGCTCGGTCCTGGCCGCAGTGCCGGGCGCGAAATTGGCATAGTAGTTGAAGGGCTGATGATGATACTGAAAGTTCGGCGCTGGCTCCTTGTTGCCATGGTCGAGCACATCCTGCCAGGCTCCGCCGTACCAAGCCCAGCTCACATGCTTGAGACTCAGCATATCGCCGATAGTGGGCTCAGTCTGTGGCGGCAATGTCGTTGGCTTGCTCGGGTCCGCCAACGCCTTATCCCCATCCGGCGCCGGACCGTTTCCACTCGGCTGATAAGGTGGCTGCATCGTATTGACCGCGTAAAAATCCGGCGTGAGATTGCCGTCACCGGCAAATTTCGGAATACCGTCGATGGCTGACTTGGGTGAATTTGCTGCAGCCTTGAGCGTTACTCCATCTGGTTCGACCACGGCAATAGAAGGCTTAGCGGCACTGGTGTCGGCGTTGGCATAGTAGGGCGCGCACGCGCAAATCAGCCATTGGTGATTGAAGAAGGAGCCGCCGAAGGCGCCCATAAAGAAATTGTCGGCGAGCACGTATTTCTGGGCGACCTTCCACATCGGCGTCTTCGAGCCATCCCACAAGCCCATCGGCATCGCGCCTGAATCGGCATAGGCAACGAATTTGTCGTTGCGCCCGCCGTCGATCTGCATCTGGTTTTGATAGAACCGGTGCCAGAGATCGTGGGTAATCGTATCCAGGCCGAGGTTGAACCCCTTGGGATCGTCTACCCGGAACGGTCGATTGGGAAGGTGCTCGGTCTGTGCCTGGGTTACTGGCGGCGTTACGCCTTTCGCAGTGAGGCCATCCCAGATCGGCGGCAGCTCGCGCAACGGCGTGCCATCGCGGTCGCGTTGTAGGCGCGCGCTCGCCGCCGCTTTTGATAGACCGTTGGCGCCGGGGAAGCTGCCGTAGAGATTGTCGAAGCTGCGGTTTTCCGCATAGATCACCACCACGGTATCGATCAGTTTCAGATCGCCGGTGGTCTTCCCTTTGGATTCCATCTTAGCGGCGGAGTCGCCGGCCATGGCGGCGCCAAAGGTGGCCACGGAAAGGCTTAACGCACAGATGGCGGTGGCGGTGATCGACTTCATTTGGATTGTCCTCCCCAGGAATTCAGTGGATGCGCCTCCACCTCAATAAGGCAACATATTCCGGTGGGTAACCAAGGCAAGTGCTAATTGAAACGATTCTAAAACCCGGCTAACCATTGATGTGAGTTGAGACGTGGATTGCAACAGGGAGCAGCGACCATGGCGATGCGGTTGAAGTCGCGTGGAGGAGAATGGCTCGAGGTCGGCGCAGTCGCCGCAATGCTGCTGTTGATAACGTCGGCCGCTACGGGACAGGCTTTGTCGCGTGCTGAAGTTCAGCGCCAGACACAGGCCTTGGCCACACTTGGCAAAGCTCTCTTCTTCGATCCATCGCTTTCGGCATCAGGCAAGATGGCCTGTTCTTCTTGCCACGATCCGGGGCATGCGTTTGGGCCGGCAAATGATCGGTCGGTCCAACTCGGTGGTGGTGATCTGCATCAACCAGGCTTCCGGGCAGTGCCCTCGCTCAAATATCTGCAGGTCGTCCCGCCCTTCACGGAGCACTTTTTCGAATCCGAGGATGAGGCAGACGAAAGCATAGACAACGGACCGACCGGCGGGCTTACCTGGGATGGTCGGGTCGATCGTGGGCGCGAGCAAGCCAAGATCCCGTTGTTTTCTGATTTCGAGATGGGTAACAAAAGCGAAGCTGAAGTGGGCCGTCATGTGCTCAGAGCGGGCTACGGCAAGGCGCTCGCCCATATTGCCGGGCCGAAAGCCGACAGTGACCCGGCGATCGTCTATCGTACGGCGCTGAAGGCGCTGGAGGTCTTTGAGCAGGATTATCAGACCTTCTATCCATATTCGAGCAAGTATGACGCCGTGCTGGCCGGCAAGGCTGAACTTAGTCCACAGGAGGCAAGGGGCCTCGAACTGTTCAATGCACCCGAGAAAGGTAATTGTGCATCCTGCCACGTCAGCCAGCGTGGGAATGACGGCACGCCGCCACAGTTCACTGACTACGGCTTGATCGCCGTCGGCGTACCTCGCAATCGTGACATCCCCTCCAACAAGGATCCAGCATTTTACGATCTTGGCTTGTGCGGTCCACTGCGGAAGGATTTCATCGGCCGCGACGACTATTGCGGGCTATTTCGCACGCCGACATTGCGAAACGTCGCTCTGCGCAAGGTTTTCTTCCACAATGGCGGCATCCATTCTCTGCGGGACGCCGTACGCTTCTATGTCGAGCGGGAAACCCATCCAGAGCGCTGGTATCCGCGAAGGCCCGATGGTAGCGTGGACAAATATGATGACCTGCCGGAGGCGGCGAAGGCGAACATAAACATGGATCCGCCCTTCGATCGCAAGGCAGGGGCAGAGCCTGCGCTCAACTCCACCGAGATCGATGACGTCGTCGCATTCCTCCAAACGCTCACCGATGGCTACGAACCATCTGAATGAGGCGCTGAGCTATCGCCATTCGTCCGATGCTTCGACTTGGCCGCTAGATCGAGCAGGTCAGCAACGATTTCGGCTCCCTTGCCGTAAACCGTCACACGGCCGCCATCGACTATTTCCAGCTCGGCGCCATTCGAGAAGCTGAGAGACCAGCCATCATCCATCTTGGTGCGGCGCCGGTCCGTTAATTCGATACCGGCAGCGCTGACGACCGCAATCGCTTTATCGACGTCCATGAGCATCATCCCACTCGGGAACCTTTCCATTCTTTGTAGTCGGGGGTAGCGCAATTTACAAGTGCGCTACAACTGTGTCGCCGGCTGGTCTCTTATAAACAGCGGCAACGCGTTGAACGTTGGGTTGGCAGGCAACGCTCTGTTCTTACTGAAGCAATGCTGATGGGCAGTGCAGGCGGTATCGTGCTTCAGGCAGATGCCGAGCTTCAGCGCTGCCCTTTGCTGCAATGGTTCGATGGCGCGAGACCTTCGCAGCGTTGATTCCGGCGGACGAGGCGTGTCGCTTGACCCAAGCGTTCAATTCATGACAGTTTTGTGACAACAAAATTGCTGAAATATCCCAGCAAAACATCGGGCATTTTTGCAAATGGCTTTTCTCGACCTGATCAACATTAGCAAGTCATTTGGAGTTCAATCCGTCGTCGAGGAATTCACCGTCCAAATCGAGAAGGGAGAATTCATCTCCTTCCTCGGACCGTCGGGTTGCGGCAAGACGACCGTGCTGCGCATGATCGCCGGTTTCGAAACCCCGACCGCCGGCAATCTGTCGATCAACGGCAAGGATCAGCGGCCGCTGAAGCCGAACCAGCGCAATATCGGCATGGTCTTCCAGGCCTACGCACTGTTTCCGAACATGACGGTGCACGACAACGTCGCCTTCGGCCTCAAGGTTGCCGGCATGGCAAAGCCCGACATCGACAAGCGCGTGAAGGAGATGCTTGCTCTCATCAAGCTCGATCATCTTGCCGCCCGCTATCCGTATCAGATGTCCGGCGGCCAGCAGCAGCGCGTCGCGCTCGCCCGCGCCATCGCCGTCAAGCCTCAGGTCCTGCTGCTTGACGAGCCACTCTCGGCTCTCGACGCCAAGATCCGCATCTCGCTGCGCGAGGAAATCCGCGCGATCCAGCAGCAGCTCGGCATCACCACCGTGTTCGTGACGCATGATCAGGAAGAGGCGCTGTCGATCTCCGACCGCATCGTCGTGATGAATGCCGGCCGCGCCGATCAGATCGGCACGCCTTTCGAAATCTACAACACGCCGGCAACCCGCTTCGTCGCCTCTTTCGTCGGCACGCTGAACCTGATCGAAGGCAAAGTCGTCGATCCCGACAGCAACCGGATCATGATCGGCGATCAGGGGGTGACCTTGAAGCAATCGGTCACGGCCTACAAGCCTGGAGACACCGTGTCGCTGGCCTTGCGCCCGGAAGCCGGTTCGCTAGCAGAGCCCGCCGTAGGCGACACCGCGCTGACGGGTGAGGTTTCCTCTGTGCATTTTCTGGGCTCGGTCATTCGCACCCGCATGAATGTCGCCGGCAACACGATTTCCTTCGACATGTTCAACAGCCCACGGCGCTCGCCGCCGGTGGTCGGTCAGCGGGTGATTGTCCGCTTCAAGGCGTCCGATTTGCTGGTCTTGCCGTAACCTACAGCCACGAACTCAGTGCTTTTGATCTTCCCTGGCCAGACGGCGGAGATATGTCTTTTTAGTCATGCGCCGTCACTGCAGCCTGTGGCATCGGGCTCGGTGCTCGACTTTGCAAGAGTTCGCCGCGCT
>NZ_RAIN01000036.1:0-23603 GCF_003610155.1 Rhizobium sp. WW_1
CTCATCTTCGCTTCCTTTGATAGAGCTACGATGAGCCGAAAATCCTCTCTTCTCAATTAAACCAATTCTGTCTCAAGGGCGCTGATGTCGGACACATGCAAGTACGGTGGTTCTTTGTGGCGGCGGCGTGGAGAACGCGCGTCTCTTGCTCGCATCCAGTTCCACGTTACCGGCCGGCATCGGCAACGGGCATGATGTCGTAGGCCGCTATCTTTGCGATCACCCCCGCGCTTCACTCTGCCGCTTTAAAGGGTGTGACATCGATGCCATTGCCCGGCATTTCAATTTCTATGGCCTCAGCCATGACGGGCGCACGCATTTCTATCTCAGAGGCCTGTCTTTGAGCCCGGACGTCCAGGCTCGCGAAGGTCTTACCAATTGCGCCGCCTATCCGGTGCAGATCCACGCCGAGGACGATCCCTGGGCAGCGTTGAAGCGCCTGGCGAAGGGCGCCAGCAAGACGGTCACGGGAGATCTGGCAACGCTCGCAAGATCGGCGGACATGATCACCTCCGGGCTCTACGAGCGCCTGGTTCGCAAGCGCGGCCTGCCGCATCGCTCGACCGAATTGCGTTTCGACGTCATGGTCGAACAACAGCTCGATCCGGAAAGCCGTATCACGCTCACGCAACAGCGCGATCAGTTTGGCCAGCCGCTGCCGTGCATCAACTGGAAGATTGGCGCACGCGAAATAGGCAGTGTCAGGCGGCTTGCCGGGCTCATCTCGGACGAATTTGTTCGTGTTTACTTACCGAAACCGGAACTGCCGAACTGGATCGAGGCAAGGCAGGACGCCCTGCCCGCTTTCATGGATATGGCACATCCTTCCTGTACCACACGCATGGGAACCGATCCACGGACGAGTGTCGTTGATACCGATGCCATGGTTCACGGCATTGACGGCTTGTTCATTGCCGGCAGTTCGGTGTTTCCGACGCCAGGTCACGCCAATCCGACCTTGATGCTGCTGGCTCTGTCGATCCGTCTCGCCGACCACCTCAAGCAACGACATGCGGTCGCGCAATCGCGTAACGCCCGCAACCCAGGTCAGCCCAACCTGTCACTCCATCACAGCTAGACGATTTCCGTTCGAACCGGCGCTGCCGGAATACCTTATCTCCTTGTTTTCACGTAGTTCCAGATACAAAACCGCCTAGCGCATTTGCGGGAGTTGCTCTAGCCGAGCCGGAAATAGAAGCCGGCGCTTTCGCTGCGGCCGAATTCCGGATGAGTGTCGATGGCGTGTGACAAGGAGGGAATGGACCAGCGATCGACCTGCTTGTAACCAAGCCTTGCGATATCGTCGAGGAACTCCGCCTCGTTGCGCATGTGATAGGGAACGTATGACCTGCCGATGCGTTCGAGCGTGACAACGGTGTTGCCCTTGCGAAGCGCAACCTTGTTGAGGATCAGATGCTGAGGCCGCGATGGCATTTGCGACAGTAGGCCAGACAGCGGCATATCGAGATATTGCATCAGCCCCGATCCGAGCAGCAATGGCATCTCGCCGGCGTCTCCGATACGGTCGACAAAGGACAGGTTTGCCAGGCCCTCCTTTTCGGCAAGGCTTTGCCCGGCGCGGACAATGGCAGGCAGATCGTAGACGACCCAGCGAAATGTTCTGTCGAGCGGCAGCAAGGGGTGAAAGGCACGATATTTCGTCCCCATATGGCCGCCCGCATCGACGAGACCGTTAATTTCGTGCAGCAGGTTGCAGAGCCAGAACAGCACCGGATAGTCCCAGGGCGCCACTTCGCACATCTTGGCAAATGCGACGGGCGCGATCTCGTCATGATCGTAGCCGGCCATGGTCTGCCGGCGAGCGGCGGCCATGGCGGCCTCATAAGAGGCATAAGCACCGGTAAAGCGTCGCGGAATGGGCAGGAGGTAGTTCAGCCGCCCTCTCGCCGCACTCAGTGGCGAGAACCCATAGGCAGCCGTCTGTGCGGCCCCTTTGAAAGCACGGCGCGTCCGCGCCGACCATGACGAACTGGACCATGGTGAAGTTGTCATCTTGCATCCCCCATCCGCATCTATCCGATCACGGCCTGCCCGATAGAATCGAAGCCGCGCTTGCGCTCACCTTCTCCAGAGCCAGAAGCGTGCAGACATAGATTGCGCCGCCCGAAACCACTTGCAGCACCAGGATCAGCACACGCTGGATGCTGAGCGAGCCGGCGAAATAGCCCAGGCCGTAGACCGCTGACGCCATCAATGCGATGGCAATCGCGAGATAGCCGCTCTTGCGCAGCACACGCTCCCATCGAAGGCCTCCGTAATTCCTTTGCAGATGCATGGAGGTCACGAAGGAGATCAGCGCCGCCAGACATTGCCCGCAGGCCGCGGCAACAACGCCGAAAGGTGCGAGAAGCAAGATCAGCGAGACGGAGACCACTGCATTCAACAGCAAGGTGGGCGGCATACGCCTGATATTACCTGACAACGACAAAAGGGCTTCCGTGACATAACCCGGCATCAACAGGACCTGCTTCATCGACAAGATAGTGACGAGAACCGCTGCAGGCGCCCATTTTTCGCCGAGCACGATGCCGATCAAGTCCGACGATATCAGCGACAGGCCGAGATAGATCGGCGTGGAGATCGCCATGAGAACCGTCATGAAGACGGTTGCCGGAGGGCCGGCATCGCGAACCTGCCTGCCGTCCGAGCCGATCACCTGCGCCGCCCGGCGAAACAGCGTCCAGGCAAGCATTCGCGCGGGTTCGCCGATAAGCTCGGAAAATGCCGCGACGATGCGCTCCGCGACGCGATAATAGCCCGCCTCCGCAAGACCGAGAAAGCTGCCGATCGCGAGTGTTCCGGAGTAGGAACGCAGAAACAGGATCAGCCTGTTCGACAGGATGTGGCTAGAGAATTCCAGGATCTCTCGCGCGAAGGGCCAGGTCAAATATGGTCTCGGATGCCAGGCGAGCACGGCGGCCGACCCGACCAGACAAACCAGCTGCGACACAAGCCGGCCGGCGGCGAGCGAAAACACGTTCCAGCCCAGCCACAGCCCCAGCACGGTAACACAAAGCCCGGCAACTTCGCTTGCCATCCGAATAACCGCCTGCTTACGCAGGAGGCCACGGGCGACCAGCAACCCATCATAAACGGCATAAAGAGACGATGGCAGAAACCAGCAGCTGAAAAGAAGCAAAAGAAGCGCTTCGTGCGGCCGGCTGAACGGGCGCCAGGCAATGGCGGCTGCAAGCAAACCGACGATCGTCACCAGCACGCCGGCGATGAACGCAATCGTACCGATCTGGTCGAGCTCTCGATCCGTGCATTCAGCCTTCATCACGAACTCGCCCCATCCGCCTTCCGCGATGACGACAAGCATGACCACGATCGCCGAGCTGAACGCATAGAGACCGAATTCCGTTGATTCCAGCATACGGGCGGCAACGAGGAATATAACGAGCTGCACGACTTGCGATACGATCTTTGAAACGAGCGTCGAGGCCCCGTCGCCGACGATCGAAGGCATGCGAGAGCGCAGCCAATGACGCAGGCCGCTCGTCGGGACGACATGTTTGTGGTGAACCGGGACGCTGTCCATCAGCGCACCACACGAGCAAGTAAAAATGGATGAAATTCGACCTTCACATCGTCAAGTTGAGGAATTCCACCGAAAGGCAGCATCGATCTGCGCAATGGCTTCCAGCTCTGCACCAGATAAAATCTATAGCATTCCCATTGAGGACATGTTTTCGTGCAATGAAACCTTGCCTGTAAGCAGGGCTTGTCGGAATTATTCGAATTCAGCGCACCACAATTACTACTCTGGGCGCCAGAGACCGACCGAAGTTCTCGGCAATAAAACAGGGATGCGCCGGCAATTATCATGGAACACCAAGCAGAGCCGCTTATGAAAGACGATGACCGTGACCGTATCCAGTCGGAACCACCAGGCGGCCTGAGCCGCAAATATCTGCTTCGCTGGATTCTCGTGATCTTCTGCCTTGCCGTATGGATTACCATGGCCGCGCTTCTCATTTGGTGAGACGTTCTTTTTCGTTACGCGCCAGCAGCACGACACCGACGGTTTTTGCGAGAATTGCAAAGTCGGCCCGCAGCGAACGACTGTGAAAATAGTCCAGATCGAATTGGACGCGCTCCTCATAGGTCGTGTCGGCATTGCGATTGACCTGCCAGAGACCGGTGATCCCCGGCCGTAGCCCGAGATAGCAATAGAGATCTGGCCCGTAGCGATCGAGCTCCGCTGCGACCACGGGCCGAGGTCCGACCAGACTCATGTCGCCGCGCTGAACGTTCAGCAGTTGCGGCAATTCGTCGGCGCTGCTCATGCGTAGATACTTTCCGAGCCAATGCACGCGCGGATCGTTCGCCAGTTTCTGAGTTGAGAGCCATTCCTCCTTTCGCACCGCGTCGCGAGCCAGCAATTCCGCCAGCTGTCGGTCGGCATCCTTGCGCATCGTACGAAATTTCAGGCAGTCGAACGGACGCCCGTCGCGGCCGATACGCGTGTGGCGGTAGATGACGGGCCGGCCGTCGACCAGCAGCAATGCGACGGCAATGACAAGCAGCGCCGGCGCCAGAAACAGCAATCCGAGCCCGGAAAGAACAAGGTCGACGATACGCTTGGCGCGCCCGAGCCGCTCAGTCCGCTTCGCCTCACTGCGAGATCGCTCACGATGGGCTACGCTGTCAAAAGTCGATAACATATTTAGGACCCCTCACCGCTATCACGCTCGCTCCAAAGGCTGCCAGCTGCCCCAATCCTTGACAATTGACCCTGCGGACATCGGCCTAGTCCCATTGGCGTAGGGTGCCGGTCACAGGTCTACCCACAAGCCTCAGCCTGCCTCATCGATCAGCCGATGGCCGGCTGAAATGCCGCCACGCGCGGTCAATTGCGAGCTTGTCCTGGCGGCGTTTGCGCGTTCAAGAACGCGATCGTAGAGGGCAAGCAATGCCTGGCGCCATGACGCCGGCGTGTGCGCCATCTCGCTCGACCGGCGCAGGCAATTCACGCTCATCAGACGAAGCAGCATGTCATCACCGGCGAGCCGGCGTAATCCGCCGGCAAGCGCTTCAACCTTGCCGCTCTGAAAGACCGATCCGCAGCCGAGCATGGCGAGCTCATCACCAAGTAGCGCCATATCCGGCAAGATCACCGGTATGCCGCTTGTCACCGCCTCGAGTGCCGCCAATCCAAAGGGCTCCGGCACCCTCGAAGAAACGACCAGCGCGCGCGCATCGCCAAGAATTTCCCGCATTTCGCCCTTGGATTTCCAGCCGTGAATGACGACTTCTGGAAAATCCCGCTCCAGGCGGGCGCGGCCGGCGCCATCGCCGATGATCTGGAGTTTCACGCCGGCAAGCCGCGCTGCAAGCGCGGCATCCTCAAATCCCTTTTCCGGCTCCAACCGGCCGACAAAGAAAAAGTCACGCTTCTTCCAGGGCTCAATCGGATAATCGAGGAAAGGTTCAACCGGATTGCGGATCGTCTCGATGTTGCTCATGTCGATTTGCCCGCGGGCAAAATAGTCACGCATGCGTTGATGCACCACGACGATATTGGCGGCAAATTGCTGGATTGGATAGTAGTGCTCCCGCACCATATGGCGGGCCGATCTCCAGATCTTCTCATGGTAGCCGCGCTTGTCGCAGTTCGTCGCGAGGCAGTCGAGCGACATCGGAGTCAAAGAACAGACCTGCCCTCTGCGATAATTCGCAAATCCCCCATTCGGGCAGGAGAGGAAATAATCGTGGGCGTGCAAGACGACACGACCACGAACCGGCCACAGCGCGCGAAAGATCGAAGGCGACAGGATCTTCGACCATCCATGGACATGATAGATCGTACCCTTGCTATCGACACGCGCCATCAAGGCCTTCAACCCGTCATAGGCGTGGCTGCTGTAAAGACCGCTTGCAAGCGCACTGAGACGCGGCTGCTGCATCAGCGGTCGTGCTGCCAGATTGACGGTGTCGGATGCCGGCCGCTCGGAGCCGACGGTATCGCCGGCGAAATAGGTCACGGCGACTCCTGCCTCCTGCAGCAAGCTTGCGGAGAGAATTGCCAGATTCGACGCTCCGCCGATCCTGGCAGAGCGATCATTGATGATAACGACGCGATCGAGATCCGATGAAGGCGTCATGGGACTAATCCAGCGCTTCGATGTTTTGTGGCGCCAGCCTGCCCTTGAGCAGATCGCGAAGCGCGATGGCATTACCTTTGAGACGACCCTTGCGATCGACCCAGGGCTCGGGCCGCCAGACCTTGACGAGGTTAGCCAGAAGATTGCGGCCTATCTGAAGCACTGCCTGTGGTGCGCCCATCGTGTGCTTACGCATGAGATAAAGCGGGTTTGCTATCTGCGAATAGCCGAGACGGACGCCTCCCGATCGACCGCCCTTCGTGCCAAGATGGACGCCTTCGAGCTGTTTGGCGCTGACGACCTGGCCATAATGGGCGACGAGCCTGCTGAAATCGACATCTTCGAGCCAGCCATAGAAGGGCAGATTCTCGTCGAAGCGCAGGACGGCGGCTTTGATGATCGCCATGCGGATCGCCATGTTGCAGCCATAGGCGTTGTAAACGGGTCGAATTTGCATTGAGGGCTCCGAGCGGCGTCGGCGCTTGCTGTCGACCAGGCGTAAGCCATCGCGAACAGATATACCTGGCCCGGTAACGCCGTCGGCCAGGACCGTCCCGGTGCACATCGCGACATCCGGTTGCAGTTGAAACAGCCGCTCCGTCTCCTCGATATAGGTAGGCGTCATCAGAAAGTCGTCATCGAGGAAAAGGACGACATCCGCGTCCTGGATGTTGTCGAGAATGCGATTGCGCTGACGGCAAAGACCACGCTCGCTAATCAGCACCCGGACGGGGATATCAAGATTGCGCAGGCAGCTCGGATCGATGTCCTCCGGCGAGGACAGGCAGACGACGATCTCATCCGGCTTGCGGGTCTGGCCGGCAATATTCGGGAGGATGGACGACAGGATGTCGCGGCGACCAGAGCTTGCAATGCCAAGCGTGATCTTCAAGGGGCGACCCGTTACGTGGCCCGTAAGGCGCCTTGCGGATGCACGCACCTGACGCGCGTCAAGCCTGCGCCGCCAGACACGTTTGTCCCGATGATGACGCTTCTCGTGGCTGCGGTTGGCGATGATGCCGAGGATATTGATCGTGGTCGTGCCAAAGCTTGCCAGCGCGTCCGACAACCGCTCGACCGTCATCTTGTTCGTTTGCCCGACGACGACGACGATGCCTTCGAGATAGGTGCAGATGACACGCGTGTCAGCCGAATCCTCGAAGGCCGACATATCGACGATGACGACCTTGTATCGCCGCCGCAACAGGTCGATCTCGGCCTTCAATGCGGGCAGATGCCCGTAGCGCTGAAAGGCGGTGACCGATTTCTCGGTCTCATCGACGGTGACGACCGGCACTCCGCCATGGGCCTGGACGATCTCGGCTCCAGGCTCGTGCTCTGCCTTTGCAACAAGCAGTCCGCCTTCATGAGCAACGGCATAGCGGCGCGGCACATCGTTGATGCTAAGGGCTTCCATGCCGAATTCCGTGCCGGCTTCTGTCACCACGCAGCTCAGTCTTGCATTGAGGAAGTCGGCGTCGATCAGCACGACGGATGCACCTTCGTGCT
This sequence comes from Rhizobium sp. WW_1, assembly GCF_003610155.1. Lineage (NCBI taxonomy): Bacteria > Pseudomonadati > Pseudomonadota > Alphaproteobacteria > Hyphomicrobiales > Rhizobiaceae > Rhizobium > Rhizobium sp. WW_1. The sequence continues at coordinate 7,638 of NZ_RAIN01000036.1, forward strand.
GATAGAGCTGGGCGAGATTGGTCGCGATCGTGGTCTTGCCTTCGCCTGTGCCGACCGAGGTGATACCGATCACCATGGGCGCATTCGTCGGGAAGGCGGAATCGATCGAGTGCTTGACGCCACGCAGAGCTTCGGAAAATTGCGAATAGGGCGTATCGAGCACGGATCTTAGTGGCAGCATCGTTCGTCGCCAGCCGGCTGTGGCGACTGCCATGCTTCCTGGCAGGAAGGACGGGCTCATATAGACGGGGACGTTGCCGAGGGAGCTGATCCCCAATTCTCGCCGCAGCTTTTCGCTGGAGCTGACACGACGATCCAGGCCATCCCGCAGGAGCGCGGCCATGACGCCAGCCGCCAGGCCGAGCATGGCCGTGAAGGGCAGGACGAAAGAGGATTTCGGCCAGGTCTTTGCGAGGGGCACCGCGGCCGGCGTCACGACGCGCACATTACCGAGCGGAAACGATTCTTTTTGCAGCGCGCCGATCAACTGCTGCAGGATGCTTTCATACATCCGGCGATAAGTGGTGGCACGGCTTTCCATCTCCGACAGTTCCACCCTCGCCAGATTCTTGTCTGTCCCCGCATCCTTCAGCGATGCCAACTCGTCGCTGAGGAGCTTTTCACGCGTCTTGGCGACTTCCAGATTCGCCTTGTAGACTGCCTGGATGCGCTCGAATTCCTTGCGCATGTCCCCCTTTATTCGATCGATTTCCTGCTGCGCGGCAACGATGGCTGGATTGTCGGCATCATACCTGCTTGTAAGGTTGTTCAACTTGATCGTCGCGGCTCCCAGATCTTCCTGTAGCTTCTGTATGCGCGGATTGTTCATCGTTTCATCGACATCTCCCTCAACTTTTCCACCCGACATCAACTGATTGAGAGTTGCAAGTTTTGCAGATTCCGCTGCCGTTTGCGCCTTGGCCGCGACTGCCTGGCTACTGATCTCCGACAATTGTTGCTGATCGAGCGAAGACGACGTGCTGATCTCCATGATACCGTTCTTGGCGCGAAACTCCTCGACGTTCATCGCCGCTTCGCGAGCCTGCCGGCCGACTTCGATCAAACGCGTCTCCAGCCATTGAGCGCCGCTCTGGGCTGCAGACGCGCGTTGCGAGAGACCGGTTTTGATATAGGCCTCGGCAATCGCATTGGCCGCTTGCGCAGCCTTTTGCGGGTCGACGGAGCTGTAGCCGATCTCCAGAATATAGGACTGGCCAACGCGATTGACCTCGACCCTGGACAGAAAGGACGCCATGGTGCGGCGCATAAGGTCGTCCTCAGTGGTCTCAGCCTTGGTGGGAACATCATCATCATGTTTGAACGGCCTAAAGATGGCACGCAGCTTGTCGTGCAGGGCGGCCTGCCAGGACATGCCGCCTATGATTTCCGGATCTTCCGTGAGGTTGAGCTTCTGCACGACAGCGCGCGCGGTGGCCTCGGATTTGACGATCTCGACCTGGCTTGCAATTTCCGCCGCCTCGATGATGACTGTGCCGGTGAAGGCATCCTGCGAAACAATGCGCCCCTGGTCCGGGTCCATGACAAGCCGCGTGGTCGCGAGATAGACCGGCTGGGTCGTTGCCATGTAAATACCGCCGATACCGAGGCCGGCCCCCGTAAACACGGCAAAGATCATCCAGTGGCGCTGCAGGAACCGCCAGACATCGCGAAACGAGATATATTCGGCACCCCCAACGCCTTTGGCATCCGAAGGAATACTGCGCAAGCCTTTACTGATCTCGTGAACTGCCATGATTATCGTCCCACATTGCTCGCTTATCGCTATTGAGATTGACCGACGTCCGCAGACGAAAGCGTGGCGCCATCCAGGCTTCCGGAAATGTTGTAGCGTACGTCCAGAACGTCCCCCGGCTGCAAACCGGTCGCTTCGGATGCCTTGATCGCATTGGCTTCGTCGCCGTTGCGGGTGATCCAGTATTCCATCGGCTGAAGATCGAGCGCCTTCATGCTCTGACTTCTGGACAGAGACGCTCCTGAAATCTGCAGCAGTTGCAGCGTCGTGTTTCGCTTTAGCTTCGTATCCTCGATTTCCGTCTCGGTGGCCTGCAGTTGTTGGCCTGCATCGGTCTTGCGCTGCCCTTCGAGATTGAGCGCATCGCGCTGTGTCTCGCTCAGCTTCTGCTTTGCCTGCATCGAGGCGACGACAAGGTCCAGCTTGCCTGCCTGCATCTCGGCAACAGTCCGCTCCAGCGCGGTCTTTCGCGAGGTAACAAGGATTTTGGTATCGACCAGCTTGGAAATGTCGCTCAACTCGTCCTGCGCGATCTTCACCTGCTCGTCCTGCGACGACATTTTCTCATCAAGGATGTTGATTTCATTGCGCAGCAGAACTTCCAGATCTCCCGCCGAGGCGAGTTGCTGACGCAGGGCATCCGCTCTGGCGTTGAACAGGTCGACTTCGCTGGTCATGATCTGCCAGACGGCCGACCCTTCGGGCGCAGCCTTGATCTCCGGCGGAAATGAGATTGCGGGCTGGTCGTTGAGTTCGGCCATCAAACGGGCCCGCCGGGCACCGAGCTGCTTCAGTTGCAGCTCCATGCGGCTGATCTCGCCGGCATAGCTGATCTGCTGCGCCTCCGAATAGTCGCCGGTCTGAGTGGACCGACGTTCGCGTCCGCCTGCCATGGCAATGGCCTGCTTCACGGTCAGGCCGGGTCTGAACTCCAGCTCGCTCGGCTTTTCGACGGCGCCGGACACGTAGATCATCGGATATTTGACGACTTCGACGGAGGCCGTGGGCGCAACTGCCAAGCCGGTGATCTGCTTCAATTTATCACCGATATCGGCACTGATGTCTTCGACAGTCTTGTTGCCGACTTGCATTTCTCCAATCATCGGAATGGAGATCGAGCCCGATTGCGACACGACATATTCGCCGTTCAACGCGGTCCATTCCTTATACTCGCCGGTCGCCGCGATCCATTCGACAATGGCGACCTTGATCCGTGCCTGGGGGCCGACATGATAGATGTCATTGGTCGCAGCGCTCGCCGCGCCATGAACCGCCGCACCGGAGAGCATCAACGCCAGAAACCAGGACCTTATAAGCCGAGGCGACCCTGGGACGGAATGGTAAGTAAAGGCGCACACTTTAGACATGAGCCGAAATCTCGCTTTCTTGCCGCTTGCGCCATCATGCGAGGAAGGCGCCATACCGCGAGATCAGCAGCTGAACGCATAGCGTGTAAATCCCCTACCGAAGCAACAGGACCTATCATTTCTGACAGGGAGGTAGGCAACGCCGCAATCTCTTGGTCGGAAAGGCATATCCTTGTGTGCAGGCTCCGATCGCGGGTTAAACCTTTCGGCTACTCCCTTCGGCCATTTGTATGCCGTGGTGAACCGATATGGGCCCTGTCGCAAAAGTTGTCGGCTGCCCAATGTTGTCCCGACCCACGGAGGGAAAAGCAATGCGGGTAGCAATCGTGCATTACTGGCTCGTATCGATGCGGGGCGGAGAAAAGGTGATCGAGGCGCTCTGCGACATGTATCCGGACGCCGATATCTTCACGCTCGTCTGCGACGAGAGCCGCCTTTCGGAGAAGATCCGCAAGCACCGGATCTTCACGTCCTTTCTGCAGCGCATTCCAGGTGCCGTCAGAGCCTACCAGTCGCTCTTGCCGCTCATGCCCTTTGCATTGGAGAGTTTCGATCTTACCGGCTACGATCTGATCATTTCCAGCGAGTCAGGTCCGGCCAAGGGTATCATTCCGCCGCCGCGGGCAACGCATGTCTGCTACTGCCATTCGCCCATGCGCTATCTCTGGGATCACTATCATTTCTATCGGTCCCATGCCGGTCTCGCCTCCCGACTGATGTTGCCGATGCTGGCGCCGCTGCTGCGCTCCTGGGACGTCAATACCAGCATGCGGGTCGATCGCTTCGTCGCCAATTCGCATCACGTCAGTGATCGCATCGGCAAATATTACAGGCGTCCCGCGACCGTGGTGTATCCGCCTGTCAATGTCGACGATTTCGCGCCGGCGGCATCGACCGAGGACTTCTATCTCTGCGCCGGCCAGCTGGTGCCCTACAAACGGGTCGATCTGGCAGTGCAGGCATTCACCCGGATGAACCGGCAGCTTGTTGTCATCGGCGAGGGCACCGAGCTGGAAAGGCTGAAGCGCATTGCCGGCCCGTCCGTTACCTTTCTCGGCCGCACGCCATTTTCGGTGCTGAAGGAAAAGCTGGCGCGGTGCCGCGCCCTTGTCTTTCCCGGCGAGGAGGACTTCGGCATGGTTCCAGTGGAAGCGATGGCAAGCGGGCGGCCCGTTATCGCTTATGGAAGCGGAGGAGCGCTGGAGACCGTTATGCCGGGCGTGACCGGCGTCCTCTTCGACGAGCAGTCCGCCGACGCTCTAGTCGAGGCTGTGCTTGACTTCGAGGCGACACAACAGCAGTTTCGCCCGGAAACGCTGCAAGCGCATGCGCAGCAGTTCAGCCTGCGGAAATTCACCACGGAGATGCAAGCCATCATCAATGAGGAGTTGCTGGCCCGCACGGTCGATAGACTTCGCAGCCATGCTCCTGTTCAACGGACACGCGAAGCACCATTGCCGGTGCTTGCGATGGAGCCGCACAATACGACGCTGCAATAGGCCTGATATGTCGGGGACGATACGAACCACGAGGATCATGCCACGGAAGGGATGGACACTCCGATTTCCTCAACGACCGGTAAGGGGTGTCCTCGACGCCAAACGAACTACAAGAGAGAAGGGTCGAGGATGTACATGCCTCGCGAATCGACTGTACACGATCAAAGCCGGCTAACGGGCTGCTACAACCACCGCGTCATCTTCGACCTTGCGTGCAATCTTCTGCGCTCAGCAATGAAACAGAACAACAGCGTAACAATCCATTTGATTAGCATATGTCCCGGCAATGATTGCTAAATATGAATATCTCGTAATATATTCGCTTAAAGCGGCTGCCACGTTCTGGTAAGTTATCGCCTGCGCCCGCACGCTCGACGAGATTGCGATTGTCAATGCGCAAGCTCCGATGCAAGCGGACCGGTGCAAACCGGACAACGGCCAGATTTTGCGTGGCTGGCTTGGGAGGACAAGGCCATATGCCGGAAAACCGAGAGGATCGGTCGCAGCAAATTCCATATCGGTCCGAATCCGACGGCGATTTAGAGGCGGTGGTCTCGCTTTGGGATCTCGACCTCAAACTGCTCGATTCCTCCAAGAAGTTTAAGGAACATGTCGGTCTTGCGTTTCGGGGCGAGGTGACGCTGTGGGAAGCCTACCCGGCCCTCGCCAAGCCGGCCTTTGCCGCACTCATCCGTCTGGTCATTGATACCAGAGAGCCGCACACGATCCGGCTCGACGATCCGCGACGGGGAAAACGCAACATCCTCGCCTCCTATATCCAGGCGGGTCTCCTGATTATGGAAACCAATGCGGTGGCCTTGAACGGGAGCCTGACATCGGAACACAATGAAAGAGCTCGGCTCATTCATCAGGCAACACACGATGCCCTGACCGGATTACCCAATCGCCGCCAATTCAGCGCGGCGCTCGCCCAACTGCTTCCCGCGAACGGCAAGATGGGGCCTGCGCTGATGCAGCTCGATCTCGACGACTTCAAACCCGTCAACGATACACTTGGGCATGGCGCCGGCGACATCGTGCTAAAACTTGCCGCCGAAAGAATAAAGGAAGCGCTTGGTCGGGGCGGAACGGTCTACCGCCTCGCGGGTGACGAGTTCGCAATCATACAAGCCGGGCCGCAGCGGGCCTTTGAAGCGGAGCAACTGGCGGACACGCTGGTGGCCGAATTCAAGAAGCCGTTCACGGTCAACGGCATCGCCCTCTTCGTCGGAGTTAGTGTTGGCATTGCAATAGCGCCGCGCGACGGTAATGAAGGCGAGCAGTTGATGAAGGCTGCCGATGTCGCACTCTATGCCGCCAAGAAGGAAGGTCGCCGCCGGGCGCGAACCTTCGATCCTGCCATGTTGATCGTCGTCGAACAAAGGGAACTGTTGCGACGCAGCCTGCGCGTGGCGCTCCAGCGCGACGAGTTCTTCATCGAATATCAGCCGCTAGTGGAGCCTTCCTCGACGGTGGTGGGCTTCGAGGCGCTGCTGCGGTGGCGGCATCCAACCCTTGGCATCATTCCGCCGGCGGCTTTCATCCCCATGGCGGAGGCCGATGGCCTCATGCGCGAGATCGGTCAGTGGATGCTGGAAGAAGCCTGCCGTGAAGCCCTGGCATGGCCTGAACACTACACGCTGGCGGTCAACCTTTCTCCGGCAGAATTCCTGACATCGGGCCTGACCGATCGCATCTCGCAAACACTCGATATCGTCGGTTTCCCGGCCGAGCGCCTCGAGCTGGAAATTACTGAAGGCGTGCTTCTCGAACGGACCACCAACAATCTGGATACGCTCAATACGCTGAACGTGCTCGGCATCCAGATTTCCCTCGATGATTTCGGTACGGAATACTCATCGCTCAGCTATCTTAAGAATTTTCCCTTCGATACGATCAAGATCGACCGTTATTTCATCCGGGACCTTTTGCAGGACACGAAAAGCCAGACCATCGTGCGTTCCGTGATCGGCCTTGCTCACGGCCTGGATATGCGGGTGACGGCAGAGGGCGTAGAGACGCCACAACAGGCAGCTTGGCTCCGCGATGAGGGGTGCGACCGATTGCAGGGCTACTGCATCAGTCCCCCGCTCAGCGCCGACAGGCTTGGTGAATTCATAAGGCAGGGTGCACGTACTCAATCGGCGGCGACATTCGACGAATTTCGCGCTGGACAATAAGCTCTCGCAACGCATTTCATCCAGGAATTTCTCAAGGGGATGCCATGGAAATGCAAGTGGACGCAGCCTTCGAGCCATTGCTTGAACTGGAGATGGAGATGGGAGCCCTGGTGGCCGATTGGCCGCATTGCGACCAATGCGCCGCCTATGTGGCTTGCATGGTCAGTCACGATCGCCATGATCCCATCCGCCATGCCAACCTCCTCTCCGCGGCCCTCAACGAACTCTTCGAAATGTCGTTCCACACTAGGGAATATAACGGTGTTTTGACCTGCCGCTTCTATCGAAGCGGCCCGATCGAACGGATCGAATTGACCTTCCCCTGCTCGGTCGAGCAACGCCATTCCTATGAGGCGATCGTCGCACGCATCGAAAACGGGCAGGCGCTAGCAAACTATCTTGACGTCATCACCGATGACGCCGCGCGTGCCGAGCATGCGATCCTCCTCGGCCTTGCTGTCAATTACGACGCCCGGATCGAACTGTCCGATCAGGAAGCTGGAATGACGACCTTCGTGGTGGATCTCGCGCTCGAAAGGCTGCTCAATTGAGTAATCCGTCTTCGCGCCGCTTCACGGCACAATTCGATAGCAATAATCAAGAATTTTCCCTGTCGGGCGTCCTCAGACCGCATTCGATTGCCGAGCTTGCGGATGATCTCGCCCTGCTGCGCAACGGCATCGAGACGGTAAACGGCATCTGCTACATCAATCTGAAACGCGTCACCCACATGAACAACACCGCGTTCCGCGCCCTGACGCACGTGCTGCTCGATGCGACGCGATCGAGGCCCGATCTCACGTTGACAGTCATCGCGTCGAGCGTGGTTGCCTGGGCATCGCGGCTGTTTCGTCATTTGAGCGATCTGTCGCCGAACATCGTTGTCGAGATTTACGATTCCGCCTTCTATCCCGGCCAGACATTCGTCGAGAATCAGAGCTTCATTCCGATCCTCAGGACCCAGACGAAAATGACGTGGCGGCATGAGCGCGAGATATTGCCACGCCATGGCCTTCGCGAGGGTCTGCATATCGCCGACATCTGCTGCGGCATCGGCGATTTTGCCATGTTGGTGCGAAAGGATTTCAAGCCGGCGCGGATGGTTGCACTAGACCATTCGGTGCCCAGCCTGGAATATGCCCGCAAGGTCGCTGACGACTTCGACGTTCGCGATATCGAATACACTTATGGCGATGCATCCCAAATGTTGTTCGACAGCGACCAGTTCGATTTCGTCACCTGCCGCCACTCCCTGCAGATCTTCGACCGCCCGGATGTGCTGCTTCGCGAACTCTATCGCATCTGCAAGCCGGGCGGCCGCGTCTACATCACCAACGAGAAAAACTCCCATTGCCTTGGCGAACCCAGAGCCGACAGCATCCAGTGGACATATAACGAGGTCGCAAAACTGTTCGCCCACTTCGATATGGATGTCGAAATGGGCCCGAAGGGTCGCCGCATGCTGCTGGACGCCGGCTTCAAGGATGTGCGGATGGAGAGCTTCATGGTCACCAATCTCGATGGCGACCCCCAGGATTTCGCCGACGTCATCACGGCCTGGCAGAATGTCTATGCCGATGAAATGGCGGTCAGAAGAGGAGACTCCGCCGCGTTCATCGAGCGGTTCAAGCAAGGCTTCGCCGATCACATCTTTGCGGCACTTCACCCAAGAGGTTATGCCGGCTGGCCGATCTGGGCATCTTCGGGACAGAAACCGCTATGACAGACACGTCAATCGCCAAGCAACGGCTGGGCTTGCGCTCGTTTCGCGCCAAATTTCTGCTCGTCGTCGGAGGAGCGGTTCTCTTCGACCTGCTCGTCAGCGGCGGCCTTGCGCTATGGAATGTCCAACGTCTTTCGCGCAACGCGACGACGGAAGTCGGGCAAGGTCTCGAGAAGGCGAGCCAGGACTACATTCGGTCCTACGCGGACTCCACCGCCGCCGAGGTCGGCTTGCTGATCGACCAGGTCCATTCCGACGTAAAAGCGCTGGCGGGCGTGCTTCAAGGACAGATCGACAACCCGACGAGAAGTGGCGATGTCGGCGCCGCGATGACCAAGGCCTCTCCTGGTGCAGTCACGGTGACCTACGACGCCGCCGGCAAATGGGCGCAGAATCTTCCAGGAACGCCCTCGGTCGTTAGTGTCTGGGGTTACCTGCTGGACAAGGATCACCATCCACTGCCTCAGGTACAGGCCGACATAGAGTGGAGCGCGGTGCTTGATCTGGTCGCCCCTTCGCTCTTGCACAACGGCGCGTCGAAGCTGCAGATGTATTATATCGGTCCGAGGGAGCGCCCGATTTTCCGCACCGCGCCCTATACAACGCAGGCCCAGACCTTCGACCGGCTCTATCCCGGCCATAACAGCGCGGACTTCTGGACATTCTTCTTCCCGGGCCTCTACGAATCCTGGCAGCAATGGGCCTCAAACCCGGCATCGCGTCCGGTTGCCGACTACATCACTCAGACTGCGCCCTATACCGACGCGATCACCGGAAAGCTGATCGTCAGCTTCTTTCATCCGCTCTGGACACCGGACCGGCATGGTGTGGCCGGTGCGGCTGGTGCCGATATCACGCTCACGCAACTTGCCGAAATCGTTGAGCACGTGAAGGTCGCTCAAACCGGCTTCGGTTTCCTCGCCATGTCGAACGGAAATGTCGTCGCAATCAATCCAGTCGGCGAAAAGGTCATCGGCCTGCGCGCCGCCAACGACGCTGCCGCCAAAGGTGTCACCGGTGTCGATCGATCCTTGCGCAACAGCATGCAAAAGGCCATCACCGCACTGCCGCTCGACGCCGATGGTGTGATCCAGCACATTTCGCTTAGCGAACAGGGAGAGGACGTTCCCTATCTCGTGGTCGTCAAACAATTGCACCCGACCAATCTGTGGGTGGATGGGCCTGTGCAGCGCGAGGTCTTGTCACTGGGGATCGTGGTTCCGGAGCGCGAGATCTATGCCTCTCTCATCGCCGCCAAGGATGAGATATCGCGGGCGACCAACCGCATCCTGCTCTATCAGATCATGGCGGTTCTGGTGTCGTTGATGATCGTAACGGCGGCGGTCTTTGCCGCCTCGAAGCGAGTGACCAGCGGCATCAGCGCGCTGGCAAGCGCCGCCAAGCGCATACAGGCGAAGGATTATTCCGTCAGGGTCGATATCTCGACGAGAGACGAGGTGGCGGAAGCCGGCATCGCATTCAACCGGATGGCGGAGGATATCAGCTTCCATACCGAAAACCTCGAGAGGCTCGTTTTCGATCGAACCAGGGAAATCGAGGCAGCCAAGGAAGAGATTTCAACGCTCAACAGCCAATTGAAGAACGAGAACCTGCGGCTAGGCGCCGAGCTCAATGTCGCCAGGCAGATCCAGCTCATGGTCCTGCCGCGAGCAAAGGAGCTGACGGCGATCAAGCATCTCGAAATCGCCGCCTATATGCGCCCGGCCGACGAGGTCGGCGGTGACTATTACGACGTTCTGCAGAACGGCAACAACCTGAAGATCGGCATCGGCGACGTAACCGGCCACGGCTTGGAAAGCGGCGTGCTGATGCTGATGGTGCAATCGATCGCGCGTGCGCTGCAGGAGGCGGGCGAGATGGATCCGGCGAAATTCCTGACTGATCTCAACCGGGCAATCTTCAAGAACATCGAACGCACCAGAACCGACAAACACCTAACCTTGTCGTTCCTCGATTACGACGGCAAGCGATTGACGATATCCGGCCAACACGAAGACATGATCATTATTCGCCAGGACGGCAAGGTGGAGCGGATAGACACGGGCGATCTCGGTCTCCCAGTCGGCCTCGAACCCGATATAGCGCCCTTTATCGATACGCGCGAGATAGCCTTTGAGAAAGGCGACATGGTTGTCCTGCATACGGACGGCGTCACCGAAGCGGAGAATTCAAAGGGCGAACTGTTCGGCTTCGACAGGCTTTTGGAGGATGCCCGCCGCTTGCATGGCGGAACAGCGGAGGAAGTCGTCGAGGGTATACTCGACGATTTGATGGCCTATATCGGCACCCAGAAGATCCATGACGATATTACTCTTGTGGTGATGCGGCACAGGTGAGGAGATGACGACAGCAACCTTCGGCAAGGAACATCTGGTTTCGTTCGACGCTGCCAATGCCCTTCGCATTCGCCTGTTCGACGGACCGCTTCATCTTGCATGGCGTCATTCAGCCATGACATCCGACTTCATCGCCGAGACGATGGCGCTCAGCTTTCGCGCGTCCGAGCGACAATACAAGACGATGCGACACGACATCGGTTATCTGACCAATGAGCTCATCGAAAATGCCATCAAGTTCCGTGCCGCCGGCGAAGTTCATATCGAAGCACTTATCGATGCCCATCACTTCCGGATGCGGATCGCGAACTTCATCGACAGCGAGGCGACTGCCCGTTTCCAGCAGCTGCTGCTGAAGGTAACAGCCGGCGATCCCGGCGATCTCCTCATAGAGCAGATCGAGGCAAGCGTTCTTGCCGACGACAATGCATCCGGGTTAGGACTGTTGACATTGATGAGCGACTACCAGGTTCAACTGGCCTGGCACTTCGATGAGAATGGTCCGCACCAGCGGATCAGACTGCAAACCTATGCCGCCATGGCAATTTCATCGGCTTGAACCCGCGAGAGGCCCTTTATGGAAATCAAAGAAGAAGCATTCCGCGTCTGGTCCGAAGGCAGTACCCTATATTTTGACGGAACCATGCGTCTGGCCGGCCCCGATGCCTACGCGCCGGTTTACGATCTTGCCAGAACCGTCCTTCACGGGGGCGGAGGTAAAGCGACGTTCGATCTGACCGGCCTGCAATTCTTGAATTCTTCGGGCATCAATCTGCTTGCCAAGCTGACGATAGAGGCGCGCAAGCATCCGGACATCCACCTTACCGTCTGCGGCTCGTCGCAAATTCCCTGGCAGATGAGATCACTGCCAAATCTAAAGAAGCTCCATCCCCGTCTTGATTTGCGTTTGACGTAACCATCACCCCTCATTACGCGGGATGTCGCAACGGCTCCTCCCGGCCTGATTTTGTGTTAGCCTTCTCTTACGCCAGTCCTCGCCGACTGGCGCATGGATATTCAGATTATTCTTTTGGGCCTCCTTCGACACAGATATATATTAAAACTTATACACTGATAATTCTTATATAACTTGGAAATTTCATGTATATATCTGCAATTCAATTGCCGACGCCGTCGATCTCAAAAATGGACAGAATGTAAAACTTCCGCATTCCCTGATAATGACAGCATAGTTAAATATTAGTAAGCTATAGCCAGAAATTGCATCAATAATTCCAAGTTGTAACAGCCTCGAACATGGGCAAAATCCTTGCTTTGCCCTGATTACTCGGCTGCGCGTCTAATTACCGGGAGGGTTTGATGGGCATAGCGTTCAAATCTGCAAGATTATCTCAGAAAAATGCGAACAGGCGTACGGTTCTTGTTGCGGGGGGCGCGGGGTTTCTAGGCTCACACCTTTGCGAGCGACTTCTGCAGGAGGGTCACGAAGTTGTCTGCATCGATAACTTTTCGACCGGCCGGATGGATAATCTATGGCATCTGCTGCGCTATGACACATTCAGCTTTATCCGCCACGATATCATCGCGGCACTCGACCTGCCCGTCAACGAGATCTACAATTTGGCCTGCCCGGCGTCGCCGCCGCATTATCAGGCCGATCCGATCCACACGATGAAAACATGCGTCTTTGGATCGCTCAATCTGCTGGAACTTGCCGCGCTTCATAAGGCCCGCATCTTCCAGGCATCGACCTCGGAGATCTATGGAGATCCCCAAGTCCACCCGCAGCCGGAGCACTATTGGGGCAACGTTAATTCGTTCGGTCCCCGCTCATGTTACGATGAAGGCAAGCGTTCGGCCGAAACGCTCTTCCGTGACTTTCACACCCAGCATGGCGTCGACATCAGGATTGCGCGTATCTTCAATACCTATGGACCGCGCATGCGCCCGGATGACGGCCGTGTCGTTTCCAATTTCATCGTACAGGCGCTCAAAGGCCAGGACATCACAGTCTATGGTGATGGGTCCCAGACGCGCTCGTTCTGCTATGTCGCCGATTTGATCGACGGCTTCCTTCGCCTTATGGCTGATCAGACGGCCATAAGGGCGCCCGTCAATCTCGGCAATCCGGCTGAATTTACCGTGCGCGATCTGGCCGAACAGATCATCGCGATCACCGGCTCCGGATCGAAGATCGTCCATAGGCCACTGCCGGTCGACGATCCCCGCCAACGGCGACCCGATATCACCGTCGCAAAGCGGGAACTGGCATGGGAACCATCGGTCGCCCTCACGGACGGATTGAAATCCACCATCGCTTACTTCGAGCGTCAACTGGTTCGTCCCAGCAGCGAGCTTTTCGAGGTTGTGTGATGTTCAGGCAAAAGATATTCGTCGTGGGTGGCGCCGGCTTCATCGGCAGCCACACCGCGAAACTCCTCCATAGCCAAGGTTTCGAACCGGTCGTCTATGACAACCTCTCCACGGGCCACCGGACCTCGGTGCGCTGGGGACCCTTTGTGGAAGGCGATATTCTCGACACCCCGCGACTTGCAAAGGCGATCGAGGATTGCAGGCCCGAGGCTATCATACATTTCGCCGCCTCGGCCTATGTCGGAGAATCCGTCGAGAACCCTGCGAAATACTATGCCAACAATGTCAGCGGTACATTGTCGGTTCTGGAGGCATGCCGCCGCTCCGAGGCCAAGAGACTGATCTTCTCGTCAAGCTGCGCCATCTATGGAATTCCAGCCCATCTGCCGATCCGCGAATGCGAAGCGCCCCAGCCGATCAATCCCTATGGCAGAACGAAGCTAATCGCCGAGCATATGCTTGCAGACTACTCGGCCGCCTATGGGCTAACCTATGTGGCACTACGCTACTTTAACGCCTCGGGGGCGGATCCAGAACGGGAGCTCGGCGAATGGCACGATCCGGAAACGCATCTCATCCCACGCGCACTGCTGGCGACCGGCGGCAGGATTGAGACCTTGGACGTCTATGGCGACGACTACGATACGCCGGACGGGACATGCGTGCGCGATTACATCCATGTGACCGACCTTGCCAGAGCGCACGTACTGGCGGTGGAGTATCTTCTGGCTGGCGGTGGCAATCTCGCTGTCAATCTGGGGACCGGACGAGGCACCTCGATCAAGGAGATTGTGAGCGCCATCGAGCGCGTTTGCGGGCGCGAAGTCCCGATCACTATGCGCATGCGCCGCCCTGGCGATCCGCCCGCTCTTTATGCCGCTTCGGATCTTGCTGCCGAAAAACTCGGCTTTCAGGCCATGTATTCGGACATCGAAACGATCATCCGGACCGCAGCCCCCTTCTTCGGGTTGGAGGTGCGGCAATGACATCGATCCGGACGCGGGCGCAGGTTGCAAGGGACGAGGCGCTGATGGTGCCCATCCTGGAAGGTGGCCGGCGCGTGGAATATGCCGCTTGCGCCACGCTGTGGCTTGCGGCCCTCATCTATTTCTGGAGCTGGTGGCTTTCACCCGCGCATCACGTCGATCTCGCAGGATCGATCCTGCTGACCCTTGTGCTTGCATGGGTGACGATCATTCCGGCTTACTTCATCATCGTCTTCTTTCACGCCCAAAAGCCGCACGGGCGGTTGCGGCTGCCCGCCGGCAGCCGCATTGCCATGGTCGTCACGAAAGCGCCGTCCGAGCCTTTTGCGGTGGTGGCCCGGACACTGTCCGCCATGCTTGCACAGGACGTGCCACACGACACCTGGCTCGCCGATGAAGATCCATCGCCCTCGACAATGGATTGGTGCCGCACGAACGCCGTTCAGGTTTCCACCCGCAGGGGGCGCGAGGATTATCACCGCCAGACCTGGCCCCGGCGCACCCGCTGCAAGGAAGGCAACCTTGCCTTCTTTTACGATCACTATGGTTATGAAAACTACGATTTCGTCGTGCAGCTCGATGCCGATCACGTGCCCAACCAAGACTATCTCTTCGAGATGCTTCGTCCCTTCGCCGATCCGACAGTCGGTTATGTCTCCGCGCCGAGCATCTGCGACCAGAATGTCCATGAAAGCTGGTCGGCACGCGGCCGCCTCTATGCGGAAGCCAGCATGCACGGATCGCTTCAGGCCGGGTTCAACTACGGTCTGTCGCCCCTGTGCATCGGCTCCCATTACGCCGTTCGTACCAAGGCTCTCAAGAGCATTGGCGGCCTGGGTCCCGAGCTGGCGGAGGACCATTCCACCACGCTGATGATGAATGCGCATGGTTGGCGTGGCGTTCACGCGCTCGATGCTATCGCGCATGGCGATGGCCCGCGCACCTTTGCCGATCTCATCACCCAGGAATTTCAATGGTCGCGCAGTCTGATGATGATCTTGCTGCAATATTCGCCCGACCTGATCAAACGCCTGCCGCTGCGCCTCAAGATTCAATTCCTGTTCTCTCAGCTCTGGTATTCTCTCTTCTCGCTCTTCATGGCGCTGATGTTCCTGTTGCCGATCGTTGCGCTTATCAGAGGAAAGACCTTTGTCGATGTTGCCTATCCGGACTTTCTGCTGCATTTCGTGCCACAATCCGTTCTGCTAATTCTGTTTGCCTATCGCTGGCGCAGTACCGGCACGTTCAGACCGTTCGACGCAAAGATCCTAAGTTGGGAGATGATGCTCTTTCTGTTTGCCCGCTGGCCGTGGGCACTCGCGGGAGCTCTGGCTGCCATTCGCGATTGGTCGATAGGCTCATTCGTTGATTTCCGCGTCACGCCAAAGGGTAGATCGGATGTCGATCCCTTGCCGCTACGAATTCTTGCGCCTTATGCCGTGCTTTCTCTAGCCTCGATCATACCGGTGCTTTCCGTCACCGCCGCAGGAGAAAGCAGTGGTTTCTACATCTTCGCGACAATGAATGCGACCATCTATACCTCATTGCTGGTTGTTATCACCATCCAACATGCGCGCGAAAACACGGTCAACATGAACAGGCGCTTCTATCGGCCAGCGCTCGCCAGCGGTCTGCTTGTCCTGACCGCGATGCCTTTCGTCGGCATCATGGAGCGGTGATGTCAGGTTAAGTTCCAGAGCTACGGATCGGGCATTTTGCTGAGCGATCAGGCGTCGATTCCGGCGACGCCCTTCCAATGTGCCATCG
>NZ_RAIN01000037.1:0-22451 GCF_003610155.1 Rhizobium sp. WW_1
ACCAGGCCAAAGCGGCTTAAATCAACCCGCAAACTGAGCCGGAAACTCCATTCTTCCAGAGCCCAAAAAGTCTCAAATCATTCGACGACGGACAATCCTTCAGCGGCAGAACCGTTCCGACGAGACGTATCTCCTGCCTGACATCGTCGATCCGAGCGATCGTCACATGAACGGGCACCTTGGCCGGAGCGCTGCGGGTCGGTGCCGCTGTCGGCCTCGAACCGACTGCCATCATTCCACCTGTGATGCCCGCTGCGCACACAACACCAGCAACCAGGAAGAATAGGCGACCCATTCTGCGTGGCTTCGCTGGTAAATCCATCTGCTTTTCCTCTGATGACATCTCTTGGAACTCCCTATTGGCCAACTGAAGCATCACGCTCTTGATGATATCGATACGGTAGAGCCAAGAGTGCGATCATCATCTAAATGCATATTGACTTGTCATCGTCTGACGGAATGTTCAGAGCATAATTCCCGTCACGTTGCATGTTCAGCTAATATCAACGGAACCACATACGTTGAAGTGCACGCTCTCCGTCGAATAATTGATGTTTCAATGCGCCGCAGATATGGAGGAAAAGAAGCACATATATAAGATATGACGTGTAGTTATGTATTGTCATCGAATCTTGAAATACTTTTTCTTTGATCTCCGGGGCGAGCGCGCGAATGAAAGATATTCTTGGCCATTCAAACGCGAAGAAATAGTGCATGGGATGGTTTGCCGCATCTGCCCACGCGGAATCAGTTATCCAGCCGGTGAGTGGCATGATGAACATGACCGCGTAGAGCATGGTATGAGTGATATGCGACGCGGCAATCTCCCAGCGCTGATATCCATCAGGAGATCTTGGTGGGTGATGCGCCAGGCGCCAGATGAGCCGCATTACGGCCAGGCCGAAAATGGTGATCCCAATAGACTTATGCACCGTCAGCAGCGACGCAAATCCATCATCGGACATGAAGGGCCAAATCCATGCGAGAAGGATATTTAGAATGATGCCCAGGGCAATCGACCAATGCAGGAAGATCGCCAGGCTGCTAAAGCGTTCGGTGCTCGTACTCACTCTCGAACCTCACTCGTTTCATATTCGGGAATATCGCTATCCCCTGAGCTATTGGCCTTTCGACCAGCAAATCCAGCTCAATGTCTCGCACTAGCCGGCGTGGCAGCGACTAGTCGGATAACGCTTGGCAAAGTGGTGTTTCCACGCCCGTTTATGTGTCGTCAACGAGACATCGTTCATCACCAACATGATCGAGCTGCGGCCTCGCCGCGCAGAGATCCGTGTGGCCCAGATATCGGATCAGGATTTCGGGCCGACAATTGGTCCGGTGGCGCGATAACTATAACCACGACTAAGATCGCCGTTCATCATCAGGCCAATCTGGCAATCCTTGGCACCTGGCTCGCGAACCGCAGGACGAGTGTCGGCGATCGTCATGCCCTTCGGCAGTTCGATGCGATAGACACCGATTGTATCCGTCGGAGGAACCGGTCCCTTCCCGATCCCATCGATCCCTCGTTGCCCTGATATCAACCCGGTACGACGCAATATCTCGGGCATGTGGCAGGTCGCATACCAGCTCTCGAACCGATCTTTGACCGCCTCGTTGGGTACGGTGAACACGATCTGGGCATAGGCTTGGCGCGGTGTATTGCCAGCCGGAATCTTGGTATCCGGCGCCTCCCGGCGCTGCGGTGCTCCAGACAGGCGATACACGTATCTTACGGCCGCTTCGGGCTTGGTGCCGGCACAGGCAGGGGACCAATGAGCCTCATATTCCTTTGCCACTGTCGCTCTGTCTTCGGCGGACGTTTCGATCAAAGTGAGGAATTTCGGCAATCTGACGCTAACCCCACCGAACATCTGCACGTCGTTGAATGCAAATCGTTGACCCGACACGAAGCCGGGTCGGCTCGCCAACTCTGCGAGCCTCCAGTCAACGCAACGGGCATAGCTTGCCTCCAACGCTGGATTGACGTCGTCAAACGCGAGAACGTAGAACCGATCGACAGCTGCTGCGGTGCTGATACCGGCAGCGCCAAAACTCAAGAAGGCGCCAAGCCACAGAGCAGTACTCATTCCAGTGATCGCCACACGAAACCTTTCTTCGCCTTTCAAAATCGGCGAACACTTAGTCTCAAGATGTCCCAGCAGTTTGCCGAGGATACATTAATGTGTGTCGGGCCGCGCCTGCGCTTTCATTTCGTAAAATCGATTGCGCCTTTTGGCGTAATCGAACAGTTGGCAAACTGTGTCGTCGCGAAGAAGTGGTCGTGATTGACAGACTTTATTACAAATTTTCCCACGACCGTCTTTGGTCAAAATGCTAATGTCAACATGTCTTGTCGGGAGGAAGGAAGCCAATCTGCATATTGTAATCGTTGATGACCACAAGGATATCCGCAACCTGCTCAGTCGCTATCTGAGTGAGAATGGATATCGTGTGACCACTGCCGAGAGCGCACTTGAGATGCGCAGGCTACTGGAGACGAGCGCGCCTGATCTTGTCGTCCTCGATATCATGATGCCGGGCGAGGATGGTCTTTCGCTGTGCCGGCATCTGCGTGAAACCACGCACATCCCGATCATTCTGCTGACTGCGGTATCTGCGGAGACTGACCGGATCATCGGACTTGAGATGGGGGCTGACGACTATGTCACCAAGCCCTTTAGCGCCCGAGAACTGCTCGCGCGGATCAAGGCAGTGCTGCGGCGTGCAAACAGCATGCCGCCGAAAAAACAGCATCAAAAGAACCAGCGTCTGAGTTTTGGGCCATGGGTTCTCGATCTCAGCCGGCGCGAACTGCTCAATCGGGCAGGGCTGGCGACACCCTTAAGTACTGCGGAGTTTCGGCTGCTGACGGTTTTTCTTGATCATCCGCAGATAGTTCTGGATAGAAATCAATTGCTTGATCTCACCGTCGGGCGTGCCAGTGACGTCTTCGACCGCAGCATAGACAACCAGATCAGCCGGTTGAGGAAGAAGATCGAGGTCGATCCCCGGAATCCGGAGCTCATCAAGACATATTGGGGTGGAGGCTACTGTTTCACAGCTGAGGTCGCGGCGACATGAAGCGATTCTGGGGCAAAAGTCTCGCAGCACAGATCATCTGGTTCATGCTGCCCATCATGCTGCTTGCCCAAAGTATCGGCTTCCTCGTCACGGCTGACGACCGGGCCGCCGAACTGCGCGAGATTGCGCTCGACGAGTTCATCGTCCGCTCGACGACAGCGGTGCAACTGATCGAGACGACACCGCAGGCCTATCAGGACGCCCTGTTCCGGGCGATGGCGACCAACTATTCCCGTTTCTGGCTGACGAATGACGGCCCTGGTGAGCTTGATCGGTGGAGCCAGGACGCATGGCACAAGCTGCACGAGCCGCTTCTCGAGAATGCTTCCGGCAACGCCAGCGCCTCAACCGGACCATGGGGTTCTGCCGATAGAGACAACTCCACCTGGGGCATGACCGACAGCCCTGTGTTGCAGTCTACGAACCGCATCAAGGACACTATTTGGGAGCCGATCGAACTCAAATCCGAGGAACAATCGACGCTGGCGCAGATCGTTCGTTTGGACGACAATTACGGCGCCGGGCTGGTGGCGAAACTGCCCAACGGACAATGGCTGAACGCTGCCTATGCCAAGCCGCCGAAGAAGTTCGTTTGGACCTCGCCGACCACGGTTTCGCTCGCGATCACGGCCGTCATGCTGTCGGCGCTTGCGATCATTGTCGCCCGCCGCATCGCCCGGCCGATGAGACGGCTCACCCATGCAGCGGAGTCGCTTGGCCGCGGCGAGCAAAATGGCCATGTTCCCGAGGAAGGTCCTGACGACATCCGGCGAACGGCCGTCGCCTTCAACCAGATGCAGGAGCGCCTGACGCGATTTCTGGCGGATCGAACGACCATGCTCGCTGCAATCGGCCATGATCTGCGCACCCCCATCACGACGATGCGTCTTCGGACCGAATTTATCGCAGACGACGAAACCCGATCCCGCCTTCTCGATACGGTCGAGGAGATGCAGGCCATCACCGATGCCACGCTCGAATTCACACAGGAACAGTCGGTCGACGAGCCGACCCGGCCCGTCGATGTCGCAGCGCTTGTCGAAAGCATCTGCGAGGATCTCGCCGATCTCGGTCGTGACGTTCGTTTCCGCGAAAATGGCGTCATCCCCTATCGCTGCAAACCGGCGCGCCTGCGCCGCGCTATCCGCAATCTCATCGAAAATGCGCTGCGTTACGGACATCGAGCGGATGTATCCATTGCCAGCTCAGCTGCCGGTGTCGACATTGCTATCGAAGACAATGGTCCGGGTATTCCCGACAAGGAGATGGATCGCATGTTCTTGCCATTCGTACGCCTGGAAGAGTCCCGCAATGCCGGCACGGGTGGCATAGGCCTCGGCCTGTCCATTGCCCGGACGATCGTGCGGGCCCACGGCGGCGACATCAGCCTGACCAACATGGCGAACGGACTGCGCGCCGTCATCCATCTGCCGCCAATCCCGGGCGGATTCATGCCGTACGAAACCTCGGAAGCCGTCTGATGTTTTCCTTGCGCAAACGTCGATCGGTATCCGGGATGACCATCCGGCAGGACAGCCGACCTTTCTTTGGGTCTGGAGCGCCTCCCGCCGAACGGCGCTGGTTCCGCCTTTCGATTTCGAGCCTGCTGTCGATAATGCTGGGCGTGTTGATCATTGCCGCCGGGTTGCCGATCCTGCTTGTCGGCTATTTTGCGACGGAAGACGTCTCGCGTCGCCTGCTTCGGGATCGCAGCGAACTGCTGCTGACATCGGTGACCGCACCGATCGAGGTACAGCTTACCGCAGTCGCGCAGATGACGGACACGGCGGCGCGAAAACTGGCGGAAGGTCAAATTGAGCCGGACGGCAGTCCCGCGTTCGTGTCCTTCGTGCAAGGTCTGCTTGCCGCGAATGATCATATCAGCCGCATCGCCCTGGTTTCTCCGGACGGGACCTTGAAGCGCTGGTCTCATGATCGTATGGAAACACTGACGAACGACGATGGCTTGGCAGCACGCCGGAACTTGCTAACGCAGGCCGCCATCGACGGGAAGAGCAACTGGTCGACACCGTTCATGAGCAATGTCGATGGCGAGATCGTCATGACCTATCGCGCTCCGCTCCGTCGCGGCGATGCCTTCCTGGGTATGCTGACGACTGTCGTATCGCTGCGCGATGTCTCCAGCTCGCTGCGGGCGATCGGCGAGGAGTTCGACGTCGTTCCGTTCCTTCTTGCTAATCACCAGGTCATCGTCGCACATCCGGCAATGTCGCAGACGAAACCCGCCAATGAACCTCTGACGATCGACAATCTCGGCGATCCGGTGATGGCCGCCATCTGGAGCGACCAAAGGCCGATCCGGGAAGCCGGCCTGTTACGCGGCGTGCGCGGCCATTGGACCTTCATCGATGGCGTATCCTACACCTACGTTTATCGCGATCTGCGGCTGGACAATGGCGCCGATCTGCTGGCCGGCTACTACATGCGCTCAGAGCTGAACCAGCGCGACCGGCTGATGCGATATTATGTTGCCGGTCTTGGGGGAATAGTTCTGATCGGCGCGATAGCCGCGGCCGCTTATCTGGGCCGGCGGCTCGCGAAACCAGTCGCAGCCTTTGGGGAAACGTCGAAGGCGATCGGTCGTCACGACTTTTCCAATATTGATCTCGACAAATGGCGTGCAAGTCGCTTCAGCGAGATCGCAGGGACAGCTGCGGCGATTTCCGACATGGCCAAGGGCATTCAGTTCTTCCAACGATACGTACCGCAAACCCTTGTCCAACGGTTGCTCTTACTCGGGCATGAGAGCAGCCGGCCGGCAAAGAGGCACATGACGATCCTCTTTCTCGATCTCGAAGGCTATACACGGTTCTCCACCGGGCGCGACGCCGACGATATTGCCAGCTATCTCAATCGCTTCTTCACCAGGATCGGCCCATTGGTCGAGGAGGGGGGCGGAACGATCGACAAATATACCGGCGACGGCCTGATGGCTTTCTGGGGCGCACCCGCGGACAATCCTCATCACGCACGCGATGCGCTTGTATGCGCTTTCCGGATTGCCGGCACGCTGGCCGCTCATCTGGAGGAGGAGGCGCGTTTGTACAGCGATACCTGCCGCGTGCGCATGGGCCTGCATACAGGCGATGTCGTTGTCGGCGATCTCGGTTATGACGGCCGTATCGACTACACGGTCGTTGGCGAGGTCGTTAACGGCGCCAAACGCGTCGAAAGCGGGTTGCGCGGCCTGGCGATGAGCCACTCAGTCGTCGTTGCGGCTACGCAGGAAACACTGACTGCCTCAGGCACGCCCGAGGCATTCCAGCGCTTCGAACAAATCGGCGATAGACAGGCGTGGCGTATCGAACAACGAGCGATTGGCCAGACTGAATAGCACAAGTGATCCATGTCCAGGCCGATGGTGTACTTATTGGTTAATTGCGCCGCCGCACTCCTCATTGCATTTTGCAAGACGCGCGGTCCGTTGAGTGATGCATGAAATGCAGGGGAGTTTGCCCGAAAGACCCTATGCTTACTCCGCCAGAGCCTTGTCCATTGCGACCTTCTGCGCCGTCGACGGTTTCCCCAGATAGAGTACGGGCTTTGCTGTCTCCTGGATCTCTCCCCATACTTTCGTCCCGTCCGTGCTGAAGAGGATCGCGGCGTGGCCATCATTGGTCGCGTGCTGCTCGGATATGGTGGTGATTGAATATTCAACCGTACCAATCGTCACGGCCTTCATGGGATTGCTGACGAAGCCATTTTCCATGTCGTGCACCCAGCGGGGCGTTCCCTTGCCGATTGCATCATCGTATTCCACGATTTGGCGTGGGTCGGATCTTTCAGGACATCCCAAAGATAGACGTCTTTGGCATGGGTGGCGCCCGCCATGCCCACAAGGACAAGTGTTGATATCATCAGACGCATAATTCCCCCACTTGCCAATGGATGATGTTTCGCCTGCGCGCTGCGCAGGCGACAGATTCGGTGGCCACAGATAATTCGACGACATGGCCGATGACAGACGATTTCCAAAATCGGAACGTGCGTGCACTTGTTATGGACGATCCTGCACCGGAATGGGCTCCCCCCTTGTCCGGGGCGGGCTTATTAAATCCGGTTCGTGGTTGGTTTTCACCAGTAATCATAGGGTTGAAGCGAAGAATACAGCTGCGGGAATGGAGTTCGAAGGATGCTACCGACCTTGATAAGCCCGTTCCGCCAGAGCACCACCCGAACATGAGAAGGTTATGCCGTATGGCTCGTTGCTGGCGCCCCTTTTTCCTGCACTTTGTCGTTGCGGGTTTGACAGTCCTGTCCGGCTGCGTGAGTGCGCAGAGCGACAGCGGGTTGCAGCGACGGCTTGACGGCCTCGTGGGCCAGAATATCGCGGCCGCGGTCGCGGAGCTGGGACCGGAAGACCGTAACGGCGCCAACACGCATACGAATATCGGAACGCCGCAAGCGCCGATCATTCCTCACCAGTGGAGCCAGTTCGGCAGCACCCAGCATACACGCTTCGTCCAGACCGGCATCGACTATTCCGGGCAGTGGAGCAACCAGGTCGCGCCGGGCCCAAATGGGATGGTCATTACGCCGACATATGAGCCGACTTATAATCCGACAGGTTATTACCAGCAGCAGGGCGAGTCCTGCTACCTGACGATCTATACCAACGGACGCGACATTATCACGCATTACGACACGACCGGCGGCTATTGCGACAAACTCTTTTCCAAGGGCTGATCCGAGATGGGGCGGAAATCGCCGTTGGGCGACACGGCACAGCGTTGATTTTGGAAGTATGCAGGAATCTCTCCATTGCAGCGTTTCCTGGCAACCCGCCGCACTAGTGCTTTCGGACGAAATCGCCGTCAAGCGTATAGCCGTCTCCGCCACAATATGGTGCCGCAATCGCGTCCGTAAGTCGGATCGAACCTCGCTTCAATACAGCCCCAAGCGCGGGCAAACCGGGGCTGGCAGCATCTCCCTGCGGGGAAAGATCAGCCAAAACATTCTGGCGCGTGACGGTGCCCAGGAAAATGCCCGCGGCGATCTTTCCTTCGGCGATGAAGCCGCAATCAGCCGGGGTCGCGGCCCCATTCGGTATGCCGCCGATTTGTACCACTAGCCTCACGCTGCCGGAACTATCCTCGACCGTGATCGTTCCACCGCCGCTTTCGCCATCCTTTCGCTCGTAGGTTCCCGCCGATCCCGAAGCGTGTCCCATTGCAGGGAATGTGATGGCAATGATCGAGACTAGAGAAGTGTATGCATATCGTTTCACGCTGCCCACTGGCTTTTCCTTCTATTCTCTCGTTGCAGACGGCTACGAACAACCTTGCCTGAGCACGCGAGGCGCTAAAAAATGGCCTATTGCCACATTCTAAGGTTGCCCTAAGTAATCATTCTAGGCCGGGGGGCCTCGAACTACATAATCCTATGGCGCAAACATCTTCGACTCTCATTTTCACTTTTTCCACGCTCGATTTTCCCGAAAAGGATCGGTTTCATGCCTGGGTGAAGGACAATCACTGTGATTGTCGGCTGCAGGATGATGATCCCTTCGCGTTTAATGCGGCTGCCACCGGCGCGGCGCTCGGCCCGCTTATCCTGTCCGGGAGAAGGTGGCTCAATCAGGACCGGGCTGCCGCGTATGAGGTCCGTAGAACCGAACGGCTGATCCGGACCGATGGCCACGATTTCTTTCGGTTCACCCTGGTTATGCGCGGCCGCTTTCTCTGTCGATGGACAAGCCCTCAATCGGTCAAGGCGGCGGGTGATCTGTTCGTCCTTGATGCGGCCCAGGTTAACGAATGCATGGTGGAGGCCGACGATGTAATTTCCCTGGTGGTGCCCAGAGCTCTCCTCCCGAGCCAGACTGAACTGCTGCACGGAAAGACACTATCAAGCGGCGTGGGACGTCTCCTGGGCGATCATATGCTGTCGCTCTATCGGAATCTGGAAAGTCTGCAGGAGCGCGAGATTCCCTATATCGTTCAATCGACGCTGCAATTGCTCACGGCCGCAGTCTTGGCGACGCCGGATGCCGGGCGTGAAGCAGGCGGTCCGGTTCGCGATCTATTGCTCGGCCGCATCCTGCGCTACATCGATGCGCATTTGCTGGAGGCCGATCTCGCCCCGGATCGCATTTGCCGTGAGGTCGGAGTGTCACGCGCGAAGCTCTACCAGTTGCTCGAGGGTCATGGTGGCGTCATGCGGCAGATACAGCGCAGAAGATTGCGGCGTGCCTATCAGATACTGGCCGATCCCAGTCGGCCGCGACAGCACATCGCCGAGGTGGCATGGAGCCATGGCTTCGCTAACGAGAAATACTTCTATCGTCTGTTCAAGGCCGAGTTCGGCCATACGCCGAGCGAGACGCTGGAAAGCATGTCCGTTCCAGGCTTCCTAATGAAGAATGCCGCAACTCATGAGCGCCACCAGGACCAGACCGGCGGCCCTTCCGGCTGGTCGCTTCCGTTCGGTTTGCCCAATGACTAAGGCGAATATCGGGAAGATGGCGACAATTGCACTTGCGGCGGATCTCATGCCCGCGACGTTGTCCTACGCTTCGCGTCCCACCTTGTCGAAGTGGCTCCGCAGTTCCTGGTCGCACCCTATTGCCTTGATGAGGGTGACGTCGATCGGATCTTCGGGGTCGATCGGGAAGACGGCGACGTCCAATTGGCAGGTGTCGCCATATGCCGGCCAATTGGGATAGCGATGGCCCAACAGAAAACGCTGAAAACGGAATATGGCGCGGCCGTTGATTTCTTCCGCCGCCGGCCAAACTGGCGGCGACGATTCCATCTCCCAATCGGCCCGATTTCGCTGCAATTCCTCCAGCGACTGCTGGCGAAAGATATCGGCGTGTTCGATTGCCTCGATCTCGGAACGGAAGCCAGAGCCGAGGTGGATGTCGCCCCAAAGATCGGTATAGTATCGGTATTCGCTATGTCTTATCACCAGCCAACTCGATCCCCGTAGCCGCGCTTGCTCGATGCAAATGCCGGCTTCGATGGGGACGTGATACGGCGCCGCAATTTTCCAGCCGCTGCCTGGAATAAGTGGCTCGAGCGAAACGAATGGGGTCAAGCTTGCTGCCTCATTTGACGAAGTCCAGAATGTTCGGTAGCTCTGCCTTGGACTATGAAAGCTTGGTGTGAAAGATACAGTAACTCCTCCGACAGAGCGGAGCAAATTGAAGAGCCTCGTCAATCGTGCAATCGCTGACGACGTAATGGGTCGTCGACATGTTTCCTGCCTCTCCATCGGTAGACGCTCATGAAAATTCTCGATCTGAAGAAACCTGCTGCAGTTGCAGTCATCATCTTTGCTACGAACAGTCCGTGTGGCGCAGCCGAGCTGAAAGCTTATTATAGCAAATCCGCCGTGCAGCCTGTTGTGGCACAGCCCCTGCAAGGCAACGAAATCAGCATACGCTATCACGTTCTTCCCGAATCCACCTTTTATTCCGCCGGCGTCGATTATGAAAAGGTCGGGGAGACGCTGAAGATCTCGGTCGTGCGCAGCGCGGTCGACACTCGGGCGGTGCCGATGGCGCGTACCGTTTTGCCGCTTGACGGTCGATGGGAGGCGGAAGTGCACATTCCCTATCACGGAGAGAAGGTCGTGCTGATCAGTACCGATTCGGAAGATCAAATATATCCGTGACCATCCGGCGCCATCGTGCAGCGGGCTCTACAACGCTCCGTATCCGATGGCTCGCACGGCATGTGGAGATTGCCGCCGAAATGGATCGCCTCCATTCCAACACCAGCGTCGGACTCCAATTCTGGACGGATCTGTACCTCATGTGGAGCCATCTGGACCTCGCGATCGCTGACATGTCTTGAACGGTGTCTGACCGTTGACTAGAGAATGATGCTTTGCCTCATCGAATGGCGCCCTATCGAATCCATGCCCGTTGCTCTTCGTATTTTCCGATCGTCTGCCAGCGGCGCTCTGCTGGCCCTGATGCTGGCTGTGGGCGGCGGCCCTGTCACGGCGCAGCAGAGTTCGAACGCCAAGCTCACGGTGCGATCGCACGTTCCGGGATTGAAGATCACACTCCTGTCGAAACTGCCGAAGGCGCCAGAGACCGTCTCGCCTGCAGAGATGTGCGGTCCGCCCTTCAATCCGAAGAGCGAGGGTGGCAAGGTGGCCGCAGCTCTCGGATGGGGCGTGACCGCGGAGGCGCAACTCGGAACTTATCAAGCCGTCAGCTTCGCAGGCGGCTTCGAGAACGCGGCCAGTGGTACGTGCGAGATCAGTGGCGGCAATGTCGCCATCTTTAGCGGTGGACAGCTCGTCGCCGTCATCTATGCCGACAAGAGCGGCAAGGCGTCGATCGGCAGGATCAGCATGGCGAGCAATGGGTTGCGGATACTGGACGGCGATCTTGTTCCAATGCCTGTCGGCGATGTCAGGCTCACCAGTGAGCACGCCATCGAGGTTTTGCCGCTGGCGAACGAGGAGCCGGTCTGCGACGGGCGGGGTATCGTGCCCAACATCTATGGCAGGCCTGTCATTGAGGCGCGGAAGGCGGTTATCGCCCGTGGGTGGAAGCCGTTCCGCAGTCCGCCGTCCTCCTATCCGGATCACGAGGGCGAGGATCTTCGCAAGGATGGGATCGTCGAAGCGACCGGTTGTGTCGGGACTGGCCTTGCCTTTTGCAGTTACTATTATCGCAACGGCGATATGGAGCTCGGTGTCACCAGCGTCGGTGACGGTAAGCCGACAGTTTCGGCATATGATATCGCCTGCGAACCATCAAAATGGCATAAGGCGGACTAAGGCTCGCCCCTGAGCGATCTGCTGCCGGGAGCGGGCCTCGAAGTTATGTCTTGCTATATTTTGCAATGTGCATCGTCTCGCCTGTTTGAGGACGCTCCTCTCTCTCATTTGCTGAAAGGATTGGACTTGCCGTCCCATTCGAGAGGGTTTGCGCCGGCCGCAGGCTGCGATGTCGTGGCGTTCTGCTGGCTGGCATTTGCATTGCCGTCGTCCGATTTCGGCTGGAACCGCGGCGAGAAGTGCGGCAGCAACAGCCGAGCCCAGGAGCGACTGATCTTGGAGGCTTCGTCCGGGCAGCGGGCAGCGCGTTCCTTGGGCAGCATCCCGTTGTCGACGATCGCGCCGTTGTCTTTCGGATCGAGCCCGTAGACCATGCACAGCAGATTGAAATAGCGCTGGGCATCGAGCGAATGTTCGTCGGCGAAGGACGCGACATCCGGGCTACCGGAAGACTGGCTGTTGACCTTGAACCACACCGAGGCCAGTTGCAGAACACGTGTAATATCGTTCTTGGTTTCGCTGTCGTCGGCGTGGGTCAGAAGCAAGACGGCAGCAAGCTGATCCACCGAGTCCTCCTCGCGCCCCACCGCTGGGAGATCGAGTAGATCGATCAGCGCGTGCCCGGATTCGTGCAGCAGAATGAAGCGCAGATTATCGCGCACGAACTCTATCGTCAGGGCCTTGGGATCGGAGGAGCCTTTCGAGAGGGCCTGTCCCATTTGCAGGAGGCTGTCGATCATCTCTTAACAGAGGAAAACGGCACCGTTCTCTTTGTTGTAGAACGCGTTTATGGTGCCGCACTGCCGCGTGACATAGTGCAGCTGGCGCGGTGTCACGAAAAGCCCGTCAAGACCGTCGATTTCCGGAATGTTCGAGAACAGATGCGTATCGACTGCCCATTGATAGGCATAGCGCAGATTGGGATCCTGCGGCGGGAAGTAATGGTAGACGAAGCGCAAACCCTTGCCGTCCGACGTGACGAGAGAGCCGTCCGAAGGTGGCGGCAGAGCGTTGGACTTTTGTTCCGTCACACCGTCCTGGCTATCGCCCGATTGTGCGGTCTGTACATCAGGCGCCGCCGCGGTCTGTTGCGACGATTGTGCCGGCGCGTTTGACGATCCGCCTCCCGTGTCGGCTGCGGTCGATTGCGTGCCCTTGTCGCCGGCGCCGGCCATGTCGGCGAGTTGCATCAGCGTTGGATAGCTCGGATCGCCATCGGCCGGATTGTCGCCGAAGGGATAGAAACTGTTGGAAATGAGGACGGAGATATTGTCGATGACCTTGCTGGGTTCGTTTGCATTCCAGCTCAAGTCATAGCCGCGTATTTCGTTGCCCCTTTGTTCGAAGCGCGAATAGAATTTTCTGTCGCCCGAAGTACCCGATACGATGAACCAATTCTGCCGTTTGAGCTGATAGGTGACTTTGCTGCCCTGATCGTCGGAGAGGTTCTTGAACAGTGCATCGATCTGGCCCGCGCCGGAATTGGGAAAGCGCGCGGTCTTCAGGGCAAGCACACCATCGGCGGTTTGAAGGGTTTCTCCGCCGAGCTTGTTGTCCTGGCGCTGCGTAAGGAGCGCGGCAGGATAGGACATGGTCACGCCGGCTTGGGATTTGTCTATCGGGCGCCATTGCAGCTGCTTGCGCAGATCGAGTGCCGCGCCGCCCAATTCCAGGGCATCCCGGGCGGAAAGCTTGCCGCTGGCAGGGCGATTGTGATCGCGCTGGTAGCTTGCGATGGCATTGCGGCTGCTCTGGCCGAAGGCGCCGTCGGCAAAGCCGTTGTAATAGCCGAGGACGATCAGTCCTTCCTGGCTGAGCCGCTTCTCCCAGATATTGAGCACGCCTTCGATGGAATCGGAATTATCGAGATCGAATTGCGCCGAGTTCTGCGCGAAGGCCGGCTGAACCATTGCCGGGAGCGGGGCGGCGAGAAGAAGAGCCAGGGCGAAGATGACGTTCCTGGAAGAATAACGCCTCGGTGCAAAGTTCATTGTGCGTAAGCTCCGGTTCTCTAGATGGGTAGTCAAAAATGGGGCGCGTTCGGTCGCAAGCGTTGCTTGTATCGAGCTGGAAACTAGTGCACCGGCACAGTTTGCAGCAGCAGCACATCGATATCGCGATCGGGGGCGTAGTTCTTGATGTTTACTTCGAACTGTGTCGGACTGATCTTTTTCACGCCATTGCCGCAGAAGGATACCAGCGTCTTCGGATCGCCCTTGTCTACAACTAGCTTGAAATCGCCGATCGGTCCTGCCCAGTTGCCGCCTGAGGTAATGACGTAGGACAGATACTGCTCGAAGACCTGGAAGGACTTCAGATTGTCATTGCCGACTTTTTTGTAAAGTGAGCTCGCTGCCTTCATAAAAGTCTCGTCGGTGCAGAACCTGTCGCGATAAGATTTGAGCTGGTCGTCGTCCATATCGGGAGAGCCGAGCGACAGGGTCGATTGGCTGCCGACGACCGGGACATAGCTCTGCTGCACGATCACATCCTTCCCCTTTGGAAAGGTCTGGCTGCGCCAGTATTTCGAACGCAGCGTCCACAGCGGATAGAGAGTGGCGGGCTGTCCGTTGTATTCGCTAACTCCCGGATCGAAGATATTGGTGTCGGCCAGCATTTTGCGCTGGGCATCGGTAAGGCGGCCGACCGCTGCCTCGGTGGCCTCCACGGTCGGCACGAGAGGGATGCCCAGGGCCTTGAGCTTGTCGGTAATTTCCGTATCTGGCTCGCCTTCGGCCGTTAGGAAGGCTCGCTGCTCGAGCTGGGAGGAAACGGGCCCGCCATCGACGATGGTCTTGAATTTTACGAAATTGTCGCTCGTCGCATCGGGAACGACAGTGGTGGAATTGGAGCCGCCGCCGGTAAATTCTGGCATCGGGAAAGCGATGGTTGTCGTATAATCCGCAGCTGTCAGATTGCGGAAGCGATAGGAAATCCGGATGCCGGAGGTGGACAGATATAGATCTTCCGAGACGAGCGCGATCTTGTCCGTTTTCTGAAGGACCAGGCCACCGGTTCCCAGGGCAGCCGTGCTGTCATCGGCAAGGGCGGGAGCGGACAGGAGCACCAGGGCTCCGCAGGCAAATGGAATAAGGCGCATTGCTCGTTCTTTCCGAATGGGGACTAGTTCGGGGTAGGCGAGACGTCTCAGGAACCGCTCTTGCGATAGATCGTACCGTCGAATGAATACATCTCGCCGGAATCGGGATTATCGGCGTCGCCATTCACGAAGACATCGTGAAACTCTCCATGCAGTGTGCTCTCGACTCTTATGGCGTGACGGAAGCCGCTGAAGACGACCGAGGCCTTGCCTGCGGATGGGACGGATACGATCCAGACCGGCCCGACGCCTCCGCCCGCGTCGCAGCGATTCGAAGTCGTCACGAACCAGGTCTTCGCGTGGACGGAGAGCGATGGCAAAACTTCCTTGCCCACCAGCTTGCAGATTGGCGGATAGTTGGGATCGCCTTTGACGGCTTCGGCGACGTCGGGCGAAGGTGTCGCCATTCCGGTATCGTTGATCGACCAGATACCGGATGGCTTGCCGCCTGCAGCCGGGATCGGCGCAGCGTCTGTTGGCGCGACAGGCGTGCCGTTTCGGGCGACGACATCGGCGGCCAGGTCGAAGCCCGCGACGAGTTCCTGCGGAAGGCTGCCCGCCTCAAGTACGAATTTGCCCGCTTGCGAATGCCAGATCGCGACGCTGGATTGGTCGTCGCCGCTAGCGGCGCTTCTTGTGTAGGTGACGCGAACGCGGTCGGGCTGGGGCAGGCCCGTTTCGACCCTGCCCGTGATGGTCACGACCTTGCTGTCGTCGGTTTCGGCGCCACCATTCTCCCAGCCGACAGGAACCGTGCCGAGGGACATGATGCCGCCGTTGCGAAACGCATAGAAGTCCATTGAATGGCTGGAATAGCCCTGTTGAGACATCCCGCCGCTGACCATCATGCCGTCATCGGACCCGAAACGGGCAGCCGTGATGTCTCCAGCATTGCCCCAGGAGCCGTTGCCGTCGGCGAAATTGCGTTTCACGGTAACAAGCCGTGGCGTCGCGCCAGAATCGCGAAAGAAATAGGCCGATAGATGGGCGCTCTGACCATGGGCACTTTCGCCCTGATCCGTCGTTGCCGTGATCAGCACCCGGCTGCCGGCGAACTTCAGCAAGGCGGCAAGCGAAGTACAGCCTTCCGAGGAGTCCGCCGCGCGAAAGCGTGCTTTGTTCCCGAACGCGATGGCCTTTACCTCGTGCATGTCCGCGCTCTTGGCGAGCGTATCGCGGACATCCTCGCAGAAAAGAACGTTGGTTCGGTTTGATGACGTATCACCCGAGGCGGCGTAAGCGGCCCGTCCCAATGGAGCGACCATGGTAGGGATTGTCAGACAGATGGCGGCCCAAAACGCAATCGTGGAGCGGCGTTTCCCAGCTGCTGCGCTCTCTCCTATCGCCCACATTCGAATCCAGCGCCCCATGATCGTTTCAATCTACTCTTTTGACATCCCGTGGCCTCACCCAAGGTTGACCTGTCCCGCGACGATATCTTCCCAACAGATGGTCGCGAGCCTGGAGTTCGCGCGCAAACCGGCAATGGATCGCGACCGACTGACATGCCGGGCTCCGGCCGACTTCTCCGCCACCTACAGCGAACCCGCGCGATATCAGGCCCATCAGCCATGGCATCGTCGACGTCAACCCACGAGGGTAGCAGAGGCTTTATCAGAACGTATTCGGTGCACCATCTCCCTGCGTCTGCGATAGGTGCAGATCTGTCCATATTTCGCGAAATACGTTTCATCCACCGGCTAGCCGTTTGATGGAAGCATCAAGCTATTATAACAAGTTGCTCTCCTATCATGGCAGAGTTGCATTCATCTCATATGCATCCCTTAATGCGAGTATTTTCGTTGTGTGCCACGTCAGTAGATCGGTCGCAACGTCGATCGGGAAGGTTTGCTGCTCGTCGGATAGTTCCATTACAGATTGCGTCTGCCCGCCAGGGTTGTTTCGCCAAAAGGATATCGGCATGAAGTTCTATCGCGGCATATTGGGGCGCTTCTCATTATCTGTTCTGGTACTTGCGGTTCCGACACTTGCCGCTGCCGCACAGGAAAGGGATTGCTTCGGTTTCGACGGTGTGACCGACGATCCACTTGCGATGAAACTCTATCAGGTTCAGCAGGGTGAGCAGGTCGAGTTCCAGTGTCCTGAAAAATCGTTGATCTGCAACAAGGGCGCCTTTTTGCTGTCAGGCGATCAGGTGGTGGTAAGCCGGATCGATGGTGACCGCGCCTGTGCAGAATATCTCAATCCCTACAAGAAACCGGGCAACGACGAAACCGCGGGCTGGTTGCCGTTGTCACGATTGACGCGCATATCGCCGGCGCCCGATTGGACAGGTCGTTGGGGCGATGACGAGATTACGATCAGCGCCAAACATCAGGGCGACAAAATCCGCGTCGATGCCAGGGCCAGTCTGCAATTCGGCAATGGGGAGGAGGGAGGTCAGTTCGCTGCTCTCATCGATGACAAGCAGCCGCAGGCGAGGTTCGGGTATCAGTTCGCTATCGGAAAGGAAGCGGAAAAGCTTCTTCCCTATCAAGACAAGGAGACCCCTGGCGTCTGCCAGGTCAGGATGGCGCAGCTTGGACGCTATCTCGTCGTCGGCGACAATCACATCTGCGGGGGGATCAACGTCAGCTTCTCCCAGGTCTATCGCCGCGTGGATGAAAAGCCGCCCGTTGATCAGGCAACGGTATCGAACCGGGACTTGGAGCAGAGGGGGTCCTATGGATTGCGCTACGAATATTCGGACTGTCTCGACAAGTCGGGTGCGGCGGCACGGAAGCCCCAGGACTGCGCCAGCCCAGAATATAAATATCAGGACGACCGTCTCAACCGAGCCTATCGCGCGCTGCGGACCAAACTCGATCGCGCTAATGCGACTCAACTGCGCGACGAACAGCGGGGCTGGATCGCCGACCGCGACAAGCAATGCCCAGTTGCGACCGGCGACGCAACAGCGGCGCCGGTCGTCGCCAACGATTGCTCAGTACAGGTGACGGCAAGACGTGCTGCCGAACTCGAAAGCCGGCTTCTTCGATAGAGGTCGGCAGTTCATCGATGCGTTCTGCCCGCTCCCATCTGACGAACCGGTATTATTGGTTCTCCTCCGACGGCAGCGCGTCAGCCCATTTCTTCCGCATTTCACTCAGTCGGGCAGTATAGGCGGCCCTAAGGCATCCAGCATTCGGGCAGGCATCCCGCACTGTTTCCCGCCAATGCTTCTGTTCCTTGCCCGCCGGGTCGATCACCGCGCCGGTCACACCGTCATGACCGAATGTCTCGCTCTCGATCTGATCGAACAGCACCTTCATGTCGTCGTCCAGCTTCGACAGGACGGAATCGGCACAGATCAGCTTCTCGACGTGGCTTTTTGCATATTTGCAATCGAATCCGGCAGCGTGGACGGGCTCCTGCATCGACATCAAAGCGATGCCGGCAAGGGCGCCAAGGCCGAGGCTTGCGGCAAACACGCTGCCGGCAACCGGCCAGCCGGCGGTTACTGTCACTGCAATATGCCTATGTGAAGAAAAAATACCCATTGGTTTCACCTTGAGATCCGGAGGTGGCCCTTATTGCGCTGGCGGGTAGATTGGGCTGGTCAGGCATTGATCGAACCAACTGGCATCGGTTGTTTCGAGTGGCGTGGTATTTTCGGCGTCCAGCTTGGGAAGACTGGTCTGCGGCAAGGGAAAGTGCTGGTCCGTAGCCGCCTCGCGCGTCCAGCCGTTCTCTTGGCCATTGCTGCAAACGTTACCGCTTTGATCGCTGCAAAGGGCAACAGGTGTGACTTTGTCGCCTTCGACGGTGCTGACCCCGTAGTACATGTAGATGGACCAACTGGCCCATTCCGCGCTGGAACTACAGACTCGATCCTTGTTCTGGACATGCATGACACCGCTGCATTCATAGGAGTAGTGCTTCTGCTCCCGGTCGTCGGGAATGAACTCGCAACTCGTGTTGAAGCCGGCGAATGCGCCGCCAGTGTATTTTTCGAGCAGATGGCGTTGCGCCTGGGCCTGCGCGATCAGTCCTTTTTCTGAGCGGTCACCGAGCCGCGCGCTGCGGGCGATCATGGCGCGGCGTATCTCGCCGGCGGGAACCGCGGCATCGCCAGAGCCATTGCCGAGCCAGTCGTTGCGGGCCGCGATCCACCGGCGCTGGCTGTTGATCAGCATGGTGCGGATCTCAGGGTCGGGTGCGGTCTTGACGAGGGCGCCATAGGCTTGCCCCATGGCCGCGTCGGCCGCTTTCAGGCCCGCATTACCGCAGATCTTCTTGTCGATCGGGTCGCTGGCCTTGGCGCAGTCGATAGCCCAGGCAGGCGTCGTCGTGCCCAATCCGAGGATCGCCACCAACCCAGCGACTGCGAGCTGGAGTCTTGTTGTCGATTTATGGCCGGGCATGGTGAGTTCTGCTCCTGACAATTTCTCTTTCGCTTCACGCGGGCAAGCGATGTGTCCCTTGCCCGATCGACGCCTCTGCTGCGAGGTAGGTTGCAGCTTCGGCAGGAACCGCAATTAGCTTGATATTATCGCCCGTTACATGGAAATTCGGAATTTGAAACATGCGTGTACTTGTTATGGACGATATTGCACCAAGGCAGACACCGTCGTGCCTCCATGCATCGACTACAGCGAGTCGTCGCGCATCCGATAGAGCTGCCAGCAGGTCGTTTTCCTGAAGAAGAATGTCAGCTGGTAATCGGTATCGCTCTTGACCAGGGTCACCTTCCTCTCGCTCTTGGAAATCGCGGAGATATGACGCGACAAGCCGTCCGCTCTTTGCTTACCTGCGCTCGGCATCACCGGAAAATGAAGCGCGGCGCCATCGACCAGTTGCGAAACGGTGGCCGGCTCCGGCTCTGCGCTTGCATTGATGGAGATGCTTTCAAGCGGGCGGTTCGTAAAGACCTGTTGCATCTTCACATTGTTCATGAAGGCCGTCAGGAAAGTGTCGAAATCCTCGGACGGGCAGGTCATGCTTGCCGCCGAGAGCGCCGGTGAGGCAGCACCCGTGCCCAGCGCTGCCAGCAGGAAGAACCATGCGTAACTTCTCATCCTCGACATATCTCCGTTGCATGTTCTTGGCTGCGCTGCCGGGTCAACTATCCGCCAAAGCACTGATCGTTGGTGAAGTCGATGAGTGCCTTGTCGGATTCCGTCCGCAGATCGGCGGGCTCGATGGCGAAATGTCCCACCATCTCGTCGTTGCATATCCTGACATCTGTTCTGCGGGCCTGGTCCTCAAGGACGCAGTAGCCGCCGAAACTATCATTGCCGTTTGCCGTTCCCACCGGCAGATCGATCAGCTTCCTGCAGCCGATGATCTTTCCACTCCTCTTTTGTTCGGACAGTGACTGATTGAAGGATTCGATACGGCTGTTGGGGTCGCGGGAAAAGACGACACTGCGGCAGGAGCTGCCATCGGGAATGTCGCAGGACGTCGTGTCGACAATGTATTTCTCGTTGCGGGCAAGGACCTCTATTCTTGCCGAATATGCCTGCTCCAGGCAGGCTGCGTCCTGGCATATGTCACGTGCATAGCTGGCCCAGTTTCGCTCCTCCTTGAGTAGCGCCTGCCTGCTTGATGGCGCGACGGCCGCCAATGCGGCCTTGTACGTCGTCGCTAGCTGGTCATCGAGCTTCGAGAGCCCGGGGTTCTGGCAGACCAATGTTTCGATGCTGCCTTTCGCTTTCGCACAATCGAAGCTCGCCGCGGCGACATCGGATGCAAAGGGGAATGCCAAGAGGAAAAAAATCAGGAAATATATATTGCTTCGCATGGTGGGAGCCCGGTTTGGCGCGTTCATACCTTCTTCGGCATCTCCCCTTAGCGGGATCGCCGTTCGTCCAGGTTCTACCATTTAGTGTGGTTACTCGCGAAGTCCATGCGGGAATCGCCGCTGGCTCTATTTTGTCGCTTGATGAATGCCTTGACCGTCGGGCGCAAGGCAATCATGGAGCCGCACCAACTCTGAAACCTATCCAAGCAGGATGCTGGGTCGTTTCCTTCTCGATCGCGCTCACCACCAGCGTAACACGCCCGATGACCAGGTGTTTTCCGACATCGAGATGGGCATGGCGGATCGTTTTGGGATCCGTATCTTCCGGCGCGAACTGGGACGGTTGCCATTGCACATCGGCAGCAGGCACGCGGGGATCGGTTCCCCACCCTTTTATCCTCATATCAACGGCTCCATGCGTTTCAGGCCCGTTCAACCGCAAAGTTCCGTCGGACGTCAGATAGACCATGATGGCTCCGTTGCCGGGAAATTGACGAGCGGCAATGGCGGAGATTGCAACGCGGCCACGCTCCGCACCTGTTGGCGGAACAATCGCTTCCACCTCGTGCATACCATCAGATGTGGGAAGCCAGCCTCCGCGGCGCAGTCGCATGGTGTATTCGACTGGAACCCCGCGTGCATAAAGGTCAAGGGTAACAGTAGCCGTTCCATTATCCGCTGGCCCATTGACCGAAATGACCCCAATCGACGAGCCTCCGACGGAGCCAACAGCCCCTTGATCGATCACGGTTGGCTTTGCAACTGTTGTCGCCCATGCCGGGACAGGTGCCATCAGCAGCAGGATCGCTATCGCAAGGTATGGTCTCGTATGCATCGAGTTGCGCTTCCTCTATCAAGCTTCCAGGCGCCATTATCCGGACAATGGTCAATATTCACCCGATGTTGCTGGTTATTCGGATACCGTAGGAAATCCGAACGCATTGTTTGGCCCGTTGTCAGAGCATTCGCCAAACAATACTCATCACATGGCTCCCGTTGGAATTCCATCAAGAGCGTACCAAATCGCCAGCAGCGGACAACGACGTGTCGGTCGCTTCGAAACGGAGCTCGAGCTCAACGCCGATACCACATTGAAATGTTGGTCCTGCCAAAGATGATGCCAGCGAACTCGTCGGCGCAGCTCCTTGGCGTCTTCAGGTTTGAACGACGTGAGCGGTGCGGGGCAGGTCGGAGAGGATTTCCGCATTATCGGCACGTAAGATGACAATTTCTTCCAACCTGATACCGAAACGGCCCGGAAGATAGATGCCCGGTTCAATGGAAAAGACCATGCCTTCCTCCAGCACCGTGTCCGAAGTTGCGGTGATATAGGGCGGTTCGTGTCCGTCGATGCCCATGCCATGGCCGGTGCGATGGACAAAATATTGGCCGTAGCCGGCATCGGCGATCACCTTGCGGGCCGCGTCATCCACCTGCCTTGCCAGCACGCCGGGGCGGGCGGTCCTGAGTGCAGCCTGAACCGCTTTTTCGACAATGGTGTGAATCTCACCGTAACCCTCCGGCGGAAGGCCGACGACCGCCATACGCGTAATGTCGCTCGGGAAACCTTGCTTGCGACCACCGATATCGATGACGATGGCGTCACCTGTCCGTCGTCGAATGATTTGAGACTTTTTGGGCTCTGGAAGAATGGAGTTTCCGGCTCAGCTTGCGGGTTGATTTAAGCCGCTTTGGCCTGGTGGTTCAAGCGGCGCTGTCGGATAGTGTCTCGTTTGATCCTTTCACGTTCGAGCAGGATGGTCT
>NZ_RAIN01000038.1:0-21590 GCF_003610155.1 Rhizobium sp. WW_1
CCAGGCCAAAGCGGCTTAAATCAACCCGCAAACTGAGCCGGAAACTCCATTCTTCCAGAGCCCAAAAAGTCTCAAATCATTCGACGACGGACAGCTTGGGCCGCTTCAGAGTAAAACAACTACTGATTTCTGCCTCGGCTCTACCCTCTTTGCCACTTCGCACTGACCCGCAAACTTCGCGGAATCTTGTCTGGCTATCCTACAAGGCGCTGAAGGCCGACAAGCAACGTCCCTCACCACAATCGGCCGCCGCATTTCGACAACGGTTCGACAGGACCTTCATCTTGCGCAACAGTCGTGATGCATTTCAGAATCTGCTTGAGGAACCGCACCGACGAAAGAACGATCCACTGAATGTGCTCGATTATCCCGAAATTCCGCTGCGGACCTTCGTCACGACGCGAAAGATCTCCGGCGGCACGACGAGCCGAGATGGCCTTGGCTCGCGTGATGGCATCCTATCACCCTGCGAGAGTCCCTGACCATGAGACGGGTTCGCGTCAAATCAGGCAGCGCGTCAAACAGTTACACTATCGATCGAGGTTCTGGATCGACTGACGACGTCTGCAACTCTTATTGGCGGATCATTCCGAGCGGTAGAACGGATGCTGACCAGCAAAGTCTGCGACCGGGACATTAATCAAATCCTCAACCGCAAATACTCGTCATTTGAATCACAAGCGCCAAACAAGTCTGAGGGAACACACCAAATGGCGCTTATCATGTTTAGACAATCTGGAGAGCGCTCGGCTGGCAACGAGATCAATATCCACTCTTATTGGGATCAGCCGTGCAGCATCGCAGTGAGCCAGGCTGCTGCCTGGTCGCTAGCAACCGCCCGCCTTGCCTTTAACGGAAGCAAGACATTGTAGCGCGCTTCCTCGATCAGTTGGGAATCGTCGCAGGGCACCAGCGTTCCATCGTCCAGAAACGTCTGAACAAGTACTCCCCAGCCAAGGGCAACCCCCTGCCCCGCTCGCGCGGCGAAGATCGTTTCCGTGTAGTGGTTGAAACGGAGCGAAGCTCTTGCCTCGAATGTCGCGCCCGATCTGGAAAGCCACTGCGTCCAGGAGAACCAGGAGCGGTCGGCCGCATCCGTTTCGATGAAATCATCCTTTGCCGACAAAGGACCGGCCGCGCGTCTCTTCAGATAGTCGGGGGAACAGACCGGCATGATCACGTCTCCCCGGGAGGCGATCACCGTACCATCGCTGAAGGGCGGCAAACCATAGCGGATGACGATATCGACCTCGCCGCTATCGAGATCGATCTTCGCATCCTGCGAAATGACCCGGATCTGGATACCCGGATTGCGGCTGCGAAAGTCCGCAAGCCTCGGAAGCAACCAGAAGGACGAGAATGCCACGGTAGCGCCAATCGTGACCACGGCCTCGGACGACGCTTTGATCGCCTCGATCGTGTCAGCGATATTGGCAAGGCTCTGTGCCAAAGACGAGCCAAGAGTGAGGCAAGCGGCGGTCGGTTCGATTGCACGATGCTTGCGCAG
Organism: Rhizobium sp. WW_1; assembly: GCF_003610155.1. Classification (NCBI taxonomy): domain Bacteria; kingdom Pseudomonadati; phylum Pseudomonadota; class Alphaproteobacteria; order Hyphomicrobiales; family Rhizobiaceae; genus Rhizobium; species Rhizobium sp. WW_1. The sequence continues at coordinate 1,508 of NZ_RAIN01000038.1, forward strand.
GAACATGGCCTGACCAAGTTCATCTTCGAGCAACGCGATTTGTCGGCTGACCGCCGCCTGAGTGACGCCCAATTCCTCGGCGGCGGCCGTAAAACTTTTGCGCCGAAGTACAGCCTCCAACATCAGCAGTCCGGTCAATGAGGGCAATCGCCTTCGGAACCGCATCGACTACTCCCCTCCCATAAGTTTTCGTTATGTCAACTTGAGAATTAATGCCGTTGAAGGCACGGCTGAGCAGGCGCACGCTGCAGGGATTAAAGCATAAGAGGTGCTCATGCTAAACAGGCTTCCTTCCTCAATTTCGGCCCTCCTTGACGCCCGTGCCGACGGATATTCCCTGCCGGCGGGTCTCTACACGCGCGAAGACGTGTTCAACGCGGATATGGACGTATTCTTCCACAAGCATTGGATCTGTGTCGGCCTCGACTGCGACGTACCGGAGCCCGGGGACGCCATGGTTGTCGACGTTGGCAATACCAGCCTGATCCTGTTGCGCGACGACGATAATGAAATCCGTGTCCTTCACAATGTCTGTCGCCATCGTGGCTCCCGCCTTCTTGATGCCGGCAAGACGATCATTTCGAAGCTCGTCTGTCCGTACCATACATGGACCTACGAGCTGACGGGCGAGCTTAGCTATGCTCCGCACATGGGCAAAGAGTTCGACAAGGAATGCCACAGCCTCAAGCCCGTTGCCTTCAAATCAATCGGCGGCCTCATCTATATCTGTCTTGCCGACAATCCTCCCGAGGACATCGACGCTCTGGAAATTGCCATGATGGAGCGGCTGGCGCCCTACGATATCAAAAATGCGAAGGTCGCCTATCAGACAGACGTCATCGAGGATGGCAACTGGAAGCTGACGATGGAGAACAATCGTGAATGCTATCATTGCTCCGCAAACCACCCTGAACTTTGCGTCTCATTCGTGGATCTCGATTTCGGCTTCGATCCCGAGACCTTGAGCCCTGATGATCGCGCTCAGGCGGAAGAGCATTTCCGCCTCTATGAGCAACGGACGATGGCCTGGGAGGCAGACGGCTTTCCCTCTGCAGCCGTCGAGCAGCTGACAGATTGCGCGACCAACTTCAGAACACAGCGGCTCATCATTTCCGGTGCCGGCGAATCCCAGACCCATGATGCGACGGCGGCGTCTTCGAAGCTGCTTGGCCAGATGACCCGAAAGGATCTCGGTGACACGCATCTGTGGGGCCACAATAGCTGGAACCATTTCATGGGCGATCATGCCGTGGTCGCGACTGTCATCCCCCTTTCCGCCGGCAAGACGCTGGTCAGAACCAAGTGGCTTGTGCACAAGGACGCCGTCGAAGGGGCCGATTACGATCTCCAAAAGCTGACGGATGTCTGGATCGCCACGACGGACCAGGACGCAAGCCTGGTCGCCCGCTCGCATGCGGGCACGCTCGACCCGGCCTATCGGCCAGGCCCATATTCGCGCTTCTCGGAAACCAATCTCGACAAGTTTGCGACCTGGTATATCGATCGGATGCGCGCCCATGGTTACTGAACTCTTGGAAAGGCAAGGCAATCCAGGTGGTCCGGCAATCTGGGACAAGGAACAGGACGACGCGCTGGTCTGCATCGACATCCAGCAGGAAACGCATGATGTGCGCAGCTTTACCTTCGCATCGCCCGAGGGCAAGTGCTTTAGCTTTGAAAGCGGCCAGTATTTCCTCTTCGATTTCCCCGTTGCCGATGAAAGCGAGCCGCGCTGCTACAGCATTTCGTCATCGCCGCATCGACCGCATGCTTTTACTGTCACCGTCAAGCGGGTTGCCGGCGGCAGGGTGTCAAACTGGCTGCATGACCAGCTCGCCGTCGGGATGACAGTCAAAGCGCAAGGCCCCCTCGGTCACTTCATCCGCCCCCGCGAAGCGGTGCGAAAGCTTCTTCTGCTTTCGGGCGGCTCCGGCATAACGCCTGTCATGTCGATCGTTCGCGATCTCGCCGACCGTTGCGAACCGGCCGATATCGTCTTCGTCCACGCAGCCAGAACACCGCCCGATCTGATCTTCCGCCAGGAACTCTCTTGGCTTGCATCTCGGATGAAGGGATTGCGGCTACACTTCCTGCCGGAGGTCGTTGCCGGGGAACCGTCCTGGCCCGGTCTGACCGGGCGCATCTCGCCGGAATTCATCAAGCTTGCGGTGCCTGATGTCGCCGACAGAATTGTGATGTGCTGCGGCCCGGCACCCTTCATGGCAGCGGCGCGCTCCATAACATCGGCACTCGGTGTTCCCACGTTCAACTACATCGAAGAAAGCTTCGATGCCGCGGTGATCGACGAGCCTGCGACCGTCGTGGAGGAGATACCGCGCACCCGGCTCTTTCAGGTCGAATTCGCCAAGCAGGCGCGCAAGATCGAGGTTTCGAGCGAACAGACGGTCTTGTCTTCGGCGAAAAAATCCGGCGTGCGTTTGCCGTCATCCTGTTCGAACGGTGTCTGCGGCACTTGCAAGTCGAAGCTGATCTCGGGTTCGGTCGAGATGAATCACAATGGCGGAATAAGGCAACGCGAAATCGATGCCGGGCTTTTCCTCCCCTGTTGCTCCAGGCCGCTGAGCGATCTGGTCGTCGATCGTTAAACAACGCGTCACGCGGCCTCCCGCCAAGCAACAGGGTTTCACGCGCATGCTGGAAGGCAATATTTCTTCGCCGGAGCAAGCGGGCACGACAGTTTTCAAGGACGAACGCAAGCGGGCCTTCCTCAATCCGGAAGGCGCTGATCGCCGAGCATGGATCGGAGAGCATTAAACTTGAAACACAGGTGCTGATCACGACCGCCGGCGCCGAAAGGCTCGACACGTTTCCGTGGGAAGACATCTGAGTTGCTTCGGTTTGAACGTGCGAGGAAGTGCGGGAGCGCCGGCTGAACGCTCCCACACGCGTTCTCAGTCGGCAAGCGCACCGCTCTTCTTGGCTGTCCAGGTGGCGATGTAATCCATCAGGGCGGGCGACAGGCAGTCATAGGGTTCGAGGCCGAGCTCCTTCAGCCGCGAACGAACGCCGTCCATCTTCGAAGGCTGATAGCCACTTTCGATGATCGACGAGACGAACGCCGCAAAGCCGGGGGCCGCCCAACCTCCGTCCTGGAAGCGTTCCGGATGAATGAACGACAACCCCTTAAAGGGATGGTCCCGCTCGACGGGCCCATACATGTGAACCCCGCATTGCTTGCAGGCGTGACGCTGGATCAATGCCGAAGTATCCACCACCGCCAACTTGTCGCCATTCTCGATAACTTCGATCTGGTCCGAAGGCGCAACCGCCACCACAGAGAACACCGCTCCTTCGGGCTTCCAGCATTTCGTGCATCCGCATGCGTGATTATGAGCAATATCGCTTTTGACTTTCACCTTCACGGCGTTGCTCGTGCAATTGCAAACGAGCGTTCCTCCCCCAAAGGAGGCGTCCGTTGCCCGGTATCCTGAATCCACCGTCGGGTGGATCGCCACAATATTCATGGGTTTTCTCCTTCCCTTCCGGACCGAGCGGAATGTCCCGATCAAGCTACGCTTGTTCTCCAGTCATGCTTCCCGGATCTGCGTCCCGCAGCGCGGGCCCAAGAATTTCCGCAGCATCTGACGCCTGTCTTTTCCAAGGCTTACTGTATCACTTCCATTGAAGGCCTGTACCAAAGCAAATCCGAATAATTCAATTCTCAATACAGGCTCCACGCATGCCCGACCGACCTCACCGAACACGTCATTTCGCTTAGGCAACTGGAAGAAGTGCCCAGAATGCAAACAGCGGCGCGTTTGTCGATCGCATGGCGTGCTTGATACCCGCGGGATTGTAGAAGGAACCGCCAAGTCCCGGGCTGAACCACTCGGACGTTCCGTGCTGAAATTCGCCGTCAGACAGAACCAGATAGACCTCTTCAGGCGCGTGGTCATGATCAGGGTAGCGCACGCCCGGCGCCATGAGGGTAACGCCGATCCAGGCATCGGACCTTTCCTCCAGCGCGCCAGGCCCGACGATCATCGCGTTGGCGTGCCCATCCTCGAAGTTCCCGCTAGAGGTCCCGGACGTGTCTTTACGGCGTCGCCATATCAACCGCGGTTCGATTTCCTGAAACCGGGCGATCATCATTGTCAGTTGATCGGAGGCGGTCGCAACGGCAACCGCGCTTGAAAGGTATCCGCACACAGGAAGCCGACTTCCGGCGCCGTGCCTTTCGTTCCCAGGCGTTTGAAGCCGTGAAAATATCTCGGCCAGCGACCGGCGAGCGTTTGTGTCCTTTGCGAAATGGTTGAACGCGGCGGACGCAGCGTCGAGGAAAGATTGAAGCTGCACGCTGCGTCCTGCCATTTGCGGGTTCCTTATCATCTCAATCGTGCGCTTTGCGCTTTCTGGTGTCAGAGATCCTTTGCGATCCGAAGCCCGTCATAGATGGCCGCATGGGTATTGCGGGCCGCAACGGCATCGCCGATCCGGAACAGCTGGAATTTGCCCTCGGCATTTCGCGTGATCGATTGTGGTTCACCCGCCAAAAGCTGATCGTATGAAGTCTCTCCGAGGTTTTTCGATAGCGGCTTCAGTTCGAAATAGAGTTCATCGAGCGGAATGGTGCCATGGTTGATAACGATTTGATCCACCACGCGCTGCTTGGAAACGCCGCCGTAGTCGCTGCCGACAGTGGCAATGATCTGATTGCCTTGCTTCTCGGCCGATTCCAGCCGGTAAGTCACGGTAAAGGTGGCGTCGAGCTTCTGCAACGAGCGCATATAGGGGACAAGGTTCATGGCCATGACCTCCGGCGCGAATGATCGGTCAGGCGTCATGATCTCGACCTTTGCTCCAGCCTTGGCGATGAACTCGGCCGCCTGCAGCCCGGCATTGTCGCCTGCATCGTCAAAGATGAGGACATTCGAGCCTGGTTTGACATCGCCAGAGATGATGTCCCAGGAGGACACGACCAGCTCGTTACCCTTCGACAGCACCTCGGTATGCGGCAGGCCGCCGGTCGCGATGATGACGACATCCGGGTCCTGAGCGACGATCGTCTCGGCGTCAGCCCAGCTATTGAAATGGAAGGTCACGCCATGTTTTTCGCATTGGCGCATGCGCCAGTCGATGATGCTGATCATCTCGCGCCGACGTTCGCTCTGGGCCGTCAGCCGGATCTGGCCGCCCGGATTGTTCGCGGCTTCGAAAACCACGACCTCGTGGCCACGCTCGGCGGCAATGCGGGCAGCTTCAAGCCCGCCCGGCCCGGCCCCCACAACGACGACCTTCCTGCGCGAGGGAGCCTTTTCCACGATGTGAGGCATGGTTGCCTCGCGTCCGGTCGCCGCATTGTGGATGCAGAATGCCAGGCCGCCCTGATAGATCCTGTCGAGACAGTAGTTTGCGCCGACACAGGGCCGGATATCGTCCTCACGCTTTTCTATGATCTTGCGCACGATATGCGGGTCGGTCATATGGGCGCGGGTCATGCCGACCATGTCCACCTTTCCAGCCACAATGGCGTGACGCGCGGTGGCAACATCCTGGATCTTGGCGGCATGGAAGGTCGGAAAATTCGTCGCGGCGCGGATTTCGCCGGCAAAATCGAGATGAGGCGCACTGGCCATTCCCTGGATCGGGATGACGTCCGTGAGGCCTGGATCGGTGTCAATGTGGCCACGGATGACATTGAGATAATCGATGAGGCCGCTTTCCTTGAGCATCCTCGAAATCGCGATTCCGTCCGCCTTGTCCGTTCCGCCGCCAAGACGCTCGTCGGCGGTATAGCGGACGCCGAGGATGAAGTCGTCCCCCACCCGTTTTCGTATCGCCTTGAACACATCAAGACAGAAGCGCATGCGGTTTTCGAGCGGGCCGCCATAGGGGCCGTCGAGTTCGTTGGTCAGTGGCGAGGCGAACTGATCGATCAGGTGGCCATAGGCCTCCAATTCCACGCCATCCATGCCGCCGGCCTTCATGCGCTCGGCAGCATCGGCGAAATCCTTGATGATGCGCTCGATATCCCAGTCCTCGAGCTTTTTCGGAAATGCGCGATGTGCCGCTTCCCGGTGATGCGACGGCGCCACGACCGGGAGCCAATCGCCCTTGTCCCAGCGCGTGCGGCGCCCGAGATGGGTAAGCTGGATCATGATGGCGGCGCCCTGTTCGTGGACGGCGTCCGTCATCTCCCGAACCCAGGGAACGATTTCGTCCTTATATGCGAGCAGATTGTTGAAGACGGGCGGACTGTCGCGCGAGACAGCGGCCGAGCCGGCCGTCATTGTCAATGCGACACCACCCTTGGCCCTCTCCACGGTATAGGCGCGATACCGCTCCTTCGGCATCCCGTCCTCCGGATAGGCCGGCTCATGCGACGTGACGATGATGCGGTTTTTGAGCGTTAAGTGCTTGATCTGAAATGGCTGAAGGAGAGGATCGTTCGACATGCGCCGGGCTCCGGATTAGGTACGCAGGCAGTGACGCTAGGGAAAATGTACATATGTGTCAACAAGGAAAACACTAAGGTCGATGAACATGACATATATGTACATTTTCATTGTGCGCCCCACCGCAATTTGTTAGGAGATACCATATGGATCAAACACTGAATGACAGCGGCTGGCGCGGATCGCAGGAAGGATGGCTGGAGGCAGCCTATGAATCTCTTCTGGAATCCGGCGTGGATTCGGTGAAGATCCTGCCGCTCGCAAAGAAGCTCAATCTATCGCGCACCAGCTTCTACTGGTTCTTCAAAGATCGCGAGGAATTGCTGGCAGGTCTGGTTGCGCGCTGGCGCGATACCAATACCGGCGGCATCGTCAGGCAATCCGAAGCCTATGCAGAAACCCTGGCGGAGGCGATGCTGAACGTTTTTGACTGCTGGCTCGACGAAAAGCTGTTCGACAGCAAGTTTGAGTTTGCAATTCGAAGCTGGGCCCTTCAGTCGCCCGAGATCCTGAACGACGTTCAGGATGCCGATAAGATGCGCATGGATGCGCTTGCCCGAATGTTCACGCGCTTCGGTCATTCGGCCGCCACCGCCGACGTCCGGGCGCGTACGACCTACCTGGTTCAGATCGGCTACATCTCAATGCAGTCGAAGGAAAGTATCGCGCTGCGCATGCATCGCATTCCCGAATACATCGCAATCTATACAGGCCAGGTTCCGCAGCAGCGCGAACTTGATCGCTTTTTCGCAAGGCATGGATACAAACCCGGCCAGTAGGAGCAATGAGATGAGCGGTTCGCTGAGGATTGGCATAGTCGGCGGAGCCGGATGGCTCGGCGGCACAATTGCCGCCTCAGTCCTCAAGGCCGGCATAGTCGAGCAGTCGAACCTCTCCATGTCCTACCGACGCGAGCCGAATGACGCTTTCCCGGACGCGTTCTGGACGAAAGACAACCAGGCGCTTGTCGATCAATCCGACGTCGTTCTTCTATCTGTGCGGCCGCAGGACTGGCCCGCCTTGTCGATCGACGCATCCGGCAAGCTTGTCATTTCCGTCATGGCCGGCATCCGACTTGCTGCGCTCAAGGCCCGGCACGCAACCGAAAGGGTTGTTCGTGCACTGCCGAACGCGGCAGCCGAGGTCTCATGTTCCTACACCCCATGGATCGGATCAGACCAGCTCCCGGAAGACGATCGCGCAATCGTGCGGCGGATCTTTGCCTCCTGCGGCAGCGAGGACGAAGTCGGCAGTGAACGTGCGATCGATTATCTGACCGGCCTGACGGGTTCGGGGCCGGCCTTCCCGGCTCTTCTCACCGCCGCTATGATGGATGACGCGATCGATCATGGGCTTGACTGCGACGTCGCCAAGCGCGCCGTGTCCACACTGCTGGTGGGCGCCGGCCGCCTGCTCGAGCGCCGATCCGAGTGTCCCGGCGACATAGTTCGCACGTTTCTTTCCTATCACGGCACGACAGCTGCGGCGATCGAGGAAATGCGCGCATCCGGGTTCGAAGTCGCTGTCCGCAATGGGCTTTCCGCGGCGTTTTCAAAATCGATGAGCATGGGAGAAACCTCCTGATGGCCGTTTGAGCGGGTCTCGGGATACGCCTCGTGGACAGGGATGTTCTGGAGGCGGCCGACGCATTTGGAACATCACATGCGCAAAAGCTCTTCAAGGTCCAGCTCCCACTTGCCTTGCCGACGATCATGGCCGGCATCAATCAAACGATCATGGCGGCATTGGCATTGCGCCGAGATCGCTCGCCCGAGATCGTAAAGGCTGCGCCTAGCCCTTCCTTTCAGATTGAAGAGCCTGGCCAAATCATACTCTGAAATGGCTTGGACCCCTCCAAACCCTCGCCGATGGATTTACCGCGCTCTCAATCGCAAGCGCGTGCTCTCGATAGCATGGCAGGAGCCACTCAAACCAACGCGCCGCCACCATCCAGGACCATTTTTCCCAGGCACGACTGAAAAAGCATCCGCCATTTCCGGATTGTATTTTCTTATAACATCTATTGTGTACGCAAATTATACAATTTCATTGACTCATCAATCCGGCTGTGAGAGCTTTCTCCCATCGGCAAGGCACCCGCCGGGCTCGGTTCCGGCAAAACTTCAAGGAGGAGGTCGTGATGAAGGGCGGGAAGAACAGTCTTTACGACGATCTGAAACGTCAAATTCTGACCATGGAGCTCGATCCTGATCAGGACCTGGATGAAGTCAGTCTCAGCGAGCAGTACGGGCTCTCCCGCACGCCCGTGCGCGAAATCTTCAGACGGCTGGAAGGTGAAGGCTACATCGACATCCGCGCTAACCGTGGCGCGCGCGTCAGCCCGATGAACCATCAGACCCTCAGGCACTTCTTCCTCGTCGCACCGATGATCTACGCGGCAATCGGCAGGCTGGCGGTTCAGAACTTCAAGCCAAAGCAGCTCGTCGACCTCAAGGAAACGCAGGATCGGTTTCGTTCGGCGAGCACCTCGGGCGACGCTCTAGCCATGGTGCTCGAAAACAACCGTTTCCATGAAATCATCGGCGAGATGTCGTTCAACGCCTATCTGCAACCGAGCCTCGGCCGCCTGCTGATCGATCACGCACGGATTGGCCACACCTTCTTCAGACCGAAAAACGACGACATGCGCGAGCGGCTTCAGCTTGCCGTGGAACACCATGACGGCTTCATCGAGGCGATCGCGCGGCATGACGAAGACACTGTCGTGGACCTGGTGTTCGAGCATTGGGAACTGTCGCGCGAGAACATGGAAATGTTCATCGCTCCACAGGGAATGAAGGCGGATGCGCTCGTCGAGATGCCCGCCGCATCCATGGAGAAATCGTCTTGAATTTCGAAGGCATCTACACCCCGGCGATCACCCCGCTTGGACAGGACGGTCAAATTGACAAAGCCGCGTTTGCAGCTGTCCTGGAATCCCTCATCGAGGCCAAGGTCCACGGCATCATTATCGGCGGCTCCACCGGCGAATATTATGCCCAGAGCAGCCAGGAACGTTTCGAGCTCGCCGCCTACGCCAAGCAAGTCGTCGGCACCCGCCTGCCGCTCATCGTCGGAACCGGTGCGACACGCACCGAAGATTCCGTCGAGTACGCAAAGGCCGCGAGGGACATCGGAGCGGATGCGATCCTGGTGTCATCGCCGCCCTATGCTCTGCCGACGGAGAAGGAAAACGCAATTCATGCGCTGACCGTCGATCGGGCCGCCAACCTGCCGATCATGCTCTACAACTATCCCGCCCGCATGGGAGTGATGATGGGCGAGGAATATTTTTCCCGCGTCGGCAAGTCCAGAAACGTCAGAGCGATCAAGGAAAGCTCCGGCGACATGGGCAACCTCCATCTGCTGGCGCGGAAGTTTCCGCATATTTCGCTGTCCTGCGGCTGGGACGATCAGGCGCTCGAATTCTTTGCCTGGGGTGCAAGGAGCTGGGTCTGCGCCGGCTCGAATTTCCTGCCGGGCGAACACGTCGCGCTCTATGAAGCCTGCATCATCGAAAAGAACTTCGACAAGGGCCGGGCGATCATGACGGCCATGCTGCCCCTGATGGACTTCCTCGAATGCGGCAAGTTCGTGCAGTCGATCAAGCATGGCTGCGAGATCATCGGCCTGAAGGCCGGCCCGGTGCGCGCACCGCTGCGCGGATTGATCTCCGAAGAAAAGCGAACCCTTGAGACCGTTGTCACCACGCTGAAGCGCACGGTCGCCCAGATCACGTCGGGAGCCAATCATGCATGAACCCTTGACCGCAGCAGAATATAAGGCGATCGCGGCCGGCCTTCACTTCCCGACGAATGCCTTCATCGATGGCGCCTTCCGCCCTGCCAACTCCGGCAAGACGTTTAAGACCACGAACCCGGCCACCGGTAAGCTCCTCGCCGAAGTTGCCGCCTGCGATGCCAGCGATGTCGATTACGCCGTCTTGAAGGCAAGGGAGGCTTTTGAGGATGGCCGCTGGCGTCAGCTGTCGCCCGGCGAGCGCAAGGCGACGCTCATTAAGTTCGCCAGGCTTCTCGAAGAGAACCGTCACGAATTGGCGGTCATGGAAAGCCTCGACAGCGGCAAGCCGGTTCGCGAGTGCCAGACTGTCGACGTGCCCGACACCATCCATACCCTTCGTTGGCATGCCGAGGCGATCGACAAGCTTTACGACAACACCAATCCGGTCGGCCCGAATGCGCTGGCCATGGTGGTGCGCGAGCCGATCGGCGTCGTCGGCTGCGTCCTGCCCTGGAACTTCCCGCTGCTGATGCTGGCCTGGAAGATCGGCCCGGCGCTGGCTGCCGGTTGCTCGGTGATCGTCAAGCCGGCGCAGGAGACGACGCTGACCACGCTGCGCGTCGCGGAGCTCGCGCATGAAGCAGGCATCCCCGCCGGCGTCTTCAATGTTGTCCCCGGTGGCGGCAAGGATGTCGGCGAACCGATCGGCTTGCACATGGATGTCGACATGGTGGCCTTTACCGGCTCGACGCCGACCGGCCGTCGCTTCCTGCACTATTCGGCCGATTCGAACCTCAAGAAGGTCGTGCTCGAATGCGGTGGTAAGAACCCCGCCCTGGTGCTTGATGATGCCGAGGATCTGGATCTCGTCGCCGAGCAGATCGTCAATGGTGCCTTCTGGAACATGGGCGAAAACTGCAGCGCCAGTTCGCGCCTCATTGTCCATTCAAAAGTCAAGGATGACCTGCTGAAGCGCATCGGCGCCTATATGCGCGAGTGGAAGACGGGTGATCCCCTTGACCCGGAAAACCGCGTCGGCGCCCTGGTCAGCAAAAACCACTACGAGAAGGTCACATCCTTCCTCGACGACGTCAAAAGCGAGAAGCTGACGATTGCCCATGGCGGTGAAACGCATGATGGCATCTTCGTCGAGCCGACGGTGGTCGACGGTGTCACGGCCGCAAGCCGGCTGTTCAGGGAAGAGATCTTCGGACCGATCCTGTCGGTGACGACTTTCAACACCATTGCCGAGGCCGTCGCTCTTGCCAACGATACCAATTATGGGCTGACGGCATCGGTCTATACCGGCAGTCTGAAGAACGCGATCCGGCTGTCGCGCGACATCCGGGCTGGCCTCGTCACCGTCAACTGCTTCGGCGAAGGCGACGCGACGACACCGTTCGGCGGCTATAAGGAGTCCGGCTTCGGCGGGCGTGACAAGTCGATCTTCGCCCATGACAATTATTGCGAACTGAAGACCATCTGGATCGACATCTCCGATCGCTCGGTGGACGAGACGATCCGATGATCACCAAGTCCGTCAAACGTTTGCCGGCAGAAAACGGCATCTCGGGCTGGGAGGCGATCAGTCGACGTTCTCTCCCGATCCGGAGCCTGGACGGCAACGTGACCGCGGACTGGCTGATCATCGGCGCGGGCTTCGCCGGGCTTTCCGCCGCGCGCCGGCTGCTGCAGCTCCGGCCCGACGATAAAATCGTCGTGCTTGATGCAAGCGAAATCGGCAAGGGCACATCGGGCCGCAATTCCGGCTTTATGATCGATGTCCCGCACAACCTTTCATCGAGCGAATATTCGAGCGGCGGTCTGGACGCCACGCGCCTGGAGATGGCTCAGAACAGGGCTGCGATCGCCTTTGCGAAGGAGGCCGCCGATGAATACGGCATGTCGGCCGACACTTTCGATGCTGCAGGCAAGATCAATGCGGCGGCAACTGCGCGTGGAATGAAGCTGAACATCAGCTTCAGCCAATCCCTCAGGAGCGCGGGCGAAAAGCATATGTTTTTCGACGCCGCCGAAATGCGCGACATTACCGGCTCCGACTATTATCTCGGCGGTCTCTTCACGCCGGGCGCCGTGCTGATCCAACCGGCCGACTATGTTCGCGACTTTGCCGCGGGGCTATCGCACAGGCTCGACATCTTCGAGCGCTCGCCCGTCACCTCCCTGACGCGCGAGGGTGGAACCTGGACCGCAGGCTCCACCCGGGGCAAGGTTATCGCCCCGAACGTTATCCTCGGTGTCAACGGTCACATCACTGACTTCGGCCACTTCGGCGGCCGTCTGATGCATATCTTTGCTTATGCCTCGATGACGGCTCCATTCCCAGCCGAAGATCTCGGCCGAAGAATTTCGGGACGGGATAGATGGGCGCTGCTTCCGGCCGACGCCATGGGTGCGACGGTGCGAAAGATCACCTCGGGCGGACAGTCGCGCATCGTCATCCGGACGAAATACACCTACGAGACGGCGATTACCGTTTCAGATCGGCGAATGGCCAAAATGGCCGAAGAGCATCGAAATTCGCTCGATGCGCGGTTTCCCGGGCTAAAGGACATCCCCTTCGAACACAGCTGGGCCGGGCGCCTCTGCCTCAGCCGGAACCATGTGCCGGCGTTCGGCGCGCTTGACCAGGGACTTTACTCGGCGTGCTGCGAAAACGGGCTCGGTACCGTCAAGAGCACATTGGCAGGCATCATGGCCGCAGAACTGGCGACCGGCACGACCTCCCAACATCTCGAACAATACATGGATCACCCCGCACCATCCCGGCTGCCACCCGAACCCTTCGCATGGCTCGGCATCAATTCGGTGATCCGTTTGCAGGAATTGCGCGCAGGCCGCGAGGGATGATCCGTCGCCGCGCAATATGAAGACTGCGCCGACCGCAGGTCTTCAACATAATGGGAACGAAAACTAGGAGCTAAGAAAAATGAAGACTTTGTGGAAGGCGCTCTGCGCAGCCGCGATGGTCGGAATGACCGTGTTCTCCGCCCATGCGGAAGAGAAGAGCATCACCGTCGGAACGATGTCGTGGGAAGACCTGACGCCGATCACCGGCATTACCAAGAAGGTGCTGGAGGATGCCGGCTACACCGTGAAGGTCGTGCCGTTCTCCGAATGGGGCATCGCCTATGCAGCACTCAGCAAGGGCGACATCCAGATTCTCGCCTCTCAGACCGACTACGTCGCCCAGGACTATTGGGACAAGAACAAGAAGCGTCTCGAGAAGATCTCGCCCGTTTCGCATGGCCTGTTCCAGGGCGTCGCCGTCCCGAAATATGTGCCGATCGACTCCATGGACCAGCTGAACGCCAATGCCGACAAGTTCGGCGGCAAGATCGTCGGCATCGAGCCGGGCTCGGGCCTGATGCGCGATACCGCCAACGCGGTCAAAGGCTATGACCTGAAACTGCAGCTCGTCGAAGGCAGCACCGCAGCCATGACCGCAGCCCTGAAGTCGGCCGTTGATCGCAAGGAATGGATCGCGGTGACGATCTGGGAACCGTCCTGGATGATGCAGAAATACGACGTGAAATTCCTGAAGGACCCCAAGGGCATCTTCCCGCCGCCGCAGAGCTATTACTGGATCGGCAAGAAAGGTTTCTCCGCCGATTATCCGCACGCCCGCGAGGTCATCGCCAGCGTCTATGTGCCGCTTGCCGATATCACCGCGATCAACAGCGCCGTAAATGACGGCAAGACGATGGACGATGCCATCAAGGACTGGACCACGAGCCACGCCGATCTCCTGAAGCGCTGGGAGAACATCAAGGGCGAATGATGCCGACGACGGGCCGCCGCCAGCGCGGCCCGTATCCCTCAACGAAGACGAACAGGCCGGCAATGGACCGGCCGCGCGGGGAAGACAATGAACACTGTCATGGATAACAGCGGTGAAATCCTGGTCGATTGCCAGAATGTCTGGAAGATTTTCGGTGCGCGGGCGACCGCCGCTGTAAAGGCCGTTTCCGAGCGTGGACTCTCCAAGAAGCAAGTACTTGACGAGTTCGACTGCGTCGTCGGTGTCTCCGATGCCCATCTTCAGGTTCGTCGCGGCGAGATCTTCTGCATTATGGGGCTTTCCGGCAGCGGCAAGTCGACTTTGGTCCGCCTTCTCAATCGCCTTATCGAGCCGAGCATGGGCAGGATCACGATCAAGGGTAAGGAGATCGCCAAACTGAACGCGGCCGAACTGCGGGACATGCGAGCGCGCAACATCGGCATGGTGTTTCAAAGCGTGGCGCTGCTTCCAAATCGCACGGTCCTCGAAAATGCGGCTTTCGGATTGGAAGTCCGCGGTGTTGCAAAGGACGAGCGCAACAGGACTGCCCGCGCGGCGCTCGACAAGGTCGGCCTCTCCGACTGGACCTCCAGATATCCTTCCGAGCTGTCGGGCGGGATGCAGCAGCGCGTTGGCCTGGCCCGGGCCTTGGCGGCCGATCCCGAAATCATCCTCATGGACGAACCGTTCAGTGCGCTTGACCCGCTCATTCGCCGCCAGTTGCAGGACGAATTCCGGGAGCTGACGAAGTCGCTCGGCAAGTCCGCGGTCTTTATCACGCATGATCTTGAGGAGGCCATCCGCATTGGCGACCGCATCGCCATCATGAAGGACGGCGTCATCGTTCAGGTGGGCACCGCCGAAGAAATCGTAACGAAGCCTGCCGACGACTATGTCGCCGATTTCGTCGCCGGCATATCAAGGATTCATCTCGTCAAAGCTCACTCGGTCATGCAGTCGATCGCGGAGTATCGCAGCCTGCAACCGCAGCATGACGTGGACGCGCTTTTAAAGACCTCAGCGGAAGCGGACATCGGCGAACTCATAGACCTTACGATGAGGTCGGATCGCGATGCCGTGGCAGTGGTCGACAATGGTTCCATCATCGGTGTCGTCACCACCCGCGGACTGCTTCGCGGCGTTGCCGGTTCCTCGGCGCAAGAACAAATGTCTGCGTAGAAGGACCTAGGAAAATGGACATCTCGGTCATTGCGGATACCTTCGATACCTGGACCGACGACGCGCTGGGCTGGATCAGCGACAACGGCGACTGGCTGTTCACTCCCTTGAGGACGATCCTCGAGGGAACCTATGGCGGCGTCCTCTGGCTGCTTCACCTGGCTCCTTTCTACGTCATCGTGATTATCGCCGCCCTTCTCGCATGGCGTCTGATTAGTTCCTTGTCGGCCATACTGGCAGGGCTGGGCCTGTTCTTCTGCGCTGTCATGGGACTGTGGAACGAAACGATGAGCACGCTTGCGCTCGTCACCACCGCAACCATATTCGCGCTTGTTATTGGAATTCCGATCGGCATCGCCGCCGGCTTCATGCGATGGTTCGACAGGGCTCTGGAGCCGGTCCTCGACCTCATCCAGACACTGCCGCCGTACATCTACCTTCTTCCGGCGATTGCCCTTCTTGGCTTTGGCCCCGCGACCGCGCTCGTTGCGACCTTCATCGTGGCCATGCCGCCCGCCATCCGCTTGACCTCCCTCGGTATTCGAATGACGCCGCCAGCGTTTATAGAATTGGGACATGCGAGCGGCCTCACACCATGGCAAATGTTCACGAAGATCAGGCTGCCCTTTGCCATCCCGAGTGTCCTGGCGGGCATTAACCAAAGCTTGATGATGGCGTTCGGCATGGTTGTGATCGCAGGCATCGTCGGCTCCGGCGGCCTCGGCGAAACCATTTACAGCGCCGTGCGCACGCTCGACATGGCCACGTCCATCAACGCTGCGATCGCGATCGTCATCTTGACGATGGTACTAGACAGATTGACACAGAGCGCGGCCGGCCGCGCCAAGGCAGGTGCAAGATGAACCTCGATCTTCTCCGCGTTTCGCCCGGCAGGTATCTTGCTCCCGTTGTCGATTGGTTGAACACAAACTTTCATCCGGTCTTCGAAGGCATCACCAAACTTATCGAGGCGGTGCTCGGTGGGATCGAAGCGACGCTTCTTTACCTGCCGCCCTATGCGGTGATTGTCATCGCTGTTCTTCTCGCAGCCTTTGCCATTAACATAAAGGTTGCGATCGTGACCGCCGTCGCGCTCGCCTTCTGCCTCTTCACCGGTTTCTGGGCTGCATCCATGCAAACGCTAGCTCTGGTCACGGTTGCAGTCGCCATCTCCGTCTCGATCGCATTCCCGCTGGGTGTCCTTGCATCGCGCTATAAAACCTTCGAGAAGGTTGTAAGGCCTCTGCTCGACATCATGCAGACCGTTCCGCCTTGGGTTTATCTGATCCCGGCTGTCATGATCTTCAGCCTCGGCCGCGTGCCGGCAATCATCGCGACGATCGTCTATGGTGTGCCACCGATGCTACGGCTGACGACGCTAGCATTCAACCAGGTGCCCAAGGACCTTCTCGAACTTGGGCAAGCCACGGGCGCGCCGCCGCGCTCGATCCTCTTCAAGATCGAGATTCCCTCTGCAATGCCGACCCTGCTCGTCGGCCTCAATCAATGCATTCTTCTGTCGCTGGCCATGGTCGTTCTTGCCGGGCTCGTCGGAGCCGGCGGGCTTGGAGCCGAGGTGACGCGGGGGCTCACCCGGATGGAAATGGGGCTCGGGCTGCGGGCAGGACTTGCGATCGTCGCCATCGCCATCCTGCTCGACAGGCTGTCAAAGGGCGCGTTGCAAAATCGCGCCCGGTCATCGACGAAGCGCGGCTAGAGGGGTTCAGCTTTTCGCGGAATCTCCGAACCGCTCTAGCTCCTTGTTATCTAGCAATTCCGGACGGAAAACCGCTCCGCACCTTTCCTGGAATTGCTTCAAACGGAAAGATCATCGAATGCGCCACAGCTTCTTCTGCATCGATTCACACACCTGCGGCAATCCGGTACGGCTTGTCGCCGGCGGCGGCCCTTTGCTCCCTCACCTTCCGGTCGCCGACCGCCGCGACATTTTCGTCCGCAACCATGACTGGATTCGCCAAGCGCTGATGTTCGAACCGCGTGGACATGACATCATGTCCGGCGCCATCATCTATCCCGCCTATCGCGAAGATTGCGACTTTGCCGTAATTTTCATCGAAGTCAGCGGATGTCTGCCCATGTGTGGAGCCGGTACGATCGGTCTGGTGACGGCGGCGGTCGAGGAGGGGCTGGTCACGCCACGCACTCCCGGCAAGCTGTCCATCGAAACGCCCGCCGGTCGAGTGGATGTGACCTACGAAAAGCCCGGCGAATTCGTCGAGGCCGTCCGCATGTTCAACGTCGCAAGCTACTTGCATGCGGCGGACATCGAAGTCGATGTGCCGGGGCTTGGAACGCTGACGGTCGACGTCGCCTATGGCGGCAACTATTATGCCGTCATCGAACCGCAGGGGAACTGGCCTGGATTGGGCGGCATGTCGGGTGACGAGATCGTCGACATCAGCAGGAAGCTTCGAGACGCGCTCGAGCCGATCTGCAATCCGGTTCACCCCGAGGATGAGAGGATCAGAGGCGTCCACCACGCCCTATGGTGTGATGCGCCGACGAATGACAACGCCGATGGACGGGGTGCGGTTTTCTATGGCGACAAGGCGATAGATCGCTCCCCCGGCGGCACCGGCACCTCAGCCCGCCTCGCTCAACTCCATGGCAAAGGCCGGTTGAAGGTCGGCGACAGGTTTCGCCAGGAGAGCCTGATCGGCACGATATTCGAGGGATGCATCGAGTCGGAAGTTCAAATCGGACGCTTCAAGGGCATTAAGCCCAGCGTTGCAGGCTGGGCAAGGATCATCGGCCACAACACGATCTTCGTCGACGATCGAGATCCTTTAGCCTATGGTTTCCAGCTCAAGTAGAAGAGCTTGGTCAGGCGAGGCATTCCATGAAACCGGTCACACAGGAAGTGAAACGCGATCCCTTGAAGGTCGGGTTCATCCTTGCACGATCATTTACTCTTTCCGCCTTTGCCCTGTTCATCGATACGCTGAGACTGGCAAGCGACGAAGCAGACAAATCGGGCAGAGTCCTGGCCGATTGGCAGGTATTGGGCAGCACGCGGCATCTCATCACATCGAGCTGCGGTGTTCAGGTCGCGCCGACATCGGACTTTATCGATCCCGGAAAATTCCACTACATCGTCGTCGTCGGCGGCCTTTTGAACGCCGACATCACCATCGACGATCAAACCGCCAACTATCTGAAGAAAGCCGCAACACAGAAAATTCCGCTGATCGGAGTTTGCACAGGCACATTCATCCTGGCGCGTCTTGGCCTGATGAAGACACACCAGACCTGTGTCAGCTGGCTCCACTATCAAGCCTACCGGGAGCAGTTCCCCGGCAATCCTGTTCGCTCCGACCGCCTGTTCAATCTCGATCGGAGCCGCGGATCATGCGCTGGCGGAAGCAGCGCTGCCGACATGGCCGCCTTTCTCGTCAGACGACACATCAGCGGGGATGCAGAGCGAAACGCACTGGAGGTATTGCAAATCGCGCGAGCCAGATCCGGGCTGGATATACAGCCGCGCAAGCCGCTTACGATCGAATGTCGAGATTCGCGCCTGAAGGCGGTTCTGATCACCATGGAGAACCACATCGAAGACGTGGTGCCGACCGAAGATCTCGCCGCATCGGTCGGCTTATCCCGGCGACAGCTCGAACGTCTGTTTACTGACGAAATGAAAACCTCTCCCGGGGCTGTCTATACCCGCATTCGCATGGAACGCGCCAGGCAACTGGTTCTCCAGACAGAGGCGCCACTCATCGAAATCGCACTCGACGTCGGGTTCGGCAGTGCTTCCCATTTTGCGCGGCTCTTTCGCCGGCTCTACGGACAATCGCCCACGGAGCTGCGTCGTGCCCATGCCTAAAGCGCAGGTCTAAATCTGGCTCAGCAGACATTGGGAACGGCTTGCTCTTGAAAGGAAGCCAACCGACGACTCGGAGTTTCATTATTTTGTTCTCTGTCAGAAAATCTCAGTGCGCGTCTTATTCATGGCGGCGGCCTGATTCACCGCTCGGACTGGAGTGTTCAATACGTGTCGGTCAAGTATTCGGAGCAGCTGGCCGTGGCAGGCATCGAGCCTTCTGTCGGAAGCGTTGGCGACTCTTGCGACAAAGCCATCGCCGAAACGACCAACGGCCTCTACAAGGCCGAGGAGCAGTATGACGCCATGCTCGACGAATCAACGATGGACGCATAACTTAAACCAAACAACCTCCGGCAAACCTGGCGTGGTTCAAGGCGACATCCGGTTTGCATCAGAGATTCAAATTCATGACGTTTTTTGAAGCCAGTGAATCGAATTCAGCGAAGAACCGTATTAATCGCAACCCCCAAAACCCCCACCAGTGGCGGAGGTTTCTTTTACAAGAAATTTATATTGTCATTACTCCCAATACTTTAACTGAACACCCCTGTTATTATATAAAACATGCATATACGAATTGTTGTTTGCATTGTGTCTTGTGCAAATCGGGTAAATATAAACGGTCGCACCCTCAGGTTCTCGTGACGAGGCTTGCCCCGTTATCACATGCCCACCAATGAGATCGCCATTGCACGGACGATCATGATCGTTGCTGAACCAGTTATGAGAGGTGCAATATTGAGGAGCGTTATTGTTATTGCACTTTTTCGACCATAGACCAATCCACGACAATCCGTCGATCTTCGGATCATGTGTGCTGCCTTTCACATTGGCAAAATCATCTTTGTCCGCCCAAAGGACGGTTCCGACATAGGTGGAACGCACAAGCTCCTGGATCTCGGCCAACTCGGTGGCCTTGTCTGCGGTAGGCTCGTTCGATATTGGCCTGCCGTACATGCGCTTGAAGTCGTCAAGGTTTTCCAGTGTAACGATGGGCGCTGTACCTGTCCGACATCAGCGCCCTTGAGACAGAATTGGTTTAATTGAGAAGAGAGGATTTTCGGCTCATCGTAGCTCTATCAAAGGAAGCGAAGATGA
>NZ_RAIN01000039.1:0-20958 GCF_003610155.1 Rhizobium sp. WW_1
CGTTCCGATCGCGATGGAAGAAAAGCTTCGCTTCGCTATCCGCGAAGGCGGCCGTACCGTCGGCGCAGGCATCGTTGCCTCCATCGTCGAGTAATCTGAGGATTATTCCTTTATAAGAAGGCCCCGCTGGAAACAGCGGGGCCTTTCTCGTTGGGGGATGCGCGCATGAGCTTGATCATTCTGACCGGCGCCTCTGGCTCGGGAAAGACCGCCATTGCGGAGGCGATCGCCAGGGACGCCACACGAAAATTAGCCGTCTATCATTTCGATAGTATCGGCGTGCCGTCGCTTGACGTCATGACCAGAGATCACGGTTCACCCGAAGGCTGGCAACGCGACAAGACCGTCGAATGGCTCATGCTGCTTGCGCCCGAGGCACAGAAGGGCAGGGCAATGCTGTTCGAGGGACAGATGCGGCCGTCCTTCATCGCGGAAGCGGTTGCGGCTGCCGGGATCGACGACTGTCGCATCCTGTTGATCGATTGCGACGATGCAACGAGAACCCATCGCCTGTGCGTCGAGCGCGCCCAGCCCGAACTTGCCGATGCGAACATGATGAATTGGGCGGCGTATCTGCGACGCGAAGCCCGAAACTCCGGCTACGAGATCCTGGACACGAGCCGGCTTACCGTCGAAGAGAGCGTGGCCGGCGTTCTGAAACATCTGGACCGGTAGCGGCTCGTGCTCAGTCACCGATCGGTAACTATTCTGCCATTGCGTATTCCGCCCGGGCGCGGCGGACGATATCGGCAACGAAATCGCTCTTGCCGCCGGTGTAGTGATCCCAATCGCCATGCGCCTCTTCGGCCAGGCGTCGTTTCAATGCCGCATAGTGCGCCGCGAATTCGGGGTGAGCCCGCAGATAGTCGCGGAAGAGCAGGCGCTCCCGGTGAGCCTCATTATCAGGCAGGCAAAGATAAAGCCGTGTGCCGTAAGGCTTCTCATCCCTGGTGAAGATCCAGCGGCCGCTGCCGTGGGGATCGCCGTGAAAGCGATATCCGTCCTCCTTCAGGCGTTCCGTCGCGTCGAGTCTTGCCAGCTCCGAGAGGAGGACCGCGTCGATATCGAGCTTCGGCTTGGCGCTTAACCCGGCAATGGCTGTGCTGCCGATGTGATGGAACGCTGCGGGATGACCCAGCAGCAGGCCGATCGCTTTGCTCCTGCCTTCAAAGAGACGTGGCCATTGCGGATCGTATTCGACAAGTGTGATCGGCCGCATCCGTCCTGTCTCCTTTCGCCGTGCCCAGTCCTCGCAATATGCTTCGGCGAGTCGGTCCTGTTATTTTGCCGGGAAAGGGCCGAGTCACCAAGCTGCGCCTTGCGAAACAGGTGCAAGGGATTATCTATCGCTCGATTTCATCAGGAGGAGATTTCATGAAGAAACGTATTCTGTTTACCGGCGGAAGCGGCAAGGCCGGACGTCACACCGTTCCCTGGCTGGTCAATGCCGGCTACGAAGTCCACAATGTCGACCTCGTGCCGCTGAACAGCCCCGGCGTCACCAATCTGCAGGCCGATGTCACCGATTCGGGACAAGTCTATAATGCCCTCACCATGCATCGCGATTTTCCCGATCTCGACCAGGGCAAGGGCGTACAGCCCTTCGATGCCGTCGTGCATTTCGCCGCCATTCCCCGCATTCTGATCAAGCCCGATAACGAGGCCTTTCGCATCAACACGATGAGCACTTACAATGTCATCGAGGCGGCCGCGAAGCTCGGTGTGAAGAAGATCATTATTGCCTCGAGCGAAACGACCTATGGCGTCTGCTTCGCCGAGGGCCATCGCGATTTCCATCACTTCCCGCTTGAAGAGGACTATGATGTCAATCCGATGGATTCCTACGGCCTGTCCAAGGTCGTGAACGAGAAGACCGCCCGCGCTTTTGCCGAACGCTTCGGCATCGACATCTATGCGCTGCGCATCGGCAATGTCATCGAGCCGCACGAATACGAGCGGTTCCCCGAATATTTTGCCGACAGCGAAATCCGCAAGCGCATTGCCTGGAGCTATATCGACGCCCGCGATCTTGGCCAGATCGTCCATCTCTGCATCGAGAAGAATGGCCTCGGCTTTCAGGTGTTCAATGCGGCGAACGATACGGTTTCGGCCAATACGCCATCGCGTGAGTTGGCGGCCAGGCACTATCCGAACGTCCCGTTCATACGCGAGATTGGTGAATATGAAGGTCTGCTGTCCAACCGCAAGATTCGCGAAGTCTTGGGTTTCAAGGAAGAACATGACTGGCGGAAATACGTGAAGCTCTGAGGCTCAACGATCGCCCAAGAAAGCCCGGGCGCCGCACTTCTGCCGCGCCCGGCAGAGGGGATTTGTTTCCGAACCTCTCTATTTGTTACGCAGCATAACCAAAAATGCTTCGGCAAACACTCGACAAATACAGCCATTTCTCTAAGTAGGTTTGGGTTCGCAACATCTCGTGTAGATTGTAGCGTGTGACACTGCCGATTTGCGCAGGTGTCCTGAACCGCCATCCCGTGGCAACCGGGCTTCATGAGTTGAGTTGAATCCGGTGGGTCACGGCGACAGAGAGTTTGCCGGCTGGTCCGGAGTAGACCAGCCGTTTCGGAGGTATCATGAAGGATAATGTTGCCCGTATTTTTGTTGGTTTCGATTCCAAAGAGGTCGTCGCCTATCACGTTCTGACGCAGAGCATCATCGAGCGCTCGTCGATCCCGGTGGTCTTCTCGCCGATCGTTCTCAACAATCTCGGCGGCATTTTCACGCGCGAGCGCAATCCGCTGCAGTCGACCGAATTTTCCTTTTCTCGCTTTCTCGTGCCGTATCTCAGCGACTATCAGGGCTGGAGCATCTTCATGGATTGCGACATGCTCGCCCGCGCCGATATCGCCGAACTCTGGGCGTTGCGCGACGACCGCTATGCGGCCATGTGTGTCAAGCACGACTATCAGCCAAAGATCGAGACCAAGTTCCTCGGCCAGACGCAGACCAAATACGAGAAGAAGAACTGGTCGAGCATGATCCTGTTCAACAACGCCAGGTGCACGGCCTTGTCGAAGGATTTCGTCAATACGGCAACCGGGCTTCAGCTGCACCAGTTCAAGTGGCTGGAGAATGACGGTGAGATCGGCGAGGTGCCGGTGACCTGGAACTATCTCGTCAACGAATATGACTACCGCGACGACGCCAAGCTCGTGCACTTCACCGATGGCGGTCCGTATTTCGAAGACTATCGCAATGACGACTATGCGGAAGAATGGTTCGCCATGCGCGACCGGATGCTGCACGTCCAGCAGAAGTGAGCGAAGTGGATCAGAAAACACCAGGCATAGCTGACATCGGCTCTTCGGCTGCGGGTTGCGCAGCCGGCCTGGATGGCGTCGATGAATGGCGTGCCGTGCTGGCGCGATTCTCCCATATCGTTCTGGTCGCCAATAGCGACGCGGTGGATATCGGGAGCCTGCGTTCGCAATTTCCGGAAACGGCGCTCTTCGTCTTCTTCAACAAGGTCTACAAGGTTCTCGACCGCCCGTTTAACGGATATTCGCTGCTGATCTCGCGCGGTCAGCCGCGCGGGGCCAACATTGTCTATCGGGGAGAAGTCGGCGAGGTCGTCAAATTCTTTCCGCGGGACTATTTCCTCGGCATCATGAATATCCGCCTCGGGCCGGAGGAGAAGCTCAATCCCGCCGCTGATTTCCAGGGCGCACCGACGGGCCATCTCGACCTTGTGGGTTTCTGCTCCGATTTCTACATGGAGAGCAAGTCGCCGACGAGCGGCTTTGCCATGGCGCTTTGGCTCAGCGATCTGAAGTTGCCCGGCGCGATCATTCTGGCCGGCTTCTCCGCCCGGCGCAGCCAGAAGTGGCGAGTCGTTTCGGCACATGATTGGAGTTTCGAGCAGACGTTCCTGCGCCTATTTGCCCGGCTGGGAAAGATCACGATCCATGGCGGGGTGGCGCTGAACCCTTATGTCCGGCTCGCCCAGCGCTTTACCGAACTCCCGCAGGCCGAAATCTCGCTTGCCGCAGCCGAGGTGTTGTCGGAACGACTCGGCAATACCGATGCCGAAGTCGACAAGCTGATCTCGCTGACGAATGTGATTCGCTCCGCGGACAGCTTCATGCGTCGCCTCCGGCCGAAATTTCTCAAGCGCAAGCCGAAAGGCTCTCCCGGAGAATCGTAGAGGCGAGGGGCGCCCTTTCGCTTCCATTTGCTGCGGCTTCGCCCCCGCGGCAGATCTTCCCTGCGGGCCTGTCCTGTGTGAAGCTGCGGGTCCGATTGGGAAAAAACAAAAAACGCTCTTGCCAATCGTTTCGTCGCGCCTTAAAGGGAGCGCCATGTCTTCGAACTGCTCCGGCGGTCCACCGCTTGAAGTGAATATTCGAAGGAAGAAGGGGTATAGCTCAGTTGGTAGAGCGGCGGTCTCCAAAACCGCAGGTCGTAGGTTCGAGCCCTGCTGCCCCTGCCATTTTCCTTGGTTTGACTGGCGCGTCGTTTTCGCAGCTTATTGAGTTGAGGATCATGCCGGCTTGGCGGCAAATTTTAGAAAACACCGTATTGCCTCTTGTTAAATCGGGAATCGGTGTTTATGTAGGGTTTAACAGACACGCGGTGCGTGGGGCTGATATGTTCAGCTTTACGCGCCGTAATTGCGTGGGCAGTCAATGGCATCCAAAACGAATCCACTAGCGTTTCTGCGGCAGGTGCGCTCCGAGACGTCGAAAATCACTTGGCCCTCACGCCGCGAGACGATGATCTCGACGGTGATGGTGCTCGTCATGGTCGTTTTCGCCTCGCTGTTTTTCTTTGCTGCTGACCAGCTTATCGGCTGGGTTCTCGGCTATGTGCTGAATACCGGCAATTGATATCGGGTGGAGATGAACATGGCGGCACGTTGGTACATCGTCCACGCTTATTCTAATTTCGAAAAGAAGGTGGCTGAATCCATTGAGGAGAAGGCCAGGCAGAAGGGTCTCGAACATCTGTTCGAGAAGATCCTCGTCCCGACCGAGAAGGTCGTTGAAGTTCGTCGTGGCCGGAAGGTTGACAGCGAACGCAAGTTCTTCCCGGGTTATGTGCTCGTTCGCGCCAACCTGACGGATGAAGCTTACCACCTGATCAAGAATACGCCGAAGGTCACTGGCTTCCTCGGCTCCGACAATAAGCCCGTTCCGATTCCGGATTATGAAGCCGAGCGCATTCTCGGTCAGGTCCAGGAAGGTGTCGAGCGGCCGAAGGCTTCCGTATCCTTCGAAATCGGCGAGCAGGTTCGTGTATCCGATGGTCCGTTCGCCTCGTTCAACGGCACGGTTCAGGATGTGGACGAAGAGCGTTCGCGCCTGAAGGTTGAAGTGTCGATCTTCGGCCGCGCTACGCCGGTCGAGCTGGAATACAGTCAGGTCGAGAAGGTCTGATTTTGTCTTATCGGGAGGTTGGTCTTGCGGCCAGCCTCTCGCTTGAGTTTGGATATGAGTAAATGCTTACTTATATCTCGCGGCTCAGCCGCAATCCGCGTGGAAGGGTCGGGTCTTAGCCGGACCTGGTGATCCGCACCACGCAACCGCAGCCGCCGGAGCGATCCGGCATAGTAGGCCGGGCAACCGGTCATGTAGAAAGGCAGAGAGAAATGGCTAAGAAAGTTGCAGGCCAGCTCAAGCTGCAGGTCAAGGCCGGCTCGGCGAATCCGTCGCCGCCGATCGGTCCTGCGCTTGGTCAGCGTGGCATTAACATCATGGAATTCTGCAAGGCGTTCAATGCCGCCACGCAGGAAATGGAAAAGGGTATGCCGATCCCGGTCGTCATCACCTACTACCAGGACAAGTCCTTCACCTTCGCAATGAAGCAGCCGCCGGTCAGCTACTTCCTGAAGAAGGAAGCAAAGATCCAGTCCGGCTCGAAGACCCCGGGCAAGGGCGCCAAGGCTGGCACTCTGACCAAGGCTCAGGTCAAGGCAATTGCCGAAGCCAAGATGAAGGATCTGAACGCCGCCGATATCGAAGGCGCAATGGCCATGATCGAGGGCTCTGCCCGCGCGATGGGCCTGGAAGTGGTGGGCTAAGACCATGGTAGCAAAGCGTATTCAGAAGATTCGTGAAGGCGTTGATCCGACCAAGCTTTATGCCCTGGATCTGGCCATCAACATGGTCAAGGAACGTGCCGTCGCCAAGTTCGACGAAACGGTCGAAATCTCGATGAACCTCGGCGTTGACCCGCGTCACGCCGACCAGATGGTTCGCGGCGTCGTCAACCTGCCGAACGGCACTGGCCGTACGGTTCGCGTTGCCGTCTTCGCTCGCGGCGCCAAGGCTGATGAAGCCAAGGCTGCCGGCGCTGACATCGTCGGTGCGGAAGACCTGGTCGAAATCGTTCAGGGCGGCAAGATCGACTTCGATCGTTGCATTGCGACCCCGGACATGATGCCGCTCGTCGGCCGCCTCGGTAAGGTTCTCGGCCCGCGTGGCATGATGCCGAACCCGAAGGTTGGCACCGTTACGATGGACGTCAAGGCAGCTGTTGAAGCTTCCAAGGGCGGCGCTGTCGAGTTCCGCGTCGAGAAGGCTGGTATCGTCCATGCCGGCATCGGCAAGGCTTCCTTCGAAGCCAAGGCTCTGGAAGAAAACATCCGCGCCTTTGCTGACGCCGTCATCAAGGCAAAGCCGGCTGGTGCCAAGGGCAACTACGTCAAGCGCGTAGCGATCTCCTCGACCATGGGTCCGGGCGTCAAGATCGAGCCGTCGACGGTTACGGCGCCGAGCGCCTGATTGGTTCTGCCGGGCTTTTGAGCCCGGCCTGTAAGAATTCCTGGCCCTTCGGGGCCGGGATTTCCGGAGAAATCCGGAATTCCTGTCCGAGATTGCAGGTGGTTATCCCTTAATCACTCAAGCCTGCATGAGACGGGTAAGACCCGAATTTTGAAGAAGCATCGCTTCGATGAACTCGGTTCGAGCCTTGGATGCCTTGTGCCTTGGAGCCGTCAGGCTCGAGCGCGAGGGGACAGGATCCTCAAGCGTCGCTTGGGATCTCTCTTGATCCCAGGAGGCAAAAGGCAACCCGGCAGGCCCGTTAACCCGGTCCTGTCAACTGGAGAAAAGCAGTGGAAAGAGCGGAAAAACGCGAATTCGTCACGGAACTGAACGAAGTCTTCAAGGCTTCGGGCTCAGTTGTCGTGGCCCACTATGCTGGTGCTACAGTCGCTCAGATGAACGATTTCCGTTCCAAGATGCGCGCTGCTGGCGGCACCGTCAAAGTCGCGAAGAACCGCCTGGCCAAAATTGCTCTTCAGGGCACGGATGCGGAAGGGATTTCCAATCTCTTCACTGGTCAGACGCTGATCGCATACAGCAATGACCCGATTACCGCTCCGAAGGTCGTCGTGGATTTCGCCAAGACCAACGATAAGATCGTTGTTCTGGGCGGCGCCATGGGAACAACAACGCTCAACGCCGAAGGTGTCAAGTCGCTCGCGACCCTGCCTTCGCTGGACGAGCTGCGCGCGAAGCTGCTGGGCATGATCCAGACTCCGGCTACCCGCATCGCAGGTGTTGTTGCAGCGCCGGCAAGTCAGCTTGCTCGCGTGTTCTCGGCCTACGCCAAGAAGGACGAAGCCGCGTAAGGCGGTTTTTCGCTGTTCATAACCAACCAGTTCGAACCGAACAAAAGGAACTACTAAAATGGCTGATCTCGCAAAGATCGTAGACGACCTCTCCTCGCTGACCGTTCTCGAAGCCGCAGAACTGTCCAAGCTTCTCGAAGAAAAGTGGGGCGTTTCCGCCGCTGCTCCGGTAGCTGTTGCTGCCGTTGCCGGCGGTGCTGGCGCTGCTGCTGCCGTTGAAGAAGAAAAGACCGAGTTCGACGTCATCCTCGCGGATGCCGGCGCGAACAAGATCAACGTCATCAAGGAAGTCCGCGCCATCACCGGCCTGGGCCTCAAGGAAGCCAAGGACCTCGTTGAAGCCGCTCCGAAGGCTGTCAAGGAAGCCGTTTCCAAGGCTGAAGCTGCTGACATCAAGAAGAAGCTCGAAGACGCCGGCGCTAAGGTCGACGTTAAGTAAGCTTGAAACTGCTTTGGGAGGTGGCTTTTTGCCGCCTCCCATTCGCCGTTTTTCTGAACGAATTACCCAAAAGCCGCGGGAAAAACGGCTTTTGGGTAATGGGTTCTTCAAGAGGATGGTCTCAAACCGAACCGCGACGCAATCCGGCTGAGCGGTTTTCGGTTAGATAGACGAGATTGAACTACTCATTGATTGATGGGGTCGCCTGGCCAGTGATTCCCATCCGTTGCAGGCCCGGGTGCAGGATTTTAAAGGAGCGACGATGGCTCAGACCCTTTCGTTCAACGGTCGCAGGCGCGTACGCAAGTTTTTTGGTAAGATTCCCGAAGTCGCAGAGATGCCGAACCTTATCGAGGTTCAGAAGGCGTCCTACGATCAGTTTCTCATGGTCGAAGAACCCAAGGGCGGCCGCCCGGACGAAGGTCTTCAGGCTGTCTTCAAGTCGGTTTTCCCGATCACCGATTTCTCCGGCGCTTCCATGCTGGAGTTCGTTTCCTATGAGTTCGAACCGCCGAAGTTCGACGTCGACGAGTGCCGCCAGCGCGACCTGACCTACGCCGCGCCGCTGAAGGTTACCCTCCGTCTGATCGTGTTCGATATCGATGAGGATACGGGCGCAAAGTCCATCAAGGACATCAAGGAACAGAGTGTCTACATGGGCGACATGCCGCTCATGACGAACAACGGTACGTTCATCGTGAACGGCACCGAGCGTGTGATCGTGTCGCAGATGCACCGTTCGCCGGGCGTCTTCTTCGATCACGACAAGGGCAAGAGCCATTCCTCCGGCAAGCTGCTCTTCGCTGCTCGCGTCATTCCGTATCGCGGTTCCTGGCTCGACATCGAATTCGACGCCAAGGACATCGTCTACGCCCGTATCGACCGCCGCCGCAAGATTCCGGTGACGTCGCTGCTGATGGCGCTCGGCATGGATGGCGAAGAAATTCTGTCGACCTTCTACACGAAGTCGCTCTATGAGCGCTCCGGCGATGGCTGGCGCATTCCCTTCAAGGCGGAAACGCTGAAGGGCGCCAAGACCGTTACCGACATGATCGACGCCGACACCGGCGAAGTTGTAGTCGAAGGCGGCAAGAAGCTCACGCCGCGCCTGCTGCGTCAGCTGCAGGACAAGGGCCTCAAGGCTCTGAAGGCGACCGACGAAGAACTTTACGGCCTGTTCCTGGCGGAAGACATCGTCAACTTCCAGACCGGCGAGATCTATCTCGAAGCCGGCGACGAAATCGACGAGAAGACCCTGCCTGTCATTCTGAAGGCTGGTTTCGACGAAATCCCGGTTCTCGGCATCGACCACATCAATGTCGGCGCCTACATCCGCAACACGCTGTCTGCGGACAAGAACGAGAACCGTCAGGACGCTCTGTTCGACATCTACCGCGTCATGCGTCCGGGTGAGCCGCCGACCATGGAATCGGCCGAAGCCATGTTCAACTCGCTGTTCTTCGACGCGGAGCGTTACGATCTCTCCGCCGTAGGCCGCGTGAAGATGAACATGCGTCTCGACCTCGACGTCGAAGATACCGTTCGCATCCTGCGCAAAGACGACATCCTGGCCGTGGTCAAGATGTTGGTCGAACTGCGCGACGGTAAGGGCGAAATCGACGACATCGACAACCTCGGCAACCGCCGTGTCCGTTCGGTCGGCGAATTGATGGAGAACCAGTATCGTCTGGGTCTGCTGCGCATGGAACGTGCGATCAAGGAACGTATGTCCTCGATCGAAATCGACACCGTCATGCCGCAGGATCTGATCAACGCAAAGCCGGCTGCCGCCGCCGTTCGCGAATTCTTCGGCTCGTCGCAGCTGTCGCAGTTCATGGACCAGGTGAACCCGCTTTCGGAAATCACCCACAAGCGCCGTCTTTCGGCTCTCGGCCCGGGCGGTCTGACCCGCGAGCGCGCCGGCTTCGAAGTCCGCGACGTTCATCCGACGCATTACGGTCGTATTTGCCCGATCGAAACGCCGGAAGGTCCGAACATCGGTCTTATCAACTCGCTGGCGACCTTCGCCCGCGTCAACAAGTACGGCTTCATCGAAAGCCCTTATCGCCGCATCATCGACGGTAAGGTGACCAACGACGTGCTCTACCTCTCCGCTATGGAAGAGGCGAAGTACTACGTTGCCCAGGCCAACGCCGAGCTCGACACCGACGGCTCCTTCATCGAGGAATTCGTCGTCTGCCGTCATGCCGGCGAAGTCATGCTCGCTCCGCGCGACAACATCAACCTGATGGACGTCTCGCCGAAGCAGCTGGTTTCTGTTGCTGCCGCTCTGATCCCGTTCCTGGAAAACGACGACGCCAACCGCGCTCTCATGGGCTCGAACATGCAGCGTCAGGCCGTGCCGCTTCTGCGTGCCGAAGCCCCGTTCGTCGGCACCGGCATGGAGCCGGTCGTCGCGCGTGACTCCGGTGCAGCTATCGGCGCCCGCCGCGGCGGCGTGGTCGACCAGGTCGACGCAACGCGTATCGTTATTCGCGCCACCGAAGACCTCGATCCGTCGAAGTCTGGCGTCGATATCTACCGCCTGATGAAGTTCCAGCGTTCGAACCAGAACACCTGCGTCAATCAGCGTCCGCTGGTTACCGTCGGTGACGTGGTCAACCGTGGCGACATCCTGGCTGACGGTCCGTCCACGGACCTCGGCGATCTCGCTCTCGGCCGGAACGTGCTCGTCGCGTTCATGCCGTGGAACGGCTACAACTACGAAGACTCGATCCTGCTCTCCGAGCGTATCGTTGCCGACGACGTGTTCACCTCCATCCACATCGAAGAATTCGAAGTGATGGCGCGTGACACCAAGCTCGGTCCGGAAGAAATCACCCGCGACATTCCGAACGTTTCGGAAGAAGCGCTGAAGAACCTGGACGAAGCCGGCATCGTTTACATCGGCGCCGAAGTTCAGCCGGGCGATATCCTCGTCGGCAAGATCACGCCGAAGGGCGAAAGCCCGATGACGCCGGAAGAAAAGCTCCTGCGCGCCATCTTCGGTGAAAAGGCATCCGACGTTCGCGATACCTCGATGCGCATGCCGCCCGGCACCTACGGTACGGTCGTCGAAGTTCGCGTCTTCAACCGTCACGGCGTCGAAAAGGACGAACGTGCAATGGCGATCGAGCGCGAAGAGATCGAACGCCTTGCCAAGGACCGCGACGACGAACAGGCGATCCTCGACCGTAACGTCTACGGCCGTCTGGTCGAGATGCTGCGTGGTCAGGTTGCTCTTGCTGGTCCGAAGGGTTTCAAGAAGGGCACGGAACTGTCGAATTCAGTCGTTTCGGAATATCCGCGTTCGCAGTGGTGGATGTTCGCCGTCGAGGACGAGAAGGTCCAGAGCGAGCTCGAAGCCCTGCGTGGCCAGTACGACGAATCCAAGTCGCGCCTTGAACAGCGCTTCATGGACAAGGTCGAGAAGGTCCAGCGCGGCGACGAAATGCCTCCGGGCGTCATGAAGATGGTCAAGGTCTTCGTCGCTGTTAAGCGCAAGATCCAGCCGGGCGACAAGATGGCAGGCCGTCACGGGAACAAGGGCGTGGTTTCGCGCATCGTTCCGGTCGAAGACATGCCGTTCCTGGAAGATGGCACGCATGTCGATATCGTGCTGAACCCGCTCGGCGTGCCCTCGCGCATGAACGTCGGTCAGATTCTCGAGACGCACCTCGGCTGGGCTTGCGCCGGCATGGGTCGTCAAATCGGTGAGCTGATCGAAGCCTACAAGGCGAGCGGCAACATCGAACCGCTGCGCAAGACGATCGACATGGTCGTCGGCGACGGTCCGAAGAGCGACGACGTGCACGAGTACGACGATGCATCGGTTCTGCGTCTTGCCGACCAGTGGAAGCGTGGCGTGTCCATCGCGACCCCGGTCTTTGACGGCGCCGGCGAGGTGGATGTCAACGAGATGCTGGAAATGGCGGGTCTCAAGCAGACCGGTCAGTCGACGCTGTACGACGGTCGTACCGGCGAGCAGTTCGACCGCCAGGTCACGGTTGGCTACATCTACATGCTGAAGCTGAACCACCTTGTCGACGACAAGATCCACGCCCGTTCGATCGGTCCGTACTCGCTCGTTACCCAGCAGCCGCTGGGCGGTAAAGCGCAGTTCGGCGGTCAGCGCTTCGGCGAAATGGAAGTCTGGGCGCTCGAAGCTTACGGTGCGGCCTACACGCTGCAGGAAATGCTCACGGTCAAGTCGGACGACGTGGCCGGCCGTACCAAGGTTTACGAAGCCATCGTTCGTGGCGACGACACCTTCGAAGCGGGCATTCCGGAAAGCTTCAACGTTCTCGTCAAGGAAATGCGCTCGCTGGGTCTCAGCGTCGAACTGGAAAACTCCAAGGTCGACGATCTGCAGACGGCAAGCCAGCTTCCCGACGCAGCCGAGTAATAGCCTGCGGGTGCGCGCTGTCGATCAGCGCGCACCGCTTGGAATATTGCAGCGCCGTTGGCGTCCCTTCGGATGCATGGCGCCGCAAGGCGGTTTTAAAGCGTCAGTCCGGTTCCCGGGATTTGCCGGCACTGTTCGCAATTCGAGGGCGTTTCGCCCCTAAAGGAGATAGGCATGAACCAAGAGGTCATGAATCTTTTCAATCCGCAGGTGCCTGCGCAGAATTTCGATTCCATCCGGATTTCGATCGCGTCGCCGGAGAAGATTCTTTCCTGGTCTTATGGCGAGATCAAGAAGCCGGAAACGATCAACTATCGTACGTTCAAGCCGGAACGCGATGGTCTTTTCTGCGCGCGAATCTTCGGACCGATCAAGGACTACGAATGCTTGTGCGGCAAGTACAAGCGCATGAAGTACAAGGGCATCATCTGCGAAAAGTGCGGCGTCGAAGTCACGCTGTCGCGCGTTCGCCGTGAGCGCATGGGCCATATCGAGCTCGCCGCTCCCGTTGCCCACATCTGGTTCCTGAAGTCGCTGCCTTCGCGTATTTCGACGCTGCTCGACATGACGCTGAAGGATGTGGAGCGCGTTCTCTACTTCGAAAACTACATCGTCACCGAGCCGGGCCTGACTGCTCTCAAGGAGCATCAGCTTCTCTCGGAAGAAGAGTACATGCTCGCCGTCGACGAATATGGCGAAGACCAGTTCACCGCCATGATCGGCGCTGAAGCGATCTACGAGATGCTGGCCAGCATGAACCTCGAAAAGATCGCCGGCGACCTGCGCTCCGAGCTTGCCGACACCACGTCGGATCTCAAGCAGAAGAAGCTGATGAAGCGCCTGAAGATCGTCGAGAACTTCATGGAGTCAGGCAACCGTCCGGAATGGATGATCATGAAGGTCGTCCCGGTCATCCCGCCGGACCTGCGCCCGCTGGTTCCGCTCGATGGCGGCCGCTTCGCGACCTCGGATCTGAACGATCTGTATCGCCGCGTCATCAACCGTAACAACCGCCTGAAGCGCCTCATCGAACTGCGTGCTCCGGGCATCATTATCCGCAACGAAAAGCGCATGCTGCAGGAATCTGTCGATGCGCTGTTCGACAACGGCCGCCGTGGCCGCGTCATCACCGGCGCCAACAAGCGTCCGCTGAAGTCGCTGTCCGACATGCTCAAGGGCAAGCAGGGCCGCTTCCGTCAGAACCTGCTCGGCAAGCGCGTCGACTATTCCGGACGTTCGGTCATCGTGACCGGTCCGGAACTGAAGCTGCACCAGTGCGGCCTGCCGAAGAAGATGGCGCTCGAGCTGTTCAAGCCGTTCATCTATGCCCGCCTCGACGCGAAGGGTTATTCCTCGACCGTCAAGCAGGCCAAGAAGCTGGTCGAAAAGGAAAAGCCGGAAGTCTGGGATATCCTCGACGAGGTCATCCGCGAGCATCCGGTTCTGCTGAACCGCGCACCGACGCTGCACCGCCTGGGCATCCAGGCCTTCGAACCCACGCTGGTCGAAGGCAAAGCTATCCAGCTGCACCCGCTCGTCTGCACGGCCTTCAACGCCGACTTCGACGGCGACCAGATGGCTGTTCACGTGCCGCTCTCGCTGGAAGCCCAGCTTGAAGCCCGCGTGCTGATGATGTCGACCAACAACATTCTGCATCCGGCAAACGGCGCGCCGATCATCGTTCCCTCGCAGGACATGGTTCTCGGCCTGTACTATCTGTCGATCCTGAACCAGAACGAGCCGGGCGAAGGCATGGCCTTCTCCGACCTCGGCGAGCTGCATCACGCTCTCGAAAACAAGGTCGTGACGCTGCACTCGAAGATCCGTGGCCGCTTCAAGTCGGTCGACGAAGAGGGCAAGCCCTATTCGAAGATCTATGAGACGACGCCGGGCCGCCTGCTCATCGGCGAATTGTTGCCGAAGCACGGCAAGGTGACCTTCGACATCTGCAACCAGGAAATGACCAAGAAGAACATCTCCAAGATGATCGACACGGTCTACCGCCATTGCGGCCAGAAGGACACGGTCATTTTCTGCGACCGCATCATGCAGCTTGGCTTCTCTCATGCCTGCCGCGCCGGCATTTCGTTCGGCAAGGACGACATGGTCATCCCGGACACCAAGGTTAAGATCGTCGGCGATACTGAAGCGCTCGTGAAGGAATACGAGCAGCAGTACAATGACGGCCTGATCACCCAGGGCGAGAAGTACAACAAGGTCGTCGACGCCTGGGGCAAGGCCACGGAAAAGGTCGCCGAAGAAATGATGGCCCGCATTAAGGCCGTCGAATTCGACGAAAAGACCGGTCGCCAGAAGCCGATGAACTCGATCTACATGATGAGCCACTCGGGTGCTCGTGGTTCTCCGAACCAGATGCGCCAGTTGGGCGGCATGCGTGGCCTCATGGCCAAGCCGTCGGGCGAAATCATCGAGACGCCGATCATCTCGAACTTCAAGGAAGGCCTCACCGTTAACGAGTACTTCAACTCGACGCACGGTGCCCGTAAGGGTCTGGCCGACACCGCCTTGAAGACCGCGAACTCCGGTTACCTGACCCGCCGTCTCGTCGACGTCGCGCAGGACTGCATCGTCACGCACGTCGATTGCGGTACCGAGAACGGCCTCACCATGACCGCCATCGTCGATGCCGGTCAGGTCGTCGCCTCGCTCGGCGCCCGCATCCTCGGCCGT
This sequence comes from Rhizobium sp. WW_1, assembly GCF_003610155.1. Lineage (NCBI taxonomy): Bacteria > Pseudomonadati > Pseudomonadota > Alphaproteobacteria > Hyphomicrobiales > Rhizobiaceae > Rhizobium > Rhizobium sp. WW_1. The sequence goes on from NZ_RAIN01000039.1 coordinate 15,130, forward strand.
ACGGCCCTGGACGATATCGATCATCCGGTCACGGGTGAGCGTATTGTTGACGCCGGCAAGATGATCCTGGAACCGGATGTCATCGAGATCGAGAAGGCTGGTATCCAGTCGATCCGCATCCGTTCGGCGCTGACCTGCGAAATCCAGACGGGCGTATGCTCGGTCTGCTACGGCCGTGACCTTGCTCGCGGTACGCCTGTCAACATCGGTGAAGCTGTAGGCGTTATTGCCGCGCAGTCGATCGGTGAGCCGGGCACCCAGCTGACCATGCGTACCTTCCACTTGGGCGGCACGGCGACCGTGGTCGACCAGTCGTTCCTGGAAGCCTCTTACGAGGGCACGGTTCAGATCAAGAACCGCAACATGCTGCGCAACTCCGATGGCAACCTCGTTGCCATGGGCCGCAACATGACGGTCCAGATCCTGGACGAACGCGGTGTTGAACGCTCTTCGCAGCGCGTTGCTTACGGCTCGAAGCTGTATGTCGATGACGGCGACAAGGTGAAGCGCGGTCAGCGTCTGGCAGAGTGGGACCCCTATACCCGTCCGATGATGACGGAAGTGGCCGGTACGGTTCACTTCGAAGACGTCGTCGACGGTCTCTCGGTCCTCGAAGCGACGGACGAGTCCACCGGCATCACCAAGCGTCAGGTTATCGACTGGCGCTCGACGCCGCGCGGCTCCGATCTGAAGCCGGCGATCGTCATCAAAGACGCCAGCGGCAATGTCGCCAAGCTCTCGCGCGGTGGCGAAGCCCGCTTCCTGCTCTCGGTCGACGCGATCCTGTCGGTCGAGCCGGGCACGAAGGTGTCGCAGGGTGACGTTCTCGCCCGTTCGCCGCTGGAAAGCGCCAAGACCAAGGACATCACCGGTGGTCTGCCGCGCGTTGCCGAACTGTTCGAAGCTCGTCGTCCGAAGGACCACGCCATCATCGCTGAGATCGATGGTACGATCCGCCTCGGCCGCGACTACAAGAACAAGCGTCGCGTCATCATCGAGCCGGCGGAAGACGGTGTCGAGCCGGTCGAATACCTGATCCCGAAGGGCAAGCCCTTCCACCTTCAGGAAGGCGACTATATCGAAAAGGGTGACTACATCCTCGACGGTAACCCGGCTCCGCACGACATCCTGGCGATCAAGGGCGTGGAGGCACTGGCTTCCTACCTGGTCAACGAAATCCAGGAAGTCTACCGCTTGCAGGGCGTTGTCATCAACGACAAACACATCGAAGTGATTGTCCGTCAGATGCTGCAGAAGGTTGAGATCACCGATGCAGGCGACAGCCAGTACATCGTCGGCGACAACGTCGACCGGATCGAACTGGACGACGCAAACGACCGCCTGATCGAAGAAGGCAAGAAGCCTGCTTACGGCGATCCGGTTCTGCTCGGGATCACCAAGGCATCGCTGCAGACGCCGTCCTTCATCTCGGCCGCATCCTTCCAGGAAACAACGAAGGTGCTGACCGAAGCTGCAATCGCCGGCAAGACCGACGGTCTGCAGGGTCTGAAGGAAAACGTCATCGTCGGCCGCCTCATCCCGGCCGGTACTGGCGGTACCATGACGCAGATCCGCCGTATCGCAACGGCCCGCGACGAGCTGATCCTCGAAGAGCGCCGCAAGGGCACGGGCGCCGGCGTCGCAACGCCGATGCTGCAGGACCTCGCCAGCGAGAACACTCCGGCCGAGTAAGCCGGTGCTGAATTGACGAAAATCAAAACCGCCCGGAGCGATCCGGGCGGTTTCTTTTTGCGCAACGATGAAATCGAATGGGTGAGGGGAGGCCGCCTTCGCAGGGCAGCCGTCGTCCCGATCAGCGGAAGCGGATGATTGCGACTTCGCCTTCGAGGGCGCCTTGATAGGCGGAGGCGTGCGGCTCTTCGTCCGGTATGTCGGTCAGAAGCCCGATCTGGTCGAGATCAGCCTCGATGAAACCTTCTTCGGCGAGCGCATTCAATGCCTCGCGCACGGCGGTATCGTCATCGGGCGCTTTCAGCATGACATGCAGGTCAATGCCTTCGCCGCCATCGGACTCGTATCCCTTGCCGATGATGATGAAGACCATGGGGCCGTCGGAATTGTTGTCGTTGTCTGGCGCAGTAATCATGGATCTTCCTTCGGGAGTGTCGAATCGACCCGGCGATTCTCTCAGATGGTCCGGGTCTGGCGGATGGAAAAGTCCTCCTGTGATTCCTTATAGGGATTTTGACAAAATACCAAAGTCCATCTTGCCGAAGGGACGGGGATTCCGTATCCAATGCTTCAAATGGCTGGTTTGACCGGGGTTTCCGGGCTTTGTGACAAAGATAATTTCTTAACCGGCCTTGACGAACGGGCGGGAAACCAGTAGTACCGCCGCCATCGGAACCCATGTGAGGCATGGCTGTTCGGGGCGACGCGCCCTGAAGTTCACCTCAAACAAGGTTCTAAACGCACGTTGAAGACACGAATGCTGCACGCAAGACGCTATAAAGGCGTCCTCTGCTTTTTTGTGGTCCATCTGCGAAAGCGGATCGGGCCACGTTTTGCGCATTGAGACGAACGTGTGTCGTTGCCGGTGACGGCGAAAGTCATGCCCGCAAGGGTGTCGAGATAGATTTACAAGGGATGGTTGAATGCCTACCGTAAACCAGCTGATCCGCAAGCCTCGCCAGGCGCAGGTAAAGCGTAACAAGGTTCCCGCTCTTCAGGAGAACCCGCAGAAGCGCGGCGTTTGCACCCGCGTCTACACGACCACGCCGAAGAAGCCGAACTCGGCTCTGCGTAAGGTCGCAAAGATCCGCCTCACCAACGGCTTCGAAGTCATTGGTTACATCCCCGGCGAAGGTCACAACCTTCAGGAGCACTCTGTCGTCATGATCCGTGGCGGCCGCGTGAAGGACCTTCCGGGTGTTCGCTACCACATCATCCGTGGCGTTCTCGATACCCAGGGTGTCAAGAACCGCAAGCAGCGCCGTTCGAAGTACGGTGCGAAGCGTCCGAAGTAATTCGGTTTTTTAGATAATCCGGCGCTGCGCGAGGTTCTCCGCGTGGTGAAGCGTCGCAAACAGTTGAGAGACGAGAAGTTACATGTCCCGACGTCATAGAGCAGAAAAGCGTGAGATCAATCCGGACCCGAAGTTCGGCGATCTGGTTGTCACCAAGTTCATGAATGCCATCATGCTGGACGGCAAGAAGTCCGTAGCAGAAAACATCGTATATGGCGCGTTTGACGCCGTGCAGGGCAAGGCAAAGCAGGAGCCGCTCGGCGTGTTCCATCAGGCTTTGGATAACATCGCTCCGCACGTTGAAGTCCGCTCGCGCCGCGTCGGTGGTGCTACGTACCAGGTTCCGGTTGATGTGCGTCCGGAGCGCCGTCAGGCTCTCGCCATTCGTTGGTTGATCACTGCTGCTCGCAAGCGTAACGAGACCACGATGGTTGACCGTCTGTGCGGCGAACTTCTCGATGCCTCCAACAACCGCGGCGCTGCCGTCAAGAAGCGCGAAGACACGCACAAGATGGCTGATGCCAACCGTGCGTTCTCGCATTATCGCTGGTAATCCCGAACGGTTTCGGAAAGGCAGTCCGTTATGGCTCGCGAATATAAAATCGAAGACTACCGTAATTTCGGTATCATGGCGCACATCGACGCCGGCAAGACCACGACCACCGAGCGTATTCTTTACTACACCGGCAAGTCGCACAAGATCGGCGAAGTGCACGACGGCGCAGCCACCATGGACTGGATGGAGCAGGAGCAGGAGCGTGGCATCACGATTACCTCCGCTGCTACCACGACCTTCTGGAAGGGCCGCGACGGCAAGACCCGCCGCTTCAACATCATCGACACCCCCGGCCACGTCGACTTCACCATCGAAGTCGAGCGTTCGCTGCGCGTTCTCGACGGTGCCATCGCCCTGCTCGACGCCAACGCCGGCGTTGAGCCGCAGACGGAAACCGTCTGGCGTCAGGCTGAGAAGTATCATGTTCCGCGCATGATCTTCTGCAACAAGATGGACAAGACCGGCGCTGACTTCTATCGCTCGGTCGAGATGATCAAGACCCGTCTCGGCGCCACTGCCGTCGTCATGCAGCTGCCGATCGGCGCTGAAAGCGACTTCAAGGGCGTTATCGACCTGATCGAGATGAACGCTCTCATCTGGCGCGACGAATCGCTCGGCGCTCAGTGGGACGTCGTCGAAATCCCGGAAGACATGAAGGCAAAGGCTGCCGAATATCGCGAAAAGCTGATCGAGACCGTTGTCGAGATCGACGAAGCCGCGACCGAAGCCTATCTCGAAGGCAACCTGCCTGACAACGATCAGATCCGCGCGCTCGTCCGTCGCGGCACGATCGACGTCAAGTTCCATCCGATGTTCTGCGGCACCGCATTCAAGAACAAGGGTGTTCAGCCGCTGCTCGACGCCGTTGTCGACTATCTGCCGTCGCCGCTCGACATTCCGGCGATCAAGGGTATCGATTTCAAGACGGAAGCTGAAATCGAGCGTCATGCTGACGACAGCGAACCGCTGTCGATGCTGGCATTCAAGATCATGAACGACCCCTTCGTCGGTTCGCTCACCTTCGCCCGCATCTATTCCGGCAAGCTCGAAAAGGGTGCGTCGGTCATGAACACGGTCAAGGACAAGCGCGAGCGCGTCGGTCGTATGCTGCAGATGCACTCGAACTCGCGTGAAGACATCGAAGAAGCCTTTGCAGGTGACATCGTTGCTCTCGCCGGCCTTAAGGAAACCACCACGGGCGACACGCTCTGCGATCCGCTGAAGCCGGTTGTTCTCGAGCGCATGGAATTCCCCGAGCCGGTCATTCAGATCGCGATCGAGCCGAAGACCAAGGGCGACCAGGAAAAGATGGGCCTCGCGCTCAACCGCCTGGCTGCCGAAGATCCGTCCTTCCGCGTGAAGACGGACCAGGAATCGGGCCAGACGATCATCGCCGGCATGGGCGAACTGCATCTCGACATCATCGTCGACCGTATGCGTCGTGAATTCAAGGTTGAAGCTACCGTTGGCGCGCCGCAGGTTGCTTATCGCGAAACCATCACGCGCCAGACGGAAAAGGACTACACCCACAAGAAGCAGTCGGGTGGTACCGGTCAGTTCGCTCGCGTCAAGATCGTGTTCGAACCGAACCCGGAAGGCGACGATTTCAAGTTCGAGTCCAAGATCGTCGGCGGTTCTGTTCCGAAGGAATACATTCCGGGCGTTCAGAAGGGTATCGAAAGCGTTCTGTCTTCCGGCCCGCTGGCTGGTTTCCCGATGCTCGGCGTCAAGGCGACGCTCATCGACGGTGCCTTCCACGACGTCGACTCGTCGGTTCTGGCCTTCGAAATCGCTTCCCGCGCTTGCTTCCGTGAAGCAGCCCGCGAAGCCGGCGCCCAGCTCCTCGAGCCGATGATGAAGGTCGAAGTCGTAACGCCGGAAGACTACGTCGGTGACGTTATCGGCGACCTGAACTCGCGTCGTGGTCAGATCCAGGGCCAGGAAAGCCGCGGTATCGCTGTTGTCATCAACGCGAACGTCCCGTTGGCGAACATGTTCAAGTACGTCGATAACCTGCGTTCGATGTCTCAGGGTCGTGCACAGTACACGATGACCTTTGACCACTACGCACCGGTTCCGTCGAACGTCGCACAGGAAATCCAGGCAAAGTATTCCGGTCAGAAGTGACCGGAATACCAATTGACCGATAACAAGAATTGATCCCTCAGGGGACAGCAAAACGGAGAGCCGAAAATGGCAAAGAGTAAGTTTGAGCGCAATAAGCCGCACGTTAACATTGGGACGATCGGGCACGTTGACCACGGCAAGACGTCCTTGACGGCAGCG
>NZ_RAIN01000040.1:0-18629 GCF_003610155.1 Rhizobium sp. WW_1
GGCGATGGCACATTGGAAGGGCGTCGCCGGAATCGACGCCTGATCGCTCAGCAAAATGCCCGATCCGTAGCTCTGGAACTTAACCTGACATCACCATTGCAGTGTCTTCAGCTGTAACCACGACTCTTCCTTCTTAAACATCCTTTCCAATGAACCAGCACCAATCGGTTTAGACGGGCCACTTCCGCATAAACTCAACAAGAAGCGGCGTCGGCAGCAGCGGTCTTGCCAGAGAGCAAACTGACAACCCCAAGCAGGATCGCCACTGCGATATAGACCGGCGCGAGGCCAACCAGTCCGCCAACAAAACCGATGAGGGACGGCACCAACAGAATACCCGAGTGGCCCATTGTAGTTAAAACGCTCAGGCTAACGCCGGCGTTCAGTCCGGGCTGATTGCCGGCTGTCGAAAAGAGAATTGGCGCCAGATTTGCCAATCCAATCCCGCAAAAGGCGAAGGCCGCGATTGCCAGCCACGGCCAGGGGGAGAGACCGACAGCCAGCATGCCGGCGGCCGCGGCAATGCCGGACAGACGGAAAGTCGCGACAGCACCAAAGCGATTGCGGATGCTGTCACCGCCAAACCGCGTGAGCGCCATCGCGCCGGAAAAGCCTGCAAAGGCGAAGCCTGCCGTCGCGGTGTCGGCCAGAAGTTCTTTTTGCAGGTACAGAGCCGACCAATTTAGCACCGAGCCTTCGGCGCTCATCGACAGGAGCGCCATCGCGCCGATAATATAGATCGTCGATTGATTGGGCAGAGTAAAACGGTAACGACTTTCCTGGCGCGGTTGAGCGGTGTCTTCCGCGAGATGGGCGTAAGCCAGCGCTAGCCCGATAGCAGAAAGACCAGCGACAATGACGGCGTGATTGAGAGGGCCGAATGCCTGAATGGCGATGCCGCCCAAGCCGCCCCCTGCGAAGCCGCCGAGGCTCCAGAAGCCATGCGACGACGACATGATCGCGCGTCCCAATTGCTTTTCAATCGCCACGACATTGGCGTTCATGGCAACATCCATGCCACCGATGACGCCACCGAAAACAGTGAGTACGATCGCCGCGATCCAGATATCGGACGTCTGCGCTATCATCGGCAACATAATAACGACCGGCAGAGCAAACAGGCGCAGTGTTTGGCGCGATCCCCAATGAGCGATCAATTGGCCTGCCAGCGTCATGGCAAGCAGCGCGCCGACACCAAAGCAGAAAATCAGCAGGCCAAGCGTAAATTCGCTGATGCCAAGCCTGGAAACGAAGCTCGGAATCTGTGGCGCCCAGCTGCCAACAACAAAGCCATTGATAAAAAATAGGGCCGCCGCCGCGCGGCGGCCAAGTCGGAGCGCGATCAGTCTTTCGTTCGATGTCACGTCGATACCTCCAATCTTCGAAATTCTGCCAGATTGTGCGTTTCAGATTTCACGCCGGCAGCCTCCCCGACATGACGTCTCCGGTTTGTCGAGCGTCTACTGCCGTGCCCCTCATTGGCATCAAGGCCGTTCGGCAGCACAGATGCGGTCAGGCGTGGATTGCTCAGGCCATCAGGTTCGGCCTAATTTTGAAGGCCCGCTCGCGCAGCGGCGCCCGTCAGCCGCCGAACGTCACCGCGCGCCCTGGGAGACCGCCGGCTCGCGTGGGTCGCTCAGTACCGATCGAATCCAGGGCTCAGCCTCCTCGAATGACATTTCAAGCACATCGTCGGCTGTCAGCGTTCGACCATTTGACGATATTCCAGCGCTGGCCGTCTCAAGGACTTTCTCGATGTTCGCAGTGGTCCATAATTTCTCTCGGACAAGTCTCGCGACTTCCTCATTGTGCGGGAGATTATATTTTTCAATTACATAGATGAAACCATGAAGCTTTTGCCACCAGACCTTTATATTGGTCAGAGCGATCCACGTTGTTTCAAGATCGGAATCTACCGACACGATGGGGATAATCGCCACCGGCGCGCGGCTCGTCTTAAGATATCCGACGATGTCGAAGTCGACGCAAAAGTCAAACACGTCCATATTTCGCAGAAGAGCCAGCAGATACTCCCGCTCGAACATCTTGAAGGGACAAGTTACGTCTCCAAGCAACAGGTCAAAATCGAGTAGGGCATGAACGCGCTTCAAAATGTAGTTGGCGTAGGACTCGCTTTCCCTGGTCGTCTGCCATTCGGAGATGCGAGTGGCACGACGGTCCCCGATGGCCGCCTTTTTTCCGTTGCCCACCAGTTCTCGGAGGAAAAGGCCAATCTGCCCAAGATGATTGCTATTGTCGCAATCCGTATACATGACATAGTCATGCCCGTCATGGGCGGCTCGTTGCATTCCATGTAGAATCGCGCCGCCCTTGGTCGAAGACGATGCTCCGTCGAGCTTGGACAAAGGCAATTCGGGCGACGGCAAAGCATCTCGAAGCTTTAGAAGAACGACATTCTTCCACTTAAAAGCGTCAACGATACCGTGAGCGACATCGAGACTGTCCTCGGGGCATTCGTCATCAACAATGTAGATGCTCCAGGTGATTGGCGTATCGCGAAACAACCACTCTAGTTCCGCAACTTTGGCTCGCAAGGCATCTTCACCAGTTGGATTTTCAGGAGAATGCGGTTGCAGACGCCGAACCTCTTTCCAAACCGCGAAAACGACCGCAACGCTGAGTTCATCGGAAACGGTAAGGACGAACCGTCGGGCCTCAGCCAGGAAACTAACGAGCTCCGTGAGGATCTCATCATTTTCGGCAAGCTTGAGGATCGTGTCCCTGTCTTTGATAGACTCAGCTACCAGCGAGTCTGCGATGCGAAATGCATTCGCGCGATAGGTCCACGAGCTTAGGAAACGGACAACATAATCGTTATCGGGAACAATTTTGGTAGTTTTTACAGCGGTCATATCGGCCTAACACTCCAATCTGGTTTTGCGTTGCGATTGCCCTCTAGCAAGACATATGTCGCAGATCGAGGGCCTCGGTTTTGTCGAGCATGAGCGCAAGAACGCGGGGCGGCGTCAGCGGCAGTTCCTGAACATTTTTCCCGGTAGCGTTAGCGACTGCGCCTGCAATCGTGGCGCCGACGTTCAATATCGGGACTTCGCCAGCCCCTTTCGTGCCGAAAGGACCGATTGACGGAGCCCCCTCGTGGAGCACGATTTCGACTGGAATGACGTCCTGAGCCAACGGTACGCGATAGCTTCCGAAACCTGACTGGGAGATTTGCCCATCCGCATCGAGCGTCACCTCTTCGTGAAGGGCATATCCAAGACCCTGGGTGACACCGCCCTGGATTTGCCCATGGATTGCACGCGGATTGAGCGCACGCCCGACATCCTGAACAACCCGGTAGCTCAAGACCTCGACGTGACCCGTGTCGGGATCAACGGCTACCTCGCACTCGTGCACCGCGAACACCGGCATGTCGATCGCATCAAGAAAGTGGCCGGCCGCACAACCCGGCATCGACGGGACACCAGGGCGTGTGAACGAGCCGCTGCCGGATATGGGACCGCTTAGCGACTGAGCGTGCTCGGCAACATTGGCGATCGCGGTGCCGGCTCCTTTCCTTCCGACGATTTCCACACGACCGTTCTGAAGAACCAGGTGCTCGGGACTGGTCTGTAGCATCTCGCTTGCGACATCGAGAATTTTCTTGCGCACCTCGTCGCAGGCGACGGAGGTGGCGGAACCAAGAGAGACCGTCGTCCGCCCCCCACCAACACCAACATCGAAGCCGGCCGCATCGGTATCGGCTGCTTTGACAATGATATCTTCGGGGTGCAGACCCAACTTTGCCGCGACAATTTGCGGCAAAGACTGCATCATCGTTCCCTGGCCGATCTCCACTCCGGCTGTCACAACCGTGGCGCTTCCGTCGGGGTTGAGATTGACGGTCGCCGCGGAAGGTCCGACAAAGACAAACCATGTTCCTACGGTGACTGCTCTGCCGTACAGGCGGCCTTCGGCATCGCTCTTTCTCGATGCTGCGGATTTGGACATCGCTTCCATGCAATCGAGCATCGGACCGAGAACATTTCCCTCAAAGACCTGTCCTGTCGACCCGATATCCCCGTCGCCGAGAACATTCCGCCGGCGGAACTCCAGCGGATCCATCCCGATCGCGCCGCAAATCTCGTCTGTGTGACGCTCAAGGGCAAAGATATTATAAACACCATTGCAGGCGCGAAATGCCCCATTGGGAGCCGTGTGGGTATACACTGCGCGACTTGTCATCTTGACCGCGCCCAGCCGATACCCTGCTCCGAGCGTATGCGCAGTCATCGTCGTTAGATATATCTGCTCGCCCCCATAGGCACCGCAATCCATCAATACTGTCGCTTCACGACCGACGATTTGGCCATCTCCCGTCACAGCGGAGCGGATATGGATGTCAGCGTTCTCCCGGCAAAGGCAGGTCTGGATTTCCTCCTGACGCGAGTTGATTAAAACAACCGTTTGCCCCGTCGCGCGTGCGAGTGCCGCAGCGTAAGGCTCAACGGAGCAACCGTATTTCACCCCAAACCCACCGCCCACGGGGGGCGTTGTAACCCGAACTTGTGACGGAGGCAGGCCGAGGGTCCTTGCCGTCACGTTCTTCACAGTCCAGGGCGCCTGTGTCGAGGCGATGAGATGGATCCGCCCGTCTTCGCAAGAAGCAATGGCGGCGCGAGGCTCCAGTTGCATGTGGATTTGACGACCGACACGGTAGGAGCTTTCTATGATGTGCACGTCATTGCGTGAGAAAGCCGCATCGGTGTCTCCTCGATGGACGGTGGCCTCCCAGGCTATGTTGCCGCCACGCTTGGCACCTTCAGCTTCAAGGATCACGTCATAGTTTTTCCAATCCTCGTGGACGAGCGGCGCATCAGGAGCCAGGGCGTCGGCCATGGTGAGTACCGAAGGAATAGCCTCCAGGCCGACATCGATGGCGGCCGCGGCCTCTTTCGCTTGCTGTAGCGTGTCTGCCGCAATGGCTGCGATTGGTTCGCCGTGATATCGCACGACATCCCCTGCGAACAAAGATTGGTCGGCAATGCCGATGCCGAATTTGCCAGGCGCATCCTGCGCGGTCACGATGGCTCTTACCCCAGGCATTTTCCGCGCGGCAGACGTGTCCAGCTTCACGATCCGCGCAGACGGCACGGTCGCGCGCAAAATGAAGCCATGCAATGTGCCAGGTCCGACCTGATCCACGGTAAAGCGGGTTCGTCCACGCAGTTTATCCCGGGCATCTCGCCTGGCGAAATTCACCACTGCATTCGAAGGTTCTGCGTCCGACATCAGCTCTTCGATCCTTGTTCCTGGCATAGCGCAAGCGCAGCATCGATGATGCGTTCGTAGCCGGTGCACCGGCAGACATTCCCGGTGAGACTACGCTTGATTTCATTGCGTGTTGCAGCCGGTTTCTCCTCGAGAAACTTCGTCAGGCTCATGACCATGCCGGGAAAGCACATTCCGCATTGGACCGCATCGAGATCTTCGAGGGCTTGCTGCAAAGGGGAGAGGTGGTCATCACGCCCCAGCCCTTCGATCGTCACTATCCGCTTGTCTCTGGCTAGGCCTATAGGGATCAGGCAAGACGCCATGGCCACACCGTCGACATGGACCATGCACGCCCCGCAAAAGCCCTCGCGGCACACATCCTTAGCGCCGGTGAGAAACAGGGTATTGCGCAAAACATCCAGAAGCGGCGTCACCACTTCGCCGTCGAAGACGCGCTCTTCACCATTCACATTGATAAGGATCGACATTCTTGCCCCCGACTAGTGTTTCTGTAGTTTTTCGAAGGCGCGTCGCACCAAGGCTGGCAGCACATGCACGCGATACCATCCAGGCACCTCAGGCCCTTCTCGTCCGACAAATTCGCTGGCACGGTCCGACGCGTATTGCTGAATGAGGGGCGAGTTGAATGGGAGACCTGAAATCGCCTCTTCGAGGCTGCTCCATCGTCGCACAGCGGCCTCGACGGATCCGATACCAACGGCGGCATTGCCGATCGATCCGTCCTGCCGTCGCTCGACCGAGACGCTTACAATCGCTACCGGATAGTCACCTGCCTTTCGGAGCGGCAAGCGAGCATGAGCAGAGATTGCATGACGTCTTGGCACGAGAACATGAAGCAACAGAGAGGTGGGCCGGAGTGTATCCCAATTTTTCAGGAAGGCAGCCAAACCCATGCGCCGACGGCCGCCCTCCAGGGTCTCGAGTTCGACCTCAGCATCCTGACAGAGGAGTGCCGGCACAATATCCGCAGCAGAGAAGCCCACGGCACAGAGATTGCCGCCCACTGTTGCGGCTTGGCGCACGGCCGGATTAGCAGAGTCGCCTGCCGCGGCCATCAGGCCACCTAACTGCGGAACCGCCTGAAGGTCACGTGCAAGCTGAGCATGGGTTACGCCGCTACCAATCGTGACGTGAGTATCATTGACCACGACCTGGTGCAGCTCTGGTATCCGCGCGATCGTAACGTAAGCTTGCGCCAACGCCTCGTTACGCAGCGGCGCCCTCATGATCCATGTGCCGCCGGCCATGACTGCCCCACGCGAGCCCAGTTCCGCCAGAATAGCCAAAGAGTGCGCTATTGTTTCTGGTTGATATAGGTCGGTCTTTTGGTGATTTTGCATGCTTTCTCCAGACCTGTGCGAATGAGGTGCTGTGCGATGCCGCTGCCTTTGGAGCGTCAAACACGCCGCTCGAAACCGCCTTGCTGGTCGATAGCCAACAGAAGCGACGCCGTCTCGGCGGCACCGGGCGCCGCGGCCAAGATCGAGCCGCTTTCGGCCCCGCTCTCAATGAAATCTTGAACGACACCACCGGCCTCGCGTACCAACACAAGCCCCGCGATCACGTCCCAGACGCTGGTGCGCGCGTCAGCGTAACCATCCAGCCGGCCGTCTGCGACATGGGCAAGCATCATCGCGGACGAACCGAAGCGGCGGTACTCACAACCGTGATCGAGAATATGGCTGATCTGCTGGGCATGCGCCGCAACGCTTTTGCCCGACGTAAAACCCACTCCGAATACCGACTTGTTAAGCGTCGTGTCTTGATTGACGGAGATAGGTTGACCATTGCGCGTCGCACCCCGACCCACTGCCGCGCTGAACATCTCATCGTTGATGGGATCGAAGATAACGCCAAGCGCCGGTTTACCCTCTATCGTGGCGCCGATCGATACACACCAACTCGGTCGATGGCGCATGAAATTCGACGTGCCGTCGATCGGGTCCAGAATCCAGACGACACGCGCGCCTTCCTTGTCCAGGCCGAATTCTTCACCCAATATGGTATGGTCCGGAAAGGCCTGACGCAGTCGGTTTCGGATCAGTAATTCCACATGCTTGTCCACCGCCGTCACAAAGTCCTGCGGTCCCTTGGTTTCAATTTCCAAGGGCTTGTTCTCGGTCAGGTACGACAATGCGAGCCGGCCAGCGGCCTGAACGGTCGCCTCGGCTACGATTTGCATCAATACGAGCGTTTTCTCTTCTTGCATCATTGCTTCAACACCTCCCTTGTTGATCTTATTCAATGGCTTAGCATTTTATTTCGTCACAAAAGGGTCCTTGGCCCGATATGAAAAGAAGCAAATTTCTTGTCCCATGGGAGCTACGCCGCACGAAACTGGTATTCTGTCACCTGCCGATATATTTCGCCGGGACGCAGCACAGCGTCGGAGAAATGGCTGCGGTTAGGGCTATCGGGATAGCGCTGTGGTTCCACACAGATGCCGCAGTGCTTCCCATATCGAGCGCCGTCGAGTCCCACAGGCGGCCCATTGAAACTCCCGCCGTCGTATAATTGCAGGTGCGGCTCAGTTGTATGGACATCCATGGCCATTCCGGTCTTGCGGCCGTAGAGTGTCGCTGCATGGATCAGTTCTGCGGCCGGCGAAGGCCTCTCTCGCAGGACGAAACCGAGATCGTATTTGACACCCAGCGGATTGCGTAGCGGTCTTGCCCAGTGAAAGTCGAACGGCGTACCGACTGTCGAGCGGATTTCGCCGGTAGGGATAAGGTCGTCATTGACTGGCGTATAGAAATCCGCTTCGACGACGAATTCATGGTCGATTGCGCTTGGAACGGGTGCATTTTCAAACCCGACCGGCAGTTCGAGATTGAAGTATCCATGGCTGGCAAGATTGCAGAGCGTCGGTGCGTCTGTCGTCGCAGTCAGCTCGACACGCAAGGTTGCCGGGGCCAACAGGCGATAGACGCACTGAACACGCAAATTGCCGGGAAAGCCGGCCTCGCCGTCCTCGGATTGGAGCGACATCGTCACCGATGATGCATCGTAACCCTGGAGCGTCCATGGGCGCCGACTGAAGCCCAGGCCGTCGCCGCCGCCATGCAAGGTGTGTTTCCCATCCTGATTGAGCGGCAACTGATGAGCTTGCCCGTCGATTTCAAAGCGGCCCTGAGCGATCCTGTTGGCAAAGCGCCCTGCGATCGCGCCAGCGTGAGCGGTGTCAGCCACATAGTCGTCAATCGTATTGAAGCCAATGACCACCCGTTGTTGGCCCAGAGCGGTTGGGATCAACAGATCACGGACGGCAGCCCCCCAGGTCAGGATTTTCGCCTCTGCACCCGTCTCCGAGCGTAAGGTGACCTCATGGATATCGACGCCGTCGGCTTGCCCAAATACACGATCGTTCATTTCATCTTCCGTCTGTTTTGTGTTCGAAGAAAGAGCCGTGGTCGAAGCTTCCGTCACGGCGAGGCACCACAGGGGCCAGCGTTATCTGCGTGGTCAGTTCAGATATTTGTCCGGGTCCAAGTTGCCGTTCGTTGGTAGGTCGTTCTCGAATGAACCCGCCTCCGGCGCACCAAACACGAGGTTCTGGATCGACGTATTGGCAATCGCATCAGCGTCGTCGATGAATTCGTCCCATGCACCCGGCTCCACAAGGCCGACATGCAAAAACCACCTGGCCGATTCCGTCGGAATCCCGAGCACATGTATCCGATCCTTGACCTCTCCGTTGACCGTGATCGGGTGAAATGGCTTACTGGTCACTTCAGCGCCCCCTACCCCCATGAAGTTTCTAAGGATTCCTGCATCGGCGAGGCTACGAATTACCGGATTCTCATCCAGATCAACGTTCGGCGCCGCAACGTATGCGTCGATGAGAACATCGATCTCGATACTATAGTCTTTGACCTTGTCAGAAGAGGCGACAACAGCCGCTTCTTCAGTTTTGCGAAAAGTCGCAGACGGGCCAAGCAACTCCAGCTTTCCGTATTGAATAAGAGCCAATAGTTGCTTTGCCCGTGTCCGGGAGGGGCCGGACGACAAGAATGCAATCGTCCGCGCCACCTTTGTTATGAAATCATGGTGGGACGAGCGAGTTAGTCCGCCCAAATCCACGGCTTTGCGGATAGTGGGCCTGATATGCCGGAGCACGTCGAGAGCGGCCTTAATCGGATCGTTGAATTCACCACGGTCCGCCCGGGCAACATCCTCGCCAACGACCGAAACAATAGCCCGCCTGAACTCGTCCTGGTTGTCGAAGGACAACCCCTGGAATGGCGCAGCAAGCGCTTCGAGGTCCAGGAGCTTGTCGATGCCATAAGGTCTTGCCAGCTCTGACATCGCATCCATGACGGTGTCCGAGGTCAGCTCCCTTGCGTCGAGCGTCTTGCGAAACTGGCCATATTGATCGGAACCAAGAACCTTCTCGACATAGACAAGGTTCACTTCCGCCGTAATCCACGGCAGGTAGCTGGAACGGAAACATGCCGGACCGTTCGCGCGTATGCTTGCAACGCGCGAGGCTGTGAAGAACTGCGGCACATAAACGAGATTGGCTGGGCGATCGTCTTTGCCACGCACCGGCAATGGAAGCCCGCCTCGCGAGCCGGCGACAATCAGCTTCGGCTCGTTGCCGCTCGGGACGTATTGAAGAGTGCCTTGTTCGACAACATACCTGCCGCCACGACCTATCGTCAGCTCCGACAAGACATCGTAGAAGGAAAGGCCAAGGCCCCTGATACCAATGACCTGTCCACTAAGGTCGAGTGGCAATGACAATCCACTTTGAAAAGTCTCGAGGATGTCAAAAGAGGTCAGGTGCCGTACCGACGAGCCTGCCATGTTCTCCGCATGTTTGCTTTTCTCGCGATGAGGATAGCCCGAGCAAACTATGAGACGGTCGACATGCAGTGCGCTGCGCCCGGATTCAAATGTCAGCTCGTATTGGTCGGTATGTTCGGTGATGTTGACAACCCGATCCTGCACGCGTTCGAGCGACATGTTGTCAGGCAAGTTCAACTCGACCGCATCCAGAACAAACTTCAAATACTTGCCGTAGAGGCCTCTTGGGGCATATCCCGAAGGACCAGGGTAATTGGTATCAACCTGGCGCCACCACTCCATAAATGTCGGCCCATATCCAGGACGCCAAGCACCCTCATCGGGCGCATTCGGGAACATCGTCGCGTTCTTGCAGCGGGTGTTCATGATCAGCCAGTCAGGCTGGTCGGTGCGCCATATCCGGCCACACCCGACCTCCACGCTGTCGATCGCATAAATGACGAGGGGCCGGAGCGTTTGTCTTTCAGTCAGTTTACTGGCGATCCTTTCGATCACTGAAATTCCCCGCGGACCAGTGCCGACGATTGCGATGCGCTCCGGCACCATCTTGTCATTGCTCGGCAGTTTCCATCTGCCGCTTGCATTGACGAACATCTTGCGTATGGCTTCTGTCATCTTGACCTTCATCAGCAGCTGGAGGCTTGCAATTCTTGGATGGGAAACCCGAACATCCTTGGGCAGGTGCGGTTCGGGGCCTTCGCTGACTTCTCGTCAGCTGCTTCCTTCGTGCAGATGGAAATCCCAGCCCAGATACTGGCGAGTTGCGTCAACTATGGCATCGCTGACAGAAGAGAAATTCGCGGCAACATGGTGCTCGAAGCCATTTTCGCAAATATAGCGCAACAACTTTTGCATATCGGGAATTTCGACGACGCCGGCGCCGCCAAAGGTCTCCAACGGATCGTCCGTGAACTTGCCTTCCCCGACATAACCACAGATGCGCCCGGAAGCGTCATCGGTACTCACGCGGATATAGGTCATGTGTCCGGACTTAATTGATCCGTCGACCGTCCCATACGTATTGTCTTTGCCAACGGTGCCAGCAATGATCTCCTGGAAATCCATCCTGTAGTCCTTGAAGAACTCTTTCGGCAGATTGCTGCAGTGGAAACATACGGCCTTATTGGCATTCGCGCCGTAGTTGTTGTTCCAGTCGAGAAGGGCGCTCGGCGTACCAGATGCCAATGCCAGCATATGCATGCCGATCAGCCCGCATACGTCAACTTCGCATGCACTCGACATGAGCTTGGAACTCATCATGCTCATCATGGTGCATGGCACGACGCCGTAGTTTTCTTCCAGCGAGGTCCAACATTGGATCGCGCTGATCGAAACGTCGGCCTCTTTCATCCATTCTTCAGTCACCGCCGCAAGCTTGGCCTGACGTAGAATGGCAGGATGCGGCACACCTTCGACCGAAATGTAGTTCCTGATCGCCTCAAGTTTTTCCGTGACGATCGATGCCCCGTCGTCGAGCCGCGCCACTCTTCCGAGGATTTCTGAAAGATCAAGCGTGACGACTGATATGCCCGCCGCCTCGAGAAGCTTCTCACTGTAGCGAACGGTATTGAAGGCCTGCGGCCGCGCACCGATGGCGCCAATTCGTAACCCCCGCAAGCCAACGACGATGCGACAGGTTGCCGAAAATCGCGAGAGATCCTCTTGGAACTCATCACTGAGCGGATCAACGCAGTGCGATTTCGTGAGAGAATAGCGAATACCGTACTGTCGCAGGTTGTTGCAGGCTGACATTTTTCCGCAGAAGCTATCGCGACGCCAATGAATTGACATTTTCTGCGGATCGTCTGGAGTGGCCTGGATCAGCACCGGAACGTTCAATCCCGAGAGACGAAGTGTGTCGGCAATAGGCCGCTCCTCTCCAAAATTCGGAAGCGTGACGATGATCCCAGCAATGTCTTCTCGATGCTTCTTGAAAAGAGCGGCGCATTTCTTTGCGTCCTCAAAGGACTGGACGGCTCCATGTTGGGTATCTTCAAGGCCGAGGACAACGCATTTGTGGCCAGCCTTTTCTAGGGCGCGGATCATATGATCGCGACCAGTCGCCGCAAGGTGGCCCGGGAAAAAGCCGCGACTCCCGACCACAATACCAAATGTCATCGACTTCACTTTTACGTCCTTCCTGGTTTTCATGTGCATTTTTGAGATTGAATTTCTGGCCGACAGCGAATGCGTGTTTCGGGATTGCTCGAGCAGAAGGTCGGTGTTGAGTAAGATCGTGCGGCGATCGCCGCACCTACGCTTCACGCGGTCAGAACGGCGTCCAGAACTGATATCTGCTCATGCCAATTCAGGCCCTTGCCGAAGGCCTCATCGAAAAGCGCCGACCCGATGGTGAAACCCCATGGCCGTAGCTTTCGCACTTGCTTTAGGCGGTCGAACGTATTGATGCTGCCGGAGATAATGGTTGAGCGCTGGCCAACGGCCCTCAACGCGGCCGAACCAAGTTCACTAGGGTCACCATCCTTGTATCGGTACATCGAGAGGCAAATTCCATCGGCGCCGCTTGCCAATACGCGCTGTCCGTCCCCCACGACTTCCTCGATGCTGCCGTAGAGATAACGGGGGATACCTTCTCTTCGCCCGATAGTCGGGAGATATGCCACTGACGATCCTTGCAGAAGGGAAACGACAGAGGTGTGGAACTGGCACCCAATAAGATATTTGCAATTGTTCGTTATGGAGAATTCGGCGGCACGCAGACAATCGTCTTCCTTTTCTCCAAAGGATTCAAAAACAAGTGTTTTTCCTTTGTCATAGATGTGCTTCGCCAATTCACTCGCGGTATGCATCGAGATGCCCGTGTCCTTGAAGCCCCAGTATTGGGTCGGCGCGTGACTGGATGCCTCGAACGTTTCTCGTGCGTTTGCGACGGTCAAATCATTGTTCGTCAGCATCGCGATTATTTTGACCATTTTACCCTCTCCCTGTTCAGATCGCTTCACTCCAGGGCCCGCGCGATTGTCGCAGCCTTACGCGGGCATACTCCTCCAGTATCCTGCGCAAAGATCTCACCCACGGACATTGACGGTCAGTGATTGGTGAGGATGCCCCAGGTCGGTCCTACCCCCCGAAATACATCAGAAGAGAAGGCGCAACCAAAAAACGAGTCCATAACGAGGTACGTACATCATTATGTTGTGCCCTGTCAACAGAAACAGCGCGCGTCTTAAAGTTCACCCTTAGTATATGAAATATCTATGTTAATATAGACAATACCATACACCCAGCCAGACTTCTCAGCTGGAATCAGGTTGTAAATGGGAAATTACTGACGTAGTTTTGAGGTAATATAGATCATTAATGCTATGCGTACCTCATATCGTGAATGTCCGCCAGCATTCCGCCGAGGGCCTGGGTCGGGAGGTGAGTTCCGTTGAGGGCCTTTTGTGATTGCCTTGGACAAGGACCAATTCAGCCGATCCAAGTCGCTCCGATATGACCGTTAGGCTCATAAATGCTCAAGGAGGACGCATGACGATTCACCTTTTCGATCTCACAGGGAAACGTGCGCTGATCACAGGTTCCTCACAGGGAATCGGCTTGGCTCTAGCGCGCGGCCTGGCCGCGGCAGGCGCGGAGATCATTCTGAATGGCCGCTACCCGGCAAAACTCGAAGCTGCCGCACAAATTGTTGGAACGTCTCACACGCTTGCTTTCGATGCGACGGACCATGCGGCCGTACGCGCCGCCATCGACACCTTCGAAGCAGAGACCGGGGCAATCGATATCCTCGTCAACAACGCCGGCATGACGCATCGTGCGCCTCTGGAAGATTTTCCTGCCGATGCTTTCGATCAGCTGTTGAAGACAAACATCTCGTCGGTCTTCAATGTCGGGCAAGCCGTTGCGCGCCATATGATTGCGCGCGGCGCAGGCAAAATCATCAATATAGCCAGCGTTCAGACTGCACTCGCTCGCCCTTGCATCGCGCCCTATACCGCGACCAAGGGCGCGGTCGGCAACCTCACCAAGGGGATGGCGACCGACTGGGCGAGACACGGTCTGCAATGCAACGCGATTGCTCCCGGCTATTTCGATACACCGCTGAATGCTGCACTTATCGCCGACCCGGCCTTCTCAGACTGGCTGGCAAAGCGTACACCGGCTGGCCGCTGGGGAAAACTCGAGGAGCTGGTTGGCGCCTGCATCTTTCTGTCCTCCGACGCCTCTTCTTTCGTTAATGGGCACGTCCTATACGTGGACGGCGGAATGACCGCCTCACTCTGAGTTGCTGCACCGCAACGTCTAACGGAGAATCGCCTCTGCGGAAGCCCTGAGAGGCTGCCTCTGAGTCGCACACAAAGTGATGGCCAGGCCGTAAATTGATTGGGGCAAACACCGGATAGGTCCTTCCAGACCTTGATCGTCAACGCGATTGAGATAGCTTAAGTCTTTGATTTAAGAACTGGAGTGATTTTAACGTGCGCCCTACGGTACAAGATGTGGCGAGGCATGCCGGCGTCAGCCTCGCTACAGTTGATAGGGTGCTCAATCAGCGCCCAGGAGTACGCGAGAAGACGATTGCGAAGGTCGAGGCTGCGATAGCGGCTCTTGGGTATATCAGGGATGTTTCTGCTGCGAATTTGGCAAAAGGGCTGGCCTATCACTTCGCCTTCGTCATTCCTGAGGGTTCCAATAGCTTCATGCGTGGCCTGGAGGCCGAAATCGAAGCTGTAAAGCAGCATTCAACTGCTGAGCGTACCGAGATATCGATATACAAGGTCCCTCCCTTTGATGGCCCAGCGCTAGCGGCGACCTTGGACGGCCTAGACCCCAAGCGCTACTCCGGTGTGGCGGTAGTCGCGACCGAAGCTGTAGCCGTTCGTGATGCTCTGGCTCGGCTACGCCGAAACAATGTGCCCGTGGTCACGCTCGTTTCAGATGTTCCTGCTTTTCAATCCGATGCTTATGTTGGCATCGACAATGTCGCCGCTGGACGAACCGCCGCCAGACTTATGGGCAAGTTTCTAGGCGGGAGACCAGGTAAGATTGCATTGGTAGCGGGATCCATGCTGGTGCGCGACCATGTGGAGCGCCGCATGGGCTTTGAGCAGATTATCCGTAGCGACTACGCACATGTGCACTGCCTGCCTGTCATAGAGGGAAAAGACGACAGCCGCATAGTTCACGAGTATTTGAGCGAATGCTTGCAGACACACGCCGACGTGGTCGGCGTCTACAATATGGGCGCCGGAAATCGTGGTCTCATCGAAGTTCTGTCTGCCGACACGCACAAGGAACGCGTGGTCATTGCACACGAGCTGACAGAACATACTCGTCGAGCACTCAACGCAGGAATCCTTGATGCAATAATTCATCAAGACGCAGGCCATGAGGTGCGCAGCGCGCTCCGCATTTTAAAAGCAAAAATCGAAAAGACCCCCCTGCTAGCCGGCCAAGAGACAATTCGCATTGAGATATACCTAAACGAGAACCTCTCGTAAGCCCGATGGACCTAGTTTGCACTTCCGACATTTGTCATTCCGCTCAATCGACGAGGGTTATTACCAAACCCGCGAATGGCCGCCTTGATAGGATTCGAACTTGAGATCCGGCAAATCCTAGGTCGCGTTACCCTTTGAAATTGCGGGGACTTCGGCAACCAACGGTGCAGGAGGGCAGACGAGAACGCTGACTGTCTTTATGATTGTTTGTCGTTTCGAGCGCGTATCGACTGGGTTACGCAGCCGCAGCTTGCCTAGTGCCCCCGTCAGTGGGTCGATCGACGGAGATCCGAGGCCAGACCAGGAAGTCATCCATCAAGAGCGGGATCGGGACGCCTACGAACGGGGCCGGCGCTGGCCACTAACTTTTGCCAGAAGCGTAGGCTTCTAACGACGCGGAACGCCGCGCACCGACCCGGCCCGGATTGCAGCCGCCGCCTCGGCCGCGATGCGCGACATGAATTTGCGAGAAAACTGCCCGAGAGGCTTCGGATCCTCGATCGCCCAGGACGTGGCTAGGTCATCGGTATTGAACTCGTCGACGATGACCCAGGCGGGGGTGTAGAGCTTCGCACGGCGGGCTTCCGTCTCGGGTATTTGAACGGCGCGGGCGCCGGCTGCGGGCGACTGGCTGGTAATCGGGAACAGCAGCGGTTTCGGCCTTCCATCCCTGCCGGCGAGGATCAACATCACGCAGGTTGGCCGAGCCTTGCGGCCGCTTTCTTCCCCACGTTCATGCTGGCGGGCCCAGAGATACGAGTAGAGTATGATGTCCCCGTGCCGGGCATCAGTCATCACGGCCGCCATCGCGCGCGACGACGTCGAGGCCAGCCAGGATCTCGTCACGCTCGGCGCCGACGAGATCCTCAACCCGCTGTGCCCGCTGCGCGGTGCTGGCGGTCAGACGATCAAACTGCTCGGCCGTGAGCAGCACGAATTTGCGCTTGCCACGCTTGGTAATGTCGACCGGACCGCGAAACGCTGCTTCAACGACCTCACCGGAACGGTTTCCAAGATCGGTCAGGGAAAAGCTCGCCATATCTGATCTCCTTGCTTTGTCCAGCTAAAATAGGTGAATTAGCTGTTTTCGACAAGTGGGCAAAACGCCCCAGACCGAAAGAACTGCCTCACTGGCTTTGCCGCCTCTAACCCGCATTGGTCGTTCCGGACCTCATCGCGATGGACGATAGACCTCGGTATTATCCTGCCGCTCCCGGAGTCCCTTGTATGAAGCGTGACGCAGTTTGCCGTCATCGGTCCAAGCGCGATACTCGATCTCGGCAATCAGTGTCGGCTGAACCCAGACGACACCGCGCTGTTTCAGCGCGATCGGCGCCCGGGATGTCTTGAGCTTGTCCAGATTCTTGCGAAGCCTGGTCGCATCTCGTTCATTAAAGCCCGTTCCGACGTTGCCGACGTAAACAAGATCGTGGCCTCGATAGGCCGCGAGAAACAAATTGCGGATCCCACCGTGTGCAACAGCGGATGGCTCATAGCCAACGATGAAAAAGCTGTCGCTCTGGAAGAGAAGCCAAGATTTCATCAATAAACATCGTTGTGGGCGTTTGCCGGGTGCTTGCACTACTTCCGAATTTTTGACATCCCCAGAACTCAAATAGTGGGGTCGGTGGTTCAAATCGGTTCAAGACCAAGGGTTTGCAAAACCTACCCGAAGGCCTTTGGACGTGCGACATCGGTATTTAATGGGGCGCATTGATCGGTATGTGCAGTGAAGCGCCAGCTTTTTCGGCGACCGCGCGAAGCCGCTTGTCTCTGGTCCACAGAGACGCGCACTGGTCAAGGAGGACGGACGCCAGCAAGTGGGCATCGGTGTAGCCAATGCCCATGCTGAAAATGCTGTGTCGATCGATCATGATTTCGTCGTGCGTTGCGACGACCGCGCCGCGCTGGGCCATCAGAAACGTAATCACACTAACGCGATCTCGCAGGCTGCCAAGCGCCAGTTCGCCGACTACGACCGGGTGGCAAAGCAAACGATCCTCTTCAATAATCCTTCGCAACTCGGTGTCGCCATGGCGGAAATGATCAATCCAGATCGAGGTATCTGCTAGTATCAGTTGACGGCTGTGCTCCGGTGGCGTGGTGCTGACTCGGCATCGGAAATGGTCCCTCCGAGCGCGACGAGGCGCTTTCCGGACTCGACACGAACAAGCGTCTCCAATGCCTAGCGGACGAGCGCCGCTGTTTCCTGAGTACCAGTCAATGGTCTCGCCTTGTCCATGAGTGCGTCGTCAAGATTGGTAGTTGATCGCATGATCTGCTTCCTTTTTTAGGCACTTAGAATAGCACCATTTGGTGACGAAATCTACGCTCTATTCCTGCCCATAGAGCGCCGCGTGCAGGCCGGAGCAGCGGCGGAACCTGTGTTGGTTCAAGAGCAAGCCGACTACTGCGGGCTTGAGGTACGCCTAGCCAGCGCTGCCTGGATAAGGCGTAATCATGAGGATGCCCGCAACGCCTTTCGCACCTTCCGCGACAGCTCATCGACAGTCGCCAGAACTCGGGTCATCTGCGACAGCGTCGATGTAAGCTTTGGGGCATACAGGCAGGGCACTACTGCCTGACGAGGACATCGCGTTTGATCATGGCAATCGAAACTTGCATGAACCAACCCCCGAAACACCGGGGCGCATCAACTTCGCCGGGCACATCGGCAGTCCCGCAAGGATGTATGCGAGACGGTACATGCCTTAAGCAGAGAAGGCCTCACCAGCTCGGACATTGCACGTCGTACAGGATATGGCCGACGAAGCGTTCCTCACCCCAGTGTTGGAAGGATGGTAACCGCCGTGGGCGGCATTTGTTTCATGACATAAAGCACCGAGGATACACCGGCAGCTTTTCTAATCTGGAGTGCCTCCTGGCAGCTTGGCGCCGCGCCGAGAAGCCGGAAAAGGAAAAGGGTGATGCGGCGCCGGCTTGGATTGGGCGCACCGGCAGAACATATGACAATGCGCCTGTGCGTGATCCGCAAACCAGTCATTTGGGTGATGTCAGGTTAACTTGGGCTGAAGGGTTTGCGGCTATTTCGCTGTGATGAGCAAGAGCCCGGTCAGTTACAAGCGCCATCGCTTTCCTCCC
>NZ_RAIN01000041.1:0-17114 GCF_003610155.1 Rhizobium sp. WW_1
GTCGTTTCCATGATGGCAAGCAGCACGGAAAGGCCGAGCGTCAGCGGCACGAACAAGAAGTGATACAGCGCCGTCATGGCGAACTGCAGGCGCGATAGCGCCACAATATCAAGTTCCATAGTCTTTCTCCCACCCCCTACGGTGTGTCTGACAGGAATGCGGCGCCATTCGACGCGCCGCGGGCATGTTGGTGGCAGCCCAACGATCCGCAGCAGGCGAGGGCGTTGCGCGAATCTTTGGATCGTGGCGGCATCAACGATGAAGGCAGGATGGCGAATTGCTCGCCTGAAGTCGGCTCAAACCAAGGGTGACCGTACTGGTTCGGATGACTCACTTGGGGCCGGCATCGCAACGCCGAGATAGGGATCGATCCATGCCATCTCATCGACAACCGATTTGACCCCTGGCACGTTCTCCGCCGCAACCTTGGCAGCAAGTCGTTCTCGCTCGTCGAAAATACTGCCCGACAATTCGACGATGCCGTTTCGAACACTGACTTTTATGAAGCCGTTCCGACTCCAGCTCTGATGCGCCAGTTCCGCGATGACGGCATTTGCAATCTCGTCGTCGCTGGCAGGCACCTTGTCCTGTGGCAGCATATTGGCCAGTGCCCGCAACAGGTCCGATCGGCAGACCATGCCGATCACCTTGCCTTGTACGACGACAGGCAGGCGTTTGATTCCGTGCTTTTCCATCAGGCCTACTGCAACGGAGAGTTCGGCATCAGGGGCGACGGTAACGACTTCCGGAGTCATCACCTCTTCAATCTTCCTGCCATGTGAAAGAACATATTCGTCGGCGAGCTTGCCAGGACTCGTCAGAAATTCCAGCAGCCGGGATCGCTTGCGTTCTGTCTTCAATTCGCCGCGGTGCAGGAAATCGGCTTCGCTCACGATGCCGACAAGGTTCCCGTTACCGTCGGTGACCGGGAGACCACTTACGCGGCGATCGAGCATGATCTCGGCGGCGTCGGCAACAGATGTCGCCGGGCCGACCGTGATGGCGGGTGCATTCATGATGGCTTGGATCAACATGCTCGTCTCCTTCTCTGACCGTGTGTCGCGGCGGGAGAGGTCCGGCGCCGCGTGATGGATCAAGGATTAGCAACGCCTGCGCGATGGCGCTTTGATCGATGTCAAATTTGGAGGGCGGCTTGGAGACTGCGATAGTCCAGTCCTTCCAGCAGGCATTTGCCTCTCAAGGCATGTGACATGCACCGACGGTTCAATTGTGAAATCGGAACCTCGATGCAGGCTAGGTTGGCACGAACATCATGACTGCGGCCACCCCCATGAGCGCGACGGTGGCCCAGCCGATGAATGACGACATCGCGCCTATCGTATAGGGGCCCATGACCTTCGGGCTTGCGGCCAACAACAGTATAACGGCGATCAAGGGGACTGCGAGGACCCCGTTGATGACAGCACTCCAGAATAGTGCATTCATGGGCGTGATCGGTGAATACTGGATGATCAAGGCCAGCAGCACGCTTATGGCGATCACACCGTAAAAGCCTTGTGCGTCGTTCGGCGCCCGTTCCAGTCCGAATTTCCATCCCATGGCCTCTGCCAAAGCGTAGCCGGCCGAACCCGCGAGCACCGGCACGCCGATGAGGCCCACGCCTAGAATGCCGAGTGCGAATATGAGAGCGGCGAACGGCCCGGCCAGGGGGCGAAGTGCGCTGGCGGCCTCAGCGGCGGTGTCGATCTGCGTGATGCCTGCGACATTCAGTGTCACGGCGGTCGCAAGGATAATGAAGAAGGCGGTCAAGTTGGAATACAGCATGCCGCTCCATGTATCCCAGCCGATCCGCCGAAGCTCTCTGGGCGCCGTCTCGCTATCTCTGGACAACGGCATTGCCCCCGGATCGGCATTCATATCCTCCACCTCCTCGGATGCCTGCCAGAAGAAGAGATACGGACTGATTGTCGTACCGAACACGCCGACAACGACCGCCGCATAGGCCGATGTCGGAGCGACTATTGGCCAGACAGTCCTTATGGCGACTTGCTTCCAATCCACATGCACGGTGAAGAGAACCGCCGCATAGGCCAGAAGCGAAATTGTCAGCCATTTCAGAAAAGAAACGTAGCGGTGGTAGGGAATGAAGACCTGAAGTGCGAGCGTCCCGAAGACGAAGAGCATTGTCATGAGATGGCGGTTGAAACCGGTCACCAATTCCGCCACTTCACCCATCGCTGCAACGTCGGCGGCGATATTCAATATATTCGCGGTCAGCAGCGAGAACACCACCGCATAGAGCACGACTGGCGGAAAGGCGTCCTTTATATTTGCCGCCAGCCCGCGTCCGGTAACGCGCCCGATCCGCGCACATGTCGCCTGGACGACGGCCATCATCGGAAACGATACCGGCATGGTCCAGAGCATGTTCAGGCCGAATTGCGCACCGGCTTGGGAATACGTGGCGATCCCGCTCGGATCATCATCAGCGACACCGGTGATGAGACCTGGCCCGACTTTGGCGAGAGGGTGTTGGCGCAGACGTGCCAGGCGGCTCGACAGCCGCGAATGCCAAGGTTTTGGCCGATCGGCTAATAGTTCCTGGCTCATTTTGTACCGTCCGGGACATTGTTGACACTCGAAGAGGAAATCACGGATCGATCAACATATCCGACTGCGCCTCCGACGCTTTCGATAAGGACCCGGATGGCCTGACGCTGGATATCGGAGTCAAGTTTTCCCTGAACCTGCACCAGCCCGTCTTTGACGACAACGTCGACCTTGTCGTGGCCAATCCCAAGGTCCGTTGCCAGCCGCGTCCGGATGGCGAGCCTCAGGGCTTCGTCTCCTTTTGCGATATTTTCCACGGGCGCGTCGATAATGAGGTTTAAGAGGTCGCATCGGCTGACGATGCCGATAAGGCGGCGATCGTCGACGACAGGAATGCGCTTGATCCTGTGAGATGTCATGATGCCAGCGACCCTGCCGACTTCCGCATTGGAGCGGACGCTTATCACGTCGCGGCTCATTGCTTCACCGACGGACCTGCCGTGAATTTGGACATAATTGCTGAGCCCCCGCCGTTCACCAACTCCGTAGGTGCTGCCGAGGATTGAGACCCACGTATTAGCGACACGTCGCATAAGATCTCCTTCCGTCAACATCCCGCATACCACACCGTCATCGTCGACCACCGGAAGGCCGCTGATATCGTTGGCCCTGAGCAACAGAGCTGCGTTTCGAACGCTCATCGTCGGCGGGACCGTAATGACGTTCCTTGTCATGATGTCTTTTGCTTGCATGACTGCTCTCCACCCTCGTTTGCGATAGCTATTCCAATGGTTGCGCCAGCCGACGCCCAATACGGCCGCCTATCTTCCGCATGGGGAAAGGCCGGGGCATGGCCCGTTCGTTCCGTTCTCTTGTTCGACGCAGTCTGTTGGGAATCGGTGTGGCTGCATTGATCGGTATCAATGTTCGTGGAACAGCGGCGCCTCTTCCCAACTGCTCCCAGTATCTGTTTCGGGCGCTTGACCTTGATCAATGATGCCATGGTCCCTGGGATCTATTCTTCATCGAGCAATGAACTTTGAAGGAGAAGATCATGGATGACCTCAATCTGCGTCAGAACATTCTCGATGAACTCGAGTTCGAGCCGAAGGTGGACGCTGCCGATATCGGTGTTGTGGCACGCGGCGGCATCGTCACGCTCACCGGGCATGTCGGCACATATGCGGAGAAGGACGCTGCGGAGAAGGCTGTGCGGCGCGTAAAGGGCGTTCGTGGCATCGCTCAGGAGATTGACGTCCGCATCTTGGGTCCGAGGCGGACCGACGACGACGACATCGCCAGGCGAGCGGTCAAGATGGTGGACTGGAACATTTCCATTCCGAAGCAGAAGGTGCAGGTTCGCGTATGCAGGGGCGTGGTGACGCTCACCGGCACGGTTGAATGGCAGTACCAGAAGAACGCTGCTGCGGATGCCGTAAGGGATCTTGCCGGCATTGTCGGTATCTCCAATCTCATCGAAGTCGTTCCGAGCGTTAGTGCCGTCGACGTAAAGAGGCGCATTGAGGAGGCGTTGGGACGCGATGCGGAACTCGAGGCCAAGGCCATCCAGATTGAGGTCTCCGGTGGCAAGGTGACCTTGAGGGGTAACGTCAGGACCTTGTTTGAGCGGGGCGCGGCGGAACGTGCCGTGTGGTCTGCCCCAGGCGTCCACGCCCTTGATGATCAGTTGCACATAGGTTGAACCGCTAACGGCAAAGTAGGAGGCGAAGGCAATGCAACATGATCCCACTCGCATAGAAGAAGCGCTCCTTGCGGGCGCAGGATATTGTGTCTCTCGAAATCAAAACTGCGACTTTCGCCTTGATCACGTCGACCATGACGAATGGGAAATCGCGGTTCTCTCGGGACGAGCCCATGCATGGATTCGCAGCGAATTATCTGCTCCTCTCGCGCAATGTCTGGGCGATAGCTTCAAAGTCGACATACTTGGTGCAGACCGTTTTCTAAAGCGGGCTCGGGCGCTTGGCTTTCAAACAGAGTTTGTCGGCGGCGGTGGGAAGGACCGCTTCTAAAGGAGCAACGCCCGTGTATAAGACTATCGTCTGCGCTATCGGCTTGGGCTCAAAGGAGAAGGGCGAGCACCTGCTGCACATGGCTCAGGGACTTCTCGATACTGATGGGTCCCTTCATCTCGTTCACGCTATCGAGCGATTTCCGTCGCTTGTCAGGCGAGGTCCAGACGACTGGGCTGTGTCCGTGATCAACGAGGCAGAAGAAAAGCTGTCGCAGCTTTGCAGGGAGCCCGCAATCCCAGCGCTTGTTCACGTACGCACCGGCCGGGCCGCAGATACGATTCTGGCGGTTGCCGCCGAGACATCGGCCGATCTGATCATTGTTGCCGCTCATGCAAACGACGTTTTCGACAAGCTCTTTGGATCGACCGTCGACAATGTCGTTCATCACGCGAAATGTTCGGTTCTTATCGATCGGATTTCGACCATGGCAAAGCACTAGATGCTCAATTCTTCAGCGAGCTGAATAGTTCATATCGACCGGCGGCCGAGGTAGCTCGGCTTGCTGGCCATGGCCATTTGGCCGTGGAGCAGGCACTCGCCCACTCGTTGTTGCCGCAGGTTACTCGTGAAACGCCGTCTGAATTGGCCACAGTTTTCTGTTCGCCAGTGCTTTCGAACCATGGTCCTGCTGGAGATGCATGCCCGAATTCTTGGCGAGCCTTGATATGGCATATCAATTTCAGCGATTTATATGCTTATGGGCGCATTGAGACGCAGCCTTTGAGGCCTCGGTCCGACCGGCCTTTGCCTCTCGGATAGATGAGGTGATTTGGCTGATCTATGTGGCATAAATGGAAATTCATTCGTACCTCAACGCTTCGATGGGATTGAGATTGGCGGCCTTGCGGGCTGGATAATACCCAAAGAAGATTCCAACCATTGCCGCGAACAGAAATCCACCAGCCATCGCGCCTGGCGATAATGGTGCCAGCCAACCGAAGATTTGTGAAATTGTGAGGCATACGGCAATGCCCATGAGAATCCCCGCGATGCCTCCGCTGACACTTAAGAAGATGGCTTCCGCCAGAAATTGCAGGAGCACATGCAGGCGGCGGGCTCCGATTGCCATACGCAAACCAATCTCCCGTGTCCGTTCCGTCACAGAGACCAGCAGTATGTTCATTATGCCAATACCTCCGACCAACAGGGATATCGATGCGACGGCCGCCAGCAGAAGCGCCATGATGCGGCTGCTGCTTTTCGCTGTCTCTGCAAACTGACTGAGATTTCTGACATCGAAATCCTTGTCTTCCATCGCCTTGATATGGTGGCGCCGTATCAGGATCTCATTGATATCGCCAATCGCCTCGGGCACTCGGTCGGCGCTCTTGGCTTGAATGAAGAGCATATTGGCAAATCCGGTCAGGCGAGGCTGAAGATTGTAAGGATTGGGCGCCGGCAGATAGGCCCAGTTGTTCATCGTCTGCGCCTGGCTGGGTGCCGCAGTGCCAAGCACACGCCGTTCGGCGGTCGCAAATGGGATCATGACGACATCGTCCTGATCCTGACCCATGGCCGATTGTCCCTTGGCGGCGAGCACTCCTACCACCCGCATCGGGACATTCCTGATTCTGATTGTCGCACCTATCGGATTTTCGGTTGGCGCGAACAACTGATGCTCGACGGTCTGACCAATCAAGGCAACCAGATTCCCATTGCGTTCGTCATCGTCGGTTATTGGGTCTCCCGCCGCAACCTTCCAATTGGTGATTTCGGGATAGGACTCGCTGACCCCTTGAATTCCTGTAGTCCAGTTATTGCTGCCGTATTCGACCTGACCTTGTTGTCGGATCAGAAAGCCGATTTCGGCGATAGCTGCAGCCTGCCCAATTGCCTTTGCATCGGCGACGGTCAAGG
This sequence comes from Rhizobium sp. WW_1, assembly GCF_003610155.1. Lineage (NCBI taxonomy): Bacteria > Pseudomonadati > Pseudomonadota > Alphaproteobacteria > Hyphomicrobiales > Rhizobiaceae > Rhizobium > Rhizobium sp. WW_1. Next base: position 6,405 of record NZ_RAIN01000041.1, read on the forward strand.
TGCTTGCACTTCCAAATCCTCCCCGGACGCCATTACTGCTCAATGCGCCCGGTAGGACAACCACGACATTTGTGCCAAGGCTCTCGATCTGCTTTGCTACGGCGATGTTTGCGCCTTGCCCAATTGCGACCATGACGATCAGGGCCGCGACGCCTATGAAGACGCCGAGCATTGTCAGCAAGGAGCGCATCTTGTTGTGGTAAATGGCCTGCGCCGCCGCACCGAGTGCCATTCGACCGAAAGCGAGGCCGCCGCGCGGGCTTGACTGAATCGTACCGTTGGCATCCGGTGCCGGGGACAGGTCTGTGGAAGGAGCGTGGCCTTTTCTCTCGTCCGCGACGATTTTACCGTCACGCATCGTGATGATGCGATCGGCATAAGCAGCGATATCGGGCTCATGCGTGACCAGCACGATCGTGACACCTTGACGGTGATTGAGAGCCACGAGCACATCCATGATTTCATGAGAGGTTTTGGTGTCGAGGTTTCCTGTCGGCTCGTCTGCCAGGAGCAGACGAGGAGAGTTGATCAGGGCTCGAGCGATCGCGACTCGCTGCTGCTGGCCTCCGGAAAGCTGGCCGGGCGTGTTCCGCTCGCGATCTCCAAGTCCCAGGCGTGCAAGCGAAGTGCGGGCGCGGTCAATTGCATCCACGCCGCCGGCTGCAGCGCTATTGGAATAGTAGAGAGGCAGGCGCACGTTTTCGAGTGCACTTGTTCGGGGCAGGAGATTGAAACTCTGGAAGACGAAGCCCAGCCGTTCGCTTCGGATAGCCGCAAGATCTGGCTCTGCGAGCTTTGCGACATCTATGCCTTCGAAAGAGTAGCTTCCGCTACTTGGGCGATCAAGACAGCCCAGAATTGACATCAGCGTAGATTTTCCAGAGCCGGATGAGCCAATAATTGCGATGAATTCCCCGTGGTGAATACTGAGGCTGACTCCACGGACGGCGGGTACCTCGGTATCACCGACGAAAAATGTCCTCGTCACATTCTTCAGCTCCAAAAGGGGTGAAAGAGTTTGTTGAACGGTCATAGGTTCGCTGCCTTCACCATCTCAGGAATCGGAATGGGGCCATCGTGCTCGACGCCACGTCTTCTCCGAAGGCGATCTTGTCGCCTGGCTCCAATTCACCGGCCTCGATCACGGTATAGGATTGGTCGCTGACACCTATCGTGACCGGCACCATGATCACCGTATCGTTATGCTGTACCCATACATGCGGTCCTTTCGCATCCACGGACGTCGGCGCGGCGGATGTGTTTCCAGCATCTGTCGGTTCGAAACGGAGAGCCTGGTTGGGGACGCGAAGGGCGTTTGTCGCGTGAGCAGTGATAATATTCAAGGAGGCAGTCATACCCGGCTTCAAGGCGAGATCCGTGTTGTCGACACCGACGACTGCATCGAAGGTCACAACATTTTGAATGGTTTGCGGGGATTGCCGTACCTGTGTGATCTTGCCTTCAAAAATGCGGTCGGGAAAGGCATCGACACTGAACGTTACTGATTGGCCCTCGCTGACGGTTCCGATGTCGCTTTCGCTTACATTGGTGTCTACCTGCATTCTGGTTAGATCGGTGGCAATGAGGAAAAGGGTCGGGGTCTGAAAACTCGCTGCAACAGTCTGTCCTTGGGTGACATTGCGTGAAACTACGACGCCATTCACGGGCGAGCGAATGTTCGTGTAGTCGAGATTGATCTGCGCGGCGGATAGTTCGGCTTCGCGCTGTTCGATTGTCGCCTGGTCCAGTGCTACCTGCGCTGCAGCTTGATCAGCAAGGCTCTTAGAAACCTCTACGGTATCCTGAGATACCGCCTGCGTCGCGATCAGGCGCTGGTTTCTTCGGTAGTTCAACTGCGCATAATCGAAATTCGCTCCGTCCTTCGTGAGCTGGGCGTCGGCAACCGATAGGTTCGCAGAATCCTGATCGACGATGGTCTGATATGGCCGCGGGTCAATGGTAGCGCAGATCTGGCCGGCCGTGACAACCGTATTATAGTCACATTGTATATCGGTGATCGGGCCAGAAACATAACTGCCGACAATGATCGTCAGTTCCGGATTGACAGTACCGGTCGCGGTCACTTGTCGTATCACGTCGCCCTTTGATACCGCCGCGGTTTTGAAGGATGGTGGCGGAGGCGTGCTGGCGCGCTGCCAGACAAGGGCGAACGTGGTCGTCGATAAAATCGCTGCAGTTGTCACTATCCAAAGCCAATGTCGCTGATGTCTATCGATCGTGGGTGTGGATGCCGGTGCAGCTACCTCCCGCAACAGCGGACGCTTTTCGGTTGGACTGTCCATGGTTCGACTCCTTTGCTGGCTTCACCTTGCCAGCGAAGGGGGCAGTGAGCATTGATCTTTCGCAAAGCCAACGCACCCGGACGACGGCACGTTGACGTATGTCAAGGCCCGGAATCCCGGGAGAAACTACCAATAGATCACGAACGTCCGGCGGATTCTCATTGTTCGTCGGGACGGCTGAACGATGGATTCGTGACAAGGAGACAGACATGCGTGCAGCTCTTGTGATCGCCGTAGCAGCGGGTGCTATCCTCGGCGCATATGCCTACCAATCGAGCGGGTCTGACAAGACCGGGGAATCGAGCCAACAGCAGTCAATCAATACAGGTAGGAAAACAGGCGAACCGAAACTCGGTTATCCCGACCCCTATATTCCTCCAACAAAAGGTAATGGCTTTTGATTTGGGAAGACGCCTAAGGAGCGAAATGATGACAAGGTATGTCCCGGTTATCGTGGTCAAACATCGACGTGTCCGCAAACAAAGCTCGACTGAACAGAAATTGGGGGGCTCAAGTCCCAACTCGCCAGTTGGTTTTCCGCCCCAAAAGAAAAGTCCGCGTCGTCGAGGAGTGTTGCATCTGCCAGCGGGGCCAACTTATGACTTGGTCGTTGGCATGCGTTGGAAGGGCGCTCAGGTGCCGCCTCCTGATGATACTTGACGTTCTGTCGATGCTTGTTTTTTCCCCGAGGGCAAGCATTCTGCGAAGTTCGTTGCCCAACCCATCGAGACAGATGGCGGGTGTTCATCGCACACCCGGATATTCGGCCTCTCATTGAACCCGGTGCGACTGGTCGCCAGCACCTTTCCACCTCCTCGGGAGGATCTGGCAGGCCCGAGACCAGGGAATTCTCGCAAGATAAGCTGTCAGCAAGAATATCGTCATCCGGAGCGGCCAAATCCAAGCGCAGCGCACGAATGTCGGCGCCGAGCCTGTTGGTAGCTCAATTCTCCACCTTTATGTTCTCAGGCGGAAATCGTTGGAGAGGGATTGAAGCACGGCACTTTCGGTCGCTGTGGAGGTTTCGATCTGGGCGGAGTTGAATATCAGGCGATACTTGACCTGCGTCACGCGCAGATCGCGGTACCAGTTGACGAGATCGCCCCACGGGTCGTTTATTTTCGAGAGACCGGACACGAAGGCGACGACCGTCCCTATTTCAGTCTTCCCTGTAACCACGAAATATCCACCCACGGCGAAGATGCCCGCGTAACCCATCTGCGTCATGAGATTCATCATGAAATTCATGGTGAACTTGATCTTGTAGATGCTCATGTTGATCAGGAAGACACCTCCGATTCGCGATGCCTGAACGCCGTCCGTGTCAATCGCACGTCCCATATGGACGATGTCCTCACTGACATTGCGCATGATGCTGATCTTCTTTCCGACGCGCCGATTGATCGCGGCCTGCATGATCGGGACGAAGCCACTTTGGGGCAGAAAAATCGTGACGACGATGATTGTCATGAGCGGCTGCAGATAGACAAGGTATCCGCAAACAGCCGTTAATATGCCGATTTGCAACAATGGTTCTGAGATGCTGGAGCCGACGAAGCCTCCGACAGGCTCGGCTTCCGCCAGAATGATTGAGAGTTGGACACCTTCGCTCGCCACCTTGGAGTCATTCGTACCGGACGCCGATGATGTCTGGAACACCTGCAGACGCAGCCAGCGGACGGCTGCCTCTCCGATCCAACTGCTGTAGATATTGAGCACGAGTTTTACACTTCCCTCGGTCAGAGCCAAGAGAATGTATATCAGCACCAGGAGGGCGATCGTGCGATAGGAACCATTCTCGGTCGCCGCATTCACGATTCGGCGCTGCACCTCCAGCGGAATAGTGCCTGCCGTAAACAGGACGATCGACAGCATTGCGGTGGCCAGTTGATGCCATCCAGATGCTCGAAAGACAAAGCCATACAGCATTCGCGGCAAAGTGATCCTTCTTGAAGACTGGCGCGAATTCATCGCTTCGGAAGCGTGCGATGGTTTCAGGATGGTCATTGCGTCGCCGATTTCTCAAGCGCTGTTTGCCGCCCAGTGTCGGCAATCGGCTTCACCCATAAAATGCCGACAATCGTAGCGATCATGATGATCAGTATGATCAGCAATAGTTTTTGCACCGCTTCCCTCCTGATGCGCAATGCGATTTGCCCATGGCTCGATCATTGCCACGTTCCAGCTTTTGCCGCGTTGATTCCTGTCAAAGCGCGCGCGTGGTTTTTGTGGGAGTAGGGGAGTGGTAAATTAAGCTGTTCGCGGGAGCCACTCGGTGGCGAACGGGTGTTTGAGATGCAGTTGGGACATGCCGCGTCCTGACCTTCTTCTCCGATGCCAGGCTCTGGAGCGGGCTTCAATTCCGATAGGTTTCAGACATGAAAGCGATGGTTCTTCAACAAATTGCGAAACCGCTGGCCTTCGCCGAAAGAGATGATCCGAACCCTGGCCCAGGCGAGCTGAGGATCAGGATTGAAGCCTGCGCTGTCTGTCGTACTGACTTACATGTTGTGGACGGCGACCTCAGCCAGCCAAAGCTTCCACTCATACCCGGCCATGAGATCGTGGGCATTGTCGATGCTGTAGGGCACGGCGTGGAAAGCGACAAGCTTGGCCGCCGCGTTGGAGTTCCCTGGCTTGGCCATACATGCGAAACATGTTCGTTCTGCCGAATGAAGGCCGAGAACTTGTGTGACCGGCCGCAATTCACCGGCTATACGCGCGACGGCGGTTTTGCCACGCACGTCTTGGCCGACGCGGCTTTTTCGTTCGATCTCGACAAGGACGCCGATGCCGTGTCGCTGGCGCCGCTTCTGTGTGCCGGATTGATCGGCTGGCGTTCGCTGAAGAAGGCCGGGAGCGGCAAGCGCATCGGCCTCTTCGGTTTTGGTGCCGCCGCACATATCCTCACTCAGATCTGCGTCTGGCAAGGCCGCGACGTTTATGCATTCACTCGCAGCGGCGACCATAGGGCGCAGATGTTTGCGTTGGAGCTTGGCGCGATCTGGGCTGGATCGTCAGAGGAGAGGCCGCCCGTTCCGCTCGATGCGGCCATTATCTTCGCACCCGTGGGTGATCTCGCGCCCGTGGCGCTCAAGGCGGTTCGCAAAAGTGGTATCGTTGTATGCGGAGGAATTCACATGAGCGACATACCATCCATGCCCTATGCCGTTCTGTGGGGCGAGCGCGAACTGGTCTCGGTTGCCAATCTGACGCGGGAGGACGCGACCGAGTTCTTCCCGATAGCCCGATTGGCCGGCGTTAGAACCCATACCACGACCTATCCACTCGAGGGCGCCAACGAGGCGCTTTCGGATCTTCGTGCCGGGCGTCTTAGCGGTGCCGCCGTACTGGTGCCGACAGCAAGCTAGCTGCAGTCGGACTTCCTTTGCATGACTAGTGGGCTACAAGAATCGGCATTTCTAGCTCAGTGAGCAATGATCGGGTGACGCCTCCAAGCACATATTCCCGGATTCTGGAATGCCCATAGGCACCCGCGACCAGCAGATCTGCGTGAAGGGCTCTGGCGGTTGATTGGATGGCGACGGCCACGCGCTCGCCATTCGCACGAGCGACGACAACCTCGACATTCAGCCCGCTGTTGCGAAGTACTCCTGCGTATCGGTCCAGAGCCTTCCCATTCGTGGGATCAGTCTCGGTGATCGAGATTAAAATGATCTTCGAAGCGCTTTCCAGGAACAGCCTGGCGCCGGTCAGTGCTGCCGACAGGGGCGCACTTCCGTCCCAGGCGATTGCCACCGTATCGATCCGGTTGCAGACGTGGTTTGCAGGAAATAATGCTAGAGGTCGGCCGCTATCGAACACGAGGCGTTCAACCAACGGTATCGTTGTCTCTGACACTTCCATGATCGAAAGATCGTAGGCGCGCGAGATTTCCGTAAACCTAGCTGGAACGAGCGGTTCAGACACCTCGAATGTCTGGATGAGGGCACGTATGTCTGCTTCGCGGGCATATTCGTAAAGCGCCTCGCTCAATGCGACATAGCCGTCCTGGCTGAAGCGTTTGGCCTCCGAGTTTAGCCTTTCGATGTCGTCAATCCAAGGAGATGTTTGACCAGCAAGGGGCATCCCGATCTGCATGATGCTTGCGGTGAGATCCGCTTTCTGGTGTCGTGCGAAATCGACGGCGTTTTGAACGAGAGAAAGCGAACTGGTGTCGGGATAGGTGATCAGCGGCACATGGAATTGAGGTTTCATATCAAGTTCCTCCAAAAGCTGCCGCAATGATCGCTTCACGGTGCCGACATTGCTTTGACAAAGGTCAAGTCCGGCCCGCCTGAAACGAATCCTTGGTCGCGTTCATAACCAGCAAAGCGAGAATTTCGATCGCTTGCGACGATCGACAGGATGCCAGTTTGATGCTGGTCAATGAACGGTCGAACGGCGCCGCCTTTAATAGCTCCGCGTCTGAAATGGACGATTTGGAAAGGGCCGAGACGGAGGATCGTCCTCTTGCGGTCATTGTAACAAAGAGGAGAAGCGCATAGGGCATGCTGCGGAACGCTGGTCGCCGTTCGAGAGCCTGCGCTCCGAGATTGGTCGTGTCTTCGACGATTTTAGCCCCGGTTTCTTTGACCGCACACTCGCGCGTTTTCCGACCTCCCTTGCGCGCGGCATGCCGGCCATCGATTTCGTGGAATCCGACAGGGCTTATGAGCTGACTGCCGAGCTTCCGGGTATCAACGCGAAGGAGCTGGACCTGACGTTTGCAAACAGCATCCTGACGGTCAAAGGCGAGAAGCACGAAGGGAAGCAGGAAAAGGGTAAGCGCTCATTTCGCTGCGCGTTGACGCAGTGGATTGTGACGCCCGCAGCGGCTTATGCGGCAGTGGATTTGGCGAAGTTAAATGGGAGCAGATCGTTGATATTGGCGCCGTCGGGACGCTGTGGCAATTCGGTGAAGACGTGTCGCAACCAGGCGAATGGCTCGACGCCACAGGCGCGACAGGTCAGCATAAGGCTGTAGATGACGGCGCTTGCCTTGGCCCCGTCGACAGTGTCGCAAGATAACCAGCTCTTCCTTCCAGTGGCAAAAACTCTGATATCGCGCTCCAATAAATTGTTGTCGATCGGCATCCTGCCGTCTTCGGTGTAGCGCGTCAGATATTGCCACTGGTTTCGTGTATAGGAGATCGCATCGCCGAGCTTGGTATCGGGCACGATCTTGGGGGCCATCCTGTCGAGCCACTCCTTCAGGGCGTCAAGGACTGGAACGGCGTGCTTCTGGCGCAGGCGCCGGAGGCAATCGGCCTGCGTTTCGTTGTCATCCGGCTTTTCGTCCCGCACCTGCCTTTCAAACCGACACACCATTCCCATTCAGGCCAGGAACAAATGCACGACCGGACGCATATGGACTTACGTATGCGATGACCGGCCATTTGGAGGATCAGCGCCGCCAGCCGCAATCTATTATGCGTCGAGTGACCGGCGCGGCGAACATCCCCAGAAACACTTGGCCGGATACGGCGGCATTCTGCAGAGCGATTGCTACAATGGCTTCGATCTCTCAGCCGGCAGGCGCATGCTTGCATGCGCCGAGAGGCCGATCGCTGTCGCCGCAACGAAAGAGATCCCGATCACCTTCGCCTTTTGCCACGCGCATGCGCGGCGGAAATTCTTTGAGCTGGCCGATATCCAGAAGAATGCGCGGGATCGCAAACGCAGGGGCAAGCCGATCTCGCCGATCGCATTGGAAGCCGTCAAGCGCTATGACGAGTTGTTCGAAATCGAGCGGCAGATCAACGGTCTGAGCGCCGAAGAACGACTGGCGGCACGCCAGGAGAAGAGCAAGCCGCTGTTCGATGACATGCACGAGTGGTTGACGAAGGAACGCGCCACGCTCAACAGATCGTCCGAGGTCATCGAGCCGATCGACTACATGCTCAAGCGCTGGGAGGGCGTTGCCCTTTTCCTCGAAGACGGGAGAGTTTGTCTCACGAACAACGCAGCCGAGAGGGAGCTGAGAAGTGTCGCATTGGGAAGACGGAACTGGACCTTCGCCGGTTCCCAGCGTGGGGCAGATCGTGCCGCTGTCATGCTGACCGTCATCACCACCTGCCGCCTCAACGATGTCGACCCAAAGGCGTGGCTTGCCGATGTCCTGGCTCGCATCGCCGATTATCCTGTCACGCGCCTGCACGAACTGCTGCCCTGGGAGTGGAAACGCGCATCGCCGGCAACCGTCATGCTGGCGGCCTGACAATGGTAGCTTCCGTCGTTCGCCTGAAGGTCACCCTCGATCGTGTCGAGCCGATAGTGATGCGGCGCGTTGTCGTGCCGTTCACCATCAGGCTCAGTCGGCTGCACGAGGTATTGCAGGCGGCAATGGGCTGGACCAACAGCCACCTTTACGAATTCCGCATGCGTGACGTCGGCTTTGGTTTGCCTGACGAGGAATGGGGGGATGGTCCGATCGATGCGCGCAAAGTCTCGCTGCTGTCGGCAGTCCAGGACACCGGTGCGAAATCGTTCAAATACCTTTACGACTTTGGCGACGGCTGGGAACACAGCATCAAGATCGAGCGCACCTTTCCTGCAGTCGGCACGGAAGGACCGATGCTCCTCGAAGCAACGGGACACTGCCCGCCTGAAGACGTTGGTGGTCCATGGGGTTATCAGGAGTTCCGCGAGGCGCTTGCAGACCCGGCGCACGAGCGACATGCCGAAATCCTCGAATGGTGGGGCGGCAGCGATTATGATCCCGCCGCCGCCAACTTCTCGCAGCTCAACAAAGCCGTCGATGACCTGGCTGCAAAATGGGCCCGAAAAGCGCGACGCAAAACCTGAACGCCGGGTTGTGGGGGAAGGCCGAAACTGGATATTACCGTGTAAACAACCGGCGGAACAGTTCTTCCGAACGTCGTAGACCTTCGTCCGTCAGGACCAGCGACTTCGACTTGTTCGCCGCATCACAGATCAATCCCTTCTCATGCAACCGGTCCGTCGTTGCCCAGTCAAATCCCTTCCAGGCGCAACGCTCGTTGTGGAGCGTCAGCCATAACAGTGCCAAGACCGCGTCATCGATTTTGTCCTCGTCGAGCTCCATTCCGCCATGCTATCACGCGCGAGACTTCAAGTCCCGCGGCCCACCTCGGATGGATACCGATTTCGCGCATCTGCTCGTTGAGCTGAGCCTGGGCGACGTCGAAGGTTGTCTTCAGGGTTGTCCATTCACAGGAAAACGGTGTTAGCTCACCTTGTGACGCTGGAGGTACAGTCGAGAGAAGTTTTCAGCCACGTGGGAGTAGCTATCAAAGACCCAAGCGCAAATAAAAAAGACCCTTTCGGGTCTTTATTATGGCGATTGCCGAGTGAGTGCCCCTTACCGTGGTATGCTGGCCTCTAGGGCGGGCTTGCAATGGCGTCCTCGCGGAAGCCTCACTATCCATTGCTGCAAACACCGATATAGGTTTAGAGTCGAATTGTCAAGTTCTCTCTTTGATGACAACGACAATCAAGGAATTGTCTTCTGCCTGTAATGGCATGTTTTCAAAAGACTTCTCATAAGCTCACGCTTTCGATAATGACCCATGTCGATGTTAAGGTGGTAAGCACTCTTGACGACGAACTCTACGTGAATGTTATCAGCTCGGCTGGGGTAGAGGTAGTAGAAGACTGCATATCGGTTACCCGAGGTAGGCTGTCGCTCGGTAACCGCCATATTGCTTTCGCCGTTCTTGTCCTTCGAGATCCACGACGGGAAATTCTGCTCCATCATAGTGACGCAGAGGCCAGGCAGGTCCGCTGACGCTAGATGCCTGATAGGGCAGAATTCGCGCCATCTTCCGCCTTCGTCACGAAACCTCGTCTCGATCGCCTCTTGGGAGTCTTTCTTCGAGTAGACATGACAGGTGAACGAAACACGCACGATTAGATTCGTCCCGTCGGGCCCGTGGCCAGCGAGAGCATGTCGAAATGGCTGAAGGTGATGGTTGGAATAATCTACCGTCCGGGACGATACGGTGGGATGATTGGTGGGCGTATGGGTCAATTAAAATTCCGCAACATCTACACCAGAAACTACTCATTTGTTGCGGAATTCCAGCCAGCTCAGCTTCTAAGCTCGCCGGTTCTGCCCTGCAATTATTCCACACATAATTGTAGTCGTTGCTCCATGCAAGAGTCAGCAACTGTACGGGGTGTTACCTTTGTCACAAGTCGCAGTGATCTCAACACAGCCCCGAAGCTACGGAAACATAAGGGAAATCGCCGTGTGGACGCTAACGCTGCGCGGCACGAAGAATGCAAATTTGCCGACGAAAGTGCGGATAAAGCGCGCAACCTTTGGCACAGATTGTCCGTCGTCGAATGATTTGAGACTTTTTGGGCTCTGGAAGAATGGAGTTTCCGGCTCAGTTTGCGGGTTGATTTAAGCCGCTTTGGCCTG
>NZ_RAIN01000042.1:0-16909 GCF_003610155.1 Rhizobium sp. WW_1
GCCAGATGTACGGAAGAGCAAAACTCGATCTCCTGCAGGCGCGGTTGATCGGTGCGTCGTAGACCTGCACAGCAGCAAATGTGCGTCAGAGCCGAATTTCGCTGGAACACGGCCGTTCGCGCCATCGGCGGGACTCGGATCGAAACCAGCCATGGTACGATCGAGGCGGAAGCGGTGGTCGCCTGCCCCGGCGACGATTTCTCAACGCTCTTCCCCGACGTTATTGCCAAGCATGCTCTCACGATCTGCACGCTGCAGATGCTCCGCGTTGCACCCGCCGAGCCGAGCCGGTTCGGCGCCGCCGTCATGTCGGATATGAGCCTCGCCCGCTACGAAGGTTTTGCCGATCTGCCGGAGGCGCAGGCGCTTAAAGACCGGCTCGATCGCGAAGAGGCCGAAAGCCGCGCCGCCGGAATTCATCTGATCGCCGTGCAGTCAGCCGATGGTTCGCTCGTCGTCGGCGACAGCCACGTCTATGGCAATGCGCAGCAGCCATTTGCAAGCGAGCGCTTCGACCGACTGATCCTCGACGAATTCGACCGCGTGTTCGATCTTCCGGGCCGCACCGTCGTCAATCGCTGGATCGGCACCTATGCCTCGTCCAAGGAGCGGACGGTGCTGGTCGAGCGTCCCGCCGATCATATCCGTCTCGTCATGGTGACGGGCGGAACGGGCGCATCGACCGGTTTCGCCTTGGGCGAGCAGGTCGTCGACGATCTCTATGCTTCAACATCTTGTTCTTGGGAGTGAAACCAGTGAGCCATTTGAAAGCCGTTGTCTTCGATTGGGCGGGGACGGTCATCGATTTCGGGTCCTTCGCGCCCATGGGCGTGTTCGTCGAGGCCTTCAGCCGCTTCGGCATCGAGGTCACCATCGCCGAAGCGCGCGAGCCGATGGGGCGTCCGAAATGGGACCACATCGACGCCATGCTGAAGCAGCCGCGCATCCGCGAGCTGTGGACCGCGCATCACGGCAAGGCCCCGACATCAGCCGATGTCGACACGGTCTACGAAGTTTTCGTGCCGATGAACGAAGAGGTCGTGCATAAATTCGCCGATCTCGTTCCCGGTACGACCGACGTCGTTGGAGCGCTGCGTCAGCGCGGCATGAAGATCGGTTCCACGACGGGCTACACCCGCTCGATCATGGAGCGCGTTCTGCCGCTTGCGAAACAGCAGGGCTATGAGGTCGACAATCTCGTATGCGCCGGCGATCTGCCGCATGGGCGTCCGACGCCGATGAACATGTACAAATGCTTCCTCGATCTCGATGTCTGGCCGGCGCAGGCGGTGGTCAAGGTGGATGATACCGGCGTCGGCATCGACGAAGGTGTTGCCGCCGGCTGCTGGACTGTCGGCGTTGCGCTCAGCGGCAACGAGGCGGGGCTCACTCCGCAGGAGATCGCCGGGATGGCTCCGGATGCACTTGCCAAGGTTCGCGAGCGTGCCGCCGGCGCACTGAAGGCGCAAGGCGCGCATTACATCATCGATACGGTTGCCGATCTGATGCCCGTTATTGAAGATATCGAACGGCGTCTCGCGGCCGGCGAACGGCCGTAATCCCCAGAATATCGCTTTCCTTATAGAGGCCCGCCAATCCGCTTCCGCATGATTGGCGGGCCTTCTCGATGTTATAGGGGCTATAGCCGGTTGCCGCAGTTCGCACTCGCATGGATGCGATGCCGATGGCTGATTCCGCCCTTTGACAGCCGCAAGAATGGCTCGACTGTCTCCCCGTCCGATGGATTCCGACAGGTAAGCGCCACGCGTTGCCGCTGAGCGCATGCGCGCGCCCTCCCGTGCGACTTTGGAAGCATCCCGCAATATATGAGAATTCGTCAATTGATCGATTTTGATCGTTTGGCGACGAATGCGCACGGGCGGCGTGGCAATTGGTGATCTTTTCATTGAAGAGGAGATGATGTTGCGCGAGTTTCCGTGCCAGAGGAGATCATATGATCAAGGAACAACGACACGCCAGAATACTCTCGCTTCTTCGCCAGCAGGGCGTCGTAAGCATGGAGGATCTGCGCCGCGCCATGCCCGGCATTGCTGCGGTGACGCTTCGGCGTGATCTCGCCCAGCTTGATGAGCTTGGCGCGGTCCGGCGCCGTCATGGCGGGGCAGTGCTTTCGGATGAGGCGATCGTTCGTTCCAAAGGTGCTTTGCCAGGTGTCGAAATTGGCCCGCTCGAATCCGATCTCGACTCTTTGAATGCCGTCATTCTTCCGCCGATCATCGGTCGAGGAAGCAATGTGCTGCGGCGCGAAATCGTTCGGCGCGGAATTCCGTTCATCGCCGAAAGCGCGGCCCAGGAGGGCGGGGCCTATCTCGGGCCGGATAACTTCACCGCGGGTGTCGAACTTGGGCGTTTGGCGGCAGCCGAGATGGCCGGCAAGCCGGTCTCCATGCTGGTGATCGGCGTTGCCGAACTGCCCAATACACGCGATCGTGTTGCGGGATTCGAGGCGGGTTTGGCGGAAGGCGGTCTGCGACCGGTCGCTGTTCATCGCGTGAACGGACAGGGCAGCTACAGGATCGGCTTGCGGGTAGCGCATGATGCCTTCGCCGCCGACGAGGCGATCAATCTCGTCTTTGCCGTCAACGATCATGCCGCGATTGCGGGGATCGAGGCGGCCGAGCGCATCAAGAGGCAGGTTGCCGTCTATTCGATGGGCGGCGAGAGCGCCGCCTTCATGGCACGGCTCGCCGAGACGGGGCCGTTGCGGGCTGTCGGCGCCCTGTTTCCGGAAGTGGTCGGGCGCCTGGGTATCGATATGGCCGTGCTCGGAATCCTCGGACAATCCCCGTCCGATACTGTCACGCCGCACGCCGTCATCACGCCGCTGACGCTTGCCGATTATTTCGAAAATGGTGCGGAAGGCTGGCGCCTGAAGGAGGAGGTGCTTGAGCGGCTGAGCAGCATCCGGCTCGGTTTCAACACCAAGCTTTTACGGTCCCGCCGCATCGGCTTTCTGCCGCATTATCCCGCACATGACTGGTATCGCAGCATGGCGAGCGCCATGCAGGCACGTTGCCAGGCTTATGGAGCAATGCTGGTGGTCTCGCCGCCGCATCACGGTATTTCGGCCGAGATTGCCCGTCTGCGCCGCGAAATTGCGCAGACGGCCGCTCTGCTGCTGCGGCCGGGTATGGTCGTCGCGCTCAATGACGGCCAGGCAAATCTCTTCCTTTCGGAGGAAATACGCAACATCGCCTCGCACGGGCCGGAGCAGCTCCACGGCGTCACGATCGTCACCAACTCTCTCGACGTGCTGCATGCGCTGGAAGACGTCGCCGCCGTAAAGGTGATCCTGACGGCAGGAGAATATCAGAAGACCGATCGCTGCCTGGTCGGGCCGAGCGTCGGCGCGATTTTCGAACAGGTCCGCCCGCATCTGGCGTTCATCGCGGCGGATGGCGTGACATCCGGCTTCGGCCTGTCCTCGCTCGACGAGCGGCGCGCACTTGCCGCTCGGCGGCTCATCAGCGCGTCGCAAGCGACGATCGTCCTTGCCGACAGCGTTGCGCTCGGCTCCGACGCCAATCATCGCATCGCCGGCATATCGCAAGTCGGTTCTGTGCTGACCGATGACGGCGCCTTGCCTGAGGAGCGACAGCGGTTCCGTTCGGTCGGCGTCGACGTGTTGATCGCCGGCGAAGTCCTTTCCGAACCGCTGCCGGACGGCGGCGGGACATATCAGAACCAACTCTAGAACAATCGTATATCAAGGGAGGAGAACCATGATGAAATCACTATTGAAGGCCGCAACACTGGGAGCGGCATTGCTTGCCGCAGGATCGGCGCTGGCCGAGCAGACGACGCTGCAATTCTGGGACAACCAGCAGACCGAGAGCGGCCTATCGGACGTGCAGAAGGCAGCCGTCGAGCGCTTCATGAAGGAAAACCCCGATATCAAGATCGAGGTGACGACGGTTCCCTATCCGGAATATCAGCAGCGCCTGCTGACCGCCGTCCAGGGCGGCAATGCGCCTGACGTTGCCACGCTTGATCAGATCTGGGTCGGTGCCTTCGCCAAGGCGGGCGCAATTGCCGATCTGACCGGACAGGCAAGCGCTGCTGGTATCTCCCGCGACGGCTTTTTCGGCGGCGCGTGGGATTCGGCGGTGCTCGACAGCAAGCTCTACGGCATCCCCTTCAACGTCGATGTCTGGCAGTTCAGCTACTATAACAAGGCGCTGCTGGATGCAGCCAAGATCGACCCCGCCAGCCTCTCGACCTTCGACGGACTGAAGAGCGCTGCCGAGAAGCTGACAACAAACGGCAAGTTCGGCGTCGGCCTCTTCGGCCACAAGGGTGAGGATACGGTTGTCGTCGGCGACTCCTTCATCTTCTCCAATGGTGGCCGCATCCTGAAGGAAGATGGCAGCTGCGCACTGACGGAAGCACCGGCTATCGAGGCGCTGACTTATCTGCAGGGGCTTGCCAAGTCCGCGCCTGCAGGCATTCTGAATGCTTCCTCCGGCGACATGCGCGAACTGTTCCTCAACGGCTCGCTGGCCATCGAGTTCTGGCCGGCGCTGGAACAGCCGACCCTGCAAGAGAGCAAGATCGACTGGGGCTTCGTCAATGGAACGGCACCGGCGGGCAAGACGCCTGTCGGCACGTTCGGGGGCTGGAACCTTGCGGTCTTCCAATCCTCCAAGCATCAGGAAGCGGCCTGGAAGTTCATCCAGTTCATGGTGCGCGCCGATGTCAACGGCGACGTGGTCGACCTCATTCCGGCCAACAAGAAGGCAGCCGAAGCCTTCCTGCAGAAGAACCGCAAAGACCCGCAGGCCATCATGACACAGCTCGACAATGCCAAGGCGCGCCCGCTCTCGCCGCGCTATCTTGAGCTTGCCGATGCCCAGATCGCGATGTTCCAGGACATCTATGCGGGCAATGATCCCAAAGCTGCCGCTGCCAAGGCCTGCAGCGTCATCGATACCCTCAAGTAATTCCACCTTCGGCCGCATCCCGAAACCGGGATGCGGTCCCAGGACAAGGTTTTTCCAATGCGCCAAGATCGCTGGTTACACTGGCTGCTTCTTGCTCCCGCCCTCGTCGTGATGGCGGTCATGCTCTATTATCCGATGCTCGGCACTGTCTACGAGAGCTTTCACGAAACCAGCTTTTTGAATCCCGATCCGAAGTTCGTCGGTTTCGCGCTCTACCAGCGCGTTCTTGCCGACGGCACGTTCTATACGGTTCTGCTGAATTCGATCGTCTGGACGCTCGGCGTCGTGCTGCTGCAGAACATCCTCGGTTTCCTGACGGCGCTTCTTCTCAATCAGCAGCTTCCGATGCAGGGCGTGCTGCGGGCCATCGTGCTTTTGCCCTTCATCCTGCCTGGTGTGGTCGCCGCCATCCTCTGGCGCTTCATGTACGATCCGCAGCTTGGCCTGGTAAATTCGCTGCTTCTGCAGGTCGGCCTGATCGACCACAGCATCGCCTGGCTTGCCGATAGCCGCATGGCCATGGCGTCGGTGATCGTTGCAGCGGTGTGGAAGGGCTTTCCCTTCTCCATGCTGATCTATCTGGCGGCGCTGCAGAATGTCGATCAGAGCCAGATCGAAGCTGCAACGCTCGATGGCGCCGGCCCGGTGCGCAGGCTCTTCGACGTCACGCTGCCTGCGATCCGCGACGTGGTGGTCGTCAATATCGTGCTGACGCTGATCCTCACCTTCAACTATTTCGACATTATCTGGGTGCTGACGAAGGGCGGCCCGCAATCGGCAACCCATATCTTCCCGACCAAGATCTTCGAGACGGGCTTTGGCCAGTTCCGTTTCGGCGAAGCTGCCACCTATGGCGTGTTCTCGATCCTCGTCCTTGCGCTCCTGGTCGCGCTCTATGCCATCGTCCAGGGCGGCGCCAACCGCCGGAGGGCTGCGGCATGAAACAGTCCCGCTCCACCCGCCTCATCCTGATGCTCCTGCAGCTCCTCCTGGCCGCTGCGGTGCTGCTGCCCTTCTTCTGGATGTTTTCCGTCAGCCTGAAGCCTGCGACGGAGCCATTCGCGATCCCCGCCCGGCTCTGGCCAAGCAGCCCGACCATCGACAACTACGTAACGGCGTTCCGCCCGGAATTTCGGACCTATTTCTTCAATTCGCTCGTCGTCTCGCTCTCGACGGTGATCATCACCGTGACGCTCGGATTGCTCGCTGCCTACAGTTTCACGCGGGCGCAACTGGCGGCGATGTCGGCACTCGTCGGGCTGGTGGTTCTCGCGCAGATGTTTCCACACTCCGCCATCATCATCCCGATCTACAAGATGATGCGCAGTGCGGGGCTCTTGAACACCTATTGGTCGCTGATCCTCGCCTATGTCTCGGTTACCTTACCCGTGGCAATCTGGATGCTGCGCGGTTTTCTCCTGAAGCTTCCGGCCTCGATCGAAGAATCTGCCGCCGTCGACGGCGCGACACCGATGCGGATCTTCTGGGATATCGTCGTGCCGCTTTCACGCCCGGGCCTGATCGCCACGTCCGTCTATGTGCTGATCGTTACCTGGCAGGAGTTCCTGTTCGCCCTGTCCTTCACATCGACGAAGGACATGCGAACCCTTCCCGTCGGCCTCAACGATTTCATCGGCCAATACGGCATCCGGTATGGCGAGCTCATGGCCTCCTCGGTCATGGTGTCGCTGCCCGTCATGGCGATCTTCTTCTTCCTGCAACGCTATTTCGTCGCCGGCATCACCGCCGGTGCGGTGAAAGGTTAGACCATGGCGCTGATCGAAACATCCGATCTGCTTCCCGGCATCCGCCAGATCCTTTTCAACAGGCCCGAGAAGCTGAATGCGCTCTCGACGCCGCTGATGCGTGAATTCGAGACGGCGCTCATCGAGGCCGCCGCCGATCGCGGCGTGCGCGTCATCGTCCTTCGCGGCGCTGGCGGCAAGGCCTTCGTCGCTGGCGCGGACATTGCAGAATATCAGGGCGACAAACGCGCGGAATTCATCGCCTATCAGCTCAACTCGCGTCGCGTGTTCGATATGCTCGAACGCATCGCCAAGCCGGTCATCTGCGCCGTTGACGGATTTGCCCTGGGCGGCGGCTTCGAGATCGCGCTCTGCTGTGACATCCTGATCTTGGCTGATACCGCACAGCTCGGCCTTCCGGAAGGAAGGCTTGGCCTTTGCCCGGGGGGTGGAGGAACGCAAAGGCTTGTGCGCGCCGTCGGAAAATATGCGGCATCAGACCTGCTGCTCGCTGGTTGGCGATTGTCCGCGCAACGCGCCTTGCAGCTCGGTATTGCCGCCGATGTCGTTCCGGCGGAGGAGATGGATGAGGCGATCCTGCGTCGCGCGCGCGCCTGTTTGAAAGTAGCGCCGCTTGCCGCTGCCGAGATGAAGCGGCTGCTGCGGGAAGGCGCAAGCGCCGATATCGAAACCGCGAAGAGCCTGGAACAGGAGGTGCTGTTCCGCCTCTATTCGACGGCCGATGGACAGGAGGGGATCGATGCCTTCCTCGAAAAACGCGATCCCCAGTTCAGGATGGAATAGCCATGGAATTCAAGGGTAAAGTCGTCGCCATAACCGGTGGCGCAAAGGGCATAGGCCGCTCCTGCGTGGAGCTTTTTGCCGCTCGCGGCGCCGAAGTCGTCTTCTCGGACATCGACGATGCAGCCGGCGAGGCTCTCGCCAAAGCTCTCGGCCGATCCGTGGTCTTCAGCCACGGTGATGTCCGTAAGCTTGCCGACATGCAGGCCATGGCCGCGCTTGCCAAGGCGCGCTTCGGCGGATTGGACATCATTGTCAACAATGCGGCGATTGCGTTGAACGGCGTCATTGATGAAATCGACGAAGAACGCTGGACAACGGTCATCGACACGAACCTCACGGGCTTCTGGCGGACGATGAAGGCCTGCGTGCCGCTTCTGCGCGAACGCGGCGGCGGCGCCATCGTCAATCTTTCCTCCGTGCAGGGCCTGATCGGCTTCCAGGGCTGGCCGGCCTATGCTGCCGCCAAGGGTGCGATCATCGCGCTGACGCGGCAATGCGCCATCGATCTCGCCAAGGCCGGCATCCGCGTCAATGCGGTCGCGCCCGGAACGATCATGACGCCGATGAACGAAAAGATCTTCGAGGAAACCGAGGATGCGCAGGCGCTGATCGACAGCTGGAACCGCGCGCACCCGATCGGCCGCTTCGGCCAGCCGAGCGAGGTTGCCGAACTCGTCGTGTTTCTGGCGTCCGACAGGGCGAGCTTCATCACCGGCGAGATCGTCCGTTGCGACGGCGGCCTCGCAATCAGGGGGGAATGATGAGCGACCTTTACTCCATAGAGACTGCCGCCGGCACACTGCAATTCGATGCTTCCGTCGGCAATATACCGCTGCTGCAGCTGCGCTCCGGGGAGCGCTCTATCGAGCCGCTGCACGTCACGCCATGGCGAGACGAACCTGAGGTACAGGCAAATCCGGCGATCTCGCCGCTTGAGCGGCGATTGGCGGGAGATTTCTTCTGCGCGCCGTTCAGCACCTCGCTTGATCCGGCCGTGCCTGGCCATGGCTGGACGGCCAACAGCGCCTGGAGATTGCAGGCGAAGGATGCCGGGCGGATGCACCTCGTGCTCCTACGCGACGTCTCCGGCGCGCTGATCACCAAGCGGCTCGAACTTTCGCAGGATGCGCCGCTGCTCTATCAGGAGCACCTGATCGAAGGGGGCCGCGGTGTCCTGCCGGTCGCCCATCACCCGATGTTCCGACTTGCCGGCGGCGGCCGGTTCTTCACGTCGAAGAAGAAGGCCGTCCTGACGCCGGCCCAGCCGCTGGAGCCGGGGCGCTCCTGCCTTGCCTATCCGACACGCTCGACGGATCTCGTAAGGGTTGCGGGGGCAAACGGTGCGACTGTCGATCTCACCCGCTGGCCAATCGGTAGCCGCAACGAGGATTTCGTCACTCTCGTCGAAGCGCCAGGGTCGGTATTGGGATGGTCGGCGGTGATCCGCGAAAACGAGGATGATATCGTCTTCTGTCTGAAAGATCCCTCCGTCCTGCCGGTCACGATGCTGTGGTTCTCGAACGGCGGCCGCGACTATGCGCCGTGGAATGGCAGGCATCTGGGCGTGACCGGCATAGAGGATGGCTGCGCGCCGGCACTTAGCGGCGAGGCGGAGGCGGGACAACCGAATCCGGTATCGGATGAAGGGGTGGCAACCGGGCTCCAATTGGCAGATGGGCGGCGCCACGTGATCCGCCATGTGATCGGTGCAGTTCCGCGACCTGAGGGTTGGACCGAGATCTCGGAGATTTCGGTCAGCGCCGACACGCTGACGATCATGGACGGAGCGGGGCGCCGTGTCGAGCTGCCCTGGCGCCGCGATTTCCTGAAAGGACTGAATTGAAATGGCCGCAATCGAGTTGCGCAAGCTCACCAAGAGCTTTGGTTCCTATACGGCGCTTGGCGGACTGGATCTGACCATCGGCGACGGCGAATTCCTCGTCCTGCTTGGACCCTCGGGTTGCGGCAAGTCAACAACTATGCGCATCGTCGCCGGTCTGGAGGAGCCGACATCAGGTGATATCCTGATCGGCGGACGCCGGGTCAACGAGATGCCGGCCCGCGACCGCGATCTCGCCATGGTGTTCCAGAACTATGCGCTCTATCCGCATATGACCGTCGGGGAGAATATCGGTTATCCGCTGAAGATCCGCAGGCTTGAGCGGACGAAGCGTGAACAGCTGGTTCGCGACGCCGCGCAGAAGGTGGATATGCTGCATCTCCTGACGCGCCGTCCGGCTGAACTCTCCGGTGGTCAGAGGCAGCGCGTGGCGCTTGCGCGCGCCATCGTGCGCAAGCCGCAGGTCTTCCTCATGGACGAGCCGCTTTCCAACCTCGATGCCAAGCTGCGCACGGTCATGCGCGGCGAGCTCAAGAACCTGCAGCGGGATCTCGGCGTAACCACAATCTATGTCACGCATGATCAGGTCGAGGCGATGACACTGGCCGATCGGATCGTGGTCTTGAACAAGGCCGTCATCCAGCAGATCGGTACGCCCGCGGAAATCTATGCCCGTCCGGCAAATATGTTCGTTGCGGCCTTCATCGGCTCGCCGCCGATGAACTTGCTTCCTGGGTACGTTGCCGGCGGCTTCTTCGAAAGCGAGGGTGGTCGATTTGTGCTCGGCCAGCCGGACGGTGAGATTGTCGTCGGCATCCGGCCCGAGCATATCAGGCTCGCCTCGGCGGGCGGCGGTCATTTTACCGGTACGGTCTTTTCCTCCGAACTTCTGGGCGATTGCACCATCCTGACCGTCAAGGCCGGTGGTGCGTTGATCGCGGCAAAGCTTGCGCCGGAAGAGGGGCGGCCGATCGGCAGCACCGTCGAACTCAGCTTCGAAACCGGGCGCATGCATATCTTCGACGCAGAGAGCGGCGAGCGGCGGGGGGACGCATGACATTCGTCGGTCTCACCTGGGATCACCCCCGGGGCTATGATGCTCTGGCGGAAACCGCGCGTTGCGTGAACGAAGGTCGCGCCACGCGGCTCATCCATTGGAACAAACAGCCGCTGGAAGGCTTCGAAAGCGCACCGATCGCCGAGCTTGCCGAGGGCAACGACCTGCTGGTCATGGATCACCCGCATATCGGCGAGGCGGTGGCGGAGGGTTGCTTCCTGCCACTTGAAGACCTTTATTCGGATGAGTTGCTGCAGGCCTGGAGGCGAGACAGTGTCGGCCCGTCTTCCGCAAGCTATTATTGGGATGGCAAAACATGGGCTCTGCCGCTCGACGTGGCGACACAGGTCATGGCCCGCCGCGTGGACCGCATTGCGGAGCCGCCGCGCGATTGGGATGAGCTTGTCGAGCAGGCCAAGCGTCTGCCCGTCGCCCTCTCCCTGGCGGGTCCGCACGCCGTTCTGACATTGATGTCGATGGTTGCGGGCGGAGGAGGCGAGGTCGGCGGCGAAGGGTTCCTATCCGATGTCGAGGCGCTTGCCGCGCTCGATATCATGCAGAGGCTCCATGCACTTCGGCCCATGGGCAGCGAAAGGCTCAATCCCATTGCGCTGCTGGAGGCCATGGTGCGGAGCGAGGATATCGCGCTCGTGCCGTTGGTGTTCGGTTATGTGACTTATGCGTCCCGGCGTTATGGCGCAAACGCCGTCGGCTTTAGCGATACCATCCGTTCCGAAGGCGGCAAGGGTGGCGTGATCGGCGGCACAGGCATTGCTTTTTCGCGCCGCTGCCGTCCAACGCCCGAACTTCTTGCGCATATTGCCTCGCTGCTCTCGATGCGGACACAGATCGAGATCTTCCCCGCCTTTGGCGGTCAGCCTTCGGCGCGGTCTGCCTGGCAGGATGTCGAGGTCAACCGCCTGTGGGGCGGCTTCTATTGCAACACACTCGGCACCGCGGAGACGGCGCTGCTGCGGCCGCGCTTCGATGGCTACATCGCCTTCCAGACGGCGGCTGCCGATTGCATTCGCTCGGCGCTGGAGCGCCGCGAAAACCCGGAAACGACGCTTGCCTTCCTTCGCAGCCTTTGGCGCCAGGCGCGCCACGGAGCTCGAGGCCCTATCGAATAGACCAGAGGATGACGACATGACTGAAACTTCCACTCCCGCCGCGCTCAAGGGCATCCGCATCCTCGACTTCTCGCACCTTTTGCAAGGGCCCTTTGCGACGCAATTGCTTGCCGATATGGGCGCAGATGTCATCAAGATCGAGCGACCGGGCAAGGGCGATCTCTTCCGCTCGCTTACCTTCCGCAACAAATGGGTCGGCGGCAGCGAAAGCCCGAATTTCCTCGCCTGGAACCGCAACAAGCGTTCCATCGCCCTCAATCTCAAATCACCGGAAGCCAAGTCCATCATCATGGAGATGGCCAAGAGCGCCGATATCGTCGTCCAGAATTTCCGGCCGGGCGTGTTGAAGACGCTGGGGTATGGTTATGAGGATTTTCGCGCCGTCAATCCGCGCATCATCTATTGCTCGGGTTCGGGATATGGCGAAGACGGCCCCTATGTGGATCGCCCAGGCCAGGACATGCTCGTTCAGGGCCTGACCGGCATCATGGCCGCAACCGGTCAGGCAGATGCGCCGCCGACCCCGGTCGGTGCAGGCTTTTCCGATCAGATCGGTGCGATGAACATGGTCTACGGTATTCTCTCCGCGCTCTACTGGCGCGAAAAATCCGGGCTCGGGCAAGAGGTCAAGGTCAGCCTCCTGGCCGGTATGCTTGCCCACCAGAACCAGGAAATGGTCATGGCCCTCAATTTCAACGAGGATTTCCAGCGGCCGCGCTCGGGCATCGGCCATCCCGGCATGGACGCACCCTTCGGTACCTATCCGACGAAGGACGGCTGGGTAACGATTGCGATGAGCCCCTATCGCACGCTGGTCGGCGTGCTCGGCAATGACGAGCTGCTTGCCTATGACGATCCGGAAAAGCTTTTCGCACAGCGCGACGAAATCTGGCGCCGGCTTGCCGTGGAGACCGCCAAGTGGACGAGCGCAGCGCTGATGGAAGCTCTATTGGATGCAGACATCTGGTGCGGCGAGGTCAAATCCCATCTGCAGGCGGCAGAAGACCCGCAGGTGCGTCATATGCAACTGGTAACGAGCTATGAGCACCCGCGCGCCGGTACCGTCCAGGTGGTGGCGCCAGCCGTGCGCCTTTCGGAAACGCCTGCGACGATCCGCCAGCCGGCGCCGCTCGTCGGACAACATACCCGCGAGATCTTGCGCGAGTTCGGCTATTCGGATGCACGGATCGGTGAGTGGCTTGCTTCCGGCACGGCCTATGCTGACGAATTGCCGGAATAGGCGGTTACCATCGCAGGCAAGGCGCGCAGGATGTGCCTTGCTTGTATCTCATGCTGGGCATGATGCCCGACCCATTGCGTTCATCATGCCTATTGCTGCGAGGGTGCAGCATCTCGTCCCCATGGCTTTCGATACGTAAGGTAATTTGCTAGGTGTCGATCCCGTCGATCTGGACGATGGCGGGAACAAGACGGATGATTGAGAGACTTGAGGGCAATGCCGTGGATTTGTCGGCCGACGAAGCGTTCTTCGACCTTCTGACGGGCAGTTTTCAGCGCATTGTCGGCCTTCCTCTCGCCATTCCGGGCGCAGGGCCAGATTGGCTTTACAGCGAGGCGCCGTTCGTGGTCGTCGCCCACAACAGGGATGCCGATCCGCGTTTCGTCTATGCCAACAAGGCCGCCCAGAATTGCTTTGAATATCCCTGGGCCGAATTCATAACGCTTCCCTCGCGGCTTTCGGCTGAACTTCCGGATCGTGCCGAGCGTCAGAAGCTGCTCGACGCCGTGACGCAGAACGGCTTCATCGACTGCTATCGCGGCCTCAGAATTGCAAAATCCGGACGGCGGTTCTGGATCGAGGACGGTATCGTCTGGCAACTCGTGGATCGCGACGGCAATTTGCGCGGGCAGGCGGCGACATTTTCCAAATGGAAAGATGCATAGGCGTTTAGACGCAGACAGATGCCCTTCACCATCTTCTGAAAGCTGACAGGACGGATTCCGGCATTCGGCGGCCTTGCGCTCCGGAAAAGACTTGATCCATAGAGCGTTATATTTAAATAAATATAACGCTCTATGGATGGGGATACCCGTGCTGATCAGACATCTTTCCTTCGTCGTGACGCTCGCTGAAGAGAAGCACTTCGCAAGGGCGGCCGAGCTATGCCATATCACGCAGCCGACCTTGTCGGCCGCGATCCGCAAGCTTGAGGATGATCTCCGCGTCACGCTGATTGCGCGTGGAAATCGCTATATGGGCCTGACTTCGGAGGGCGAGCGTGTTCTCGAATGGGGTCGGCAGATCCTGTTCGACTATGAGAGCCTGCAAAGGGAGATTGTCGGAACGACAAGGGGTCTGCGTGGTACGCTGCGGCTTGGTATCGTTCCGGCTGCCATGCCCTCCGTCTCCTTCCTCTCGGAACGCTTCATGGCGGCGCATCCGGAGGCGACGATCGAGATCAAGTCGATGACGTCGCGTGCGATCCAACATGGGCTCGACGCCTTCGAGATCGATGGCGGCCTTACCTATCTGGAAAACGAGCCGCTGGAGCACGTTGAGCGGCTGCCGCTTTATCATGAAAGATATGTCTTCGTCTGCCGATCCGACCACCCCTTTGCGGCGCGGCGGCGGTTGAGCTGGGCAGAGGCTTCAACTCAGGCGCTATGCCTGCTGAGCGAGGATATGCAGAACCGCCGTATCCTCAATGCCGTTGCGGCATCCGCCGGCTTGCTGATCAAACCGTCCGTCGTCAGCAACTCCTTCCTCGCGGTCTGCTCGCATATTCGCAACGGCCTTTGGTGCAGCATCGTACCGCATACTTTCTTCTATATTCTTGGAGATAGGACGGATCTGACCTCCATCGAGCTCGTCGATCCGCAGCACAGGCAGGCGCTTGGCTTGGTCACGTCCGATCGTTCGCCTCAGTCGCCGATGACGAGGGCCTTGGTGAAATCCTTGCAGGGCGCCAATTTCGACGAGGATTTCGAGCGTCGGACGACCGTGGCGTTGCCATCGACATCGTCTATTGCGCGGTAGAAAGCTTTCATTTGCCGACGGCCAGGCCGTGTGGGACCATCGTCAGCGTTGAAACGAGGTTCCGATTGCACGGAACACGGCTTTAGGAAACACCGGCGACTGCCCGCCATCGGCACAGGCTGACTGCGGCAATTTCTGACAGAACCAATATGTCTGACCGGCGCGTAATGACACGCGTTTCCGGGGTGTTTCCTGCTGTCGCAGCTGAGGAAACGAACATGGCAAAAGTAGTTTGCGTTCTTTACGACGATCCCATCGATGGCTATCCCAAATCCTATGCCCGCGACGATCTGCCGAAGATCGAGCATTATCCGGGCGGCCAGACGCTGCCGACGCCCAAAGCCATCGACTTCAAGCCGGGCACGCTGCTTGGAAGTGTCTCCGGTGAGTTGGGCCTGCGCAAATATCTCGAGGCGAACGGCCATACTCTCATCGTCACCTCCGACAAGGATGGCCCGGATTCCGTCCTCGAGAAAGAGCTCGTCGATGCCGACGTCATTATCTCCCAGCCCTTCTGGCCGGCCTATCTCACGGCGGAGCGCATTGCCAAGGCCAAGAAGCTGAAGTTGGCACTGACGGCCGGCATCGGTTCCGACCATGTCGATCTGCAGGCCGCCATCGATCGCGACATCACGGTTGCGGAAGTCACCTATTGCAACTCGATCAGCGTCGCCGAACACGTCGTCATGATGATCCTCGGCCTCGTGCGCAACTATATCCCCTCCTATCAATGGGTGGTGAAAGGCGGCTGGAACATCGCCGATTGCGTCGCGCGGTCCTATGATGTCGAGGGGATGCATGTGGGTACGGTTGCCGCCGGCCGCATCGGACTTGCCGTCTTGAAGCGGCTGAAGCCGTTCGACATGCATCTGCACTATACCGATCGCCACCGCCTGCCGGAATCCGTGGAAAAGGAGCTTGGTCTCACCTAGCATGCGACGCGCGAGGAGCTGTACGAGGTTTGCGACGTCGTCACCCTCAATTGCCCGCTCCATCCCGAGACCGAGCATATGGTCAATGACAAGACGCTGAAGCACTTCAAGCGCGGCGCCTATCTCGTCAATACCGCGCGCGGCAAGCTCTGCGACCGCGACGCAATTGCGCGGGCGCTTGAGAGCGGCCAGCTCGCCGGCTATGCCGGTGACGTCTGGTTCCCGCAGCCGGCGCCGAAGGATCATCCCTGGCGGACCATGCCGCATCACGGCATGACGCCGCATATCTCCGGCACCTCGCTTTCGGCCCAGACGCGCTATGCGGCCGGCACGCGCGAGATCCTCGAATGCTTCTTCGAGGGGCGCCCGATCCGCGAGGAATATCTGATCGTCGATGGCGGCAAGCTTGCCGGAACCGGCGCGCATTCCTATAGCGCCGGCAATGCAACAAGCGGCTCCGAAGAGGCCGCGAGGTTCAAACGCGGCTGATATGGGCCGGGGTGCGGACTGACCGCGCCGCACCCCTCCTTGAGCTGGATTCCACCGGGACGAACAATCATGACCGAGATCAACAACGTGCCCCTGGAGAGCTGGAATGTCCGTATCAGCCGCCGGATATGGCCGGCGGCCGTTTCGGGCCTTGGCGGCTTTCTGGTAATCTATATTCTCTCGCAACTCGGTGCGTCGCTTGCCGTGCCTCTTCTTGTTGCGCCGTTCGGCGCGAGCTGCGTCCTGGTCTTCGCCCTGCCGCAAAGTCCGCTGGCGCAGCCGAAAAACGTCATAGGCGGGCACCTCATCTCCGCCTTTATTGGAGTGACGGTATTCGGGCTGCTTGGTGCGCATCCCCTGTCGTTTGCGCTTGCGGTCGGTCTTGCTATCGCCGCCATGCAGGCAACCGGAACCCTGCATCCGCCTGCGGGAGCTGATCCCATCGTCGTTCTGGTCGCAGGTGCGTCCTGGTCTTTTCTGATCATGCCCATGCTTGCGGGAACGGTTCTGATTGTGGCCGCGGCCTATTGCTTTCACCGCTTCGTCTCTCATCGGGCCTATCCGGCTGATGGTGCGTGATCACCGGTATCAGGCATATCCGGCGCCGTGAGATCAGCGGCAAATGAGGTCGCCTCGCATCGAGAACGGATCATGGAGGCGATGCCGGGGAGGGCTGAACGGCGCTCTACCATCCCGCAGGGCCGACTGGCCGTTGTCCGCCTTGCTGTGAAGACGTGCCAAGGTTGAAAGTTTCGCACCTGAGAACGTGCAGAACTAAATATCCTTCTATTACAATGACTTGTAAGATTTTGGAACTTTTGTCTTCATTGGCCATTGACGGTAAGGCAGCCCCGGCCTTATAAGCCCGATCACTGACGAGGGCGGCGGCGCTGCTGGCGACGAAGTCCTTCGCTCTGGTGTTTCCTTGATTGGCTGCGATGCTGATTGGTGGT
>NZ_RAIN01000043.1:0-15457 GCF_003610155.1 Rhizobium sp. WW_1
GGGAGGAAAGCGATGGCGCTTGTAACTGACCGGGCTCTTGCTCATCACAGCGAAATAGCCGCAAACCCTTCAGCCCAAGTTAACCTGACATCACCTAATCCGCAGCTGCTGCTCGGACGGCATGTCGCCCAGCGCCATCTGTTCGAGCATGGCCGGCAGGACATTGGCGAGCAGACGCAGCTTGCGGATCTGGCGGACGGGAAGCGCGAGGGCGACCGCGATCGCTTCCTCGGTCCAGCCGAGAGCAACGAGACGCTCGATGCCCCGCCACTGGTCGACCGGGTTGAGTGGCTCGCGAACCGAGTTCTCGACCATCGAGCGCATGGCGCCATTGTCGTTGGCTGCATCGACGACCAGAATTTCGATCTCTTCAAGCCCGGCGGCGATGGCAAGGCGCACGCGGCGATGCCCGGCGTCGATGATATAGCCGTTTCCGCCATCGGTTTCGGGGGCAACGACCGGCGGCTGGACGATGCCGACGGCCTTGATCGTTGCCAGCATCAACGCATCGGCCTGCGGCGAGGATTTCGATTGGCGCATCCGGTCAGGGTTTTCCTTCAGTGCACGCGGGTCAACCTTCATGATCTGCATGATGTCTTTCCTTTCGGGAGAGTTCCGGGCCGGCGCCTTGCCAGCCCTTCCTGTCTTCATCTTTTCTCGAAGACACCTCCCGGACCGCCGAGCGGCCGGACTGCGGCAACTGCGGCCGAGCATCCCTGCTGGGAAGTTCAAGCGGGGCTGCCAGCCCTGCGAAGAACAAGCGGCCGGGATGGCGCAGGCGGCGGTTGAGCGACAACGGCGGCAGGAGGACCGATCTGCGACGGGTTCATCCCTCCCTCTTTTCAGTCTTCACTTATCAATTCGAAGCTGGGCGCGAAGATAATTGGATGCGGCAGCAGCCGTACGTCGCGAGGATCGCCTAAGCTCGCCGCCCAAGAAGGGCCAGCGCGTCAGCCATCATACGCTTCAAGATGACTTTCCTGCTTTCCGGTGCGGCAGAAGCAGCTTTAGGGATAGCAACGGTAGAAGGCGATGGATTGATGGTTTCGGAAGGTGAGACCGGAAGCGGCTGTTCGACCAGTGCGGCGACAACGACGTGCGTGACCGTTGTCTCATCCGATTTAACCGCGACAGTGACCTGTCCTCCGGAACGGAGGCGGTCGACGCCCGTTTGGGCGGCCTCCTGCTCGTCTTGAGCTTCGACCAGCGATGTCTGCGTCACCAGAAAAAACGGCATATGTTCCCACGCAATGTTTGAGTGCAGATCTCATCCGCCAAGCGGGTGCGGTCAAGATGCAGCACCGGATTTGCGGTCGCCTCCGAAATAAAAAGGCGCTCGACCCGTGAGGGGAGCGCCTTCTTCTGTATCCCGGGACTATGTCAAACGCCGCGGCGATTGCAGCGAGCAGGACATCGTCTCATCGGGAAGTGATGATCAGATATTGTTGACGAAGAGCAATTTCAAGTCGTGATCTGGGGTCAGAGCCGATCGATTGAGCCAGAGCTGCCGAGACTTCAGATGGGCAACGTGTCACGCGCGCTCGGCGCTCAAGAGCCGATCGGCAAAGTAGCGCGATGGCGTGGTCCCAAGCGCCTTCTTGAACATGACGATGAAAGCCGTGGTGGAGTCGTACCCTAAGCCGCCTGCTACCTGTTGGACTGTTGCACCGCCAGCAAGTTGCCGCAGGGCGATGACCAGATGTAGCTGACGCCGCCAACGGCCAAAGCTCAATCCCGTCTCTTGGACCATAAGCCGCTTCAACGTTCGCTCACTGATGGCGACATGCTCGGCCCATTCGCCGAGCGTGCGCCGGTCGCTCGGGTTTGCCAAAAGCGCCGCAGCGATCAAGGCAATCTTTGGATGGCCGGATACAGGTAGCTCCAGCCTCTCCCGCGGCATCAGCGCGAGCTCATCGAGCATAACCCGCATCAGGCGATCGACATGCGCGTCGCCCGCACCGCTTTCTGGTAAGTCCGCTATCCGGTGGATCATTTCCCGAAGCATCGGCGATACCGAAAGCGTGCAGCACTCATCCGGAAGCTCCGCCGCTCCAGGCTCGACAAACAAGTATGTCAGACGAGCATTGGACGTGACCTGATTGCTGTGCGGAACGCCGCCGGGTACCCAAAGCCCACAGTCGGGTGGAACGACCCAGACCCCGCTTTCCGCTGTGCATGTCACCGCGCCATGGAGCGCCAGGATCAGTTGACCCTGCGGGTGCTGATGCTGATGCCCCTCGGCTTCATAGTCGGCGAAGTCCACTCTGAACGCCATCGCCGGCCCATGCGAGAGGCTCAGATCTATGGCAGTGCTGCAGGTTGGCTTCATCAACGGTTGGCCTGATTTCGAGATCATATGGCATTATCTCCACTTTTTCCCACCAGGCAATCCTGTAAGAATCGGCTCAGCAAACTGTAGGAGATGAGCCATGCGTATTGCCGTGGTTGGGGCGACCGGCAGGATCGGTGTTAGACTGACCGAGAACCTCTTGGCCAAAGGCCATTCCGTCAAAGCTCTTTCGAGAGGAGGGCCCGCCCTCGATGCACTTGTCGCGAAGGGCGCAGAACCTTTCGTCGGTAGTTTCGATACAGAGGATGGTGAGCTCGGCAGGTTCTTCGAAGACGTGGACGCTGCGTTCCTGATGGTCAAAACCCTTTGGCAGGCGGAGGACTTTCATGGGCATTACCCTGCGGTAGCCCTTCGATTCTTTGATGCGCTTCGGGATTCGCCGGTGAAACTGGCCGTAAGCCTGACCGCTATGGGATCGGAGGTCAGTGGAAACACCGGCCATTTCCAGGGCTTCCATATCCTGGACCAGATCCTCAACCGGTTACGCGACATCAATCTGGTGCACCTGCAGGGTGGCTGGTTCATGGAGGACCTGGGGAGGTGGGCGGATGCGATTGCGCAGCACGATAGAATCGGCTTTACGCTTGCTCCCGATGTCAAAGCGCCTTGGGTTTCTATCCAGGACATCGCGGATCTCGCGGCGCAGGAGTTCGACACGCCAACGGACCAGCACCGATCCGTAAAGCAACTGGGCATCGATTACACGATGACCGAGATCGCCGCGATTATCGGCCGGGCAATCGGTAGAGAGGTGGACTATCGCTTTGTCGATCCGAGCGATCCCGAGGTCGAAACGGTATTCCGGGAGAAGTTCGGAACGCTCGATCGTTGGGTCTATGACAAGAACACCGCGGCGGCTCTTAACGATGGGCGGGTCAAGTTCCACGATGATCGTCCGGCGCTGACCACCACAATGGAAGACTTCGTCAAGGACAGCCTCAGACCGCTGATCGAGAGGGCGCGGACGGAAGGCCTCAAACCGGAGACCTTCCTGACGTGGAGCTCGCGAAGATAACGCTGCGTTAGATCTCGACGAAGAACAAAAAAATGGGCCTGCGAGAAACCGCGGCCCATGAAGTGTGGAGATCTAAATTTACCATCGATAGTCTGGCCGAGGTGCTGTCGAGGCCCGCGATAAGCGTTTGATCGTCCCCTGCCAAACGGCCTGCCGACCGACAATGGAGTTTGGCAGGTCGCCGGTACCTGAGATCGAAAAAAGCCTGCAAGCGCGTGCTCTTCCGAAGCAAGGGTCAGGGTCAGGCTTTGTCGACGACCTTTTAGACGGCGTCTTTAGCATCGCCCTTTGCGTTGACGATAAAATTCCTGAACACATGCCCGCCACAGGATTCGGCAACTCCGACGACAATGAAATATTACCGAAAAAAGGCAGCAACGACGAGGCCGCCGGGGCGTCAATCGACGCCGGGATCGGAAGCCGCCGAACCGTCCCCGGAATAGTATGCCGCCGATTCCATCGGGGAGGGACACGAACCGCCTGTCAAAGCGAAACTGACGAACCCAACCCGATCTGGATGCGTGCTAGCGGCGCCTTCAGCTTCCAGACGATCAACCCGTCGGAAAAGCTCCATTTCGCCTGGCCGGACAAAGCGGATGGCACCAGTTTCGAAAGGACCAGAGCTCCGAAGCCCCCTTCTTGCGCCAGTAAATCGGCATAAGCCACTGTCGGCTCAGACCAGACGAGCTTCAGCATGTCCACGCCGTCGTCGCTCGACAGCCCCCACGTCACGGATATGCCGCCAGCTTCCGTGAGCCCGTAGCGCATCGCATTCGTGATCAGTTCGTGGAAGGCCATGCCGAGATTAAGGACGGCATTGGCGTCAAGGGTGATTTCCGGGCCGATGACCCGGACCGGGTGGAGAGCCCTAAACGACTCGACTTGGTGAGCGACGAGATCGGCAAGCCTCACTCCCGCCCAATCGACCTGCGACAGCAGATCATGTGAATGAGACAGCGCCATGATTCGTTCGCGGATCCGCTTCTCAAATTCCTCGATCGAGCGGGAACGTGTCGCCGTCTGCCGGATAACGGCAAGGACGACGGCATACTGATTTTTAACGCGATGATTGATCTCCCGCATCAAGAGGCGAAGCCGGCGATCGCTTTCGCGCGTCTCCGAGATGTCCCGGGCAATGCTCGATGCCCCGACGAGCTTGCCGGCCCGGCTCTTGATCGGGGAAATCGTGATCGAAATCGGGACCATTCGCCCGTCTCGATGGCGCCGGGTCGTCTGGAACGGCTCGATCCGCTCCCCCAGCTTCAGCCGACGTAAGATATTGGTTTCTTCGTCTCGTTTGTCGTCGGGTATGATCATGTAGATGGGCTGTCCGACCGCTTCGTTTTCCGCATAGCCGAACATACGTTCGGCTGCCTTATTCCAGCTTACGATCGTGCCGCAAAGATCCTTACTGATGATCGCGTCGAAAGAAGACTCGACGATGGCTGCGAGGCGTTCTGCGCTGTGTTCATCCATGCCCGACTGCTCGGCTTTCACTGTAACGTTGGAGTGATTTAGGCAGGCGTCTGACAGATCAACCTCGCAGACCTTAAGAAAGTTCGAGCAGAGCGCGCCTGAGCCGCAGACTGACGCTCCGATCAGCGTTTCCCGCTGTCAGGCACGGTCATAGGTGAAGGACGTCAAGAGCGTCGTCACGAAATTGCTGGCCCTTTCCTTGACCAGCATCTCCGTCCACTCATCAGTGCCGCGAAGCCTCAAATCCGTGTAGATACTGTCGACCGCAGCTTCTTCGATCCGCTTTATATGCGTGTTAAATGACGCCTCGCCGCCGGCATGATACATGTCACGGATGACCATGCGCAGGATTTCCTGAATCGCAATTTGCCATGCGGTGTTGATTGCCTGTAGTTCGTTCGGGTCCATTGCCATGGTTGTCTCCTCGAGACTGAATAAATTCGGCCGTGACGGCGTCACGCCCTGATCTATTCCACAGACCCATCCAAAGAAGGCGGGTCCTTGGATACTAAGCCTGCCGGGCCTTGCGGGCGGCGTAACGTCTGTCGCGTTCGGTTTTGCGGGCGGCCTCGTCTTGAACAACCCGTGATATCCGGGCATTTTCGGCCGACTGGCGCGCCTCGATCTCGGCTGCGGCAGCGGCCTCTGTGGCTACCTGCTCTTCAGCCGCGAGCGTCTCGAGCCGAGTCCGCTCCTCCAGCTTCAGTCTTTGACGTTCCGCACGGCGGGCTTCGCGAGCTTCAACAAGTGAGATGCGCTCGGCCTGCCTGGAGGCTTGAATTGGCTCAGCCGCCGTCTTCGCAGCTCGGTAGGCATTGAGAAGAGCCGCCTTGGCGACCGCAGCAGCTAAGCGGCGGTCGGTGAGTTCGTTATTTCGAGCATGTTTCAAATTTTTATCCTGATATTAGTCGTCCGGGGGACGATCAGCTGGACTTCGATCGCTTGGCAAGCAGCGCAGATGTTGCTGA
The DNA here is from genome assembly GCF_003610155.1 of Rhizobium sp. WW_1. Lineage (NCBI taxonomy): Bacteria > Pseudomonadati > Pseudomonadota > Alphaproteobacteria > Hyphomicrobiales > Rhizobiaceae > Rhizobium > Rhizobium sp. WW_1. The sequence continues at coordinate 5,810 of NZ_RAIN01000043.1, forward strand.
TATCCGGTCAGCTTGCTCCTTGGCGAGGCGCGCTTCGCGCAGCCTGAATGTCTTGGCTTCACGGGCCTGAGCTACAGATTCAAGCTCTTCCGCCGCATTGTTCTTGGCGAAGAACTCCGTCTGGAGATTGCCGAAGGCGGTCTCTGCCTGTTGGCGCGATTTGCTATATGTCTCTGTCATTAAATTTCCTCGATGCTGGCTATGACACCAAAACGAAAAAGGCCAGGCGAACTGCCTGGCCTCAAACTGATAATTGCTTCCGGCGATGCCAGTACATCCGTGGTCAAAGGGAAGCCAATATCAATTAAGCAGCCTGAAGATTGGTGGCCGACATCTTGCCCGACTTCATGTCGCGCTCGAGCTCGAAGCCGATCTTCTGGCCTTCGACGAGTTCGCGCATACCGGCGCGCTCGACTGCCGAGATATGAACGAAGGCGTCAGCGCCGCCGTTGTCAGGCTGGATGAAGCCGAAGCCCTTGGTGGAATTGAACCATTTTACTGTGCCAGTGGTCATGATGAACCCTTTCAAAGCATAGAGTGACGAACTGCGGAGCGGATGCCACGCAGGTAAAGACCGACTATTTTTGAGAGGGAAGTTCGCTTAGAGCACGGTGCCAATCGCGCGGTAGACAAAGCTCGGCAAGCAAAAGATCGATGAGGCACCTATAGAGTAGCGGAGCAACCGCGTCAACGCTTAGTTTTCTCGATACCATTATTTCTATTACTGGTTGTCATGGCAGTCTGAGTTGCGCGATCAGCCGCCGCTGGCGGCGGCGGTATTCGAATGTCCCCGACAAACAAAAGCTTGCGGCCGATACAGGCAAATCAGCGGTCGTAATGGGAGCGTTTCCTCTGAACCTGTACCTGTAGGCATCTGGAAAGAGCGTTGCGCCACCGCAATTACTGCCTCACTATCAGGAAAGCAGGACTGAGCGGATTCAAAACCGAGGGCGGAGATTGGCTGGCACTAGCGCATCTCCTTTTGGGAGGGCATTGGCATAAGCAGCAGCTTCTCCAGAGTACGGAAAATCGTCACCCAGCTGTAAAGTGCCATCGTAGACCTTGAAGATCGGTCCATCGACTTCAACAATTTTATAGCCGTTCACGACCTCGAATTTTGGTGTCTTCCAGCCCATGCGGAGCTTCTCCTAATTAAACTCAGCCGGCGTATCGGATGGGCAGCATTTCCGTGTAGCAGTTTTTGCCGTCAGATGCCGATGATTTGAAGCAGTCAAAGGCTACTGAGATCTTGAGGGCGCCTCCACAGAAAAAGGCCCGCTGGATAGCGGGCCTTTCGTTTTTAAGCAGGATCGACGTCAAGCTTTGTCGACAACATTCTTGACAGCTGTTGGTTTCCACGCGGAACTGAGCCGGCTCAGTTCTGCGTGGAAACCAACATCCTGAGGTTGCGCCGGCGGACTTTGCAGCGACTTTTGGCCCGTGGTCAGCGGCGTAGATGACTGCGACCCCAAAAATCCTTTCTGTTTTGATCCGGGCTTCGAGCACTTCGTAATAAGTTTGCTCCACGCAGAACACGACAGGGCATCGTAACGTTAAGCGGGCATTGGTGAAAATATGGGGTCTGGCTGCATGACCAGACTTGCCCGAGATCCTCTTTATCGTCGCCATCGATTTCCGGCAGAAGTGATTGCCCATGCGGTATGGCTCTATTTCCGGTTTCCGCTCAGCCTGCGCATGGTCGAGGATATGCTGGCAGCCCGTGGCGTCATCGTCTCTCACCAGACTGTGAGATTGTGGGCGGAGAAATTCGGCAGGCAGGTCGCCAATGATATCCGAAGGCGATCAGCCGGTCGGCTCGGTGACACATGGTACCTCGACGAGGTCGTCATCACCATTGGGGGAAGAAACACTGGCTCTGGCGCGCCGTGGATCAGGATGGATTCGTCCTCGATGTTCTGGTCCAAAGTCGCCGCGATGCCAGGGCTGCAAAGCGGTTGATGCGCAAGCTTCTGAAAGGGCAAGGCCGTTCGCCCCGCGTCATGATCACCGATAAGCTCCGCTCCTACGGTGCGGCGAAGCGCCAGGTCATGCCCGGCGTCGAACATCGCTCGCACAAAGGCCTCAACAACCGAGCAGAAAACTCCCATCAACCGATCCGACGGAGGGAAAAGATCATGAAGCGCTTCAAGTCAGCCCGACAGCTTCAGCGCTTCGTTTCGATCCACGACCCGATCGCCAACCTCTTCCGAACTCCCCGCCACGACATTCCATCTCATCATTATCGCGAGCTGCGAGAGGCCGCGAGCGGATGTGGAGCGAGATCGCCCATCTTCAGGTGGCGTGATCCCTGACCGGGTGGCCTTATCTTAACCGTCGGCCGATAAGTTTACAGTGCCCTTCGTGAGGTTGAGCTTGAGGAAGACGTGTATCGGAACTCGCTCCGACATGGCAGTTCCTATCGCATACGAAGTCCCGAGGAATCGAAGAGCCGCAAGTCCGCTGCCGAGAATTGCAGGTCAAACCGATCGCCCGAGCGGACCTCTCGCTCATCCCCCAATTGGGCCGTCAACGCTTGCCCGAAGGCCGTGCGGGCATATGCAAAGGTTGTGGTACCCAGATGCTCAACGACATCGACCGTCACCGACAAAGTCAAGTTGGCGGCGTCACGCCCCTTCAGATGTTCGGGACGAATTCCAACAGTGATCTTTTGCCCAACGGTCAGTTCGTTCGAAAGGCTGGGAATGGCCAGTTCCGTAGCGTCTGGCAAGCGCACTGCGCACGGTCCGCTTGCTTCCGCAGACATGAAGTTCATCTTCGGTGACCCGATGAAGCCTGCAACGAACAGATTGTCAGGGTCGTCGTAAAGATGCAGCGGCGCGCCCACTTGTTCTATCCGCCCTGCGCGCAATACCACGATCTTGTCGGCGAGCGTCATCGCCTCCGTCTGATCATGGGTGACGTAGATCATTGTGTTACCCAGTTCCATGTGAAGCTTGGCTATTTCGACACGCATCGACACACGCAGCTCCGCATCGAGATTCGAGAGCGGCTCGTCAAAGAGAAAGACCTTGGGATTGCGTACGATCGCCCGACCGATGGCGACGCGTTGGCGTTGGCCGCCGGAAAGCTGGCTCGGTTTGCGGCTGAGAAGATGGGTCAGTTGCAGGATCTCGGCAGCGGCCGAGATGCGGCGCTTTATCTCGCTCTTTTTCTGGCCAGCCATTTTCAGGCTGAACCCCATATTGTCCTCAACCGTCATGTGGGGATAGAGCGCATAGGACTGAAAGACCATGGCGATGCCGCGCTGCACGGGATCGACGGCGTTAACAATCTCCCCATCGATGACGAGGTCTCCACGCGAAACGTTTTCAAGTCCCGCGATCATGCGCAGTAACGTCGATTTGCCGCAGCCGGATGGTCCGACGAGCACGCAGAATTCGCCATGCTCGATTGTCAGGTTGACATCCTTTATGATGTCGACCTGGCCGAACGATTTGTGCATATGCTTGAGTTCGACCTTAGCCATGACTATCTCCCCCTCGTCACTGTATTTTCATCATAGTGAATGAAGTTCCGCGCCGGACGCAGCTTGTACGCACGAAACGTGCCATGTGAGCCGCGCTCGAATGCGATGCTGATTGCACCGACTGGCACGGCGCTATCGAAACGTTTGGTGCAGCAGTGGGCACCCCCATCCGCATAGACCTCGATGAGACCGCGATCGACCAGGATCCGCAGATCATTGATCCGACCCGTTTGTCGCAGATAGCGGGGGGACGGCTGGTTCGCCATTTGAAAATGCAGCTCCATCTCCCGGCCATCATAGCTCAGACGTAGAGTGCAATCGGGATGGACGAACGCTATATCGAAGGGCGCGCCGTCTATCCCGTCCAGGATGAGGTCGGCGAGACCCTCCTGAAGATCGAGCGTCATGGACGATGTCAGACTGCCTTCGGCGAGAATGCCGTCGTGAAGTTCGTCGACCGCCGCGTCCGGCGGGGTCAGCAGACGCTCGCCATCGAAGAAGGCACGGCGCGGGAAGGTCATTGCGCTTGGAAAATCATGCCCCTTGATGACGTCAAACCAATTGGCCGCCCAGGCAATGGCAATGGGCCCATCGGAATGCTCAATCGCCTGGAATGCGTAGGCGTCGGTGCCGAAATCCAGCTCGAAACGACGCGTATCCACCAGACGGTCACCCTCCAGACGTCCAACGACACCATAGGAAAGATGGGGACGCAGTATCTCCTTGTTGCGCACTCCAATTATGCCGAAGATAAGCAAATGCAGTCCCTCGCCCGCTCCTGTCAGCGGCACAAGGGCGGGGCATTCCAGCGGCAAACCGCCGCCCACCCTTTCTCGATGGAATATGCCGACGTAGCGCCAATTGGACGCTGCGTCCGGCGCATCAGACTCGTAGAGAAAGACAACGCCGCAATCTTCTTGCGCTCCGCCGAGAAGCAACTTCCACTTATTGTCTGCGCCTTTGAAGACATAGGCATCGCGATTGTCGCGAGCGATGTTCGGTTCAGGCGGACGGTCCTCGATAATCGTTACGGCCTGCTCGGCGGTGATCCAATCGCGGCTCACGGCGGTCTTCTGCCATTCCCAACAGGGTAACCGGTCATCGTCGCGGTCGGTGTAGAAGACGCGTAGCGAGCCGTCCGACATCGGCACCGCCGATCCGGAAAAGATGCCCCCTACCCGCCGCCTGTCGGCAAGCAGATCGCTGTCGGGATTCAAGAAGATGGGATAATGTACCCAATCAATCAGATTGTCGGTCGCAGCATGGCCCCAGTGCATTGCATTCCACCGCTGCGCGTGAGGATAGCTTTGGTAAAAGAGATGCAGTCGATCGCCTTGCATCGACATGCCATTCGGATCGTTCATCCAGCCGAACGGCGGCTTGAGATGGCAAAGAAAGCGGTCCGCAGAAAACGCATTGCGCGCCGTCGTGAAGAGAACGGTAATGCCGTCGTCCACCACGGTCTCGCGATCATAGACATAGGCAAGAGAAACCTCTGTACCGGCGACATCCCACTGCACCGTCGCAGGGCCTTGAATATCGGCCATATGGAGTTGGAAATCATGGGTGGGGCCGCCCTCAAGCTGGCGGGCTCCACCCGCCAAGATGACCGTTACGGAGGATTTGGCCGCGCTGTCACGAGCGCCGGAGGTCGGACGCTGCCATAGATGCAACGTCAGAGGCCCATTGCGGGTGATGTCTAGACTGGTCATGAATGATGTACTCCGAGAGTTCAGCCCTTGACCGCCGAGCCGATCATGGAAGCCACGAACCAGCGCTGGAAGAGCAAATAAAAGACGAGGACCGGCACCATCATCATCACCGAGGCGGCAAACGCGGTGTTCCAGTAGATGGTGTCGTGCCCGAAATAGGAGGCGATGCCGACCGAGATCGGGCGCGCCCAGTTGGTCTGCGTGACCATCAGCGGCCACAGATACTGGTTCCACGACTCGATGCCTTGCAGAATGGCGACGGTAGCAAGTGCCGGAGCACTCATCGGCAGATAGACACGCCAATAGATCGAGAATGGGCGGGCGCCATCGACAACGGCTGCGCTGTAGATATCTTCCGGAATCTGCACAAAGAACTGATAGAGTAGAAAGATGTAGAGCGGACTTGCGATCGAAGGCAGGATCAGTGCCGCGAAGCTGTCGGCAAGACCCAGCCGGGTGACGATGGTGAGCAACGGGAGAACGATGGATTCCTGCGGAACGATATAAAGGCCGATCAAGGCAGTAAGAATGATTGCCCTTCCGGGCAGACGGCCACGCGCCAACACGAATGCCGCCATCGTGTTGAAGACCAGCCCGACCGAAACTGTAATCGCCAGAATGATGATCGAGTTGAGGAGATAGCGCGCCATAGGTACCGCGCCCGAGAAGGTGGCGATTTCCGAATAGTTGGCGAGGGACGGCGCACTCACCCAAAAGGCGCGAAAGCTTCCCATATCCGAAAGGATCTGGAAACGATCTGGTTTCAGCGAGCCAACGAAAAGCGCGACGAGTGGCGACACGATCACCAGGGCGACGAGTGCGACGCAAACGATCTGTATAAACTTCATCCGGTCGGAGGAGGTGTCGGCAGAGGATTGGGCGATCATGGCTAACCTCTCGTCACATAGCGTTGAAGAAGGGAGATGATGAGGACGATCACGAACAACAGGATGGACACGGCCGCGCCATAACCCAGTCGCTGGTTCACGAAGCCTGCGGTGAACATGTACTGCACGACGGTATCGGTGGTGCCGCGCGGACCACCCTGCGTCAGTATGTTGACCTGCACGAACAGCTTGAACGCCTGGATGGTGGTGATGATGAGGACGAACACATTCGTCTGGCGCAAGCCGGGCAGCGTGACATGCCTGAACCGGTTCCATGCGTTTGCGCCATCCAGTTGCGCCGCCTCGTAGAGCGAGGCCGGGATATTCTGAAGCCCTGCCAAGTACACGACCATCTGAAAGCCGTAGGCTTGCCAGGCGGAAAGCAGCACGATTGAAAGCATCGCCCAACGGGGATCTCCCAGCCAATCGATCGGCTGCGCGTAACCGAAGCTGAGCAGATGCACGACCTGGTTGAGCGGGCCGTTGGGATATTGAAAGAGGGTCCCCCAAACCGTACAGACCACAGCTATGGACGTGATAGCCGGCAGAAAGAAGACGCCGCGGAAGGCATTCCGAAAGGGAAGTTTCTGATTAAGCAGAAGCGCCAACGCCAATGCCAGCCCGCATTGTACGGGTAGGACCATCACGGTGAAGCGGAAGACATTCCAAACCGCGTTCCAAAAATCACCATCGGCAAGGACGTTCTGGAAATTATCGAGGCCGACGAATTTCGTCGGAACCGGCCGCGGGATCAGCCTCTCATTGGTCAGCGCTAGACGGAAGGAGCTTAGGAACGGCAACAGCAGGAAGACAATCACGAGAATGCAGGCAGGAGCCAGCATCGCCAGTTCCTGGATGTTGCCACCATGGCGACGCCAGAATCCAGGTTGGAGCCTGCGCGCGCTGGGCTGGGAAAGAGTGGGCATTCGACGTTTCCGATCTTTGGATGCTTTTTGGAGATGACCAGCAAAGGCTTATGCCGCCGGGTAGTCCCCGGATCCGCTTTGGCTCCTTAAGGCGCCGAGATCCGGGAGAACCACCACGGGAGCGGGCGATCAATTGCCAAAGGGCGGATAGCCGCTGTTGTCCTCGATGTCGTCGTCGATCTTCTTGGCTGCCTTGGACAATTCGGTCTTGGCGTCGGCGCCGTCGAAAATGTTGGTCATGGCCACCTGGAACGCCAGGGTGATTGTCGGGTAACCCGGATGTGGCGGACGCGGAACCGCACTTTTGCCCGCCTGTTCGTAAGCCACCGCCATCGCGCCCTTCGCAGCGTAGAGTGGCGATTCCGCGGCAAAGCTCTTCAGGCCTGGGAAGGAAGAGTGTTCGGCGTAAACCTTGCGGTACGCCTTGTCGGCCAGCATGAATGTGAGGAACTTCCCGGCCATTGCAGGATCGCTTGCGGTCTTTGAAATCGCATAGATCCAGGTTCCGTTCGGGCTGGCGCTCTTTGCGCCAAATTTGGGAAGGGGCAGGACAACAAGATCATCTCCCATCGCGGCGTGGGCGTCGGCATAGAGCCAGTGACCACCCCACGCGAGCCCCGCCATGCGGTCCTTGGCATAAAACTGGTTCTGGCCGGCCGATTGCGGCACGACCCAGCCCTTCTTTACCCAGGACGCCATTTCCTGCGTGATGGCGACGCAGGCGTCGATGTCCAGCGTGCCCTTCGCCTTCCAGGCTTTGCGATCGATGAGATCGCATCCGGCCGAAACAAGGGCCGGTTCATAGGCATAGGTGATCCACTCTGTCTTCGTGCCGTAGGCTCGGAACAGATCTATCGGCCATTTCACACCGCTGTCGGCAAGCTTCTGCAGCGCGCTCTCGAACTCGTCTTTCGTCCAGGCATCCTCTACTGAGGCAGGTATGCGGATCTTCAAATTTTCGAGCTGTTTGCGGCTCGCGTAGAGAGCTACAGTCGAGTCGCTGAGGCCAGTCGCGTAAAGCTTTCCATCGACCGGGTACGTGCCTTGCGAGATGTTTGACGCCGTCATATCCGCGATAATACTGTCATCGACCAGCCCCTTGATAGGCTGTAGATAACCCGACCAGACGTAGTTTGCGAGGAAAGGGGCATCTAGTTCCATGATGTCCGGCAGCGCCTTGGCGCTGACCATGGCACCGAACTTCTCGTTATAAGCATCATGTGGCGTATTGATCAGTTCCACCGAAACGCCTGGATTCGCCGCCTCGAAGCGCTTGGCCACATCGGTGATCGCAGTCACTTCATAGGGATCGCCCTGAAACATCAGCTTGAGCGACGCGGCATGCGCCGCAAGCGACCAGCCGAAAGCCAGCATAGTAGCGCTGGCAAGGGTCACCGATCTGCGTAAACGTTTACCTTTAGACATTGAGTTATCCTCCCTTGGTTTGAAGACGTTATGAATTCAAACGGATCCCCGTTCGACAATGCGGAATGGTATGCGCACCAAGCCCTGTGGGGCCGGCGTCTTCCCGGTGATAATGTCCCCGGCGAGCCGCCCGATCTCCCGATGGGGAAGCGCCATCGTGGTCAGTGGCGGATCGAGCCGACTGGCGATATCGACATGATTGTCAAAACTGATAATAGCCACGTCATCCGGAATGGTGTGCCCCAGCCTGCGCAGGCCGTTATAGACCTCCATCGCCACGCGATCGTTGCCGCAGATGACAGCGTCTGGATGGCGGGCGCCGCCGAACCAGGAATTGATCGTCGGCTGCACCAGACTGCGAGCACCGCCCGAATAGAGCGCCCCCCGCGTCGCCGGTTTCACCCATCCCTCATCAACTCTTGCGCCATCTTCCTCCATCGCGCGGCGGAAGCCCTTTTCGCGGAGATTTCCGGCAATTAGACCGGGCAAGTTGAAATAGGCGATATTGCGCCGAGCCTTCTGCAGAAGAAGGCGGGCAGCCTCATAGCCGGCCGCCTCCTCGTCCGGAACCAGTGAGGGAATTTCGCCGTGGACATCGAAGCAGTTCATCATCAACGCGATCTGGGTGCGCACGGCGCGAGGAAGGTCGATCGGCTGGTGATACATACTCGCATAGACCATATGCTGTGGTAATAGTCGCCGCAGATCGGCGATACCCTTCTCGACCTCGCTGCCGTCCTTGATACTGGTCACGATCACGGCCAGCTCCTGTGCGCGAAGCAAGTTGTCGAACTGACGCAGGATTTCGGTAGCAAATGGTTGAGTGATAAGGCCGTCGGCAAGCATTCCGACGATCGGCATTACACCCGTGCGCATACCACGAGCAACCTCGTTGGGTCTATATCCCAACTCCTCGGCCAGCAGACGTACACGCTCGCGCGTATCGTCGGACATGCGGATGTTGCTGTCGTTCAGCGCACCCGATACCGTTTTTACGGAAAGGCAAAGCCTGTCAGCTATATCACGCAAAGATACCGATTTGGGAGGCATCCCGATTGGCTTCCGTTGTTGGGTTAACGTTTACCCATCTAACAAAACCTTCAGCACTCGTCAAGCGGGTGATGTCAGGTTAACTTGGGCTGAAGGGTTTGCGGCTATTTCGCTGTGATGAGCAAGAGCCCGGTCAGTTACAAGCGCCATCGCTTTCCTCC
>NZ_RAIN01000044.1:0-14267 GCF_003610155.1 Rhizobium sp. WW_1
CAAATCAAAGCGCGCCATCACAGCCTCCAATCGCTGAAGAAAGTGAATCACAAACCGCTCAAATCTAAAACTATTTTATGGGTATGTGACCTAGAGTTTTCCGGTACAGTTTCCTGGCTGGGAAAGGAACGGAAGACGATGAAGGCAGCGCAGTTTTCGAATGCACAAAAGGCGTTTATTTTAGATAAAGCTGATGAAAGTGTGCCGGTGGCGGAGATCTGCCGGAAGGCAGGGATTAACCAGGCGACCTATTTCAACTAGAAGAAAAAATACGCGGGAACGTTGCCGCCGGAGATGAAGAAGCTGGAGGACGAGAACACGCGACTGAAAAAGATCGTCGCGGACCTGACATTGGACCGTGAGATGTTGCAGGATGTTATTCGGCGAAAGCTCTAAGGCCTGCTCGCAAGTGAGAGGTGGTGAAGGGTATGTGCGGGGATTAGGCAATCTCGATCCGGCGTGCCGATCGGGCCGCTCTGGAACATCGCATTCGCGACATTTGCGAGATCCGTGTGCGATACGGATATCGCCGCGTGTATGTGCTGTTGGAACGCAAGGGTTGGAGCACCAATATCAAGAAAACCTAACCCATTTACAGGGGCTTGGGTCTTCAACTGCACAACAAGACGCCGAAGCGTAGGGTCAAAGCGAAGCTGCAGGAGGATTGTCAAATGGCAGTTGGTCCGAACGATGTCTGGGCCATGGAACTTTGTTCACGACCAACTCGCGACTGGGAAGAAGCTGCGCGTCTTGACGGTCGTCGATACCTTCTTTCGCTATGTGCCGATGCTCGATCCACGTCATAGCTATCGCGGTGAAGATGTCGTGCAAAACCCGGAACGAGTATGCTGGAAAGTTGGCTATCCGAAGACGATCCGTGTCGATCAGGGCACGGAATTTGTGTCACGCGATCTTGACCTCTGTGCCTATACCAAAGGCGTCACCCTGAACTTCTCTCGCCTAGGCAAGCCTACGGATAACGCCTATATTGAAGTTTTCAATGGCCGCTTCCAGGCGGAGTGCCTGAACCAGCATTGGTTCCTCACCCTTGCGGATGTCCGCGACAAGATGGGGGATTAGCGTCGATACTACAACGAAATCCATCCATGTTCCGCCCTCGAAATGGTTTCATCACGGCAGTTCATCAGGGCTAAATCAAACTAGCCGACTGTCCGGTGAAACGGGGAGCACTCCACTGAACGGCCTCAGCTTGCCGCTTACATAAAGGACCGACATTAAGACGTTGCTTCGCGGACGTCACTACTGGTAGAATTGACGAAATGAAGGGTGCGATATGTTTGTTGGCGAACTGCCCGAAGTTGTGAACTGCAAGGATTGGCCCTAACGGGCATCGAGAACGTTCAAAGTCCTAAAGAAGGGACGTGCTCTTCAAGATGTCGAGAAACTTGGGGGAGTTGCTCTTGCGTTCGGTAAGCCTTAAACCGGAGAGATCGTCATCGCAAAGTGTTGCTAAGGTGGATCAAGATGTGCTGGCGGGTATACGCCTTGATCGGTCTAGTGCTTACGCACTAGGATGTAGTGGTTAGTAAAAGAGCTTATGGCTTAATTAGCTTTGTTCCATACCCTTGCCTGCGCGGATTGCTGTTGAGATGGACACAGGGAAAATGGATGTTATTGCATTTCGAATTTTGATAGAGGAAACCCTGATCGGCGATAGGCATGAATAAGATTGGCAAGTTTGAATCTGTAGCTGGCTAATCTGAAGGTGCTCTCGGTGGGCAATAAAATTTACTTTGACATCGGGGTTAGTCTACGTGGGTTGAGGTTAGATAATCTTTGAGGATGCGTCAGTGTCTCGTATAGAAAAGAGCTCAAAGAGGAATCTCGCCTTGGCAGCCTTAAAGAGAAAACAGCATGTTATGCACGCTGTCATCATGCGTGATATGCGCTCTCGATTTTTTAACAACGGTTTAGGTTTCGTTGTTCAGTGCCTTTGGCCTCTTGCGCACCTCTTGATCATCATGGTCATCAATATCGTCGCCGGGCGAGCTGCACCCTACGGCGATCCTATGTTGTTTTTTGCGACCGGCTTGGTACCGGTTTTGACTTTTATTTACATCTCGCGGTTTATGTCACTTTCGCTGCTTATGAATAAACCGATGTTGTCGTTTCCAATTGTTCAATTAACAGATGTTTTATTCGGCAGGGCAATATTGGAAGTTTTTGCCGGTTGTGTATCTTTGCTTTTTCTTTGGATTATATTTGTAGCGTTGGGGGTTTATTACTATCCACTCGATTTGAGTGAGGCGTTATTTGCGTATCTTGCAACAATTTTGCTGGCGGTTGGTGTTGGGATGATCGTCGGAGTTGTTAGTATGTTTCTTCCGATGTTTGCAACAATATATGCATTGATGGGGATATTATTCTATATCTCCTCTGGCGCGCTATTTGTTGTGTCCAACTTACCGGATCAGCTTGCGATCCCTATGTCCTATAGCCCCGTTGTTCAATGTGTCGAATGGATGAGAGTGGCCTATTTCGATAACTATAGCGATAAGCTGTTAGATAGGAGCTATCTAGTTTTTGTTGGGTGTGGTTGCTTGTTCATTGGTCTTATCGCGGAGAGACTTTCGCGAAGGATCATGTTGGATGAAATGTAGATCACCAACAACCCATTCTATTGCTCGCTGGTCAGACATTTCTATGAATTCAAGAAAGATCATCGGCCAATTCCATATCTAAAGGAGCCTCCGATATGGGAGGGGGCCGATTTTGTTTTGATTGCAGATAGGCGACCAGATAAGGGTTGGGCCGTGGGACCGCTTGGACGGATAACGTGTCGCGAGAGACGGACTGCTCCCGCCGGCGAATCGCGTGACCGGTACCAGAAACAATCTTATGTTTAACTCCACGGCTGATGGTCAACATATTCCAGGCCCAATCTTCATAGCCAAATCCTGCCTTAAGATCTGTCTCCGGATAGGAGTTCTGCAGGTAAACTTCGCGCGCGCCAAAACTAAGGGCTGTCCAATAATTTTCAATCATAAGTCCGCTTGGACAAAAATCGGGTTCCTCCATATCGAGATGAACAAAAATATGGTGAGCCGAACCAAAGTAGACGCAAACCTCAGGGTGCCAAATTACCGCGTCGTGACGAGACTGCGCGGCGAGCGTAGCTTGTGTCAGCCAATTCACCCCCCAAAGATCGTCAGCATCCAAAAAAGCGACATATTTGCCCTTCGCTTGAGATATCGCATAATTGCGCGCCCGCGCAGGATCACCAAAATCGGTCTCTACGATGCGGAACTGGTATGAGCTGTGATCGCTGATCACCTGTCGCGTCACCGTTTCCGAACGGTCAAGAATAACCAGGACCTCAACCGCAAATCCAGATTGTTCCGCATGCGCTATCGAGCGAACTAAGCTAGCTATCGACGATTTGGCAAGCATTCCCTCCCGGTGAGCATTTAAAATCGCCGTAATCGTTGGTTGAGACATACAAAAAACCCTTGCTCACAGTAGGCTCCTGGGTGAGAACTCGTTGGTAACGCTCCCAGTTGTGACGTGCCGCCAAGCGTTCATCCATTGCATCGATACGTCTTTGAGCTTCCGCTGGATGCATGGCGATCTCGCTAAGAGCATCGATGTAGTGCGACGCTTCATCACTGATGTTAACTAACCATCCTGTGCTTCCATCGATAAGTTCGCTAATCCCCCCAACGTTAGAAGCGACGATCGTCAAACCTGCCGCTGCTGCTTCCAATAAGACATTTGGAAGTCCGTCCCATAGCGAGGTATATAGCAGTACATCATAGTTGGAAGTTGGTAATGCCTCAAACCGTTCGAATGGACCGTGAAAATGTATGTAGGGGATACGTCGCGACAGGTCACTTAATTGCAGTTCAAGTGCATGGCTGCCACGCCCCCATATATGAAACTCAAATTGCTGCGTTTGTTCTGCAATTCTCATCAGTAGATCAACATTCTTTTGGGGCATTAACCGCCCTGCCCACATTACACGAAGGCGAGAATTGCCGTGTCGCGAGGTGTTATTTCTCGCAACATTTGGGGCAGGCTGATACAGAGTCACTAGTTTACTCTGTAATTCCGCCGGAACGCTGAATTGTTGGGTGAGTTGATCGATGTATGAGCTATTGTCAAAGTATACTCCTGCCAAGAAAGGAAGGCATTGACGTAGGTAGAGATCAGCATACCCACTACGCCGCCCGCTGACAGAGAAGTCAGGACAAAATAGCATGGCATAAAGCCGTGTGAAGTTTTGCAAACGGTTGCCATAACGCTTAATCGCATCCCAGCAAGACCGGCTATTGACGTTGAGAACTGTACTGGGTCGCAAGCCGCGGATTATTAGATCTATTAATTCGATGCGTTCGACATGCGACAAGTTCGGCTCAATCTGCAGTAAAGATAGATGCTTAACGCCCTTTGGCAGTAAATGTATCGCCTCCAGACGGTCATGGTCGCAAATTACAGCAACTACCGATTCCGACCCGTGTTTGTCGCTCATCGCGCGAATAGCATGCGCGGCGACCAGATCAGCGCCCCCATGAACTAGCCACGGCAAAAAAACGATTGCCTTCGGCGGCGTATCAATCGTTGCTATCAACTTCTCAAATGCTCTTGCCATCCGAGTACGCGGACGCCCGTCAACTACATCAATATGATCGATATCATCAAAGTAGTCGGTGGCATAAAGGTCAGGATCGAGATCTTCAATCCCTGCTATCGTCTCTCTCGCAATGGAAAAAACGCGTTCTGGCCGAACTGCTGTGCGACCCTCTTCTTGCCCAAAATCGATGTAGTGTAGTAGTGGGTTAATACCTACAATATCGGGATAACGGTGGAGATACCATTTCGCATCGAAATCGGGGCCTGGAGATCTGCCTTCCAGTGCGCCATGAACCATATAGTGAAGAAGAGGGGGGTATCCATTAGCTAAGACGTCTGGGTTCTCCCGCAAATACCAGTTGCTATCGAATAAGCCAGATTCAAGGATACGATCCGCACCACTCGCAGGAGCTTGGTGAATTGGAATGTTAAGCTTCTTGCCGTACGCTAGGTAGTGTACGAGAGGATTCAAACGCGACCTACTCGCTAAGGCCGAATCATCAAGATATCGACCCGCGTCGAACAATCGACTAGGCGCCAGTCTCAGCCGTCTACCATGCTTTAGGAAATGAGTGAGCGGGTCAATTTTGTCGCGCACTACGTAAGGGTGGGCTAATTTATACCAATCCACATCGAATAAACCCGACGCGAAGATACGCCGGCGCGTGAATGACATGCTTTTGAGCAATCGTATCACTACCAATCTCGCGCCCCATAACAATATATCATTGTGAGCAGCAACTCGTATCCCATTTGGCTTCCGTCATCTTGGGCATGTGCATTTTTCACCGGTCCACATTCCCCAATCCATTTGATGATCATTGTTGAAACCATATATCTAAAACTACAACGATAAGGCCTTCCTCTCGCATAGTTCTGACGCCAATGGTAGTAGCTCATGCCAATCCATAGTGAAATTCGCCCTGCCACCGCTGGTATTGCCCTGTGCCACGTCCTTAACTGCAGATTGGTCCACGTGAAGTGCCTTTATCGCATCATCCCTATAGTGATCATATAGGCGTCCGTGTTCACTATCGGGCTTCGAGAAGCTCTCGTTCGAGAACGCCACACCTGGTAGATTGGTGATCCAGCGATACTTAGCCATCCCTGCACCAACCGGGGCTATATAGAAATCTGATAGCTCGGCCAAGATACAGCTTTCCTCAATGGAACAACCTATGGAATTATAGATCTGTAACGTGGGGCATCGTTTAATTATTCGTTCGGCAAGCAAAAACTCGTCATCAACACTCATAGACGCGTGGGTCCATCCCTGGGTGACGTTCCCGTTTACGCCGTCGAGGATAAAGCAAGCGCGTGGATAGCGCTCGTTCAGCGCTTCAAATAGTCTTGGCCATCCTTCTTCTTGATCTACCCAAGAGCGATTATCGAGCCGAATGGTAACCAGAATCATTGGCGAAAATTCCGCTCTAAGCTTCTGGAGTTTATCAAGGTGATTTGGTTCCAGACGCGAACGAGCCCATGCACTAACTCGCGGCGCCAGTTCGGCCGAAATATAGTTGTTCTTCAAGGTTAGAACCATCGCTTTGCGATCAAGTATTGTGGATTGAATATCGGCTTCATCACTCGAAAGAATAATTTCTTTGCTGGGGCCGATGTCAGCTGCATACAAGACGTCTACACCGCCAAGCGTTCTGAAGTTATCACGTACCACATACAAGTCAGCTTTATCATTCCCGCCATATTTGAAGAAAGGTTCCCAAGCTGATATCGAATTCCAAATGTAATGCCCTACATGTGGGACTAAGAATTCGGCGACCCCAACCTCCTTGTTGCTGCGCTGCAGATGTATAACGACATCGTCACGCCTGCTGACAATTTTTCTGAGCAGCTTGAACAGCGAACACGCTAGATACCGCGGTTCGATTCCGGCATTTTCTGAGAATAGCACGATCTTTTCATCAAGAAGAATATAGGTCGTGTCCGCAAATGCATACTCCGTCTCAGTCCATTGGGTAGCTAAACCTACCCGATCTTTGTCTTTAAATACAAAGCACTCTTCATCGATCATATGCTCGGTATATACCGTACTTCCTGTATATGGTGAGAGTATCTTCTTTCTTCCATTTTCTACGGTGTCAAGCACGTCTTTCACACGATCAGAGAGTGTTGGCTCATCATGCCAAGGCCTCACTCTTTCATATCGTCGGAGTGCTTTTGCGATCGACTTTGGCCCGTCGTTTGCGATAGAAACAAAGTCGCTCGAAATGTTATGACTGCTGTACGGGAAGTCACGTGCGGATAAGTCAACAAACTGAAAATCGCAGAAAACAAACGCTGCTAGCTCTGACAAGGTTGGTACTTTGCCAAGTGACGTACGACCGTGCAATAAATCCGAGAGAAACCGTCCCACGTCTTCGGTGGGCGGGTGATCTACCACAGTATTCCCGTCCGCAACTAGAGCGGTTGCTAAAAGTTGTAGAAGTTCGCCGTGGAGATCAGGTACGTCTTGATCCAGCATCTCAAATGCAAGTGCAACCATCCGATGAACATGCCCAGCCACACGGAGCATTCTTATCAGTGAGATCTTTGAGCTGCGGCACGCGGTACCCGAGGGATTCAGCGTTTCCAACTTTAGCGTTGCTTGCTCCAAATCCTCAATCGCAGCCGCAATAGCGCCTCGGCGGAACATAACCTCTTCGTAACCAGCATAAAAGCTTCCGTACTGATCAGGAAACTCAATCAGAGCTTTGCGTAATACAGCTAGATTTTCGAGATCTCCTTCCAATAGGGCGTTAGAAAGGCTAGAATACGCCCGAAGAACAGGATTATCTCGATAGAGTCTTACTCCAATGGCTCCAACCAGCGCAGACAGAGATAGCAATCCATTTTCATATGTAGTAAGTATAGCTTGCGTGCATATACTCTCCTCTGGAGAGGGTGAATTCCTCACATACATTGCTAATGCCTGGGCTTCGATTTTTCTTAACCCAGCATCTCTCGCCCAATCCGCGATTGTCTTGCTCATCGTTGAGGTTTGGATCTCACTACGTTGAACTAACTCCAGAGAGCTCGCCCAATCTCCGGCGGCAAGCAACTCGTTCAAACGGCCGATATTATCGGTCATAATCCCCCCATAATATACATGGCATATTCCTAAACTGTCGGACTATAAGTCATTACCTACTAACGGTAAACTGCGACAGCGAACTCAAGAGCGCTTTGAAGCGCAAGAAGGTCGTTTTCACCTTGCTGCCGCATTTCAATCGCCCCCCAACCAGCGTACCCACTGGTTTTGAGTGAGTGCGCTATTGCTTTATGATCACACTTTGGTTCAGCAAACGATGCAAGATCTGGTTCTGCAATGTGATAGTGGGCCGCTCTTTTTCCCAACCGGCGAGTGACTTCGACAGGATCGTCGCCGGCGAGTTGAATACATGCGCAGTCTAAATGAATGCGGACTGCTGCATGATCGCAAGCCAAAACGACTGACTCAACCTCGGAGGCTGTAGTCAAAAAGTCTGAACCATAATATTTAGGCACTGGTTCAATTGCCAAGACCAAGCCGCCATCAAGGCACGTATCACCTAACAGCCTAAGCCGTTCGACGGCAAGCAAACTGGCCTCCTGCTCGTTGAGCTCCGCCCGTTGACGATTCTTGGGTGCCCCAAATACCGCTATCGAAGCACCTAAGTGAAATGCAATGTCCACAACATGCTTTAAATGCTCGTGCATTTTGATAAAGCCTGTTCGGTCGCCTAAAAGCTGAGCGTCGGCGCATCCGTAGAATATTGCCTGCAAGGATGGGACCTCAAGCATGGCTGCTTCGCACTTAAGTCTGTAAGATTCAAGTGTATTCCTATTTAGTTCTTTCCAATCCGCAATCTTTGTCGGAGCGACCTCAATCCCGGCAAATCCGGCTCTCTGCACGAGTGAAAAGGCTTCTTGCTCAACGCCTCTGTCCCAAGCTAAATTGCTAACCGCTAATCTCATCACAGTCGATTACCTTGAAGAAAATGCGCAAGCTCGTCGAAGATCTCGGCTTCTTGCATAATATAATCGCCGTTACTGCTAAACAATGCTGCATGTTTTGTGTGAATATCATATACTGCGGGGGGATTGGGGTGCGCGCCCATTTTTAGTGCTGAAAAAAAGCGCTCGTGGATTTTGGCGACCGATACTGGCGGGGTGGCAAAGTTGATTAGCTTGGCATCACTGGCGGATGCGCGCGCAAGATCATCTGTTAGCCGTCGAACTGGATACCACTGAAAGGCCGACGCCGGGTTAATCGCTTCGATCATATTATTATTCATGAGATCATAAATCACATTTTTCTTCAGACCAGGGCCGAACAACGCAGGAAGACGTATAATCTGATGATTTGAAAAATGGGTTTGGACAAAGCTTTCTAATTTGAGGCGATTGAGCCCATAAGCGTGCAGGAATTGTTCGCATGGCAAGTCATCTTCGGTGACATTTTCAGCCACGTTGTAAACATCAACAGTAGAAATCAACACGAACTTATCTGTTTGCACTCTTGACAGATGGTGAATAAGGTTCGCAATACCTTGCCAATCTTCCTGTGGGTTTTTGTTCGCCCACCATTTTACCGCTCGTACTCCAGCGCATACTACCGTCTGAAACGAGCGGCCATCTATTTCTGAGATGTTAGAAGAGTTATATACAAAATCGAAATGTGTTTGCGCTAGGAGATTTCCGCCAACGAATCCCGTGTGACCTATAAGCGCGTTCGTCATATTCAAAAAGCTCCAATTTCAATTTCACGCCTTAGCGAGCTTTCAGCTCGCATTGAGATCCCAGTCAATGCTGTTTCGAGAAAATTCAACACCCGTTCCTGTGCATGGAAAATGGTGTCAATTTTCCCAGACAAAACTGTCATTAGTCGGTCAGATCTGAATACATAACAGCTGCGATCGTCTGCGTTACCTACGGGCTTTGTTTTAATCGCAAACTGCGGACCGATGTATCGCATATGATCTCCAAAAGACGGAAGATAGTATTTAATCTGATCTTCCATCAAAAGCCGCTTTTTATTGATCTCCTGCTGCGACAAAGCAGCTAGCGCGGCTCTCGCCTCCAGAGCCGTCTTGTATCGTCCAATTGGTGTATGAGGCACACTCGATAGCGTGTAGATATTGGGATCCTCTGTTGGGTAAAGGGAACCAAGGGGGCCATCTACGAGAGTCAACGCGGGAAACTGTGTGCCGCACTCATAGTACAATAACAGTGTAGGCTCGTAGTAGCAGTTAATTGGTAATGAGCTGAAATGACCCCATGTGCAATCTATAACAAAATCGAAAGGTGATCCATTTATCTTTATATTCTTTGAGTTTATTTCAAGATTGGTCACATCTGTATTTAATTGCAAATCTTTTGAAAGTGATTCCGTAAAATATTTTCTTGCTTGTGCTATTAACAATACTCTCTCTGGTGAAATTATTATTCCATCAATATTTCTCAAGCCGAGATTGTTTTCTTTCGTCTCTGTGTAGTCGAGGCCGGACGAGCTCATGATAAGGCGGTATGTCTGAAAATCGATCAGGCTCTCCAAGCGCGGTACGGCATATATATTGTCTGGGACTTCGCGACTAAAGCCAGGATAGCGCTCAATAAAACGCATGAATCCGTCACGGCTTTGTATGCGGGTGCTATGATGGCGAGCATAATGAAAACCCAAATGCAGCCGAAACTGATTGTTCCCAGACGCCTCGTGGAGCACGCGCTTATTCTTTTCAAAGATTTGAACTTCAAACCCGAGCGCTCTCAACGAAAGGCCGATATGGCATCCATACCAGCCGGCACCAATGATTCCGATTTTCGTTGTCATCTTTATGTCTGCTCTATATGTTGCTCACGGGTAGTACTGAGGGTAAAGGTACCGCCTGCGAATTCTATTTCCGGCTGAATGAGAATATACGAGGCTTTTTTGCGGACGTTGTGCCAACTACCTTAGGGCTCAACCGCTCGAGCGCATCCTTTAGTTGCCCTTCTAAAAACACTATTCTCGCTTCCCTCAATTCCAGTTGAGGGTCCCACCACTCATGCTTGGTCTTCTCGAAGATACCGAGAGTCTCATTCAAGCGCTCTATTTCGGGTTTGAACCATTCTTCGCGAAGCCGCTCCGCCTCTGCGAGGCGAGATTCCAGTGCTACTATTTGTAGCTTTAAATGCTTTACTTGATCTGCATAGGTCATTGCTTTTCTCAAAGCAAACTGCGCGTTTCTCTCGAACTGATTGCGGCTTATTATTTCTCTCAACCTCTGCATTTCTGGCAGATACTGTTCCGTGATCTTTTGTCGTAAATCACATATTTCTCGCTTTGCTGCGGTGAGCTCTTCAAGCGAAGAAGATTGCACCTCACGGGTCTCTTTTGATTGAGAGACACGGCTTTGCGAAGTCGTCGTAGAGGTATCGCGTCTAGTTCGCATTGATTGCTCCGGAAGAGATATGTAGGTTGTCGTTGTCGGAAACGCTGGGTAGGCTAAAGATAGCTTTTACTCGCGCCTCATGCCGTTGTGCCGAATGTTGCTCTGCTATGAGGTTACGTCCCGCATTCCCGCGTGTTACGGCCGCTGACCAGTCGTCATATAACACTTCAATCGCCTCCACAAACGAGTTAGCCAAAACCTCTTCGCTCGCGGCATCTTGGAGCAAAAAGCCCGTGTCGGCAGTTACTACTTCTGAGATCCCACCAACATCTGGGGCGATAACGGGCATGCCAAATGCAAGTGCCTCCAGCACTACGTTTGGCAAACCGTCATATGCTGTCGTGTAAACTAGGGCGTCGTAGTTGTCGATCGGGAGCGTGGAAAATCCGTTGAACGGACCTCGATAGTTCAACCCGATTGCCCCATCAAAGACTTCGCTGTTCATTGAAACATAGGTTGGGCTGCCGTATGCCTCTATGCAGATGTCCATTCCGAGATCGCTTAATTTTTGTGCTATCTTTCGCACGAGCATAGGACGCTTTTCTTCCGAGATGCGGGCCGCCCATAGTAATTTTTTGGTTGGCTCACGTTGAAGCCGAAGAGGCATCTCCGGTAACTCACACACGTTATAGAGCACCTCCAAATCGGGCGACTGGGCAGAGCCGATCAAGCTTTCGAATGCTGTGAAACAAGTTTTATGGTCCGAAATTACGCGGTTCAAATTAGAGCCAATTTCGCTGACAAGATCAAAGCTCTGTCCGTTTGTGAACATGTATCCGCCTACTTCTACTCGCGGATCACTAAAATGGAAGTAATTAAGGTCCAGGTGCGCAATGTACCGGATGTATTTTCGCAAAAATGAATCGACAAATTCGCAATTCTTAAAGAAAATTCTATTAATTGTAGGAATATGTTGAAGTAGGCGTAACGTAATTTCCTCTAAGTTTTCCAGTGGTAACTGTGACGTACCGAGCGTCTGCAGATCTAGATAGACGGTTCCAGAAGGAAATTTATCAACCCATTCGTGCTTTGCATGTGGATGTGCTGAAATCACAAGTAGCTGAAAATTTGGATCGGACTTCTGGATTACATCAAGGAGCGATAAAATGTATTTCTCTGCTCCGCCTCTCACAAAAAAGGGAACAATGAGCACCTCAGTGAATTTTTCGCCTGCAACAAATTTGCACGCATCAAAATACGCCCTGGCAGCTGAGCTTGGCTCTCTAAAGTTGCTGAAAGCGTGCTGATACTTTAGGATTCCCAAGCTTACAAACGGTTCGATTTGATTCGCATGGTGAACCACGTCGGGAATTCCTGGTCTTTCCAGAAAATCTCGAACGGTGAAAGGCGGGACGACGTTGTGGGACTCTGTGGTGAAATCCGCCCATGTTAGACGCAAATATGTTTGCGGATTAAAGAACGGGCTTGGCGGAATCAGTCCAGTGGTTTGGCTTTCAAAAAGCCTTCGCATACTCCCTTTGCGTTCACGATAGAAAAAGACAGCGTCGGACGCTATAACTATATCAAACCCATAGGCAATGCATTGAGAATTGAAATGCCAATCTTCATGCGCGTAACCGTTCGCTACGGAAATGTCTGCATTCTGTATGTGATCGAAGAGGAAACGTGGAAATAAGATTCTCGCGACGTATGGATGGGTGTCGAATAGTAAGGAGTTCCTTATTAGGTTCTTGCCAAAAATCTGATATACATAGCAAATCTCACCAAACCCCATGCAGAATTCGGGAAATACTATTGTTTTTCGCGGACTCGACGTTGCTGTAAAATACATCCGCATTAGGAAGTCGAAGCCGATTAGATCATCCCCGTCGAGAGTTAAAATATACTCGCCACGACTGATGGAGATGCCACTGTTTCGGGAGAGACCTGGCGCGCCGTGATGCGTTTCGATTATTTGATTTGCATCAAAACATTGGTAATCGTGTGTATGTATTAATTTACTCGTCTGAGTATCAGCGTTATCAAGTACGACGACAATTTCAACCGTGACATCAAAGGGACGTATGTAGGTGACGGCCTCTCCGATAGATTGCAGCGTTCTAGAGAGGTATCTTGCTTCGTTATGTGTCGTAAGTATAATAGAAATGTCGAATTGCGGAATGTCAGAGTGAAATTCTCGCGAATTTACTCTCGGTTTTGCTCCGAACTCTTCTCCACGAACAAGGCCAATTTTTCGATTGCCGCCGAACTCAGAATTTCTCTCCATAGTTTTCTATCCCAGTGCATCAAAACGAGTAAAATCAGCGCTGTTGATCACAACTTTGCGGAGCATGTCAACAGGATTATTTGGGCGTAAGACGCAAACTTGCAATGAAGACTTGTCAGATGTTTCGATCATCGCAACTCACACAAGCAAGCTCTATTCTAGATCGGAAGATGTAATTGACGTTTGCCTCGTTATCAATGAAGTAGATTCTAGCGCAGTAGGCAATCGGCCGATGTCCGAGTGAGCGTTGAAACTTTTACTGCAATCTGGAGTTTTTGATGTGTCATGTAATCGTAAATTCCTTTCAGCGACGATACATTCTCGCGAGGAGAGATAGCCCAAAGCTCCGAGTAGGTGAAGCATCTTATAGTACTGAAGCTGCTATATTGTCTGATTAGGGTCATAAATACGTCTAGATTTGGGTGGCGCTCGGATAGAAAGGTAATTTTCGTGTCATGCAGGTTGACCTTGCCCTCAAGTTTTATCCAGTTCTGAGTTCGCTCCAGCGATTTTGAGTTGATGTATTCGGGCCGGTCGCGACGGCTTGCCGTGTGGAGCCATTCCGGCTGCGCAGTACTGCATCACGTCGCGGGTTGATTGTCTGAGCGAACTCGGCAGGTGTCATCCAGCCGAGTCCAGAGTGTGGTCGATGATCGTTGTACAACACGACGACACAACACCCACGGGACCGAGGTTCGCGAGCTTTTGTATCCGTGGCATCCCTGGTTCGGGCGGCTCGTTCACATCCATGAGGCGCTGTCCAAAGGGACGCATATTTTCCGCTGCAGCCTTTCTGGTTCTTCTTCTGGTCGACTTCTTGAGGTCCCAGCATGGATGTTCGACCGCTCCATGAGTGGATGCTGGCGCAGCCTGCCGGTTCCGCACGTCGATCTCGTGAGCCTGCATGCTTTGGCAAGATTGCTGAAGGACGCTGATGTCTCATCACAATCGTAAGCGCGAATTTCTGTGCGCCTTCTGAAGGGCGGTGCTCTGATGCATGAAGTTTCCACCCGAAATAGGTGGACACCAAATCATGGATG
>NZ_RAIN01000045.1:0-10086 GCF_003610155.1 Rhizobium sp. WW_1
AGGGCGCTCTCCTCAAAGGCCGCCACAAATCGCCGCGATCAGCGGCTTAGTTCAATCCTCAATCCGATTCCGCGTTCAATGGACGCGCTCTAGCCTTGCCGCAGCGGATTTCCGTCAAAGGATCGAGCCCAGGAACTCCTTGGTGCGCTCTTGCCTGGGCGTGCTGAAGATCTCCTCCGGCTTGCCCTGCTCGCAGATCCGGCCCTTGTCGAAGAAGCAGACGCGGTCGGACACTTCGCGGGCAAAGCGCATTTCGTGCGTGACCAAAAGCATGGTCAGGTCGTGTTCGTGGGCAAGGTCACGGATGACGCCGAGCACTTCGCCGACGAGCTGCGGATCGAGTGCCGATGTCGGCTCGTCGAACAGCAGGACGCGCGGCCGCATGGCAAGCGCACGGGCGATCGCAACGCGCTGCTGCTGGCCGCCGGATAGCTGGCTCGGATAGTGATCCTTCTTTTCCGAAAGCCCGACCATGCGCAAAAGTTCGACCGCACGGCACTCGGCTTCCGCTCTCCCCAACCCGAGCACGCGGGTCGGCGCCTCCACGACATTGCGCAGCACGGTCATGTGCGGAAACAGATTGAAGCTCTGGAAGACCATTCCGACATGAGTGCGGATCTGGCGAAGATGCGCTTCGCTGGCGAGGAAGCGTCCGCGACCATTGTCCTGGTGGTAGGACATGCCGGCCAGATGCAGGGTTCCCTCCTGGAAAGGTTCGAGCGTCATGAGGATGCGCAGGACCGTTGATTTTCCCGAGCCGGAAGGACCGATCAACGTCACCTTCTCTCCGGGGATAACATCGAAGCAGAAATTGTCGAGCACGGTCAGGTGGCCGTAGCGCTTGGTCACATCTTGAAAGCGGATCAGTGGTTGCGTCATCTCAAAGCAATTCCGTTTTTCGGCAACGCCTTTTCGAGCCAGTGAATGGCTGCCGAGCAGACGAGCGTGAGGATGAGGAAAATCAGGCCGACGAGGGAAAGCGGCACCAGATACTCAAACGTCCGATCTCCGATGAGATTGGCAAGGTTGAGCATGTCGACCACCGTGACGACGGAGAGCACCGGCGTCTCTTTCAGCATGGAGACGAGATAGTTGCCCATGGCCGGTATGATGCGGGGGATCGCCTGCGGGATGATGATATCCCAATAGGTGCGGCCGTGGCTGAGATTGAGGGCCGTCGCCGCCTCCCATTGCCCTCGAGGCACCGCATCGAGACCGCCACGATAGACCTCGGACGTATAGGCCGAATATTGCAGCCCGAGGGCCAGCGCACCGGTCAGGAAGGCAGGCAGCGTGATGCCATAAATCGGCAGGACGTAGTAGAGGAAGAACAGCTGGACGAGCAGCGGGGTGTCGCGCAGGAACTCGACGACGAAAGCCGTCGGCCAGGAGATCGCAATGAAGCGGCTGCGCCTGAGCAAGGCGAAGACCAGGCCGAGAACGAGGGCGATCGCAAAGCCGGCCGCCGCCGCCTCCAGTGTGACGATCAGGCCGATGCCGAGGATCGGCAGGATGGACCATGCAAAGGACAGTGTCGTCGACGTATCCCAGGTGAAGCCATACATCATGCCGGCGCCCTCCCGGGGAAGGCGGGGCCGCGCCGCAAGGCCGTCTCCAGCCAACGCATGAAGGCGACGAGGATGAGCGCCATGATGAAATATCCGATAAGCGTCAGCGAGTAGATGGTCACGCTATCGAGCGTGATGTTGCGCAATTGCTGCGCCTGGAAGGTCAGATCGCTGATCGAAATGAGCGACACCAAAGCCGTATCCTTCAGGTTCTGAACGGCAAGATTGCCGAAAGCCGGCATCATTTCGACGACGGCCTGCGGCAGGACGATATGGAAGAGCGTCTGGCTATGCCCGAAATTCAAGGCTCGCGCCGCCTCATGCTGGGTATCGGGAACTGCCTGCAGCGCGCCGCGCACGACCTCCGCTCCATAGGCGCCGATGTTGAGCGCAAGACCGGCAATGCCTGTCGTGATGGGATCGAAGGAAATCCCGATCAGCGGCAGCGCGTAGTAAAGCCAGAAGAGCTGAACCAGAAGCGATGTACCGCGAAAGATCTCGATATAGACGATCGCGATCCAAGACAGCAGCCGCCCTCCGGCAAAGCGCGCTAGGCCGGCTGCGAACGCTAGGATCGCACCGAAGAACATCGAGGCGATGGCGATGATCGCCGTCACCTCCGCACCCTTCAGCAATGCCGGAAGATATTGTGTCCAACTCATTTTTGGGTCACCTCCGTTCCAGGATGGGAGGGGCCGAGCGACCTGGCGATCGTCCGCAGACTGCCGCCAGGTCGTTCCCGATTGTCGATAAGCTCACTTGCCCGCGCAAAGGTCTTCGGTGCTCTTGGTGCGTGCCGCTTCGACGCTTTCATCGCTAAGACCATAGGACATCAGGATCTTCTTGTAGTCATCGGTCTTCTTGAAGGCTTCAAGCGCCGTGTTGAAGGCCTTATAGAGCTCCTTGTCTTCAGGCCGGAAATCGAAGCCACCATAACTTCTGACCGACTTTCCCTTGATGACCGGGTCGGTGAACGGCGCTGCATGCTCGACATTCGTGCTGCCCTGAACCAGCTTGGCGACGGTTAGCTCGGTTGCCGCATAGGCGTCGGCACGGCCGGTCTGGATCGTGGAAAGCGCGTCCGCATTCGCCTGGATCATGACGATCTGTGAATCCGGAATGCCGAGGCCATGGAAGAAATCGAGCTGATCGGCGCCGGATACGATCGCAACCTTCAGCGACGGGTCCTTCTTGATGTCCTCATAGGAATGCAGTTTCTTCGGATTGCCTTTCGGCACCAGAAGCCCTTCGCCATAGCTCGAATTCGGCGTGGTGAACTGCACCTGCTTGCAGCGCTCAGGCAGGATGTTCTGCTCGGCGGCAACGAAATCGAAGCGCTTGGCCTTAAGGCCCGGGATCAGCGATCCGAACGGCGTCACGGTCCAATCGATTTCCTTAACGCCCATCGACTTCAGGACGGCTGCGGCAACATCGGGACCAATACCCTTGGCAGAACCGCTCTCGTCCATGAAGCTGTAGGGTACCTCATTGGCGCTGG
This sequence comes from Rhizobium sp. WW_1, assembly GCF_003610155.1. Lineage (NCBI taxonomy): Bacteria > Pseudomonadati > Pseudomonadota > Alphaproteobacteria > Hyphomicrobiales > Rhizobiaceae > Rhizobium > Rhizobium sp. WW_1. The sequence goes on from NZ_RAIN01000045.1 coordinate 3,067, forward strand.
CGCCGCGGATATAGCCATCCTTCTTGATCTGCTCGAGGCTGGCGGCATGGGCGGATGCGGCAAGGCCGATGGTCAGGGCCACGGCGGCGAGACTGCGGTAAAGATTCGACTTCATATGGTTCACTCCTCTGTGGTTGAATTCCGTTATCGACCGTCCGGTTTTCCGGATCTTTGCCGTAGCGGGGTGGTGATCCGCGCCGCGCTGTCGCGCCGCGGCAATTCAAGGCCCTTCCGTCAAGGTTGCTACGACGGCCAGGCAATCCCCGGTCTTGATCAGGCCGGGAAAATGACGGGCGGCGAGGACACCATCGAGCGCCGCGAGATAATCGAAGGGTGCAGCTCCCGTGCGACCGATCGGGTGGATGCGGGCGATGATTTCTCCTTGCGCAACCACGTCACCCAGATCCTTGACGGGCTCGAAGAGACCGTCCGCCTCGGCAAAGACGAAACAATCGGACGACGGCATATCGAGCCATTGCGTCGGTTCGGTCTCCGGAGCACCTGCGACAATGCCTGCCTGTTTCAGGACATTCAGAACACCGCGCTTGGCAATGGAAGCCGTGCGCGCCGATATGGTTCCACCGCCGGAAAGCTCGGTCGTCACAAAAACCTTGCCCATCTCCTCTGCCGCGGTGTCGTACATGCCGACAGCATCGATCTCGATCATCCGCATGGAATAGGGTGCTGAGAACGCGGCAACGCCGTCGAAGCAGGCTTTTTCCTGGCCCTTGTCCGGCAGAGCATGCGCTGCGGCATAGGGCAGGAAATCGAGCGTTCGGCCGCCCGAATGAAAGTCGAGGACGATGTCGGCAAGCGGTAGCAGGTAGCGGGTAAAATAGTCGGCGATCTTTTCCGTCACGCTACCATCAGGCCGACCGGGAAAACTGCGATTGAGATTGCCCTTGTCGATCGGCGAGGTGCGCGTTGCGGTCTGGAAGGCGGGATAATTCATCGCGGGAACGATGATGACCCTCCCCTTGATCTCTTCCGGCTTCAGCGTCCGGGCAAGATCGAAGAGCGCAACAGGCCCCTCATATTCATCGCCGTGATTGGCACCGGTCAAAAGCGCCGTCGGCCCTTCGCCATTCCTGATGACGCAGATGGGGATCATGATCGACCCCCATGCGGAATCGTCGCGCGACCAGGGCAGGCGCAGATGACCATGCTGGATGCCGTCGCGGTCGAAATCGACAGTCGGGGTGATCGGCGATGGTCGTTTGGAAATGCTCATGCTGTTCATCTCAGGCAATCACTTCACCACAAGGCGCCGGGGCACGTTGGAGAGGCATTCGACGCCGTTCTCGGTGATGACGATGCTCTCTGTGATTTCCATGCCCATAGTCTCAAGCCAGAGACCGGTCATGAAGTGGAATGTCATGCCGGGCATGAGCTCGGTGCGATCGCCAGGGCGCAGGCTCATGGTCCGCTCGCCCCAGTCCGGCGGATAGGAAAGACCGATCGGGTAGCCCGTGCGGTTATCCTTGACGATTCCGTATTTCTTCAGGACCGCGAAGAAGGCGTTGGCGATATCTTCGCAAACATTGCCGGGCTTGGCGGCGGCAAGGCCAGCCTCCATGCCCTCCAGCGTCGCCTTCTCGGCCTCGAGAAAGGCTTGCGTCGGTTTGCCGAGGAAAACGGTTCGCGACAGTGGGCAGTGATAGCGGCGATAGCAGCCGGCGATCTCGAAGAAAGTGCCCTCGCCGCTCTTCATCGGCTTGTCGTCCCAGGTCAGGTGCGGAGCCGAGGCATCCGCACCCGATGGCAGCAACGGGACGATGGCGGCATAATCCCCACCGAAGCCGTCGACGCCGCGAATGCCGGCATCATAGATTTCGGCGACCAGATCGGACTTGCGGATGCCCGGCTCGACCTTCTCGACGATCCGTCTGTGCATGGCTTCGACGATACGGCCGGCCTTGCGCATATAGTCGAGTTCGGTCTTGCTCTTGACGGCGCGCTGCCAGTTCACGAGCCCCTGCGCATCCTTGAAACGGGCATTGGGCAGATGCTTGACCAGTGAAGCGTAGGCTGCGGCAGTGAACCAGTAATTGTCCATCTCGACGGCGATGGAAGCGTTGGCCCAGCCGCGCTCCTCGATGATCTTCGAGAGCAGATCCATCGGATGGCGCTCATTGGACTGCACATAATGATCGGGATAGCCGACGATATTGTCGTGGGCGAGATAGGCCGTGCGCTTGGCGCCATTGGCATCCTGCCCGCGTCCGTACCAGACCGGTTCGCCGGTATCAGGCACCAGCACGCATTGATGCACGTAGAAAGACCAGCCGTCATAGCCGGTGAGCCAGTGCATGTTGGAGGGATCCGTGACGATGACGAGATCGACACCGGCCTTTTCCATGGCGCGGCGCGTCTTTGCGAGCCGTTCTGCATATTCGGCACGGGTGAAATTTAGGATCGGTTCGCTCACGCTGGGTCTCCTGATGCTTTTGTCGTTTCGATCGCCTGCCCCGCGCCGGCCAAGATGGCGCGGCGATGAGCAAGCGTGGCAATGGCAGTGTCCTGGACGCCTGTGCCGGTCAGATCGCAAAGCGTGATCGCATCACGTGACCGGCGGCCTTCCGTCTGGCCTGCGACGATGGCCCCGAGTTCGGGAAAGCCTGCGGTCTCGCTAACTAGCCCCGCGGCAAGCGCGTGATGCAGCTCACCCAGCCGCCGTGTCTGCTTCAGGCTGTCGGCGACGTAGGGCGTGGCTTGGACAATAGCGGCGGGATCGATCTCGTTCTTGTGCTCGGCGTCGGAGCCCATGGCCGTGACGTGCTGACCGGGCTGCAGCCATTCGGCTTTGAGGATCGGCTTGTCGGAGGGCGTGGTGGTCACAATGATATCGGCGCCTCTGCAGGCCGCTTCTGCATCCGCTTGCGCCGACACGGGAAAGCCGAGTTCGGCCGTCAATTCCTCCGCAAGCTTTTCCGCTTTCGCCAGATCCCGCGCCCAGATCCGGGCAGCCTCGATCGGCCGGACGAGTGTCAGCGCGCGCAATTGCAGGCGAGCCTGCATGCCCGCTCCGAAGATGGCAGCGATCCGGGTATCCGGCCGGGAAAGGTGGCGGGCGGCCACCGCACCCGCGGCGGCCGTGCGCACATCCGTCAGATAGCCATTGTCGAGAAGGAGCGCCTCGACCAAGCCGGTGCGGGCCGACAGGAGCATCATCAACCCGTTGGTGCTCGGAAGCCCTAGCGACGGATTGTTGAAAAAGCCGGGACTGACCTTGATCGCGAAACTGTCGAGATCGGGAACGTAGGCCGCCTTCACGTCGACCTCGCCGCGATAAGCTGCTATATCCAGCCGCATGATGGGCGGCATTTCCACAGCCTTTGTCGCAAGCGCCACAAAGGCCTGCTCAACGCAGCCAACGGCATCGTTGTCGAGCTGGACGATCTTGCGAAGATCGGTTTCCGTAAGGATCAGCACACGCGTCATCGGACCACTCCCCTTTCCTGTCCATTGACGATCGCGCGATGGAATGCCGGATCGATATTGCCCCCGGAAACGATGATCACTGTCGGACCGTCTGATCGGATCTTGCCGGCAAGCAGGGCCGCGATCCCGACTGCGCCCGCCCCTTCGACCGTCATGCCTTCGACCATGGCTGCATGACGAATGCCTGCAGCGATCTCCCCCTCGCTGAGCAGGATCACCTCATCGAGAAGAGCGCGACACATCGGGAAAGTCAGGCGATTGTTAAGGCCAATGCCGCCGCCGAGTGAATCCGCAATGGTCTCGACCTCCTGCACGTCGGTCGGACGACCAGCCGCAAGGCTCGCCGCCATTGCAGCACCACGCTCCATCGACACGCCGACGACTTTTGCGGCCGGCCGACGGCCCTTGATCGCGGCGGCAACGCCTGAAGCAAGGCCGCCGCCGGACAGCGGCACGAGAACAAGCGCGGTTTCCGGCAGATCGTCTGCAACCTCGAGCCCGAGCGTGCCTTGGCCGGCGATGACATCGGCGTCGTCGAACGGCGGAACGAAATGCATACCCTCTTCATGGACGAGGCGCCCGACCTCCCGCATGGCGTCATCCTGCGAGTGCCCGACGATACGAATATCCGCCCCAAGGCTTCGGATAGCCTCGACCTTGCTGGCAGGGACGAGCCCGGATAAGCAAATCGTCGCCCGCGCACCCATCGCCTTGGCGGCATGGGCGACAGCTCGGCCGTGATTGCCTGTGGAGGCTGTGACCAATCCGTGCGAACGAGCCTCCTCGTCCAAGCACAGAAGCGCATTGGTGGCGCCTCGCAGTTTGAAGCTGCCAGTCTCCTGATGATTTTCCAGCTTGAGATGAACGGGAGCGCCGATTTGTTGCGTCAGCGCTCGCGAAATCCGTAACGGCGTGGATCGCACATATCCGGCTATGCGCCGCTGGGCGGCCTCAATATCCTGTAACGTGACTAGTCCCATCACCGCACGCACCGGCATCTGGCTGATACAACCGTCGTTCTCACGATTTTCGTCTCTTTCTAGCGCTGGATGTTCATGACAGCAGCGTGAAAGAGGCAATGGATCATGTCAATCTGAATATTGTTTCATTACAATTATTACCCCTTCCGAGCGCGTCGAGTCCTCTTGGGCAAGACAACATTGGGGGCAAGTCCTCTTGTCGGTATTTGCATCCGACGCGATCAGCATTGAAACAGGCTCACGGCGAAGAGCAAAACCGGGTGCGGCTTCGAGGCGCCACGTCAGCCGGTGCGATATCCCCGCTGTCCATAACGCGCTTCTCACGAAAACGTCACGGGCGGCACCGGGCGCCCAATGATATGCAGCCTTCCAACTTGCTGCTCGCACTTATGGGAATGGGACAATGACCGTCATCCGCAATGCAATCAGGCCGTTGCTGATTACCGGTTTCCTGATCGCATCGATCGGAGCCGCAAACGCCGAGACCGCTCCGGCTTACGGGGCCGAATTGCAGGGGTTCGACTACGGCTTCCAAGTCCACGACTACCGTTTCAAATCGCAGCGTGCCATGCTTTCGATGCGTTATGTCGATGTTAAACCGGAGCATGAAAACGGCCGCACCATCGTGCTATTGCATGGAAAGAACTTCTGCGCGGGAACCTGGGGGGCAACGATCAATGTTCTCGCCGGGCAAGGCTATCGGGTAATCGCGCCCGACCAGATCGGCTTTTGCAAGTCGACGAAACCAACGCATTATCAGTATACGTTTCAGCAGTTGGCACGCAACACACATGCCTTGCTCGAAAGCCTTGGCATCGACAAGGCGACGATTGTCGGCCATTCGACCGGTGGCATGCTCGCCATCCGCTACGGGCTGATGTACCCCGGCGCGACAGAGCAGCTCGTTCTCGTCGACCCGATCGGGCTGGAGGATTGGGCAGCCAAGGGCATGCCGTCGGTGGGCGTCGACGACTGGTATCGGCGCGAGTTGAAAACGTCCGCCGGCACCATCCGCAATTACGAGAAGAGCACCTATTATGCCGGTCAATGGAAGCCCGATTACGAAAAATGGGTGCAAATGCTTGCCGGCATGTATCGCGGCCCAGGCAAGGATCTTGTCGCCTGGAATTCGGCATTGCTCTATGACATGATCCTGACCCAACCGGTCGTCTACGAACTCGACCGGCTCTCGATGCCTGTCCTCCTGATGGTGGGCGACAAGGATAACACGGCGATCGGCAAGGATTTCGCACCCGAAGCTGTTCGTCCGCAGCTTGGCAACTATCCCGAGCTTGCCAAGTGCACCATGGCCAAGCTCCAGCATGGTACGCTCATCGAATTTGCGACGCTTGGCCACGCGCCACAGATCCAGGATCCCGATACCTTCCACGCGGCCCTGTTGCAGTGGCTGAAACAGCCGGCGAAATGACCTCACATTGTTGATTGCCACTGAGAACTGACCCGCCGGGTCAGTTCTCAGTGGCAATCAACATTCTATGCAAAGCAGGGCCGGGAACCTCTCGATGACGAGTGGCTCAGATCGCACCTCAGAAGAATGGCGAAAGGAAGTTGCGAGAACAAAGCGTCGGCTGTGGGCGGGATGATGCAAGACTGAGTCGTTGCCCTCGACCTATAGACGTCGTCCTGATCAACTCAACGCTTTATGACTCTTCCGAAGTAAGCCAGCCCAAGGCTGCTTTTCCGCTATCGGTCATCGAAACTGCCCTGTTAGCCCTCCTCTCTATCCACCCTTTATCAAGGAAATGCGCAAAGAGAGCAGCACCCAAAAAACCGCCCAGATGAAATTTACCCGGCTCGCTCCAGTCCGGACAGCCAAAGGCAAGCCGCCTATAGTTGTTCGCCATATGGGCGTTAAAATCGAGCCCTAGTTTTTGGAAAACCGCCCCTGCCTGCGGCCCGATTTCAACTTCGTCCCATGGGAATTTCGCGTCGGTCAGTGCTTCGTGCTCAACCAGTCCCTTGAACACCTGTACTCCGACGGCGCCAGCAAGATGGTCATAGCACGCCCTCGCCGTTCGCAGGGGCTCCGGAGTCGTCATACTTGTTGCCTTGTGGTCTCCCGTCGCCGCCCATGACAACGATGCAATGACCTCGGCGATTGCCGGCGATGTGACCCGATAAATAACAAGGCGCCCTTGCTTTTGGGATTCCACAAGACCGTGGTCACGCAAATTGCGCAGATGATTTGACACGTTCGGCTGCGACGATCCCGTAAGCTCCACCAACTCTGCAACGGAACACGGCCCCCAGGTCAAATACTGGAGCATATGCAATCGGCAAGGATCGGCCAGCATACTGGCGATGCCGGCTGCGACTTTCAGTTCTTCTGTCATTGACAGCGCCTACTCATAGCTGTCACATATCATTCAACAGTGATGTATATGACTTGACTGCATTGGAGATTTCAGTGGTGAAATTTGCAAGCGTGCCGGCATTGAATCTCGCACTCTCCAATATCATTTTTGGCACCATTGGCCTTTTTGCCTGTCCGACATCAGCGCCCTTGAGACAGAATTGGTTTAATTGAGAAGAGAGGATTTTCGGCTCATCGTAGCTCTATCAAAGGAAGCGAAGATGA
>NZ_RAIN01000046.1:0-9384 GCF_003610155.1 Rhizobium sp. WW_1
TTTGCCTGGCTTCTCGGCTTCCCCCTCGCGGCGGCGTTCGCCGTTCTCAATGCCATGTGGTACGAACTCGTGGACGATCAAGCGAAGGCGAAAGCGGAGCAACCACGATAGGGCATAGAAGGCCGGGCATCCCGACAGGATGCCCGCCGCTCGAACAGATTCGCTGAATGAAGCCTCCCGTGCTTATCAATACCTTGCAGACAACAAGGCACGCCATAGCCCCCCCCGTTTGAAGCACTCAATCAAGGAGTTCGCGCAGACGGATTGCAAGTTGACGGGCAGTATATGGTTTCTTCAACCAGCTTCCGGCTTCCGCCAATTCGCGACCGGCGATCGTGGGTTCAGCATAGCCCGATGTGAACAGCACCTTGATTTCAGGGCGCAATGCCCGGACCTTATGTGCAAGTTCGTCACCGGCCATGCCACCAGGCATCACGACGTCGGTAAACAGCAGAGCAATGTCATGATTCTCCTGAAAAAGAGCGAGAGCCTCGGCTCCATTGCTTGCCTCGATGACATTGTATCCGGCATCGAGAAGCCGGGAGACGGTGACCCGTCGAACACGTGCGTCGTCCTCGACAACGAGGATACGCTCGAATCCTTGGGGAATGTCAGGCTTCTTGTCCGTGTCTGCGCGGGTCGATTCGATCGTCGAGCGTGCTTTCTGGGCTGGCAGAAAGATACGAATGCTCGTCCCTTGACCGATTTCGCTATAGAGCTGGACAAGCCCACCCGATTGCTTCGCAAAGCCATAGACCATACTGAGACCGAGGCCTGTCCCAGCCCCCATCCCCTTTGTCGTAAAGAATGGTTCGAAGGCACGCTCCTTTGTTTCAGTCGACATGCCGACGCCAGTATCGGTCACGGCGATCAGCACATATTCGCCTGTCCGGACCTCCGGATACATTCGAGCGTAATCGGCATCGAGCCTCTGGCGCGATATCTCGATCGATAGAAGGCCACCACGCGGCATCGCATCGCGTGCATTGATTGCAAGATTGAGGAGAGCGTTCTGCAGTTGCGAGCCGTCGACGAGTGCTTCATTTGTAGCGCCGGTAATCACCGTTCGCAGTTCGATCGCCTCACCCACGGTGCGACGCAAAAGGTCGGAAAAACCGGATACGAAACTGCCCACGTCCATAAGCTTGGGATTGAGAGGCTGGCGGCGGCCAAAGGCAAGGAGCTGGGCGGTAAGTTTCGCTCCGTCCTCGGCTGCTGCTTGCGCTTCCGAAACCAGCGGCAGCAGCTTTGTATCCTGCAGCCGAGTCTCGATCATTTCCAGGTTGCCGCTAATGACGGTGAGCAGATTGTTGAAGTCATGTGCGAGGCCGCCGGTCAATTGGCCAATGGCTTCCATCTTTTGTGATTGTCGAAGTTCCTCTTCGATCTTGTGGCGGCTCGTAAGGTCACGGACGAAGCCGGTAAATATCCGTTTGCCACTGGCGATCGCCTCGCCGACCGACAATTCCATCGGGAAGATCGTGCCGTCCTTGCGCTGCCCACTAACGACACGGCCATAGCCGATGATACGGCGTTCGCCGGTCGTCAGATAGTGGGATAGATATCCATCATGCGCCTCGCGATCTGGCGACGGCATCAGCATGGAAACGTTTTGTCCGTGAACCTCCTCTGCCGAATATCCGAACAACTTTTCCGCGGCGGTGCTGAAGGACGCAATCGACCCAGCTTCGTCGATAACGATCATGGATTCGGGGACAGTCGCGAGGATTGATCGCAGATGAGCCTCCCGCGCGGCCAGATCCGCCTGGATCTGCTTCAAATGACTGATGTCATTGTTCGTCTGAACGATGACCTGCTTGTCCGGATCGACCGACGACGCCGCAACCCAGCGGCTCGCGACGATAATGGGCCTGCCGTCCTTGTGCCGATGAACAAGCTCTCCTTGCCACGCAATCTGCCGAGCGACCTTGCTGCGTATTTCTTCGAGTGGCTCCGGAAATGTCGTCGACAGCAGCTCGTGAACGACCCGTCCAACGGCTTCCTTCTGGGTCCAGCCATAGAGCCGCTCGCATCCCGTCGTCCATCTCCGGATGACGCCATCAAAGTTATGGACGACAATATTGGCACTATCGAGAATCTGGGCGATTTCGTCCAGCCTGGTTTCCGCAGCTTGCTGTCCTGACGGCTGATCGTTCATGGAACTTCCATTTGCATTCGGTTAGTGGCGCCGCCGCGCCTTATCCAAGGAAATGACAGACGGATGGCCATCGTCGCACTCATCACCGTCTCCCGCCAGATGTGAAAGCATGGTGGCCTTCAAAATGCGGATGGAATGACGTCCCACGGGGCTTACGATACCCTTGTTTGTCAGCTTGGTCATGGTTCGGGAAACTGTTTCGATCGTGAGACCGAGATAGTCGGCAATATCGAGGCGGCTCATCGGAAGATCAACGACACTGCACGATCTGTCCTGCTCCTGTTTGCGCTGAAGCCGTTGCAGCAAAAAGCTACAGAGTCGTTCCTCGGCATTCTTGCATGACAGCAACACCATTTGATCCTGGGCTGCCGCCATTTCATCGCTGAGATAGGCAAGCAGTTGCAGCCTCAGTTCCGGCGAGCTGCCAACCGTGTCCTCGAAAGCTTTCCGGGAGAAGCGGCGCAATCTGACAGGGGTTACGGCTTCGGCGCTATAAACGTAACGATTTCGGAGGGACACGCCGACAAGATCGCCGGGATAGAGAAAGCCCGTGATGACGCGCCTACCGTCCGCCATGATCTTGAAAATGCGCAGAACCCCTTCCACGAGTTCGAAAAGATGTTTTGCCTGGTCGCCTTCGAAGAACAACGTTCTCCCGACTCCCAACTGTTCCAATGGTTGCTTCAAGAATAATGACTGAAGACAGATCGGTTCGGCTTCGAAAGCAACAACAACGTCATTGTAAGCCTGAGCCTGTTCAACGCTATTCGCCGACAACATGACAATCCCTCTCAAATGTTGTTCCGATGGCGGATAGATTGCTGGCCTCCGAGTGACAGCCGAATGCCGCCCGTGTTAGAGATCGTGCAATTTTGTAACGGATTGTCACAGGTCGCAGCCCGTCTCTACTGGAACCCTTGCAATGGCCCCGGATCAACAGCGGCGCGGACATCTTCTGGTCGTGGACGACGATCCCAGGATCCGGCAGATGCTGACACGCTATTTCGAGGACGAAGGGTATGTCGTATGCACTGCGTCGAATGGTGTGGAGATGCGGGCGTCCCTGCAGCAAGAGAATTTTGATATCATCCTATTGGATTGGGTCCTGCCAGGCGGCGAGGACGGATTGGACCTTGCCCGCGAAATCCGCGGACAATCTGATATTCCGATCATAATGCTGACAGGTCGTGACGATGTGGTTGACAGAATCGTCGGGATTGAGGTCGGCGCCGACGACTATATCGCCAAGCCCTTTCATCTTCGGGAAGTGCATGCTCGCCTGAAGTCCATTCTTCGCCGCCGTCAGCCGGCGACAAAAGCTCGGGACAACGAACCCGGTGACGTGCTTCGTTTCGAAGGCTGGCAACTCGATATCGGCAAACGGCAGCTTCTCTCACCCGACAAAAACGAAATCGAATTGACCACCGGCGAATTCGACATGCTGGTCGTGTTCGCACGCCATGCCGGGCGGGTGCTCAACCGCGAGTTCCTCATGGAATCGACGCGTGGCCGAAATCTGGAGGTGTACGACCGGACGATTGACGCCCAGATTGCGCGGCTGCGCAAGAAGATCGAGACAGACCCCACGCATCCACAATTGATCAAATCGATACGCGGTGTGGGCTACGTCTTCACTGCCAAGAAGTAATTGGCCTTTCGCCGCAAGAATCCTCACGGATCTTCGTCGCCGCAGAAGGTCATAAACCCGTGATCCAGGCGATAGAACCGTTCTCCGTTATGCATCTGCTCCCAGTTGCCGGAATTTTGGTTCCAGAATCTGATTTGCTTGCACTTCAGCTTCATGGCCCGAGATCGAATGCGTGCGAACAGGGTTTGCGCAATGCCGCGTTCATCGGCAGCACTTGTCACGATCAGAAAGATGACGTCAAGCAATGGCCCAACGGTTGGATGATGCCAGTGCCTGTGGATACTTAGGCCCTGAATGTAACCTCGAGGATGCACCACGGCGAGGATCTCGTCCGTGCGGTTGGCGTCGGATGCCATCCGGCGCCATGCCACCATTCCAAGCGTTGGAACCGCTGCCTGGACGAGAGGATAGGCTTGCACGATCTGATCCGGCCGTAGCTCGGCGATAACATAGGTGCCAACCATGCGTCTTCCCCTCCAAGGATGTAACGAGAGTGGGCCACGCCATCGGCGCGGCCGCGCGCCAATTGGGATCAGCGTGTCATCATCAGGGGAACAGGTGTCTGCTCGAGCATCGAACGGGTCGTCCCCCCGAAAATCCACTCGCGCACCCGCGAATGCCCGTAGGCGCCCATGACGATCAGCTCGGCGCCGATGTCGACCGCATGCTGACGCAACACGTCCGAGACAGCACGGCCGCCGCTGGGCAAGACATCCACGGAGACACGGATTCCATGTCTTGCGAGGAAGGTCGCGACATCGGCGCCGGGCTCTTCGCCGTTGCTGCGCGTCGTCGCGGACGGATCGACCATGGCAACACATACGTTGTCGGCAGCGATCAGTTGCTCCATCGCGGCCCGGACGGCCGTACCTGCCTCGTTGCGGGAGTCCCAGGCAACCAGCACCGTTTTCGGGCGAAGAGAGGCTGCATATCCTTTGGGTACGAGTAGGATCGGCGCCGGCGACTGAAACAGGGCTCCGTTCAAGATCTCCGCCCCCATGTCGTCATGAGCCAGAAAGCCGCCGCCGATCAAGGTCAGGTCGACATAGCGCGCCCGTTCTCCGATTTCATTTTCCGCCCATCCGTATTCGGTAAAGAGGCTGGTCACGTCGAACGAAATATCGTCAGCCTGCAGTATGGTCTTGGAGGCAGCGACCTTTCGGCGAAGGCCTTCCGTCTGACGCTCGCGCTCCTCGATCCATATCGTCGATGTCACTTCGCCATATCCCCCGATCGGTGGTGCAGCGAGTGCCGTCACCAGCACGGACAAGTGGGCTTTCGCCCCCCGGCACAATTCGATTGCAGAATGCAGGTCGGCATCGTCCTGATCGACACCGATAACGCTCAGAATAGTCTTGGCTTGCATGGTCACGCCTCCTGTTTGAACTCGTTGTTCGATGGAGGCGAGCTTAAGCAAGAAAAGAAAGTCCGCGTTGATCTTCGTCAAGATTGGAGAGGGAGTAGGAATCGCAAGCATTCCCAGTTTGACATGGGTCAAGGCAAATGGCGCTGGCTCGCTCTATGATTGTGACTATCAGGCCATGCGCACCAGAGGCACATCGGATCGGCCTGTCTCGCCATCACCGACTAATATCTGCAACGCCTTGCTGCGGGCTTCTGAACGGAAGGAAAAATCGTGCCGGACATGAACCTGCTTCTCACATTCAATATGGGCTCCTCCACGCTGAAGATCGGTCTGTTTCAATGTGACATCCATAGCGCACGTCGCATCGGTAAAGGACTGGTGGATTTCAGCAGAAGCCCCCTCACCTTCCATCTGACCGAAGGACCCGCTGCCTTTGACATTCGTCTGGAAGCTGAGGCAGGAGAGGATTTGCGGGCTGTCATCGCGGAAGTATTTGAAGTGCTTGCGGCACATTTCGACATGGCTGCGGTTCGCATTGCGGGCCATCGGGTGGTTCATGGCGGCGATCGTTTCGCAGGACCTGTTGCTCTGGATGAAGCCAATATCGACGAATTGGACAAGCTGGTCGCACTCGCGCCTTTGCATCAGCCGCAGGCACTCCGAGTGATCCGTGCGGTGAAACATTTGCGACCCGCGCTCGCGCAGACCGCTTCCTTCGATACGGCCTTTCATGCAACTCAAAACGACCTGGTCCGCCGATTTGCCCTACCGAGGGCTTTGCACGATCGAGGCATCAAACGCTATGGCTTTCACGGTCTCTCCTACGCATTCATCGCGCGCGAACTGCGCAATCGGGCTCCTGATGTTACCGCAGGCAAAGTCATCATTGCCCACCTCGGCAACGGCGCCAGCCTATGCGCACTTGACGATGGGGAAAGTCGTGATTGCAGCATGGGATTTTCAACGCTCGACGGCATCCCGATGGCAACCCGCTGCGGCACCCTCGATCCAGGCGCACTCCTGTACCTCCTTGGAACGAATGGCAGGACACTTCGGAACCTTGAAGAAATGCTCTACTATCGGTCCGGCTTGCTCGGCGTATCGGGGATCAGCGGAGACACGCGCGATCTTGTCAAAGACAAGCGCAGTGAGGCAACCGAGGCGATAGACCTTTTTACCCTGCGCATAGCCGGGGAAATCGGTCGCATGACAGCAACTCTCGGCGGCCTCGATGGCTTGGTTTTTACCGCTGGGATCGGGGAGCATCAGCCGGAGATCCGAGCCGCAGTCTGCGACCGCCTACGATGGCTGGGAGTGGATCTCGATCCTGGTAAAAACGTCGCCAACGCCCCAATCATCAGCACGTTTTCAAGCAAAACTGGAACCTTCGTCATCCCGACGGACGAGGAGCAGATCATTGCCGATGAGGCCTTCTCGCTTCTGGCAGGCAAATGATCCAGATCAATGGCCCATCGCTTCAGTCGCAATAGTCTGCATTCGACCATTTCGAATTGGAGCAGACACATGGAAAACCAGTCAAGCATCACTCTGACGCATTCACTCGACACCGCCGAACTTGATCTCATCGACCGCTATTGGCGCGCAGCCAACTACCTGTCTGTCGGACAGATCTATCTCCTCGACAATCCGTTACTTCGCGAACCGCTGAGCGCCGACCATATCAAGCCTCGCTTGCTCGGCCATTGGGGCACGACCCCTGGGCTCAATTTCATTTACGCGCATCTCAACCGTGTCATCCGCAACCGCGATCTCGATATGATCTACATCTGCGGCCCCGGTCATGGCGGGCCGGGAATGGTTGCAAACACCTATCTTGAAGGCACCTACAGCGAGATCTACCCAAACATCTCCCCAGACACCAACGGCTTGAGAAAACTCTTCCGTCAGTTCTCCTTTCCCGGCGGCATTCCGAGCCACGCCGCACCTGAAACACCCGGATCGATCCATGAAGGTGGTGAGCTCGGCTACGCGCTGGTGCATGCCTATGGTGCGGTCTTTGACAATCCGGATCTGATCGCCGCATGCGTCGTCGGCGATGGCGAGGCCGAAACCGGGCCGCTTGCCGCAAGCTGGCATTCCAACAAGTTTCTGAACCCGGCTCGCGACGGCGCAGTGCTGCCCATCCTCCATCTCAATGGCTACAAGATCGCCAACCCGACCATCCTGGGCCGCGACACGGACGAGGATCTTCGCCATCTCTTTATCGGCTATGGCTACGAGCCCGTCTTCGTCGAAGGTTCGGACCCACACCAGATGCACAGGGCCATGGCTGAAACACTAGACCAGGTCTTCGATTGCATCCGCGCTATCCAGGCGGAGGCGCGCAAAGGTACGCCCGGCAATATCTGCCCGCGATGGCCGATGATTATCCTCAGAAGCCCGAAGGGCTGGACAGGACCCAAGGAGGTCGATGGCAAGAAGGTCGAGGGTTTCTGGCGTGCCCATCAGGTTCCGGTCTCCAATTGCCGTGAAGACGCAGAACACCGAAAAATCCTGGAAGATTGGATGCGGAGCTACGAGCCTGAAGATCTCTTCGATACCGACGGACGATTGAAAGATGAATTGCGAGCGTTGGCACCAACGGGCGAACGCCGCATGGGGGCCAACCCGCATGCCAATGGCGGCCTGTTGCGCAATGAGCTTACCGTACCGGATATTCGCCGCTACGCGGTTGTCGTCGAGGAGCATGGCAAAACTGTAGCGCAATCAACCGAGATCCTCGGCCACTACCTACGCGACATCATGACTCTCAATGCCGCCAGCGCCAATTTCCGCATCTTTGGTCCGGACGAGACGGAATCCAATCGTCTCGGCAGCGTTTTCGAGGTGACGAACCGTGTGTGGATGGAGGAGATAAAACCCTATGACATCAGTCTGGCCCGAAACGGCCGGGTCATGGAGGTCTTGAGCGAACATCTCTGCCAGGGCTGGCTGGAAGGCTATCTGCTCACAGGCCGCCACGGCCTCTTCTCCTGCTACGAAGCTTTCATCCACATCATCGATTCCATGTTCAACCAGCATGCCAAATGGCTGAAGGTTTCGCGGGAGCTCCCCTGGAGAAAGCCTGTATCGTCATTGAACTACCTGCTCACCTCGCATGTCTGGCGGCAGGACCATAATGGCTTCAGTCATCAGGACCCGGGCTTTATCGACCTGGTCGCCAACAAGAGGGCTGACACCGTGCGCATCTACCTGCCGCCGGACGCCAACACGCTGCTTTGGATAGCCGACCACTGCCTGAAAACCTATGACCGCATCAATATCATCGTCGCCGGCAAGCAGCCAGAACCGCAATGGCTGTCGATGGACGAAGCTATCAGACATTGCGAGGCGGGAATCGGGATCTGGGATTGGGCGGGCAATGAACAAGCCGCTGTCGAGCCAGATGTCGTCATGGCCTGCGCCGGCGATGTCCCCACCATGGAAACGCTTGCCGCGGTCGATATCCTTCGTGAAAATATTCCGGAACTCTCGGTTCGCGTGGTCAACGTCGTCGATCTCTTAGCGCTACAGTCGAAGGAGCAGCATCCGCATGGATTGGCTGACGATGCCTTCGACAGGCTGTTCACACAGGATCGACCCGTGATCTTCGCCTATCATGGCTATCCATATCTGATCCACCGCCTGACCTATCGACGCACCAACCACGGAAATTTCCATGTCCGTGGCTTCATCGAGGAAGGGACGACCACGACACCCTTCGACATGACGGTTCTCAACGAGCTTGATCGCTATCACCTTGCCATCGAAGCGATTGAACGGGTTCCGGGTCTCCAGGAAAAGGCGGCCGATGTCGTCAAGCTCCTGCGTGGCAAGCTTGAGAGGCACCGTCACTACGTCTGCGAATATGGCGAGGACATGCCGGAAATCACGGAATGGAGATGGCCCTACGACAGGAATGGGCATCGCGTATCGTAAGGCATTGCTTCATCGTTGGGGAGCCGGTTCGACGAATCGGCTCCCCAAGGCGCGATTGGGCTTACGGTCATTTTTGCTGATTGCATTGCTCGCGGCTTCAACCGCGGCAGGCCGATCTCGTCTCTCAACGATCGCTTGAATGCTCGCATCATACATTTGCACGCCAAGCGCGTTCCATCGTATGCGCCGTCTACGCCCCATTGATTTTAGAGTTTTCAGCTACGGGGCAAAGCTACCTGCGGGCCGGATGTGAGCTCACCGGATAGTATCTGA
>NZ_RAIN01000047.1:0-7553 GCF_003610155.1 Rhizobium sp. WW_1
CGAAGCCGTATCGTTCGCCATAGGTAGCGATCGTGGTGCCCGTGACAGTCCATGCCAAGCTTATAAACACAGGTCGAAGAGGCAATCGCCGCGATATTCGAACCGTTAATGATCGTGCCTCAACCGTGGCTCGCCGCGGTGTAAAGGCTGCAAGGTCGCGCATATTCGTCTCGTCTTTGATACGGGAGCGGATGATTAGAGCCGTGTGACCTTTCGCGGGATCGTCTGCCCATGCGACGACGGCGCGAAGGATCAGTCTTCAGCCCTGCCAGATGAGCAGTCGAAGTCCCGCGGTGGCAAACACGACGGAAAGCACGGTTTCGATCGACCGCCGCAGTCGGGTGTAAAGCGCAGCCATGGAGGCTGTCGAGAACAACAGGGCGTAGCCGCCGAACACAATGACGCCGAGGATGGCACAGCCGGCAATGATCAGCGGAAACAATCCGGCCGGCGCATCTTGCCGAAACCCCAGCGACATGATCGCGATCCAGGACAGGATGGCCTTCGGATTTCCGATATGCATGAGAAGACCTTGCCGGTAGAGCGCTCCATAGCGAGGTGTTGCACGTTCGACATTTGCTCCACCGAAGTCCGACTTCGGCCGCAGCGCCGATCTACCGGCGCGAAAGGCAAGATACAGCAGATAGACGCCGCCGGCGATCTTGATCACGAACAACGCCTGGGCAAAGGCGGCAAGGACTGCAGACAGGCCGGTCGCTGCCAGGATCGCCCAAAAGAGCGAACCGCTGACAACGCCAGCCGCCAGGGCAAGCGCCGGCAGGCGGCCGTC
Source organism: Rhizobium sp. WW_1 (assembly GCF_003610155.1). NCBI lineage: Bacteria > Pseudomonadati > Pseudomonadota > Alphaproteobacteria > Hyphomicrobiales > Rhizobiaceae > Rhizobium > Rhizobium sp. WW_1. The sequence goes on from NZ_RAIN01000047.1 coordinate 791, forward strand.
GCGCATCGCCGTTGCCATGATGGCCATATTGCTCGGCCCCGGGCTGGCGGTAGCGATCACATAGGTAGCGTAGATGAGGGCGAGCTGGCTGGCGATCATTGAAATGCTCTTTGTGGGCGAAAGGACGCTTTCCGCTCTATTGCGGGAGATCGCCGCGGTGGACGATATGAACTTTATTTCCGTCAGGGTCGCGCAGATAGGCACCAAAATAGCCATCGCCATAGTGCGGGCGCGGCCCCGGGCCGCCCTCATCCGTTCCACCATTGGCCATGCCACCCGCATAGGCCTCGATCACGGCCTCTTCCGAGGGCGCCAGAAAAGCGACCATGCTGCCATTGCCGACTGTCGCCGCTTCGCGGTTGAAGGGGCTGTAGACATAAAAGCGCGGCAAAGGTGATTGCGTCGCCACCCAACATAGTGCGGCGGGCCCGCCATCGGGGGCGACGGTTCGGCGCTTCAGACCAAGCGGGAGGAGCACAGCATCATAAAAGCTTGCCGCTCGCTCAAGATCGCTTGCTCCGACGGTGACATGGCTAAACATTCAGACCTCGATAAGCCTAGCCATTTCGGCCGGCGCCAGTTGCAAATCTTCGATTTCGTTGGCTCTTGTTATATCTCCTGTTACACTTTCCGCTATTGGAATAGTGTCATGTGACACTTTAATCGAGGCTGTGATTCATGTTGCTGCAATCCCCCTGGGCTCCCCGTCTGGCCGACATCGAGGCGAATGCCGCTGAGCGGCTGGTGCTTGCGCTTGCCGATGACATTATCGAGGGGCGCCTGGCAGGGGGCGACAGACTGCCGGCCCATCGCGATCTCGCGTGGAAGCTGGGTGTAGGCCTCGGTACGGTAACGAAGGCCTATGCCGTTCTGGAGCGGCGCGGCTTGACGCGCAGCGTCAAAGGCCGCGGGACATTCGTGGCGATCCAGGAGGCGCATGGTGAAAGGCAGATCGATCTCTCATCCAATGCGCCGCCCGCCACGCTTAGCGCTCGCATTCTGGCAAAAACGCTGACGGGAATTGCCCGCAGGATCGATGCGGATCATTTCAACCTCTATGCTCCCCCCGGCGGTCATGTCGAGCACCGCCGTATTCTTGCCCGCTGGCTCGAAACGCTGGGTCTGTCCGCTGATCCGTCGCATCTGGTGTTGACGAGCGGTGGCCGGCAAGCGCTGGCGCTTGCCTTCCAACTCGCCTGCGGCCCGGGTGGCCTGCTACTCACCGAGCGGATCACCTATCCCGGGGCTATCGCACTTGCCCGGCGCAACGGGTGCCGCCTGCAGGGGCTGGAGATCGATACCGAGGGAATGATGCCGGAGGCACTAGCGGCGGCGCTCGATGCTACGTCGTCGCGCGGCCGCGTCGCCGTCTATCTCACTCCGACGCTGCACAATCCGACAACCGTCACCATGGGCGTCTCACGGCGGCAGGCGATCGTAGACATTTGTCGTCGGGCCGGCGTCTGGATCGTCGAGGACGGCGTTTATGCGGCGTCCGACCCCGGCGTAGTGCCACTCGCCGCATTGGCCCCCGACATCTCGTTTCATGTGAACGGGCTTTCCAAGTCGCTCGGCCCCGGTCTGCAAATCGGCCTGCTCACGCTGCCACCTGGGCTGGAAGACGCCGCAAAAGAGCATTTGCAGGATATGCCGATGGCACCTTCAGCACTTTCCTGCGCGGTGGTGGAGGATTGGCTCACGACCGGGGTCATCTCCTCGATCCAGCGGGATCTGCGCCATGAAGCACGGCGGCGCTCCGGTCTTGCCGTTTCTCTCCTCGCCATGCGCGACCTTGCCTGGCATCCCGACGCCTACAATGTCTGGCTACCGATGGAACGTGGTGCAGCCAGTCGCCTGGTCGCTGAGGCCATGACAAACGGCATCAGGTTAACCGCGCCAGATGCGTTGATGGTGGATGCGCATGATCAGGCAAGCGGCCTAAGGCTTTGCCTCGGCGGCCCATCATTCGACGACCTGACCGCAGCCTTGACGGTTCTGTCGCGGTTACTGAAGCGATGAGAGAATGATGCGCCGATTTCTGTGAGTTGAACTCAAGCGACCACTGCCACGCCCGGCAACGTGTCAATCAGCACCGTGATTTGAGACAAATCGTCGTCCCAACCTATTGATATTTCGAGCATGGGTGGGGTCATACCGCGATGCCAATTATACAACTGGCTTAACCTTGCAGGCGCTGCGCCTTTTCCAAGGCGTCGACGATCACCTTGTCGGTAAATGGCTTGTCGATTATTCCGATTGCTCCTTCGAGGCCGTATCCAACACGTTCTGGGCTGCCGGTCACAAAGATCACTTTTATCCTGAACCGATCGGTCAATCGGCGAGCAAGCCCCGCTCCGCTATCGCCATCGGCCAAGCCGAGATCCACGAAGGCCACCTGCGCCTTTGATGCATAGGCGAGTGCCTGCCCTGCCGTCATGAAGGGGCCCACGACCTCGTGGCCGGCTTCGACGGCGATACGCTCCAATTCGAGTGCCACCAAGGGCTCATCTTCGACGATCATAACCTTCATCAACATCTCCTCATGCAATAAGAGACAGATCAAATTGGAAGAAGGACGACGTCCGCTACCGGACAGTTTATTGAATGCGCAGTGGCGCTAGTATCGTCTAGTCTCCAAAGACGTCATCCAGTCATCAGCGCGAACTGTGTTCAGAGGCAATGAGCCTGTGGGCAGAAATCTCTTGGGCGCGAACCGCCATGATACAACCGCGGATCGACGGCCTCGTGCCCAATAAGTTTAGGATGCCAGTCATAGTGTTCCGCCACCATTGCGGTTGGTGTGTCGAAACAGCTCCAGCTTTTCTGCGAGTTCGATCTCGGACACCGGTTTGCCAATAGTTGCAAGCACCACATGGGAATACTCGGCCGCGATCGCCTCCTGACCTGTGACGAAGATGCTCGGAATCCCCTGCCGGGAAAGCCAGAACGCCGCATTAGGACCAGTGCGTCCATCAGCAAGATCGATATCCACCAGCACTCCGTCGATTCGGTCGAGATCCTGTCTTTTAACAAGGTCGGTAAAGCTTATGGCAGACCCTGCAAAAAGATGCCCCAAATCCTCAATCATCGCTTCAACTTGAAAGATGATCAGTGGATTGTCTTCAAGACAGAATATGCGCAGTGGAGACGCCGAAGATGGCATGGCTAAAAGGCCTCCAGGATGTCAAAGGTCCTTCGGTGACACGCGCGCAAGGGGACCGATTTGAGTACAGCATAGCCCCTGTGGATGGAACAGGATGGTGGGCGGCGTGCCAAAGAGGTTGTATAACGCCGAGCGGATGTAGCGTGTTCCATATCCGCTCCTTTTGGGTTCCGACACTGGCGGACCTCCTCTCTCAAGCCATTCAAGATCCAGGTTGCCATCTTGTGAGACGGACCATTTCAGACTGATCCGGCCCTCTGGTCTTAAGAGGGCACCATATTTAAGCGCATTTGTCGCAAGCTCATGGAAGCACAAGGCCAGCGTCGTTGCGGCTTCGGCACTCAGCAAAATTTCCGGCCCCTTGAAACTAATGCGATCCGCGCCTTTCGCCCGATATGGGCTGAAGGTTAATTCGACAATATGGGAGAACTGGGCTGCATCGCCGTTCGCCTGGAACACTGCGGAATGTACATTGGCAAGAGCGGCAAGCCGACCGGCGAAATCATCGGCGAACTCATCCAGCGAAACTGCACGCCGACGAGTCATCTGGAAGATTGAAGAGATGCTGGAGAGAATGTTCTTCACGCGATGATTGAGCTCACGCCGAAGTTCGCTCTCGCGCTCAATGTGGTCCCGCACATCGCGCTGGCGCAGGCGCGCAAGCAGGCTCGATTGAACGCCACTCAGCAATTCGAGCATTGTCACTGGACGTTGGTAATAGAGTTGCCGTGAGCGGGGCCAAACGGCTGACAGCTCAGCCTGGACGCGGGTCGGAGGAACCATCCGATCCAATAGGATGAGAATAGGCATCTCCGACCATTCTGGCTGCTCGACGAGGTGGCGACCAATCGCCTCCTGCACCTCCGGATCAAGCGCCTCCTGGGTGGTAACAAGGACGCCAGGTGTTTGTGCTAACAACGCCATCAACTGTTCCAAGCCCTCCGCCCGCCGCACCGCTACACCATTCTGAGCCAGGAGCGTCTCCAAATGTTCGGCGTCGCGCCTATAGGGCGCGATGACCAAAACCCAGTCGAGATGGCTGTCATTCACGGCCACGAGCGATCAGGCCTCCGGAATCGGGTTATATGAGACCACCGTGACGCCGGAGCTCTGAATGAACAATTCCCGGACGTCGAGATCGTGCGGACCGTGCCGTTTCTTCACGACAGTAATGCTGCGCCGCAGCCTACCCTCATGCTCGGTAATTCGTAGCAGCAGCACCGTGTCGCCCAGAAAACTTACATCGACATCAATACCAATCCCTTGGCCAAGCAGACCGTGCTGCGCGACGATAAGCATGGTAAGCACACCCGCGCGCGCGAGAAATTTCAGGAGCGATTGGATGTCGCGGACCGCCTTCTCACGATGCGGCAATGAATTCAGATATCCGGTGAAGCTATCGATGACGACGACCTTCACCCTTTCACTGCTCACCGCTTGCTGCACGATCTGGCCGAACTCACCCGGCGAGATCTCATTGGGGTTGAAATCCCGGATGATCAGCTGACCATCCTTGTGAAATTGGCGCAGATCCATGCCCAATCCTTCCGAGCGCCGGAAGAAAGTCTCTATTCGTTCCTCAAACAGGAACAGGCCTACACTCTCACCTCGTTTGAGAGCTGCGGTCGCATAGAGCGATGCCATGGTTGATTTACCGGTGCCCGCCTGGCCTATGACAAGGGTGGTGGTTCCCGATTCCTGCCCGCCACCGAACATTTCATCGAGCGTATCCACGCCGGACTTGATTAACTGCGGCTCGACCGTTCTCGCCACGGCGCCCGGTATGATGCGCGGGAATACGACCACGCCCTGCCCTTCGCGGATCGCCATGTCGTGATAGCCGTCGGCTACAGGCACACCGCGCATCTTACTGACCTCGACGCGGCGGCGGACCGCACCATATTCCTCAAGCGATTTGTCGAGACGAATGACGCCGTGAGCAATGCCATCGACCTCTTCGCCTGTTCGATCGTTCTCTGGTGTTTGGGTGTCAAGTAGCAGAGCCACAATGTCGCGTTTGGCAAGAAACGCCTTGAAAGCGATCAGCTCGCGACGAAAGCGGGGTGAATCGCCGGTAATCAACCGTATTTCCAGCAGTGAGTCATAGACAAGCCGGCTGGGTTTATGCTCCTCAATCGCGGTTTCGATCATCTTCCGTGTCTCGTCCAGACGGAGTTCAGCCGTCTGAAAAATCGACTGGTCGCTCGCTCCCTGGATCGAATCTGAAGCCGCGAGCTCTTCCACCCGGATGCCCTCAAGCGTCCAGCCGTGGGACAGGGCGATCGCCTCCAGCTCTGCCCTTGTCTGAGACAGGCTGACATAAATGCAGCGCTCTCCGTTCGCCGCACCGGCACGGAGGAATTGTAACGCTGCGGTCGTCTTGCCCGACCCCGGCGCGCCTTGAACGATATAGAGATTTGATGCGGGCAGACCGCCACGGAGAATTTCGTCCAACCCGGAAATCCCGGAACTCACTACAGTCGGCTTCTTGCTCTCGACCACGTTCACCTCTCACGTACGCGTAAATCGACGACCTACAACGCCCGATCACGATATCGAGTTCCCGAGCTGTGCAATAACTATGCGGGCAGACCGCCTGCGTTCCGAAGCTTGGTCAAACGCAAATTGCTATTTCGAAGGGAAGGCAGACCTCTAGCTTTCTCACTTCGGTGCGTGGAAGACGCCACTTTTTCGCGAGCATGGAGGGTAGCTATAATTTAGCCGAGGCGGGAAAGAAGAGGCGAAAACGAAGCGGAGCCGAACCTTGCACGTCCCGCAAGTGAAATGCAAATGACCTAGCCGATCTTCCCGCTCATGCGACAAGAGGCCTCCATATCGGCATCACCCTATGCCAAACCACCAGCTTCCAGCATGATCAATAGGCCCTTCAACTCTGGCTCATTGACCCGTCGCGCTGCCTCCAAAGGGGACATCCATTCAAGGGAGCGCTCTTTGTATTCAGGAAATTTTTCGTAGACTTTGTCGACAGACAGCAGGTGAACTTCCACCATGGCAGGAGTCTTGCTACCATCAGACAAGGTTTTTAGATATGTATAGTAGCCGGCGGCTTTCTTCCTCGCCTTACCCTTCACGCCTGCCTCTTCCCACGCTTCACGTTCGGCCACTTCATGCGGCTTCAGTCCCTTGATCGGCCAACCCTTTGGGATAGTCCAACGCCGCGTCTCGCGGGTTGTCACGAGCAAGATTTCAAGAGTACCCTGCTGGTCGCTGCGAAAGCAAAGAGCACCGAATTGGTCGAACATCTCCCCGCGAAGCAGTACCTCCGCATGTCCAGCTAGCGTCGATAGATGGGTTTCGCCTTTGCCCATGAGATCATCCTATTAGGAAACCAGTATGTAGGGCTTGCTCAGCCTCGGCAAGAGGCCTTTCATGCCGCGGTATGTCAATCCAGCGCGTGTTCTCCTGACTTGATCCTCTCATAGGCAAAATCCAGCAACTAAAAGTCGTAGCTTCCAGTTCGCAGTTAAAGTCGTTTGTCCGGTGTCTGTCCGTCGTCGAATGATTTGAGACTTTTTGGGCTCTGGAAGAATGGAGTTTCCGGCTCAGTTTGCGGGTTGATTTAAGCCGCTTTGGCCTGGT
>NZ_RAIN01000048.1:0-7211 GCF_003610155.1 Rhizobium sp. WW_1
TCAAATCAAAGCGCGCCATCACAGCCTCCAATCGCTGAAGAAAGTGAATCACAAACCGCTCAAATCTAAAACTATTTTATGGGTATGTGACCTAGTCCGAATCCAGCGCTAATCCCATTGCGGTGGTGGTGCTCGCCATTGGTGCCAGTTGTTGAAAAATCCTGATCGTGCAATCTCAGTAAACGACGCCCTTCTGGGGCCAGACACTAACGAAAATGTGGAATCGCGAACAGGCGATAAAACGTGGGGCGAACTGCCTTTCGCTTAGGGCTTCCAAGAGCTGCCAATCACTGCTGGCTCATCTACTCCCTTAGGAAGATCGGTGAACTTTCTGGCATCTTCAGGCCTTCTACCGGGCTTGCTTGGATGAAGCATTTCATCGATCACATCGTTCGCTGATGCGATGACGCCCACTTCCTCCAATCCACGGAGCAGGCCTATGGTTGAGATCAGGTGGAGATTTGGTGGCCTGTTGAAAACCCTTAGGCCAGCGTCCTCGAACAGGATCGCGACAGGTTCATTAGCCTTGAGATAGCGTTCAAGGCCTCCATCGTCGGAGACGAAGTCGACCATTGCGAGTTCTCCGGCGTTTTTCTTGAGTTTTTGCCCAAGTCGCCGCTTTTCTCGTTCAATCTCGCCGATATCTGTCCGCTCGATCACGAACGGTGGAGAGTTGTTATCAATGAAATCTTTGACTTCGGCATCTTTCAGGTAGGAAAGATCGCTCGTCAGTTCGTCGTAGACGGCGTCTACAATGACAATCCGCATATCCAGCTCAAGGAGGAGATCGAGCCGATCTGCCACCCACAAGCTGTTGATCGGACCCGCATCAGGCAGGATGATCGTGCACCTCTTCATCCCATCCTCCAAAGCTTTGCGAAGGTGGCGGCCTGGTTTTCGATTTCGTGTGCCGGGGGAAGCGGCATGGGGAGGTCGGCGTCTCCGAGCGCGACGAGCAGGTCGGCGTAGTCCCTTAGGCCAAGGCGGCGAACAACTTCTCGCCTTGAGAGCAACCCTTTTGAATAAGCCAGAAGCGGGTCTTCGTCGGAAATTTCTCTCTCCGGTTCGGTGATTGCTTCAAAATGCTCGCGCACGATAGCGGTCATGGTTGTCCGATGTTGGGCGGCGTACGCTCTTACCCTGGCGACCAGTTCATCTGGCAAATTCATGGTAGTGTTCTTCAACATCGAGCAATCCTCCACTTGAGCCACATATATATGTGAAGCGCATCCGGGTAACAAGGTTTGGGCTAGATCGAGGCGGCCAAAAGATCTTCGACACCGCACAACTCAGGCCTTTCCGCTCTCACATGGCCAATGTTTAGGAGATCGGCCTGGATTTCCACATTTGAGTGAGTGGCTGGCTTCCAGGGCCAGGCTCTCATTCAATCGGGATCTTGGAGAAGGCCCCGACTCCCAGGTGCTCTTTAGTGTCATCAATGAGTCCACCATCGTGTCATCGATCCTGGGTTTCGTGACTCTTCTCAGCGGGCTTCTCAAGTCCCGCCATCAACCGTTTGAAGAAATAAGGTTTCCTTATCAAAATTATAGGAAATAGCTATTGTCACATAAATGAAATAGTTTTTAGCTATGAATTTGCTCGCGCCGTCCAACGTTAGCTCGTCTCCGAATGCTGGCTGGGGTCAAGTCATTGAGCAAAGGAAAGATCATGAAAACGAAATCCATTTTTGCGCTTGCAGGCCTGCTGGCCTCCGTCGCGATGCCGGCCATGGCAGCCGATGACGTCGTCACCATTTACAGCGCCGACGGCCTCCATGACGGTACGCCGAGCTGGTATGGCAACGAGTTCGACGCCTTCACCAAGGCGACCGGCGTCAAGGTTCAGTATGTCGAGGCAGGATCGAGCGGCGTTGTCGACCGCCTGTCGAAGGAAAAGTCCAACACGCAGGCCGACGTTCTCGTGACGCTGCCCCCCTTCGTACAGAAGGCTGCAAGCGAAGGTCTTCTGGCTGCCTATGCACCCAAGGGCGCCGACAAGATCGAAGCGCGCGACAAGGACCCGAAGGGCTTCTACGTCGCCATGATCAACAACTATCCGAACTTCATCTACAACAGCTCGGTATTGAAGACGCCGCCGGCGACCTATCAGGACCTGCTCGACTCCAAGTTCAAGCAGAAGATCCAGTATTCCACGCCTGGCCAGGCCGGTGACGGCACTGCCCTGATGCTGCAGGCATTCCACGCCTTCGGCGGCAAGGATGCCGGCCTCGATTACCTGAAGAAGCTGCAGGTCAACAATCTCGGCCCGTCCGCTTCGACCGGCAAGCTCACCGCGCTCGTCAACAAGGGCGAGCTTTACGTCGCCAACGGCGACCTGCAGATGAACCTTGCACAACAGGCTGACAATCCGAACATCAAGATCTTCTTCCCGGCCGGCCCCGACGGCAAGAAGACCGCTTTCCCGCTGCCTTATTATGTGGCCCTCGTTTCGGGCGCGCCGCATTCGGAAAACGGCAAGAAGCTGATCGACTTCCTGCTTAGCGAAGCCGCCCAGAAGGACGTCAGCTCGGTGGCACAGGGCCTTCCGGTTCGCACCGACGTGCATCCGACGGATGAAAACTTCAAGAAGCTGCATGCCATCATGGAAGGCATCGAAATCTGGTCGCCGGACTGGAACAAGGTGCTTGCCGACCTCAAGCAGGACGTCGATGCCTACGGCAAGGCGATCGCGAGCAACTGATGGTGATGGCGATGGCGAACACAAAGCCATCCGAGAGCGGGCGGCCGACGGAAGCGTCGGCCGCATCAGCCAAGCGGATCGCCTTCGAGAATGTCTCGGTTGCCTATAATGGCCTTACCGTTCTCGACTCGCTGAACCTGACCGTCAATCCGGGCGAGATCGTCGCCCTGATCGGCCCGTCCGGTTCGGGAAAGACGACGGCGCTGCGCGCCGTGGCGGGCTTTGTACGCCCCTCTGGCGGCCGCATCATGATCGGCGACCGCGACGTCACCAACCTCGCACCCTATGACCGCGATATCGGCATGGTGGTGCAGAACTATGCGCTCTTTCCGCATATGCGGGTCGAGGAGAATGTCGCCTTCGGATTGAGGGCCCGGCGCGTGTCTGAAGAGATTATTCGCGCCCGCGTCCCGGAAGCCTTGGCCATGGTCGGCATGGCCGCCTACGCGAAGCGCTATCCGCGCCAGCTCTCCGGCGGCCAGCAGCAGCGCGTCGCGATCGCTCGCGCCATCGCGATCCGCCCGCAGGTGCTCTTGCTTGATGAGCCGTTGTCCGCACTCGATGCACAGATCCGCCGCTCGATGGTCGATGAGCTCGCCAGGCTGCATCGCGAGCTGCCGTCGCTGACCGTGCTCTATGTCACGCATGACCAGTCGGAAGCACTGACGCTCGCCAATCATATCGGCATCATGCGCGATGGAAAGCTCCGTGCCTTCGGCGATGCCCAGTCGCTGTTTCGCTATCCGCCGAACCGCTTTTCCGCGGAGTTTCTTGGCCGCGCCAATCTCCTCGAAGTGAAGGGCGTGCAGCCGCTCGACGATCAGCGGGCACAGGTGAAGTTCGGGGATCAGGTGCTGGTCGCGCGCAACCACCATCATCTGACGGCGGGAAGCGATTGCCTGCTTTGCGCCCGGCCGCATGATTTCCGTCTCGACGAGCCCCAGGGTGACAGCAATCGGCTGACCGGTGTCGTGCGCAGCGTTCAATGGCAGGGCGATACTCATAATGTCACGCTCGACATCGCCGGACAGGAAGTCCGCATGTCCTCGGCGCCGATGAGCATGCCGCCCGTCCCCGGCGCGATGTTGACGCTTCACTTCAATCCCGCCGACGTGACCCTGGTGCCGGAGGATGGCCGTCATGGCTGATGTTGCTGTCGGAGCCATTGCGCCACGGCCGAGCTGGGACCGCCTTTGGAGTGTGCCGCCACTGCTCATCCTGGCGGTATTGTTCTTCTATCCGCTGGGCCTGATTGCCCGGCAGTCGCTCGGCGATCCCGGCACGCTCTCGTTTTCCGCATTTGCCGAGGTCCTGTCGTCTCGCGAATTCCATGAGGGGCTTCAGCACACGATCGTCATCGCGCTTGGCTCGACGGCGGGATGTCTCGTGTTCGGCTTCATTTTCTCGCTTGTGATTGCGTTCGTGCCTTTTCCCGGCGCGAAATTCTGTGGGCGCTTGATCGAGACCTTTATTGCGCTGCCGACCTTTCTGGTCACGCTTGCCTTCACCTTCATCTACGGTTCCGCCGGTCTCCTGAATGAAGGCCTGATGCGGCTGATGCAGGTAGACCTGCCGCCCGTCGACTTTCTCTATTCGCAGTGGGGTGTCATCCTGGCGGAAACGACCGTCTACACACCTTTCGTCATGCGGCCGCTGCTTGCCACTTTCTCGCAGATCGACCAGGCCCAGATCGAGGTTGCCAGCAGCCTCGGCGCGAAACCATGGCGTATCGTTCGGCAGGTCATCCTCCCGGCGGCAATGCCGGCCCTGATCGCCGGCGGCAGCCTCTGCCTGCTCCTGACGGTCAACGAGTTCGGCATCGTGCTCTTCATCGGCGCCAAGGGCGTCATCACGCTGCCGGTTCTCATTTACGCCAAGGCGATCCAGGAGTTTGACTATACGACCGCCTGTGTCATCGCCGTCGTCAATGTCGTGCTGTCGCTTGGCCTCTACAGTCTCTATCGGGCCGTCATCGCTCATTTCGGAGGCAATCGTGCTGATATGGTCTAAGTCCGGCCGGCTTCTGGTCTGGGCATTTGTCGTGCCGCTTTTTGCAGTGATCTATGGCCTACCGATCGCTGTCATTGCGCTTGCCAGTATCAGCGGGCAGTGGAATGACATCCTGCCCACCAACCTGACGCTGGCTCATTACGCCAATGCCTTCCGCAGCGACTCCTTCGACAGCCTGAAGGCAAGCATCATCACCGGCGCGATCGCAAGCATTGCCGCGCTTATCAGCGGCACCTGGGCGGCGTTGGCCCTGCGCAAGATGAAGCCTTTGCGCAAGAGCGCCCTCGATCTGATCTTCTTCGTTCCGAGTGCCGTCCCGTCCGTCTCCATCGGACTGGGCCTGCTGGTTGCCTTCAGCCAGCCGCCGCTGTTGCTGAACGGAACGCGGATGATCGTGCTGATCGCGCATTTCGTGCTGATTTCGGCCTTCACCTACGGCAATGTATCGGCCGGTCTTGCGCGCCTGCCTGTCGAATGCGAGCAGATCGCCGAAAGCCTGGGTGCTCGCCCGTTCTATCGGCTGCGGCGCGTCACGCTGCCGCTGCTGATGCCCTATCTCGTTGCGGCCTTCAGTCTCAGCTTTGCGATGTCGATGGGCGAGCTTGGTGCGACCGTCATGGTCTATCCGCCGGGCTGGGTCACCTTGCCGGTCAATATTTTCGCACTTTCCGACCGTGGCGCCATCTTCGATGCGGCAACGCTGACGATGATCCTGGGTGCGGCGACGTTGATCGTGCTCTGGGGGCTGTCGCGGCTTTCCAACAGGTCCGTCCTGCGTTGACGCCATGTTACGGAGAGCATCCAACCGAAAGCCGGTTGCCTCGTCGAGATACGCGACTTATTGAAACGGGCAGCTGTGCGATTACTCAGGGGTGGGGCTGTCTATAATGCCGTCTGTTACGCTTGCGCAAATGAAAGCCGTCGAAGCATTGGCACGCACGGGAAAATTTTCCCGTGCGGCTGAAGACCTGGGCATTAGCCAGCCCTCGGTTTCGACGCAGATCCAATCGTTCGAAGAGTTGTGTCGCACCCGCGTCTTCATCCGCGATGGTCACAATGTCAGCGTTGCGCCGTCGGCGGTCGACCTGATTGCCAAGATCCGGATCACGCTGAAATGCCTTGGCGAAGTCGATCGCGCGATCACCGATACGACGTCGCTGAACACGGGCACAATCTCGATCGGTTTTAGCGCGCACCGCCTGATCATGCCGATCCTGACTGCATTCGTTCGGGAATATCCATCGTTACGGCTGACGACGCGCGGCGGGCCTTCCCTTGATCTGGCCGATGCGGTGCTGCGCGGCGAACTCGATGTCGCCGCCGTCTCGCAGGTCGCGCCCGACAGCCGCTTTTCCTCGCTGCGCCTGCATGAATCCCGCGTGGCGATCTATGGCCGCAAGGGCGATCCGATGCTGGCGAAGGGCCGGTTGACGCTTGCCGATCTTGATGGGCGCGACATGGTGCTCTGGAACAAGGCGTCCGGCACACGCACGCTGCTCGAAGACGCAGCCTCAAAGCAGGGCGTGCGGCTGAAGCCGGTGCTTGAGGTTGCGACGCTCGACGTCGCCTACGCGGCGGCGGCCGCGGGAATTGGGCTTGCAATCTCCATCGAGGGCGAGGTTCCGCCTGACAATCACATCGAAGTCGTGCCGCTGGTCGAGCCGGAACTGGCGATTGGTCACTATCTCGTCACTCTGCCGGAGTGCCGCGACCACGCCGCCATCCAGGCCTTTTTCGATGTCGCCAAGGAACATGCGCAAGAAGTCGACGGTGGACTGCCTGCCACTTGAGTTCAGAATTATAGGTAAATCATATAATTTCTGATAATTTATAATTCTGTCATATCGTTTTGCTAGTCTCTACCCTATAGACTGACGGTCACGGTTCTATGCTGGCCGAGGAAAGGGTAAGACGATGACGAACAGGTATGATCTTGCGGTTGTTGGTGCGGGCATTGTCGGCATCGGCGTTGCGCTGGCCGCTGTGCGCCAAGGCAAGAAAGTCGTTGTCATCGAGCGTAACGCCAAGGCGGTCGGTGCCTCTATCCGCAATTTCGGCTTCGTCACCATCAGCGGGCAGAGGGCAGGTGCGCATTGGGAGCGGGCCATGCGCGCTCGTGATATTTGGGCCGGGATCGTCGACGAGGCCGGGATTGCCGTTATCCATCGCGGCCTGGTCATGCCGGCACGGCGTCCCGAGGCGGCCGTCGTGGCGGATGCCTTTTTGAGGACGCCGATGGGCGAGAAGTGCCGTCTGATGACGAAGGCCGAGGCGGCCGATCTCGTGCCGAGCCTGCGCCTGGATGGCGTCGATACCGTCCTTTACAGCCCACACGAGTTGCGCGTCGAATCCTCCGAGGCGCTGCCGAAGCTCGCCGCCTGGCTTGAGACTCAACATAAGGTCGAATTTCGGCTCTGACTCACATTTGCTGCTGTTGAGGATGATGCTTCTGCTGGTTCATCGGAGGATCAGCTATGCAGCAACGATTTCAACGGGCGAGC
>NZ_RAIN01000049.1:2500-5928 GCF_003610155.1 Rhizobium sp. WW_1
TGCTGCTGCTTCTTTGAAGCATCAGCTAGATGATGAGCATTGGCAATGAGAACGATCAAGTGTCGTAAGGGTATTTAGTGGATGCCTAGGCATGCACAGGCGATGAAGGACGTGATACGCTGCGAAAAGCCGTGGGGAGCTGCGAATAAGCTTTGATCCATGGATCTCCGAATGGGGCAACCCACCTTAAATGCTTAGAAAATCTGAATTGTTGACCGGTTCCTTCTCTCTTTCGAGGGACGAGGGATCGAAGCCTGTTTGGGCTTCGCAAGGCCAAGGGCCGTCGCCGCTGATGCGGCGTAGGTTCGGCAGCCTGGTGGCTGGATAAACACTTCAGGTTTCTAAGCATTGTAACAAGGTATCTTCACCTGAATAAAATAGGGTGTAAGAAGCGAACGCAGGGAACTGAAACATCTAAGTACCTGCAGGAAAGGACATCAACCGAGACTCCGCAAGTAGTGGCGAGCGAACGCGGACCAGGCCAGTGGCAATGAAGTATAAAGTGGAAGAACCTGGAAAGGTTTGCCGTAGAGGGTGACAGCCCCGTACGCGTAGATGACTTTATTGTCCTAGAGTAGGGCGGGACACGTGAAATCCTGTCTGAACATGGGGAGACCACTCTCCAAGCCTAAGTACTCGTGCATGACCGATAGCGAACCAGTACCGTGAGGGAAAGGTGAAAAGCACCCCGACAAGGGGAGTGAAATAGAACCTGAAACTGGATACCTACAAACAGTCGGAGCCCGCAAGGGTGACGGCGTACCTTTTGTATAATGGGTCAACGACTTAGTGTAACAAGCAAGCTTAAGCCGGTAGGTGTAGGCGAAGCGAAAGCGAGTCTGAATAGGGCGATATAGTTTGTTGCATTAGACCCGAAACCGAGTGATCTAGCCATGAGCAGGTTGAAGGTTGGGTAACACCAACTGGAGGACCGAACCCGCATCTGTTGCAATAGATTGGGATGACTTGTGGCTAGGGGTGAAAGGCCAATCAAACTCGGAAATAGCTGGTTCTCCGCGAAATCTATTTAGGTAGAGCGTCTGACGAATACCCCCGGGGGTAGAGCACTGGATGGGCTATGGGGACTCACCGTCTTACTGATCCTAACCAAACTCCGAATACCGGGGAGTACTATCAGGCAGACACACGGCGGGTGCTAACGTCCGTCGTGAAAAGGGCAACAACCCTAACCTCCAGCTAAGGTCCCCAAGTCATGGCTAAGTGGGAAAGGATGTGAGGATCCCAAAACAACCAGGATGTTGGCTTAGAAGCAGCCATCATTTAAAGAAAGCGTAACAGCTCACTGGTCTAGTCAAGGGTCTTTGCGCCGAAAATGTAACGGGGCTGAAGCCATGCACCGAAGCTGAGGATTCCTCTTTGAGGAGTGGTAGCGGAGCGTTCCGTAAGCCAGTGAAGGGATACCTGTGAGGGGTCCTGGAGGTATCGGAAGTGCGAATGTTGACATGAGTAACGATAAAGAGGGTGAGAGACCCTCTCGCCGAAAGACCAAGGGTTCCTGCTTAAAGTTAATCTGAGCAGGGTTAGCCGGCCCCTAAGACGAGGCGGACACGCGTAGTCGATGGGAACCACGTTAATATTCGTGGGCCTGGTGGTAGTGACGGATTGCTTAACTTGTTCACACTTATTGGATTGTGTGGGCGGGGACGCGGTTCCAGGAAATAGCTCCACCGTATAGACCGTACCCGAAACCGACACAGGTGGTCAGGTAGAGTATACCAAGGCGCTTGAGAGAACTATGTTGAAGGAACTCGGCAAATTGCACGCGTAACTTCGGAAGAAGCGTGACCCTTATGTACGCAAGTATGTGAGGGTGGCACAGACCAGGGGGTAGCGACTGTTTACCAAAAACACAGGGCTCTGCGAAGTCGCAAGACGACGTATAGGGTCTGACGCCTGCCCGGTGCTGGAAGGTTAAGAGGAGGGGTGCAAGCTCTGAATCGAAGCCCCAGTAAACGGCGGCCGTAACTATAACGGTCCTAAGGTAGCGAAATTCCTTGTCGGGTAAGTTCCGACCTGCACGAATGGCGTAACGACTTCCCCGCTGTCTCCAACATAGACTCAGTGAAATTGAATTCCCCGTGAAGATGCGGGGTTCCTGCGGTCAGACGGAAAGACCCCGTGCACCTTTACTATAGCTTTACACTGGCATTCGTGTCGGCATGTGTAGGATAGGTGGTAGGCTTTGAAGCAGGGACGCCAGTTCTTGTGGAGCCATCCTTGAAATACCACCCTTATCGTCATGGATGTCTAACCGCGGTCCGTTATCCGGATCCGGGACAGTGTATGGTGGGTAGTTTGACTGGGGCGGTCGCCTCCGAAAGAGTAACGGAGGCGCGCGATGGTGGGCTCAGACCGGTCGGAAATCGGTCGTCGAGTGCAATGGCATAAGCCCGCCTGACTGCGAGACTGACAAGTCGAGCAGAGACGAAAGTCGGTCATAGTGATCCGGTGGTCCCGCGTGGAAGGGCCATCGCTCAACGGATAAAAGGTACGCCGGGGATAACAGGCTGATGACCCCCAAGAGTCCATATCGACGGGGTTGTTTGGCACCTCGATGTCGGCTCATCGCATCCTGGGGCTGGAGCAGGTCCCAAGGGTTTGGCTGTTCGCCAATTAAAGCGGTACGTGAGCTGGGTTCAGAACGTCGTGAGACAGTTCGGTCCCTATCTGCCGTGGGTGTAGGAATATTGACAGGATCTGTCCCTAGTACGAGAGGACCGGGATGGACATATCTCTGGTGGACCTGTTGTCCTGCCAAGGGCATAGCAGGGTAGCTATATATGGAATGGATAACCGCTGAAGGCATCTAAGCGGGAAACCAACCTGAAAACGAGTGTTCCCTATCAGAGCCGTGGAAGACGACCACGTTGATAGGCCGGGTGTGGAAGTGCGGCAACGCATGAAGCTTACCGGTACTAATAGCTCGATTGGCTTGATCGTTCCCATTGCCAGTGCTCATCTCAGGCTGAATGCGTAGCATTCATGCCTATCCCCCGCTGAATGCGAAGCATTCATGCGGCTTGAGCAATCCAACGACGTGTTTATAAAAAATCCAGCTTCTCATCGCGCTAAACCCGCAAGGTTTAGCGTAGAGGGCATAAACCGCTGGCGCGGTTTGGCCCGAAGTTGCGCTTTGCCGACCTGGTGGTTATGGCGGGGTGGCCGCACCCGTTCCCTTTCCGAACACGGCCGTGAAACGCCCCTGCGCCCATGGTACTTCGTCTTAAGACGCGGGAGAGTAGGTCGCTGCCAGGTCTGCCAAACGCAACTTCACGCTAAACCGCATCGCGGTTTATGCGTCTCAAAAAATCTTCTCTGATCACACGCGATAAACCCAAAAGGTTTACGCTCAAACGGCCAAGCCGTGTTACAATAGGCCGCTCCAAGCGGCCTTTGTCGCTTCTGAA
>NZ_RAIN01000050.1:0-3387 GCF_003610155.1 Rhizobium sp. WW_1
AGCAGACAACATGCCAACCTCTGCCTTGCTGGCTCTCGGGGAGTTAAGAACGGGTAGGTCGCTCGCCTAGCGCTGGAATGGATTTGAAACCTCCGATTTGTTCGACACGCCGGACTTCACCGGCACCAACGATCAAATCGAGGAAAATAGCGTGACAAAGCGAAAGTATAGACATCGCCGCAGCGTCGATGTTCGCATCAATTGGCTGCAACCACATGTCGACGGCTTCAAGCACTGGCTTGTCCAGCGGAATTACTCGGCCGCGACGATAACGGAGGTGGTGCGCCTTCTGGCATTGTGGGGCGATTGGGTACGTGCCGCCGGCCACGACGTCGACACACTTACCGCGGGCTTGAGCGCTTCCGCATCAGTGTTCCACGGCAATAGAACTGCCCGTGCGCCACAGGGTGCTGCCAAGCTGTTCGTCGAATATCTTCGCGAGCTGGACATCCTGCCGCCGGAGCAACGCCCCTCATTGGACGACCTGGCCCGAATTGGCTGCTTTCCGTCGGTGGATGCGAGAACAACGCGGTGTCAAAGCTTCCACTCTTGATACCTATCAAGCCGTCCTCGTGAAATTTATGACGTCCTTGTGTGCTGATCCAGCTGCTTACACAGCTTCAGCAATCCGCATGTTCGTACTCGAGTCCGCCAAGCCGCACGGACGCCATTGGGCACAGAGCATTACCGTCGCCACGCGCGCCTACCTCAAATATCTCGTCGCAATGGGAAAATGTCCCGCCGGTCGGGAACACGCGGTTCCGAACTTCGCAAGTTGGCAATTGGCGACGACGCCGCGCTTTCTTGCGCAAAGTGACATCGACCGCCTCCTTGCCACATGTGACGGCGAAAGCCGGTTACGCGATCGCGCAGTCATGCTCTTGCTGGCTCGATTGTGCCTCAGGGCAAGCGAAGTCAGCACTCTTAGCTTCGACGACATTGACTGGAAGAATGGCCGAATAGCACTTATCGGCAAGGTTCGGCGTGAGGAATGGCTGCCGCTGCCCCAAGAGGTTGGCGACGCCATACTGGACTATATTGAGCGGGCAAGACCGCGCATTGCGACGACGCGAGTGTTCCTGACGGATATCGCGCCAATCAGACCACTGAGCCGCATTGCCGTGAAGTGCATCGTGCGTCGCGCGCTCGACAGAGCAGGAATTGAAAGCATCCATCGCGGTGCGCATGTGTTGCGTCACTCGGCAGCGACGGCGATGCTGCGTAGCGGCGCAAGCCTTGCCGGCGTCGGGGCAGTGTTGCGCCACCGTTCTCCATCAACGACGGCGCTGTACGCCAAGGTAGACATCGGCCTGCTGTCGGAAATCGCGCAGCCTTGGGGCGGGAGGTTGCCATGCTGAGCGCTGACGTCAGTCGCTATCTTAGTCTACGTCGAGCGCTCGGTTACAAGCTGATCAAGGCCGAACGGCATCTTCTGGCGTTCGCGCGCTTTGCATCCGAGCGGGGCGAGAGCCACGTTCGGGCTGCAACGGTTCTCACATGGTTGCCTACGGCTGCTAAAACGCCGAACTCCATGGCGCATCGCCTGACGAACCTGATCGGGTTTGCCCGCTTTCTTCATGCGGAAGATCCGCGTCACGAGATCCCGCTTGCGGATATCAAGCGGGCCACCAATCGACCGGTGCCCTACATCTACACAAAAGACGAGATCGCCCGGATCCTCGATATTGCCGGCAATCTCAGGCTCCAAAAGCCCAATCCGCTGCGCCGCGAACTCTATGTCACGCTCTTCGGTCTGATCGCGGCTACTGGACTTCGCATCTCCGAAGCTCTTGCACTCAGGCTCGACGACATCCTGCCCGATGGCGTGTTGCACATTCGGGAAACAAAGTTCCGCAAGAGCCGACTGGTGCCGCTGCACGCCACCGTCATGGAAGCGCTCCAAGGCTATCTTGAGGTCCGGCGCCAACGCGCAGGCGAGAGCGATTGGCTCTTCCCATCCGTCCAGCACCGACAGCTCTACCCGACGACCGTCAATTGTACGTTCCGCTCCCTGCTGCGACGAGCGGGTATTGCGCCGGAGCGAGGTCAACCGCCACGCATCCATGACCTTCGTCATACGTTCGCAACCCGGGTGCTGGAACAATGCGGCGCCGGTCGCAGCGAAGTTGCCAGGCACTTCGTCGCCCTGTCGACGTACCTGGGTCATGTCAGTATCCACAATACATACTGGTATCTTCAGGCGACGCCGGAGATGATGGCCGACATCGCCGCGGCGGCAGAGGCTTTGGTCGGGGAGAAGGCCGCATGACCGAGCTCGCCCCTCTCATCACCGGCTTCCTGCGAGACTACATGCCCCGACAGCGAGGTTACAGCTCACAAAGCTGCGAGACATACGCGTTCAGCTTCAAGCTGCTGTTCAACTTCGCAGCAAGACGGCTCGGCACTCGTCCGTCTCTGCTCACGATCGAAGACCTCGATGCACCGATGATCGTGGCTTTCCTCGCTCACATTGAACAGGATCGCGGCAACAGCGCGTCGACGCGCAATGTGCGGCTCGCCGCCATCAAGGCGTTCATGCGCTACCTCGAGCATAAGGTGCCGTCCGCACTGGAGCAGATCGGGCGGGTCCATGCGATCCCGACCAAACGCCATGATCAGAAGCTCATTCGCCATCTCACAATGGAAGAGGTCCGAGCGATTCTGAACGGACCCGACCTTACGACGAGATCTGGCATCCGTGATCGGGCGATGATCCATCTCTGCTTCGCCGGAGGCTTGCGAGTGTCAGAATTGATCGGAGTTTTGACGGCAAATCTGTCGCTTCGCCACGGCGCCAGCGTAACAGTTCTGGGAAAAGGCCGCAAGGAACGCTGCCTGCCGCTCTGGAAAGACACTGCGCGCGACATTCGCGCCTGGTTAAGTGTCCGGGGCGAGGTCCGTGTGCCGGAGCTCTTCGTCAATGCTCAGGGCGACCCGATGACCCGCGCCGGCTTCGAGTATGTCCTCGACAAGTATGTCGTCAAAGCAGCCGGGAGCTGCGTATCGCTTCGCGACCGTCGCGTCTCACCTCATCAGCTTCGGCACGGCTGCGCAGTCGTCATGCTGCAGGCGACCCACGACATCCGCAAGGTCGCCCTCTGGCTCGGCCACGCCGATATCCGCACGACGGAGGTTTACCTCCGCATGGACCCGTCCGAGAAATTGGAAGCTGTCGAGGCGGTTGTTCCGCCGGAACTGAGGCGGGGCCGGTTTAAGGCTCCGGATGCACTGATCGCATCGTTGCTTTCGGGTTTGGAAATACCGACGTAGTCAGAACGGGGTGCGCCCCAGAGCGGAGTTCCCCACCGGTACGGTCTGATCCGCTTCATCTGATATCGCGCTCGGCATGGCCGTAATCCCATGTCGGGCGCAGCTTGTCCCATGCAC
>NZ_RAIN01000051.1:0-3116 GCF_003610155.1 Rhizobium sp. WW_1
CCATCATTCAGCTTCCAGATAACATGGAAGCCTTCTCGCATGAGAAACCATGCTCAAAAAGCAGCGGACAAAATGGGACAAAGACGGCGCTTACGTTCCATCCTTATCAAGAACGCCCCGAAGTTTGATCCCCGTCAATGCGGGCCTGGTCCGTAGGCTTAGGATCATGGCCAATCGCCAGCCCGGCCACGCAAACGAAGCACCATTGGAATGGAGGAAACGCTCGTGTCGGAACAGCAATGGAATGTGACAACGCGCGACGGCTCGCGGGTCTTGGTTAGACCAGCGGGCAATGACGATGAAAAGCTCCTCGGCGAACTTTTCGATCACATCAGCCCGCAAGATCTCCGCTTCCGCTTTTTGTCAGCGATCAAGCATGTCTCCCGTAGGCAGATCGCAGATCTGATCGGTGTCGATCATAGCGCCGTGGAAAGCTACATCGCTTTTGCCCAGGATACGGCGACACCGGTGGCGACAGCCGTGCTCGCTTGCGACCGCGGAAAAGGACGGGCTGAAGTCGCCATTTCCGTACGGAGCGACTTCAAGGGCCACGGACTCGGCTGGGAACTTTTGAGCTTGATGGTCCAGGAAGCCAAAAACCGAGGTCTGGATAAAATCGAGTCCATCGAAGACAGAAGCAACTTCGACGCGGTTGAGCGCGAGCAGAACATGGGGTTCAGGGTCCAGCCCTATCCGGATGACCCGACACTTTTGCTGCTGTCCAAGTCGTTGGTCGCCTGAGGAGTTGGCCAAGCTGGTGTCTCTGCTCGCCACCTGAGTGCTCACACCACCATCGCCACAGCGCAATTCCGATAACAAGAGGAGGTCTCAATGCACAAGATGATGCGGGCTGCTGTCGTAAGGGAATTCGGCAAGCCATTGTCGATCGAATACAAGCAGATTCCACAACCAGGGCCGGGCAAGATCCTCGTCCGGGTGAAGGCCTGTGGCGTCTGCCATACCGACCTGCATGCGGCCGACGGCGATTGGCCCGTGCGCCCATCACTTCCATTTACACCGGGACACGAAGTGGCGGGTGTGGTCGCGGCGGTCGGTGCAGGCGTCACCAACTTCAAGGACGGGGATCGTGTCGGTATCGCGTGGCTCCATGACGCCTGCCTCAGATGCGAATACTGCGAGACGGGATGGGAAACGCTGTGCGACCATCAGCACAATACCGGTTATAGCTGCGATGGCGGCTTCGCAGACTATGTCGTGGCCGATGCCGCCTTTGCAGCTCGCCTGCCTGAACACATCGATTTCGCGGAAATCGCGCCCATCCTCTGCGCCGGTGTGACGACCTATAAGGGTCTCAAGGAGACCGAGGCTCGTCCCGGCGAATGGGTCGTGATCTCGGGCGTCGGCGGCCTGGGCCACGTCGCCATTCAATACGCCAAGGCAATGGGATTGAAGGTTATTGCCCTCGACATCGAGCCGGCGAAACTCAATCTGGCGCGCATGGCCGGAGCTGACTTCGCCATCAATGCAACAGTTCCGGATACCATGTCGGAAGTCATTAAGCTAACGCAGGGCGGCGCCCATGGCGTTCTTGTGACAGCGGTGTCGCCGTCGGCTTTTTCGCAGGCTCTGTCGCTGGTGCGCAAGAAAGGAACGATCAGTCTGGTCGGTCTTCCGCCGGGTCAGTTTGCGACGCCTATCTTCGATGTTGTTCTGAAACGCATCACCGTTCGCGGCTCCATTATTGGGACGCGCCGCGATCTCGACGAGGCGATTGCCTTTGCCGCGGATCACAAAGTCAAGGCTGCCATCCAGCGTGCGCCGTTGAACGATGTGAATAAGGTATTGGCCGATCTAAAGCACGGACGCGTAGATGGGCGCATCGTCCTTGAAATGGCCATGGATGCTGCGGAGGAGCAATCCAAAAGGGAAGCCCTTCGGGTTTGAGTTTGGCGGCAGAGACAGCGCATGTTCTGAGAACTGCAATAATCCATGATCAACGAAGGAAATTAACATGCGTGAACCGCGCTGGCAGAACTGGCTTGGCCTCCTTCTTGGTACATATATCTTCGCAGCGCCGTGGCTGGCGCCTTACGTTCTTCCATTCGCTGCGGGCTCGACGATGGTATGCGTAACTGGCACCGCCATCGGGCTGGCGATTGCCTGCGTCTCCATTCTCGGGATTCTTGATCCGGGCGCGTGGGGCGATTGGCTGAAATTCTGGCTGGGCCTGATCCTTCTGCCCGCACCATGGGCCCTCCGCTTCAGCGAGCATATGTTCTTCACATTGAGTTTTGTCTCTGCGGCGATGCTCCTGATCGTCGTTAGTGGGCTGGCATTCGCCTCAAGACCTCCACGGATGGGAAGCGACTAGCAGGCATAGCTTCGCATCGGCTAGATGCGCAGCACTTCCTTCCGGCATGAGCGGAAATCTTCAGCCACTCAATGCAGCCGATCGCACTGGCCTGACCTTGATGTACGTGAAAGGACGATAATGAAGCGATTGCTCCGCCTCGCAGAAGGCAAGCTGCGGCCCCAGGATCTGGAAATCGTCAAAGGTGTTTTTGACCTGGTCGCCAGTCAGCCATGGTTCGATCCCAACGAGTACTCAGCGGAAGGTTTTGCGGTGCGATTGATTGCTCTCTATCGGTACGGCTTAACTGACCCGAGGCATCTCGAAAAGATCGCGCTTGTATGGGCAGTTAAAGATTTCACCCGCAGTATGACGAATGATCAGCGGGCAAAGTTGAAGGCTAGCTATGGGACTAGACGATCGTCCAGCGACGACTTGCCTTAGTGTTAGGCCGACGCTCCCAAACTCCGCCCGGAATGCCTTCGTCATGATCCCCATGCCCCCGTCGCGATTGTATCTGCGAGTGACAGCCGCGTCACACGGCCCCTTTCGTCCGTCATCGCGAAGGATGGCGACTGCTCGGCGCTTCCATTGTCATACCACGCGATGGCCAAATGGAGCAGATCCTCGTTGACCGGCTGACGAAGGAAGCCGTCGAGCAGGTGTTCAGCCAGTTCGAGATTAGGATAGAATCGAAAATCGCCTGGCCGCCTTAGGTGACCGACTCATAAGATCGTATCCAAATCCGAATTGATGCGAGCTGAACGGCTGCGAGGAAATTGTCGTCGCGTTTGTCGTATCGCGT
>NZ_RAIN01000052.1:0-3053 GCF_003610155.1 Rhizobium sp. WW_1
TCTCATCGATGAAGACAAGCCGGTTGGGATCGAGATCGAGTTGACCCTCGAACCAGTCCCGACGGCGCTTCAAGAGATCGGGGCGTTCTTGCTCCAGTGCATGTGCGGTCTTTTTTTGAACGTCCAGCCGCGCTTGCGCAGCCAGACATCGAGACCGCTGCGACCGATGGAAACTGTCCTCTCTTCGGCCAACCTCAGAACCATCTCGTTGAGGGTGATGTCTTTTTCCTCTTCGATCATACCCACGATAAAATCCTCGTGGACATCCAGGCGTGAGCCGCCGCGCCGTCCTTGCTTCGCCGGCGTCATTTGGCCCTGCCGCGCGCTGGCAATCCAGGCGATGGCCGTTGACACACCGATCCCAAACCGGGCCGCCGCCGATCGCGCCGACATTCCATCATGTGACGCCGCCAGAACGCGGCTGCGAAGATCATCGCTGAAAGCGCGGGTCATATTGCCTCCGACCAAATCACCAGTCGGACAATGGAATCAGAAATCAACCAACAACGGAATCTGGAGGGTTATTTGAGGTCGCATGGGCAGTGCGGCGACTTCGGGCGACCTCATGTAAGCCGGATTGAACTAAGACGCGGGTTGTTTGACGCCGCTATGGGGAATTGAGAGCCAACCCGCCGGAGATGAAGTGCGCCGCATCTCGTGCCGAGTGCTTTGCGGGTAATACTGAGCCAGGGACGAGGCTTTCAAGGGCGGTTTGGCGAGGTCTTCGCTGACTTTGCTGCGATATTGGAAGGGATCCGCAGATTTTTAAGCTGGCAGAGGGCGAGTAATATCGCTCGCTGGCGACGCGCTGGACGACTGGGAATACTCTGAGAGACCGATTGTTGTCGGGCATCACGATGTATCGCACCGGAAGGATGATGGTCGCGGTGGCGCTACAGGCGGTACGGTGAAGTTAGTTCGACGCATGGGCCACCGGCAGTCGGGGCATTCGTGGGCCTGTGCGTGCTGCGGTTTGGCCGAATTGGATTGCCCGCTTATTGGCGATAGTTGGCCAAGGAGGCTTCTACAAACACCGATACGATCCCGCCGATGACAATTGGCGAGAAAGCCGAAATGGCGCATGCGGTGGAAGCCGTCTGGAAGCACATGGAGGAGAAATCGTCGGATAAACTCGTGGGGATGAAGACGCATGATCTTCTGACGGTCGCGACTGTTGCCACGATAATCCTTCCATCGAAAGGCGACATGGTCGCTATCGGCATGAACGATGCGGCTGTTTGCGATGGCGACACGATGGGTGTAGCGGCCGAGATAGGCGAGCACCTGATCTGGACCGCCGAATGGCGGCTTCGAATAGACAACCCATTCAATGCTGCGAGCGCAGGCAAGATGGCGGGCGAATGTTTTGTCATCGTTGAGATGAGCGAGGTCGTTGAAGAATTGCAGCTCGCTTTTGGCAAAGGCTTCAGCCAGAGCTGTCAGGAAAAGCCGCCGGAACAGACGTGACAGCACGCGGACGGGTAGAAAGAAGCCAGATCGGCAATTGATCCACCTTGTTCGATCGGGTGAGAGCCCTCCACCCGGTACGACACAATGAACATGGGGATGGTGGGTCATGGCTTGGCCCCAGGTGTGAAGCACAGCAGTTACACCGATCTCTGCGCCAAGCCATTTGGGGTTAGCTGCGATGGTCTGCAGCGTCTCAGCCGAGATCCGCATCAACAATCCATAGACCACCGCCTTGTTCTGGAAGGCGATCTCAGCGATGGCGCTTGGTAGCGTGAAGACCACATGGAAATACGGCACCGGCAAGAGATCAGCGATACGGGCGTCGACCCATTCCTTACGTGTAGCTCCCTGGCACTTTGGGCAGTGACGATTACGGCAGGAATTATAGGAGATGCGGGTCCTGCCACACTGATCGCAGGCATCGACATGACCACCAAGTCGGGGCGTCCGGCACGCTTCTATCGCTCCCATGACGCGCCGTTCGCTGTGGCCTAGATGACCGGCGTTCTCTCGTCTGTAAGAGCCCCCGTGTCGCCGAAAGATGTCCGCAACCTCAAAGGTCGGACGCACTCGACTACGGTTCCGGCGGCGTTACTTCAAGTTGCAGCCGATCAAGTGGGCTGGCTGTCGATCGGATCGTATCGGTGGAAACCTGTGTATAATGCGCCGTGCTGGATAGGTGGGCATGCCCCAGCAGGACCTGGATGATCCGGATATCGGTGCCATTCTCCAGCAGGTGAGTTGCAAAGGAGTGCCGCAGCGTATGGACGGTGACGCGCTTTGAAAGGCCGGCTGCCGCGACCGCCGACCGACAGGCAGCATTCAAAACGGTCGGCTCGATCGGCTTATCGGCATCACGTCCTGGAAACAGGAACATGGTGGGACGTGAGATGCGCCAATAGCGGCGCAGGATGCCTAAGAGTTCGTTTGATAGCATGACGTAACGGGCTTTGGCGCCTTTGCCATGCCGGACATGGATCACCATCCGCGAGCTGTCGATATCCTCGACTTCCAGTCCACAGACCTCACCGATTCTCAGACCTGCGGCATAGGCCGTGGTCAACGCAACACGCGCCTTCAGACTGGAGACCGCCTCAAGAAATTGAGCCACCTCGTCCGCCGACAGAACAATAGGGAGCTTGCGTGGTTCGCGCGCATAGGGGATCCGATCCGGGATATCGTCCTGGCCAAGCGTGATCCCATAGAAAAATCGAAGGGCACATACGATCTGGTTTAACGAAACCCACGATATCCCGGTTGAAACAAGGTGGACCTGAAAGGTGTGGATATCCGCAGGACCAAGCCGATCGGGTGATCGGCCGAAATAGCGGCTGAACTTCTGGACTGCGTTGATATAGGATCGCTGGGTTGCCGGGGACAAATTGCGGACCGTCATGTCCTCAATCATCCGGC
Source organism: Rhizobium sp. WW_1 (assembly GCF_003610155.1). Lineage (NCBI taxonomy): Bacteria > Pseudomonadati > Pseudomonadota > Alphaproteobacteria > Hyphomicrobiales > Rhizobiaceae > Rhizobium > Rhizobium sp. WW_1. Next base: position 2,884 of record NZ_RAIN01000052.1, read on the forward strand.
GGCGAAGAGGGCTTATCTCAGCCATCGGGGCCTCCTGTCTGAAGGGTGGGTTGCAACACAACCATCCTCTCAGTCAGGGCGCTCTCCTCAAAGGCCGCCACAAATCGCCGCGATCAGCGGCTTAGTTCAATCCTCAATCCGATTCCGCGTTCAATGGACGCGCTCTAGCC
>NZ_RAIN01000053.1:0-2905 GCF_003610155.1 Rhizobium sp. WW_1
TTTTCGATGACGATATTGGTCTCAGGCGGTGCCGGTTTTATTGGTGGGAACTTTGTTCTTGACTGGCTGGTGCAGCATGATGAGACGGTGGTCAATCTGGACAAGCTGACCTATGCGGGCAATCTGGATACGTTGCAGGGATTGCGTGGCAACAATCGTCATGTGTTCGTGCATGGGGATATTGGCGACCGGGAGCTTGTGAGCGATCTGCTGTCGATGCACCGGCCGCGCGCGGTGATCAATTTTGCGGCCGAGAGCCATGTCGATCGTTCGATCCATGGACCTGGGGATTTCATCCAGACGAATATCGTTGGGACGTTCAACCTGCTGGAAGCGGTGCGTGGCTATTGGGACGGCCTGGCGGAAGATGAGAAGCAGGGCTTCCGCTTTCTGCATGTTTCGACGGATGAAGTCTACGGCACCTTGTCGAAGGACGATGCGCCGTTCAACGAACTCAACCGCTATGAGCCGAACAGTCCCTATTCTGCCAGCAAGGCGGCCTCCGACCATCTGGTGCGCGCCTGGCACCATACCTATGGTCTGCCGGTCCTGACGACGAACTGCAGCAACAATTACGGCCCGTATCATTTCCCGGAAAAACTGATCCCGCTGGTGATCCTGAATGCGCTGTCGGGCAAAAGCCTGCCGATCTACGGCGACGGCCAGCAGATCCGCGACTGGCTCTATGTGCGGGATCACTGCAGCGCCATCCGTCGCGTGCTGGAGGCCGGCAAGCTCGGCGAGACCTATAATGTCGGCGGCTGGAACGAGAAGCCCAATCTCGAGGTCGTGCATACCATCTGCGCGATCCTCGACGAACTCCGCCCGAAGGCGGATGGCAGCCGCTACAGTGATCAGATCACCTTCGTTAGAGATCGGCCGGGCCATGACCGGCGCTATGCGATCGATGCGCGCAAGCTCGAGCGTGAACTCGGCTGGAGGCCGGCGGAGACCTTCGAGACGGGGATTCGCAAGACGATCGCATGGTATCTCGACAACCAGGACTGGGTGCGCAACGTGACGAGCGGCGCCTATCGCGAATGGGTCGGCAAGCAGTATGAGGTCGAGCTGTGAGCGCCATTCTGGTCACCGGCGCCAATGGGCAGGTCGGTTTTGAGCTGCAGCGCTCGCTTGGCGTTTTGGGGGATGTCGCTGCTCTGACGCGCGCAGACATGGATCTGGCGAGCGAAGCCAGCATTCTTGCCGCTCTTGATGAGCACAAGCCGCGCGTGATCGTGAACCCTGCCGCCTATACGGCGGTAGATCGGGCCGAGAGCGACCGGGAGCTGGCGATGGCGGTCAATGCCACCGCCCCGGGGATACTGGCGCGCTGGGCGGCGGATAACGGCGCCTGGCTCGTCCATTACTCGACGGACTATGTCTTCGACGGCACGAAAGGCGATCCATATGGGGAGGAGGATGCGATCAATCCGCAGTCCGTCTACGGCGAAAGCAAATGGCGGGGTGAGGAGGCGGTGCGCGCGTCCGGCGCGCGTCATGCCATTTTGCGCACGAGCTGGGTCTATGGCCATCACGGCAGCAATTTTTTGAAGACGATCCTTCGGCTGGCGGGAGAAAGAAGCGCTCTGAACGTCGTTGCCGACCAGGTGGGGGCGCCGACCTCGGCGGCGTTGATCGCCGACGTCACGCGCGGGGTGATCGAGCGGATTGCGGCTTCACAGGCGCCCGACGACTTTGCGGGGACCTATCATCTCACAGCAAAGGGCAGCACCTCGTGGCACGGCTATGCCGCGCATATCGTGCGTGAGACGCTGGCGGCAAACGAGAAGCTTGCGCTTTCTCTCGATGCGCTGAAGCCGATATCGACAGCCGAATACCCGACACCCGCCAGGCGCCCGGCCAATTCGAGGCTGAACTGCAGCAAGCTGATGGATCGCTTCGATATCGTTCTTCCCGCATGGCAGGACGGTGTCGACGATGTCCTGGCGAGATTGCGGGCCGTGGGGGATTGAGAGCCGCAGGTTCGTGACGGCCGTGGTCAGCCCCCAAAGACAGCCGACAAGGCATAAGCAGACAGATTGAAGACGAGACGCTGGATCATGACGAAAGCACGCAAGGGAATCATACTCGCCGGCGGATCGGGGACGCGGCTTTATCCGCTGACGCTCGCGGTCAGCAAGCAGCTGCTGCCGATCTACGACAAGCCGATGATCTACTATCCGCTGACGACGCTGATGCTGGCAGGTATCCGCGAGATCCTCATCATCTCGACGCCGCAGGACACGCCTCGCTTCGAGCAGTTGCTTGGCGACGGCAGCCAATGGGGCATCAGGCTCGATTATGCCGTCCAGCCGAGCCCTGATGGCCTTGCCCAGGCATTTCTGATCGGCGAGGCATTCCTGGATGGCGCCCCGTCCGCGCTGGTGCTGGGGGACAACATCTTCTACGGACACGACTTTACCCGGTTGCTGCACGAGGCGAACGAGAAGGAGGCGGGCGCCACCGTCTTTGCCTATCACGTGCAGGACCCGCATCGCTATGGCGTGGTCGAGTTCGACAAGGTGGGCCGGGCGATCAGCCTGGAGGAAAAGCCAAAGCTGCCGAAGAGCAATTATGCGGTCACCGGCCTCTATTTCTACGATGAAAGCGTCGTTGACGTTGCTAAATCCATCCGCCCGTCGCCGCGTGGCGAGTTGGAGATCACCGATGTCAATATCCGCTATCTGAACGCCGGTCAGCTGGATGTGCAGACCATGGGGCGCGGCTATGCCTGGCTTGACACGGGCACGCATGAATCCATGCTGGAGGCCAGCCACTACATTGCCACGATCGAGAACCGGCAGGGGCTGAAGGTCGCCTGCCCCGAGGAGATTGCCTATCGCAGCGGCTGGATCAGCGCATCTGACGTCGAGGCGCTGGCGCATCCGCTGAAGAAGAACGCCTA
>NZ_RAIN01000054.1:0-2871 GCF_003610155.1 Rhizobium sp. WW_1
TCCATCATTCAGCTTCCAGATAACATGGAAGCCTTCTCGCATGAGAAACCATGCTCAAAAAGCAGCGGACAAAATGGGACAAAGACGGCGCTTACAATGAAACGACTGGTCGCGTTTTCGACCGGCGAATGCCTAGCCTGGCGGTTCCGGAGTTAATGCACCTTGATCACGACCTTGCCGTTCGCACGGCCCGTCTCGATATAGGCCGCGCCTCCGAAAGCTGGCTTTGATGGAAAGTGCGGATAAAAGGCGCCATTCGTCAGTCCGGCATCCTTCATGATCGTCGCGAGGCCCGAGCCCGCTATAACAGTGGCCATCCGAAGAACACGCTGGCTTACGAGCCGCCTGGGCGCATTGCTGAGTTGATTGAAGCAGAGCAAAAGCAATCAAGAGTGGTTTTGACATTGAAGGCGGTTGCCGTGGCCGTGTACCCGGGCGCTCAATGGAAAAACATTGATTTCCGAACGTTTCCCTCGACTGTGTCGGGCACTGCTGACATTCCGTCGGCAGTCCGAATGGGAGGAAGTTATGAAAACGCTGCTGATCGCGATCGGCCTTTTCGCCGCAACAACTTTGCCGGCTCTGGCAGCCGAGCCCGTCAAGATGGTCGACACTAAAATGGGCAAGATCATGGCCACGGAAAAGGGCATGACGCTTTACACCTTCGACAAGGATGCTCAAGGTAAATCAAACTGCGACAAGGATTGCCTCAAAAAGTGGCCAGCTTTTCACGCTGCCGACCAAGCCAAGGCAGAGGGCGAATGGTCTTTGGTCCAGGATGCTAACGGCAAGAAAATTTGGGCATATGGCGGAAAACCGCTTTATACATTTGCCGGAGACAAAAAGGCAGGCGAGATGAACGGCGATGGCATTGGCAACGTCTGGCACGTAGCCAAATAGCCGGACGACGTCGAGGAGCAGGAGACGGTCGTTGGATCGTTTCCATTTCCGGTGCCCGCTAATATTGATTGAGCTTTTGAAGAAATTGGGATGGCTCTGCTCCAAGAGAACGGTGCGCTAAGGAATCGTGACTTGTCGAGCAAGATTGCGGCGCGTGTTGCCTGATCCTACTTCCGCTTTAATCTGAGTCTTCGCGATCTCAAGGATGGAGCGGTTCCGTGATTCCGTGAACGCTGAACCGCTAGCTCCTTTCCACTCGATAGTCACCACAAAGTCGCCAGGCTAACTGGCGTCGATATGCGCATTGTCGCAGGCGAAAAGAAAATACTGACGGGCAACGCTCGGGGCGGAGCGATATCGAAGCGCTGTCATACAGGAAAAAACCGCGTCCCAATAAAGCTGGCCGGAGTGTTGATCGAAATCTTTCTGCAGATATCGAAGCGCTTCTCTTGGCCCGCTGATGGCTCGGGTGCAAAAGCCAGCTTCCTGGATGAGGACCGGCGTCTCCCAGATGAGCGAGAATCCGACGTTAATGACAGAGCCCACTAATTTCCTCTCCGACACCCTCGCAGAGGGAAATATCTGCGGTGGCAACCGATACGACAAGTCAATTTGGGACCCTCAAGGATTCGCGGACCCCACTACGGCTCTTCCAACAGGGCTGGGTACAGTTCCCACGAAATCCTGAAAAGAACCCGTCCATTTCAATGGATTGCAGTTCTATCGTTGCACTTTTTGGCCATCAAGATAGCCGTGTTCGTAAGCCTTGGCGAGCACGCTTCGTTCCGGATAAGGATTTTCCTCATCTGCCACGTCCCGCATGCCGGCTTCGCCGCCACGCTCATAGGCTTCTCTAGCCGCCTCATCGGAGACCTTCAAATCCGGAGGCCCGAGTACTTCTGCACCTATCGGATCAGGAGAGTTTGACGCCACCCCCAATCCGGACGGAGGGGGGAGATTTTCGACTTGCATGGCTGTTTCCTTCTTGGAGCGTAGAGCAGCGAGCACTGACGAGCTAGCCGCTTGGTGCGGCCATCGCAAAGAGCCGCCTTTACAAGAAGCCGTTCCATAGCCTCGAAGGATCGCGATATACTGGTCAAGGCGAGACGAGAGCGACACTGATAGATCAGTATCGCTCTCCATTTAAGGCTATTTGATGCGCGGCGGCTTGCGGGATTTATCGTTCCTGCTCTTGCTAGACGATGTTTTCGCATCGAAGGCCTGTCCAAAATTCGTGCCGCCCAGATGCCCGCCGCCACTCGTGTTGTTGACTTGGCGCAGCGCTCGCCGAAGGATCTTCTCTGCATTTGTCTTTGTCATTCTGTCTCTCCAAAACAAAAGGCCGGGGGTTGCCCGACCTTTTCAAAGCTCTCAGTCCCGCAACGCTGGTGCTTTCGGGGCAAAGCGATGCGAGCAGATCGCCTGATTGATTAGGCGGATAAAAGGTTCTGCGCGGCGTTCTTGCCGTTGCGCACATCTTGTACCAAGTCGAAGGAAATCGTCTGGCCTTCCCTGAGAGAAGACATGCCGGACTGCTCTACCGCGGAGATGTGGACGAACACATCCGCAGATCCGTCACTCGGAGCAATGAAGCCGAACCCCTTATTGATGTTGAAGAATTTCACGATGCCTTTAGCCATGACGATGTCCTTTCAATCGCATGAAATTACGACGCCGCAGATATGCGGGCGATCAATGATCGAGCTTGAGAGGGAAGATCAGCAAATGCGCTTGCACGCAGAAACAAAGCTAACGAAGCAAATCCGATAAACACGTGTAGAATAATTTTTTTGAATTAGCAATGCTTTCGCCATTTAATTTCATTGAAGTACCAGACATATACATAGAAATAGATGAACAATACCTGCAATCCAAATCTGTCCGACATCAGCGCCCTTGAGACAGAATTGGTTTAATTGAGAAGAGAGGATTTTCGGCTCATCGTAGCTCTATCAAAGGAAGCGAAGATGA
>NZ_RAIN01000055.1:0-2564 GCF_003610155.1 Rhizobium sp. WW_1
GTAAGCGCGAATTTCTGTGCGCCTTCTGAAGGGCGGTGCTCTGATGCATGAAGTTTCCACCCGAAATAGGTGGACACCAAATCATGGATGAAGATGCTCCTAAACTGCAAGTGCGGCTTGTTGGTCGCGACGGCCGTCGTCGATATGACCCTGCGTCGAGAGATCGGCTTGTCGCGGCTTGCCTGGAACCCGGCGTTTCGGTCTCGCGTCTGGCGTTGGAGCACGGCGTCAATGCTAATCTTGTTCGGAAATGGGTGAAGAGAGCCAAAGAAGGACGTCCTTTGCCTCTGGTCTCGGGGTTCGTTCCGGTTCGGATTGCTGCAGATATTTCCTCGGCCTCTGGCGGCGATTTGCTGGCGAAGACCGAGCCATTGGGCAAGCACTCTCATGCACCCAAGGTGAGTGCTCTCCTGCCGAATGGGATTAGCCTGACCGTTGAGTACGACGATGTGGATGGACTGGTCGCAATCGTAGGAGCGCTGGGTCATGTTCAGACTGGGCGCTGATCTTGAGGTCTATTTGTACCGAGAGCCGATCGACTTTCGGGCAGGCATCAACAGCCTTGCAGTCCTGGTCCAGGAGACGATGGCGCTGGACCCGTTTGCTCCTGCGGTATTTGCCTTCTGCAATCGCCGGCGTGACCGGGTGAAGCTTTTGTTCTTTGATCGGTCCGGGTTTGTTATGGTCCTGAAGAAATTGACGGAAGACAAGTTCAGGTGGCCCCGCCGAGAGACTGTGGTGGTGACACTCTCGACCGAGCAGCTCCAGTGGATCCTGGACGGCATCGATATCGATGCGATGGTGCGCCATCCGGTTCGGCAATATCAGATCGCCGGCTGAGGATGGCGAATTGAGCTGTTGACGCGCAGGGCCGGTTCAGATTCAAGGATCTGATGACGAGAACCGGCGAGCCGAGCGTTGCAGAACTGATGGCGCAGTTGGCGGCAAATGCTGCCGAAATCGCCGCGCTCAAAGCCGAGAAGGAAGCGCTCTCGCAACGGGTCGTCAAGCTGGAAGAGGAGCTGGCACTGGCAAGGCTTCATCGCTTTGCCCCACGCAGCGAAAAGCATATTGATCGCCTCTTCAACGAAGCCGAAGAGGCTGCAGACGAAGATGATAGTGACGGCGGTGATGACGTTGTCGATCTCCCGGACACAGGCCTGCCGCCGGTCGAGAGCACCGCAGGAAAGAAACGCGGCCGCAGACCTCTGCCGGAAGACTTGCCGCGCGAGCGTGTCGAATACGACCTTGCTGACGATCAGAAGGCTTGCCCGTGCTGCAACAGTCAAATGCATCGCATGGGCGAGGCCGTTACTGAACAGCTCCATATCGAGGTCAAGGCAAAGGTTCTGCAGAATGTGCGGTTCAAATATGCTTGCCGCCATTGCGACCGCACCGGGATTAACACGCCCGTCGTAATCGCTCCAATGCCGCCACAACCCCTGCCAGGCAGCATCGCTACTGCCTCGACGCTAGCCTTCGCGCTGGTTCATAAATACGTCGACGGCACCCCGCTCTACCGCGTGGCACAGACATTCGAGCGGGCCGGCGTTCCGATCAGCCGCGGCGCTCTTGCTCACTGGGTAATCGGTTCGAGCGAGAAGCATCTTCATCGCATCTATGACGCTCTGAAGCTGCGGCTCCGATCGCAACCCCTCATTCATGGTGATGAGACAACAGTTCAGGTCCTTAAGGAGAAGGACAAGGAAGCCACCAGCACGTCGTATATGTGGGCATATCGCAGTGGCGAGGACAGCGACGAGCCAATCGTGCTTCTCGATTATCAGCCCGGCCGCGGCCAGATTTACCCTCAGACCTTCCTCGGAGACTACCGCGGCATATTGGTGAGCGATGGCTACACTGCATGGCGCACATTGAATGGTGCAACCCATGTCGGATGCATGGCCCATGCCAGGCGACGCTTCGTTGACGCGCTCAAGGCCAGAAAGAACGGCGGCGGGCCGCCGGAGCAAGCGCTTCGGTTCTTCGAGCAGCTTTACAGGATCGAGAGGCAGGCCCGAAGCGAAAAGAACGGCGCCAATGAAACGCAGGCCGACTGCATTCGCCGCTTCCGACAACAACACAGCTTGCCCGTCCTGAATGCCCTAAAGGCGTGGCTCGACGCCATCGCGCCAAAGGTTGTGCCGGATACCAAGCTCGGCGATGCCGTGTCCTACACTTTGAACCAATGGGATTACCTGACACGCTACACCGGCGACGGCAGGATGCCGATCGATAACAATGTTCTCGAACGCGAGATCAGAGTTTTTGCGACCGGAAGAAAATCGTGGCTGTTCAGCGACACCGCCGATGGAGCCAAGGCCAGTGCCGTGATCTACAGTCTGATGCTCACTTGCCGCGCCTGTGGCGTCGATCCGCTGGCATGGCTGCGCCACGTGCTCACCGAGTTGCCGCAGCGGACGGAAGCGGCCGACATAGGTGACCTGTTGCCGATCAACTTCTCCAAAGCCTCTGCCGCCGCCTAACAGAGCCGGAATAATCACTACAGATCCGAGGGCGGTTCACCGGTCAGGCCGTCAATGCGCATGGAAAATCGCGCTTAC
>NZ_RAIN01000056.1:0-2072 GCF_003610155.1 Rhizobium sp. WW_1
AGGGCGCTCTCCTCAAAGGCCGCCACAAATCGCCGCGATCAGCGGCTTAGTTCAATCCTCAATCCGATTCCGCGTTCAATGGACGCGCTCTAGCCAAAACTGGCCCAGTTTGAAGGGTTCAGATCAGTTCAGATCAAATCATGAAACTGAAATACTATGCCGATCCGGAGTTTAAGGCTATGTTCGATCTGCTATGAAGGATTGCGATGACCTCATTCGATGACAGCCTTGCCCATCTGCCGCCGTCAAGCGCCGCGAACTGGAACGTGTGACGGGCATCCTGTTCAATGCGTTCGAGCAAGCCCAGAAGGGCAAGCTATCGGACAACCGCAAAGGCGGCCGCATCCTCAAGCTCATCCTCTTCGGCTCCTATGCTCGCGGCAACTGGGTCGAGGATCGCTCATCGGGATATTTGTCCGACTACGATCTGCTGATCATCGTCAACTCAGAGACATTTACCGATCATGATGATTTCTGGCGGGCGGCGGATGAGCGCATCGCCCAGGAGATCGTCGGTGGAGACATCCGCACGCCGGTCAACTTCATCGTCCATTCCTATCAGGACGTGAACGATCAGCTCGCCCAGGGCCGCCCCTTCTTCACGGACATCGCCCGCGACGGCCTCATGCTCTACGAGGCAGAGGGCTTTCCCCTTGCATCACCAAAGCCACTTTCCGAAGAGGACATTCGAAAGGAAGCCAGAAGGCATTTTGAGCACTGGTTTCCCAGTGCGGCTTATAATCGCAAGCTCGCTGAATACGCCATTGCAGATGGGGAGCGGAATCATGCGGCATTTAATCTACATCAGACCACCGAGCGTCTATATCACTGTATCCTGTTGGTGCTAACGCTTTACAGTCCGAAACTGCATCGGCTGGACAAGCTGCGCGCCAATGCCGAGGGTATCGATGCCAAGCTGATCGAGGCATGGCCACGCGACAGCCGTTTTGCAAGGCGCTGCTTTGCCCGCCTTACGCGCGCCTATGTCGATGCCCGCTATTCCTCCGCCTACGAGATCACGGATGAAGAGCTTGCCTGGCTTGTCGAGCGTATCGGAGCGTTGACAGACCTGGTCGGCCAAGTTTGTCGCGAGCGGCTCGGCGATGAGTGAGAGCTGTCGGACTGGGAGGGTTTGTTCACGGCTTATCGAGGTGCAGCCAACTCACAGGCCGCCGTTGAGGTTCCGGTGTTCTCTAATATTCATCGATGAGGCAATACAAGGGGTCAACTCTTCGCTTCGCAGCAGTTAAGGATTCAGACGCACAAGGGGTTGCTCACTGTCCTTGCCATTCGTCAACTTCGCCGACACAACGGATCTCCTCGTTCTGGCCAAATCAGCAATCGCAATTGCATTCTTTAGCTTCGTAACATCGATTCCAAAAAGCTTCTCTATAATTCGTCATGGCTCGTCGCCCTGTCGTGAGGATCGGCTTGGCCTATCCGAGCAACCCTCGGAAGATTAGTGCAGGGCGAGCCACCTCTGCCACGAAGAAGGACACACGGAATTACGTCCCAACTCATTATTCGAACACTTCGGCATCGGCGAGCAAAGGCTGTCGCTGGTCTTTGGGGGAGAGCGTCGGCTCACCGTTCAGCATCCAGTCGATGCCGATCTGCGGGTCGTTCCAGCGAATGCCGCGGTCGCTCTCCGGGGCATAGTAGTTGGTGGTCTTGTACACAAACTCCACATCATCGCTCAGCGTCAGGAAGCCATGGGCAAACCCCTCAGGTATCCAGAGTTGGCGCTTGTTTTCGGCCGACAAGAGAACACCGACCCACTGCCCGAATGTCGGAGACGATTTCCGGATGTCGACCGCGACGTCGTAGACCTCGCCGACCACGACACGCACCAGCTTGGCCTGCGCATGCGGCGGCAACTGATAATGAAGACCGCGCAGGACGCCCTTTCCCGACCGGCTGTGGTTGTCCTGCACGAAGTTAGCGCTTCGTCCGACTACGGCTTCGAACTTGAGCGCACTGAAGCTTTCGAAGAAGAAGCCGCGATCGTCGGCAAATACCGTCGGCTCGATGATCTTGACGTCGGGGATGGCGGTATCGATGGCTTTCATTCG
>NZ_RAIN01000057.1:0-2053 GCF_003610155.1 Rhizobium sp. WW_1
CCAACAGAAAGCCAACTTCAGCGGAGCACCGCCGATACGATCCGACGTGGCGAGGTGAGAATAGCCTCCGTATGCATCGACCTGGATTGTGCCGTTGAAGCCGTCGAGGATTTCAGCGGCATATTCTCCTTTACGCCCAGGCCGATAATGGAACACCACGCCCGACTGCGCGGAGCCATTCCAGCCGCGATCGTCACGCAACACGGCCCATAGATAGCCGGTCTTCGTCTTGCCTCGCCCAGGATCCAGCACCGGGGCCGTGGTCTCGTCGACATAGAGCCGCGTGCTTTCCCACAGCAGCCCTTTTGCCATGTGGTCGACCACCGGTGCGATTTCGCTGCCCGTGCGCCCCATCCAATCGGAAAGGACCGTGCGGTCTATCGGCACCCCATGTCGCGCCATGACTTCGGCCTGCCGGTTGAGCGGCATATGTTCGGAATGCTTGGAGACGGCAATCTCAGCCAGAAGGGCTTCGGTCGGCCAGCTCCCTTCCAAAAGATGCGCTGGCGCTCTGGCCTGGACGACGCCCGTTCGACCTTTGGGGCATGCGTATTTCGGGCGGATCGTGACGATCACCTCGTAGCGTGCCGGGACCCGGTCGAGCCGTTCCGTCCGATCTTCGCCGATCTGGACCATGTTGCCGCAACCGCAGGGACAAACGATGCTCTCGGGCTCGATCACTCTCTCGACTCGTGGCAGGTGTTCGGGCAGTGCACGGGCCTTGCGCTCCTTGCGAGGAACGGCCTTGTCCAGATCGGATGCGCTGGCGTCGATCTGTTTCTCGACGGCGGCGATCCGCGCCTGTGTTTCGGCAATCGCCGTTTCAAGGTCTTCTAGCGCCAGTTCCATCTGCGCCGGATCGAGCTTTTCCGATTTCGGCCCAAACTTCGTGCGCCGATAGTCGTGAACCTGACCTTCAAGCTTCTCGACCAGTTCCTTCAACTCGGCGATGAAGGCGTCCTTTTCGGCCACCACAGCCTGCTCATGCTGACGTGCGGCACGCTCGACCGACAGTTCGAACTGCATCGCCCCAAAGGCTTTTACCACCTCTGGCGGAAGGTCCGGAAACAGGCTGAGATCAAGCGGCGACGACATGCCGCCTCATAGCAAGGCAGCACAGAAAAGCCAAATAAAACAATGCAAAGGCAGCGGGATGTTCACCCTGCCGCCGACGGCGCGATCACCCGTTGCGCCATCACTCGCCGCCAGTCGAGCCCCTCGAATAACGCTTCGTATTGCCCCCTGGAAAGACGCATCGTTCCATCCTGAACCTTGGGCCAGGCAAAGCTTCCATGTTCAAGAATTTTGTAGGTCAGCACCATGCCGGTGCCATCCCATACCAGGATCTTCAGACGATCACCGCGCTTCGACCGGAAGATCACCGTCACCCCGGAATGCGGGTCGAGCTTCAACTCGGTCTGCACCATCAGAGCCAGCGCCTGATGCCCACAGCGGAAGTCCACCGGCCGTGTTGCAATCAGGATCGGCAGGCGTTGGCCAGCGACGATCATGACGCTCCTCGCACAGCGCGAACCAGAGCAGCGACCCGTTCCACCAGCACATCATCAGGAATTCGCATCACAACGTCTGAGCCAATCTCCAACGTCAACACCGCTGATCCCGCCTGCGGCCAGTCGGAGGCCAGTTTTGGCGTCGACAAAGGATTGACAGGCTCAGGCGGCTCCGCAGCGATTGCCAGAGGCACGAATGCCGGCTCGCCGCCATCGTGCGACGACGGCGTCGTTGACGCCGCAAACGGCAGGGCCAGAATGCCGTCGCGCACCTGACGTCGCCAATCGGAAAGTTGGTTTGCTATGACACCGTGACGACGCGCGACATCCACAACGCGCGCACCAGGCTCAAGGCTTTCCTCGACAATGCGAGCCTTCACGTCATCAGGCCACCGCCGGTTACCGCCGCGCGGCTCAACAACCTCATAGCGACCAACAAATCCATCATCCATCATTCAGCTTCCAGATAACATGGAAGCCTTCTCGCATGAGAAACCATGCTCAAAAAGCAGCGGACAAAATGGGACAAAGACGGCGCTTAC
>NZ_RAIN01000058.1:0-1920 GCF_003610155.1 Rhizobium sp. WW_1
ATCCTTCACATCCAGCTCGATGACAACGGGATGCGGAGTGCTCCTTGTCATCGTTTTTCCCGCGTCGGAGGCTTTTCCGCCGGGATATCGATCAAGTGTCGTTGGACGCGGCTGCCGAGATCAACGATTCTCAGATCATGATCTCACAGCCCTACCAGCTCTATGTCGAACGCACGGACGAAGCCCGCAACATGGCTCGCTTCTATGCCATGACGATCGAGCTCAATCTGTTCGGAGAAATCTGCCTGATACGCCGCTGGGGCCGGATCGGAGCGCACGGCCAGACGAAGGTCCAGCCTTTTGCCAGCGAACGCGATGCTGTCGCAGTCTTCCTCGATCTTCTCCGACAGAAGAGAAGCCGCGGATATAGAACGGTCGCTTCGGCGGCTCGGTATCCGGCTTTTCTTCCGGAAAAGGAGAAGAAACCCAACTTCGCGGTAATCGCAATGGCCCCTGGCAATCTAAGCGCCATCGCCTTGGGGCTCAGTGCTATGACGACACTGGCCACACCAAATATGGCGCCGGTACAATTTGATAAATGCACTCGTGGCCATCGGATCACCTGCGTCGTCGATGGCGACACACTATGGATCGATGGCACGACAGTGGTGCTGATCGTATTGCCGATCTCGGCGGATGGGCATACCAAATCACTCCAGCTTTAAGTCAGGCCGTACCAAGTCCCGCGACCCGCTCCATGAAGGGCCAGATGTCCCTGTTCCGTCAACGCCCGAAGGTGATCCTTGACGGTGTTGCGGCTTGTGCCCGTGGCTTTGGCCGCGTCCATGACAGTAACGCGCCCCCGCTCTCGTGCCAGTTCGAGGATCGTGACGGATAGTTCCGGCAGGTCGCTCAATAGGATACGTTCACGTTCGATCTTGCGCTCAAGCCGCTGCTTCTGGCGCTGCAGGCTCCGAAGAAAAAACGCAACCCACGGATTCCAGTCTTGTTCTTCTGTTCGGATTGTTCCCTGCGTGCGGCGAAGTGCGAGGTAATAAGCTTCCTTGTTCTGCTCGATTACGCTTTCGAGAGAGCTGTACGGGACATAGAGGTAACCAGCTCGAAGCAACAACAGGGTGGTCAAGGCTCGCGACAGGCGTCCGTTACCGTCCTGGAAAGGATGGATCTCCAGGAAGACTACGATGAAGACGGCGACGATGAGGAGCGGGTGGAACTTGCCATCCTTCTCTTGGGCCTGTTGCCAGGCTATCAGCTCCGACATCCGGCCGGGCGTATCGAATGGAGATGCTGTCGCGAAGACGATCCCAAGGCTTCGCCCATCTTCGTCGAAAGCCTCGACATTATTGGAAAGTGTCTTCCAGTTTCCTCGGTGCCTCTCGTCCTTGGTCGAGTGGGCAAGCAGGTCCCGATGAAGTTGTCGGATGTGATTTTCGTTGAGCGGGATTGCGTCGAAGGCTGAGAAGATCGTTTCCATCACCTCGGCATATCCCGCAACCTCCTGTTCGTCTCGACTGGCGAACGAGCCGATACGAAGGCTCGAAAGAAGTCTTTCGACTTCACGGTCGCTTAATTTTGCACCTTCAATGCGGGTCGACGATCCAATACTTTCGATCGTTGCGACCCGTCGCAAACTGGACAGGCGGTCTGGCGCGATGCGGCCAAGTGCGCGCCACGCTCCTTTGAATTCATCGATTTCGGCGATCAGCGACAGAATCTCCGGCGTGATACGCAATTTGGAGAGATCGATCTGCGTCATCCATTTTCCCATCCATTTACATCCAAATGAGATATGACACACCGGGATCCATTTTTCCATCCATTTTCATCCAATAAACGAAAATCGCGGAAAATCTTAGAGTGGGAGAGGCTCCGCCGATGGCGGAGCCTCGCGATGTCAATCAATCCCGGTTCGGGCGGGACCAGATGAGCTGGAGGCCGTCTTCGCCATCGACCTCGGCG
>NZ_RAIN01000059.1:0-1872 GCF_003610155.1 Rhizobium sp. WW_1
CGCCGAGGTCGATGGCGAAGACGGCCTCCAGCTCATCTGGTCCCGCCCGAACCGGGATTGATTGACATCGCGAGGCTCCGCCATCGGCGGAGCCTTTTCCCTTGAGGGAATGGCGGCGCGCGATTAGCGCGCGTCGAACCTCGCGAGCATCTTACGCAATTGCGCGTTCTGCTCGATGAGCTTCTTTGCAAGCTGGCGCCGCAATGCAGCGACCTCCGCATCGAGGTCGACCATTTCGTCGAGGAGTGATTTCGGGCCGGCAGGGGCGACCGCGTCGGTTTGGGCGACGGAAACCACAGGCTCCACGGCTGGATTAATGTTCTTCCGACGTGCCGGCGGTCGCCTCACCAGAGTTTCGGCGGCTTCGGTCGGCGTTGGAGCAGGCGACTTTTCCTCAGCCTGTAGCGCGGCTAGGTCAGCAGGAGCTTCCGCTGCAACTGGTGCCGCCGTTTCGGTCTCGGTCGAGCCAGCATCTGGTTCGAGCGGGCTTGCGTCGACTTGCGCCTCCGAGTCGGCCTCAGCGGAGTGGTCAAGCACCGCTGGTTCAATGTCCGGGTGTTCCTCTTGGAGGGAGGGTCTGTATTCGAGAGCAATGGTCTTTGGCGCGACTTCTGTGCCCTCGTCATGGCTGTCCGGTTTCGGTTTACGCGACACCAGGTCAGCCACAAATCTCCATGGTGTTCTCATCACATTTACCTTCAAAGCATGGCGGCGAGGACATTGCCGCGGTCATTCATTGTCACCAAAACCGCGTTGATCTCGGGCCAATCACACGAAAGATCGGCGGCGCCATTGCACGGAAATACGTGGCGCCGCTCAAACCAGAATTCAGGCCTTGCCAAGGCGCTTGCGCAGATCCGCATTTTCGGCACGCAGCTTTTCGGAGAGCTCCTTGCGAAGCTGCTTGTTCTCTTCCTCAAGCTTGATGAGGTCGGCGATATCGTCGATGACGTCAACAGAGGGTGCGACCGGAGCGGAAGCAGCAGCTGCAACGCGGGGCGCGCGACTGGCGGCCACCTTCGGTGTGGCAACCGGCTTTTCCGCCTTGACCGGAACCACTTTGGAGCCGCGCTTCGCACGTGTCTTCTTGGCCGGCTTTTCTACCGGTGCAGAGGTAGCATCGACGGTGCTGGCCTCAGTGACAGCTTTCGGCGTCCGTGGCTTGCGCGTCTTCTTCTCAGCGGGGGCAGGGGCCGGCGTTTCTGTCGCGGCAGATGATTCAATCGTGGTTGCTTCGGCCATCAGTGTTCTCCTCTGTCAGGCCGCAAAGCTTTTGATTCGCCGTTGCTTAAAGTCAATGCGGAAAACGTGTTTTCGCCTGCATTCGGCGTTTGCCAGGCCACCATCTCTACCAGGTAATCAAAGCTGGACCACGCATCGAGCGAGGTCCGGCTTTTTTGGGTGCCATACGGAAAGGAGAGAAACCTGCTCAGTGTCCGATTATGATGCCGACGGGATTGCCGTCGTCAAGGATGAGCGGTGCCCCCAATTTCGAATTGGCAGCGGAGCCGCCAACACGAAATCGGCTCCCCCACTCCCCGGCGCTGCCGGTCGCTTTCGCGATCCCTGACATCGTCATTCCCTACCCCGCGCCGCTGATCGTCTTTCATATAGGAGATCAGACAATGACCTACGAAATCGAATGCCAGATCGAAGAACTTCGTGCCGAATTGCGCAATGCTGTCGATCCTGGCGAGCGCCGCCAGATCGAAGCCGAGCTCGATCTCGCACAGGCCGAACTGACGGTCGCGATAGCCGAGCTGGACGGCCGCGCCGATGTCCGTCGTCGAATGATTTGAGACTTTTTGGGCTCTGGAAGAATGGAGTTTCCGGCTCAGTTTGCGGGTTGATTTAAGCCGCTTTGGCCTGGTG
>NZ_RAIN01000060.1:0-1713 GCF_003610155.1 Rhizobium sp. WW_1
AGAGCCATAGTCATGCACCGTCGCGTTCCAACCCTCCACAAGCTGCAAACGCTCATCCGACGGCAAGAGATTGAGGCGCCCGACCGGGCCTACCGCCTCCGCCACAAGACCTCGCAGCACAACCTCCAGATAGCCGATATGCCGCTCGATCGTCTCACGATCGAACAACGCTGTCGCGTATCCAAGGCTTCCGACAAGCTCACTGCCGACCTCCGCCAGCTCGAGTTCCAGATCGAACTTCGACATCTCGTAGGCAACACCGACAGGCTCGCTCACCAGTCCAGGCAAGCCCAGGCGATCTTCCTCAAGCGTTTGCCACGTCAAGAGCACCTGGAATACCGGTGTATGTTCCAGTCGTCGCGGCGGCTGCACGATCTCCACCACCTGCTCAAATGGCAGATCCTGATGATCCTGTGCACCAAGCGCTACCGAGCGCACACGCTCCAGAAGGCCTGCAACATCAAGCTCTCCCGACAGATCAACACGCAGCGCCAGCGTATTCACGAAGAACCCGATCA
Source organism: Rhizobium sp. WW_1 (assembly GCF_003610155.1). Classification (NCBI taxonomy): domain Bacteria; kingdom Pseudomonadati; phylum Pseudomonadota; class Alphaproteobacteria; order Hyphomicrobiales; family Rhizobiaceae; genus Rhizobium; species Rhizobium sp. WW_1. The sequence goes on from NZ_RAIN01000060.1 coordinate 519, forward strand.
GCCCTTCGACTTCCCGACGTCCGCGATTGGCCGTCGGCGTCCCGATGACGATGTCGTCCTGACCCGACAATCGCGACAAAACCACGGCCCATGCCGCCAAAACCACCATGAACGGCGTCGCTCCGTACCGAAGGCTCAGGCGCTTCACCTCCCGCGTCAGCTCAGCGTCAAGCTGAACCGGCACACTCGACCCCGCAAAGCTTTGCTGTGCCGGGCGCGGACGATCCGTCGGAAGGTTCAGCATCACCGGAGCATCCTGTAATGCCTCACGCCAGTACGCGGCCTGCCTCGCCTGCCGCTCACCGCTCAGCCATTGCCGCTGCCAGGAAGCATAGTCCGGATACTGCACCGTCAGTTCATCCAGTCGGCACTCTTCGCCCCGGATGAAGGCTGCATATAAAGCTCCTACCTCCTTGAGCAGAATACCCATCGACCAACCGTCCGACACGATATGATGCTGTGTCACGAGCAGAACATGTTCTGCGTCCGCCATCTGAATCAGACGAGCACGCACCAACGGGCCGCGTTCAAGGTCGAACGCTGCGGCAAACTCCTCCCGGCTCAACATCGCAAGAGATGCGGCAGCATCCGGCTCGTTGCGCAGATCGTGCTCCAAGAGCCAAAGGCCTTGATCGGCTCCAAGCAGACCTACATGCGCCTTGCCATCCTTCGTCACGAACACGCTGCGCAAGCTCTCGTGTCGAGCCCACACTCCATCCAATGCGCGGCAAAGCGCTGCTCGATCCAGCTCGCCACGCAGATGCAATGCTACCGGAACATGATAGGCCGCACTCCCTCCTTCCAGTTGCGACAGGAACCAAAGCCGCTCCTGCGCATAGGACGGCGACAGCATTCCGGATCGCTCAACCCGCACGATTGCCGGTAAATGATCCGGGCCGGACCCAGCCAGATGCTCCTTCACGGCTCCAGCCACACCGGCAAGGCTCGGTGCGATGAACAATGCTGTCAGCGGCAGCTTTACGCTGAACGTCTGCTGCACTCGGTTGATCAGCCTGACCGCCAGCAGCGAATGACCGCCCAGCTCGAAGAAGCTGTCGTGACGGCCGACACGCTCCACACCCAGAAGCTCGACCCACAGCCCGGCTAGCAGCCTCTCCACATCCCCCTCGGGCGCCTCATACGCCTGACGCGCATAGGCCTCTCCCTCGGGCGCAGGCAATCCGCGACGATCCAG
>NZ_RAIN01000061.1:0-1652 GCF_003610155.1 Rhizobium sp. WW_1
GGCTCTGACGCACATTTGCTGCTGTGCAGGTCTACGACGCACCGATCAACCGCGCCTGCAGGAGATCGAGTTTTGCTCTTCCGTACATCTGGCGCTTAATGAGCTTTAAGCGTGTGATCTGTCCTTCCGTTTGCCCATTTGACCACGGTGATATGATTGCATTCCTGACGGCGTCGAGGTCTTTTTCGACGCCGCCGGCAAACGATCCGACCAAGCTGTCCTTAGCGGCTTCCAACCACTCGTCGAGCTTCCGCGCTGTCTTCGAGCGGATCATGGACTGGAAATCACCAATGGCCGTACGGGCGACCACAAGGTCCGGGACGTTCACTTCGATCGCCGCCACCAGGATCGCTTCGGATTTTGCAAGGTCGTCGCGCGCGGTGGTCATGAGCCGTGCGATAACCCGTGCGGACGGCGTTCTGGCGAGCCCGCTCTGATTGGCCTTTTCCGCAAGACGTCGGCGTTGAGCCCATTGCGATACGACACCACTCTGTCCCACAAAGCCCTTCGTCTTCATCTCACGCCAGAGTGCCGAAGCGTTCCGTGCCCCTTCTTCCCAGCGGCTGTTGAGCCAAGGCGACCAGCTATCCAGAGAACTTGGCCGCGTTCGGAACACGTCGAGACGCTGCCCCCTTAAAATGTCGCGAACGAGCTTCCGGCTATGGCCGGTTTGCCGCACAATCTGCCGAATTGATGTTCCCTTTTTCGACAGCTCCCGAACCGCCTCGTTCGTTTCCTGGCGGCGTAGATACCCCTCATACTGCAGCTTCTCGGCGTAGGTCAGAAGCTTTGGATCAACGACACTGCTGCCGACCGCCTGCCTGATCTGTCGCATCGACTTGCCGACAGCGTCGAGGAAGGCCCGGCTGGAATTCTCCATTAGGTGCCAGCGATCAGCAACCTGCTCAGCATTGGGCAATGCCTTCGCAATAGCCTCACCATAGCCGCCGCCCCGATCGCGAGCGACGGTGGAGATCGACTGATGCCCGGCAAGCCACGCTCGAGACGTATCCAACGCTCGATCCTGTAGCAGGGTGACGGGCTTCCGCCGCTCCAGATCGCAGACGATCGTTCCATAGGTTTGGCCCCGCCGGAAAGCAAAATCATCAATGCCGATGACGGTGAGTTCATCATCCTGGTCGGCAACACGGCGGCGAACCACCCGCAGCAGTGTGTCATTGCTCACTGGTACCATCAGACGATTGGCAAAGGCCGCCGCCGGTCTGCCACCGAGCGCCAAACCAAGATGGTGAACAATGGTCTCCAGCCGCTGGGTGCGCCGACCGTAACGTGCGAGCACGCCACTATCGAACTGTTCGCAGAAGATACGCCGACCGCACAGAACGGCATCGCACCAGAACCGACGCGTCACGATCGCCAGCTCAACTCGACGACCGCCAAACGGCAGGTCAGCGGGCCGACGCAGATATCGGCTTTGAACTCGTCGGCTCTGTCGACCACAGGCTGGACACGTTCCGGAGAGGGCGCGCGATCGCAGCCGAACTTGCACACGCTCTTCGATAATCGTCACATCATCAACTGCAAAACCGGACGGAGCGAGGCTCGCCCGTTGAAATCGTTGCTGCATAGCTGATCCTCCGATGAACCAGCAGAAGCATCATCCTCAACAGCAGCAAATGTGAGTCAGAGCC
>NZ_RAIN01000062.1:0-1457 GCF_003610155.1 Rhizobium sp. WW_1
CTGATCGGGACGCGGTCGCTGACGACGGAAATCCCTGGCATCGACAAGCTTGAAGCGGAGGCCAAGGACAATATCCGCCAGGGCATCAAGGCTTATGACGCGCTGCAGAAGATCCGCGCGGCAAAGCCGGCAACGTCAGGCGAGACATCGCAGGATGTCGCCACCACCGAGGCGCGTTCCTCCTTCGAAGATATCGGCCATCAGCTCGGCTATGCGCTGTTGCTCAAGCGCTATGTCAACGATCCGCGCCAGGCGACCGAGGAGCAGATCGCACAGGCGGCGCGCGACACCATTCCGCATGTCCCAACGCTGTTCTGGTCGTTCCGCATCATGGTCGGTCTCGGCATGTTCTTCATCCTGCTGACGACAGTGTTCTTCTGGCTCTCGGCGCGGCGGCAGCTCGATCGCTATCCGCTACTATTGCGGGTCGCGGTATTCGCCATCCCTCTGCCCTGGGTCGCGATCGAGCTTGGCTGGGTCGTCGCGGAATTCGGCCGGCAGCCCTGGATCATCGAAGGCGTGCTGCCGACGGCGGCGGCCGTCTCCAACCTCGGCGCCGGCACCGTGCTTTTGACCATCCTCGGCTTTGCTGCGCTCTATACCGTCCTCATCGTCATCGAGATGACGCTGATGATCAAGGCGATCCGCAAAGGTCCCGATCCGGATGAAAAGCCGGAGGCCAAGCTGATTTCCGAAAACCTTGTTCCGGCTGCGGAGTGACCTGCCATGATCCTGCATGAATTGATCGACTACGAGACCTTGCGCATCATATGGTGGCTGCTTCTCGGTGTGCTGCTGATCGGCTTTGCCGTGACCGATGGTTTCGACCTTGGCGTCGGCACGCTGCTTCCTTTCGTCGCCAAGACGGATACGGAGCGGCGTATCGCCATCAATTCGATCGGTCCGACCTGGGAAGGTAACCAGGTCTGGCTGATCCTTGGAGGCGGCGCCATCTTTGCCGCCTGGCCGCCTCTCTATGCTGTATCCTTCTCCGGCTTCTACCTCGCGATGTTTGCCATCCTGTTCGCGCTCATCCTGCGGCCGGTCGCCTTCAAATACCGCTCCAAGCGGGATAGCGCTGGTTGGAGGGCAGGTTGGGATTGGGCCTTGTTTATCGGCGGTTTCGTGCCGTCGCTGATCTTCGGCGTTGCTGTCGGTAACGTGCTGCAGGGCGTACCTTTCCGCTTCGACGACGATATGCGCATCTACTACGAAGGGTCCTTCTTCGCGCTTTTGAACCCGTACGCACTCCTCTGTGGCGTGCTGTCGGTCGCCATGCTCGTCATGCATGGTGCGGCCTGGCTGCTGGTTAAGACGGATGGCGTGGTTGCCGCGCGCGCGCGCCGGTTCGGCATCGTGGCGGCTCTCGCCGTGATCGTGCTCTTTGCGCTTGGGGGTCTGTTCCTGTGGATGGGCATAGACGGCTATCATATCGCCAGCGCCATCGATGGCGAAGG
>NZ_RAIN01000063.1:0-1371 GCF_003610155.1 Rhizobium sp. WW_1
CCGTCGATGGTACCGCTTGCGGATCTGAGCCAGGCAGAGCTTGACCGGGTTGTCGATGCGGTGCCTGGGGGTGTTGGGAACATCCAGGACATTTATGGTCTTTCGCCGCTTCAGGACGGGATCCTGTTCCATCATCTTCTGTCGCAGAAGGGCGATCCGTACCTGATCCGGGCGCAGATGGCGTTTGGGCGTCGCGATCAGCTCGATCGGTATCTTTCCGCGGTGCAGCGTGTTGTCGACCGTCACGATATTCTGCGCACGGCGTTTGTGTGGGAGGGACTGTCGTCTCCGGTTCAGGTTGTGTGGCGCCGTGCGCCGCTGAGCATCACGGAGGTGGAACTTGATGGCGACGGCGGTTCAGGGGTTGATCAGCTACGTCGCCGCTACGACCTTCAGCATCACCGGATCGACCTGACGCAGGCCCCGCTTCTGCGGTTCGTGATTGCCCGGGATCCGCTGGCGGACCGGTGGCTGCTGTTGAACCTGTACCACCACCTGATCGGGGATCATTCGACGGTTGATATCCTGAACGAGGAGATCGAGGCGATCCTGGGCGGGCGCGAGGGAGAGTTGCCTGTTGCGGAACCGTTCCGCAACGTTGTTGCGCAGGCGCGGCTTGGTGTTTCGGCTGAGGAGCATGAGCGTTACTTCCGGGATCGTCTTGGCGATGTTGACGAGGCGTCTCTGCCGTTCGGTCTTGGCGAGGTTCGCGGGGACGGGGAGGATGTCGTCGAGGTTCACCGGATGCTGTCGGCGTCGCTGAACGATCGGCTTCGGGGTCAGGCGCGCCGGCTGGGGGTGAGCGTTGCGAGCCTTTGCCATGTTGCGTGGGGCCAGGTGATAGCGCGCACGTCCGGGCGCGAGACGGTTGTGTTCGGGACGGTTCTTCTTGGTCGGATGCAGGCAGGTGCTGGTGCAGACCGGGCGATGGGGCTGTTCATCAACACGCTGCCGCTGCGGCTTGATCTTGACGGTCGCAATGTTGCTGCGGGAGTTCGCGACACGCATCTTCGTCTTGCGGAGCTTCTGCAGCACGAGCATGCGCCGCTTGCGCTAGCGCAGCGCTGCAGCGGGGTTGCAGCGGGGACGCCGCTGTTCAGCGCGCTGCTGAACTACCGGCACAATGTTGCGCAGCAGGAAGACGCGCCGCGGATTGGCGAAGCGGAATGGCTTGAGAGCGAGGAGCGGACGAACTATCCGGTTTCTCTGTCCGTTGAGGATTTTGGCGATGCGCTTGGTCTGACGGCGCAGGTATCGGGTTCGGTATCGGCGGATCGGGTTGTCGGGCTGATGGAGCGGGCGCTGGAGAGCCTTTCGCAGGCTCTGGAGGATGCGCCGGAGACGGCGTTGCGGTCCCTGGACGTTCTGCCG
>NZ_RAIN01000064.1:0-1336 GCF_003610155.1 Rhizobium sp. WW_1
GGGTTGTCGGGCTGATGGAGCGGGCGCTGGAGAGCCTTTCGCAGGCTCTGGAGGATGCGCCGGAGACGGCGTTGCGGTCCCTGGACGTTCTGCCGGCGGATGAGCGTTTGCAGCTTGTGGAGGGTTGGAACGCGACGGTGCATGACTATGGCTCTGACCTTTGCATCCATGAGCTGTTCGAGGCACAGGTTCGTCAGGATGCGGATGCGATTGCGGTTGTTCAGGGCGACGTTGAGGTGAGCTACGGGGAGTTGAATGCGCGTGCGAACCGGCTGGCGCATCGTCTGATCGGGCTTGGTGTCGGGCCTGACGATCGTGTCGGGCTTTGCGTGGAGCGTTCGGTTGGAATGGTTGTCGGGCTTCTTGCGGTGCTGAAGGCTGGAGGGGCCTATGTGCCGCTGGACCCCGGCTATCCACGGGAGCGGCTTGGCTGGGTTGTTGCGGATGCGGATCCACGGCTTGTTCTGGTGGATGGGACTGGCCGATCCGCGCTTGGCGATGCGCTTGACGGGCGGACGGTGATCGGCGTCGGGGATGGTGACGATGGTGAGGGTGACGATGGTGAGGGCGACGGCGGTGATGCGGTCGGCGCCGGCAATCCGGATGTCCATGCGCTCGGGCTGACGCCACGGCATCTGGCCTATGTGATCTACACCTCGGGTTCGACCGGTAATCCGAAGGGTGCGCAGAACGAGCACGGAGCAATCGTCAACCGGCTAAGCTGGATGCAAGGTGCCTATCATCTAAACGCGAATGATGTGGTGCTGCAGAAAACGCCCTATAGCTTCGACGTGTCTGGCTGGGAATTCTTCTGGACGTTGCTGACCGGAGCCAAATTGGCATTGGCCGCCCCCGAAGAACACAAAGATCCCCAGGCAATGGTTGAAGCAATCACGCGGCACCAGGTCACGACAGTTCACTTTGTGCCGTCGATGCTGGCGAGCTTCCTGGATGCACATGGGGTGGAAAATTGCACCTCTCTTCGCCAGGTGATTTGCAGTGGCGAGGCACTCCCAGGCGTGAGCGTGCATAAGGTACGCAGTCTGCTGCCGCGAGCGAAGTTGCATAACCTTTATGGTCCCACAGAGGCGGCAATTGACGTGACGGCTTGGACCTGCCCGACGGACTTTGAGGGAGATATTGTCCCGATCGGCCGTCCGATCTGGAACACGCGACTTTATGTTCTTGACGGCTATGGGGAGCCGGTCCCGATCGGGGTTGCCGGGGAGCTCTACATAGGTGGGGTGGGTGTTGCGCGGGGTTATCTGAACCGTGCTGACCTGACGTCGGAGCGGTTTGTTGCGGACCGGTTCAGCGGGAAGGCGGGAGACCGGCT
>NZ_RAIN01000065.1:0-1104 GCF_003610155.1 Rhizobium sp. WW_1
GGCAAGCCGCTTGAGGTGATGACGGTTCAGCTTGAGGGGCCTCGCGCTGGCGAAGTGCTGATCGAGGTCAAGGCGACCGGCATCTGCCACACCGATGATTTCACGCTCTCGGGTGCCGATCCGGAAGGCCTCTTCCCGGCCATCCTCGGCCATGAAGGTGCGGGCATCGTCGTCGATGTCGGTCCGGGCGTCACCTCGGTGAAGAAGGGCGATCACGTCATTCCGCTCTATACGCCCGAATGCCGCGAATGCCCCTCGTGCCTTTCCCGCAAGACCAACCTGTGCACGGCGATCCGCTCGACGCAAGGCCAAGGCCTGATGCCGGATGGCACCTCCCGCTTCTCGATCGGCAAGGACAAGATCCATCACTATATGGGCTGCTCCACCTTCGCCAATTACACCGTGCTGCCGGAGATTGCCGTCGCCAAGGTCAATCCCGACGCGCCCTTCGACAAGATCTGCTATATCGGCTGTGGCGTGACGACGGGCATCGGCGCCGTCATCAACACCGCCAAGGTGGAGATGGGCGCAACCGCGATCGTCTTCGGTCTCGGCGGCATCGGCCTCAATGTCATCCAGGGCTTGCGCCTTGCCGGTGCCGACATGATCATCGGCGTCGATCTCAACAATGACAAGAAGGCCTGGGGCGAGCGTTTTGGCATGACGCATTTCGTCAATCCGAAGGAGGTCGGCGACGATATCGTGCCCTATCTCGTCAACATGACGAAGCGCGGTGCCGACCAGATCGGTGGCGCCGACTACACCTTCGACTGCACCGGCAACACCAAGGTGATGCGCCAGGCGCTGGAAGCAAGCCATCGCGGCTGGGGCAAGTCCGTCGTCATCGGCGTTGCCGGCGCCGGCCAGGAGATTTCCACGCGTCCGTTCCAGCTGGTGACGGGCCGCTCGTGGATGGGCACGGCCTTCGGCGGCGCCCGTGGCCGCACCGACGTTCCGAAGATCGTCGACTGGTACATGGAGGGCAAGATCGAGATCGATCCGATGATCACCCACACCATGCCGCTCGAAGACATCAACAAGGGCTTCGACCTCATGCATTCCGGAAAGAGTGTCCGGGGCGTCGTGATCTATTGACGGCTTCAA
>NZ_RAIN01000066.1:0-1076 GCF_003610155.1 Rhizobium sp. WW_1
GGAGCAAGAACGCCCCGATCTCTTGAAGCGCCGTCGGGACTGGTTCGAGGGTCAACTCGATCTCGATCCCAACCGGCTTGTCTTCATCGATGAGAGTGTGCTGCAGAGCAGCGGAAGGAGTTCGACATGAACTAAGACCGTTACGCCAAGCTGCGTGAATGATGGGGGACGGCCCTCCGGGATCGGCTTTCAGGAGCAGGTCTCAAACCAGTCCGAGCTGCTGCGGTAAAGAGCCGTGGTGGTGAGCGTCGGATGAAACGTTCGGACGAGATCCGAGCAGGTGCGTGTCCGAAAGACGAACGAAAGTGAACCCTCCGAAGACGCGTCGTTATGAACGTAGGTGTCGCCGAAACCAGGACCGTTTCGTCATCCTGGGACAAGTCCGCCAGATGCCTGATGACCGGGCGGACGACGACCGGCGTAGAGGGGGCGTGAGTTGGACATAGGCTTTCACGCGGAACTGCAGGAACCAGGCTCCTGATGCAAAGGGAGAAGCTCAAGCGGAGCAAACCGCAAGGCGAGAGTACCGATGCAGGAGACTGGGGCGGACCGACCCGTATGAGCGTTGAGGGCCCTGTAATGGGGCCGGAGCAAAGGGGTCGGATCAGGTGGTCGTATTGTTTGGAACAACTGGAAACAGGATGACTTCGGAAAGTACGATAGACAAGCCGTTTCGAATTGAGAAACGACAAGTGTACGAAGCTTACAAAGCGGTCAAAGCCAACCATGGCGCAGCCGGGGTGGACGGCGAGACCTTGGAGATGTTCGAGAAAGACCTTGCGAGGAATCTCTACAAGATCTGGAATCGAATGTCGTCTGGGACCTACTTTCCGCCACCGGTGCGTGCCGTCTCCATTCCGAAGAAGGCTGGAGGCGAGAGGGTTTTGGGTGTGCCCACGGTCAGCGATCGGATCGCGCAGATGGTGGTCAAGCAGATGATTGAGCCGGACTTAGACTCCCTCTTTCTTCCAGACTCATACGGGTGTCCGTCGTCGAATGATTTGAGACTTTTTGGGCTCTGGAAGAATGGAGTTTCCGGCTCAGTTTGCGGGTTGATTTAAGCCGCTTTGGCCTGG
>NZ_RAIN01000067.1:0-1065 GCF_003610155.1 Rhizobium sp. WW_1
GCCAGACGGCGGAGATATGTCTTTTTAGTCATGCGCCGTCACTGCAGCCTGTGGCATCGGGCTCGGTGCTCGACTTTGCAAGAGTTCGCCGCGCTCTTCCAGAACGGGATAGGCCGCGGCCGCAACAAGATGCGAATTGATCTGCTTGAGATCACGCAAGAGGTCGAGGTGAAGCGAGCTGGTCTCGACCGTTTCGATCCCGCCCTGGCGCAAACGCTGGAAATGAGCTTCCGTCCCTTCGCGCTCCGCCTTGCGGAAGATCACCTTCTCCTCGGCCAACATGCGGGCGGCACTCTCGTTCTGCGTCATCAACAGGGCGGCCGTTGTCTGCAGATTTGCTTGCAATCTGTCGAACAGTGCCGACAGTTCCAATTGCCCCTCCTTGGAGAAATTCACCCCCCGGCGCAGGCGCTTTGCCAGATGTGGCAGGAGGTTCTGGTCGAGCACGTCGCCGGCATGTTCCATATTCATGGAGAACAGCAGGATTTCGTTCAGCCGCCGTCTGTCGGCGGCACCGAGTTCGTCGGGATCGATCGACGTCAGATACGTCTTTACCGCCGTATTCAGGCTATCGAGGATATTGTCCAGCGACCGCAGCCGCGTCAGCGCCTTGCGATCGGTATCAGACAGCGCCGCCTTGGCGCCTGCAAGCATCTCCGAGAGCACATCGACCAGTCTCAACGCCTCCCGTGCAGCTGCGCCGAGGGCGACGACGGGCGTCTCCTTGGCTGCCGGGTCGAGATATCTCGGTCGTGCCGGATCGGCCTCGTCGATCTTCTGCGGCAGCAATTTGGTCAGCAGATCGGCATAGGGCCGCAACAACGGCATGAACACCAAGGCCAGCACGACATTGAAAGCGCTGTGAAAATTGGCAACGGCGCGGGCACTGTCGCTGTCGATCATCGCCGACAGGCGAGCGGCCGGCTCAAGGAAACCGATCATCGCGGCGACACCGACGACGCGGGTCAGCATGTTGCCGATGGGCAGCCGTTTCACGGACAGATCGGCACCCGATTGTCCCTCGATCAGCGGGTTGATCGCGGTTCCGAGGTTGGCGCCGAGAAC
>NZ_RAIN01000068.1:0-1041 GCF_003610155.1 Rhizobium sp. WW_1
TGTCCGTCGTCGAATGATTTGAGACTTTTTGGGCTCTGGAAGAATGGAGTTTCCGGCTCAGTTTGCGGGTTGATTTAAGCCGCTTTGGCCTGGTGGTTCAAGCGGCGCTGTCGGATAGTGTCTCGTTTGATCCTTTCACGTTCGAGCAGGATGGTCTGGCCGCGTCCGAAGTAGACGTCGGCCGGAGTGAGATTGTCGAGGCTCTCGTGGTATCGGCGATGATTGTAGTGCTCGACGAAGGCCGCGATCTGGGCTTCGAGGTCTTCCTGGAAGAAGTAGTTTTCCAAGAGGATGCGGTTCTTCAGCGTTTGGTGCCAACGCTCGATCTTGCCCTGCGTTTGCGGATGGCCGGGAGCGCCGTGGACCTGGTCGATCTTGTATTTCTCCAGCCATTCGCCGAGATCGGAGGCGACGTAACACGGACCGTTGTCGGACAGCAGGCGCGGCCGGTGCTCGACTTTGACCTTGTCGCAGCCTGATGCGGCCAGCGCCAGGTCGAGCGTGTCGGTGACGTCATCGACTTTCATACTGGTGCACAGCTTCCAGGCGATGATGTAGCGGGAATAATCGTCGAGGATGGTCGACAGGTAAAACCATCCCCAGCCGATGACCTTCAGGTAGGTGAAGTCGGTTTGCCACATCTCGTTCGGCCGCGTGGTCTTGTCCTTGAACTCGTCGTTGGCCTTGATGACGATATAGGCTGGTGACGTAATCAGGTCATGGGCCTTGAGCAGGCGATAGACCGAAGCTTCCGAGACGAAATAGCTTTCCGTGTCGGTGAACTTCACCGCCAGCTCGCGTGATGACAGATCGGCATGGTCGAGTGCCATGGTGATGATCCTGTCCCTGACATCGTCGGGGATGCGGTTCCACACCCGTGACGGCGCGGACGTCCGGTCTTCTAGCCCTTCAACGCCATGGGTCAGAAAGCGATCATACCAGCGATAGAAGGTCGGCCTTGGAATGCCGAGCTTGTCGAGGGTTTGTCTGGCCGACAGATGCGACTGTTCCACGATCCGGATGATCTCAAGCTTCTCTGAG
>NZ_RAIN01000069.1:0-1013 GCF_003610155.1 Rhizobium sp. WW_1
AGGCTCCGCCGATGGCGGAGCCTCGCGATGTCAATCAATCCCGGTTCGGGCGGGACCAGATGAGCTGGAGGCCGTCTTCGCCATCGACCTCGGCGAGCGTTGCGTAGATTGGAGCCGGGAAGCTCGGATCGTCAAGCTTGACCGAGAGGTAGTCGCGGCCCTGCTCGGAGGTTTTCTGCCAGGCGGCGCCCAGTTCGACGTTTTGCGGTGCACCGCAAAACGTCGACTATGCTGAGACGGTGATTATGCGGAGTGCCGGTTGCTGAAGGCCGGATTTGCCGGTGTTCGCGGTGGATTTTACTCCGCATAATCCCGGTAGGATTGAAGGTAGCGCCCCGCTTTGAGCGGAGCGCCTTGTTGCTGGTCAGCGGGACCAGATGAGCTTGTGCTCGGCCTTGTCGCCCTGGACCAGGGAGGCGTAGACCGGCGCCGTGAAGGACGGATCGTCGAGCTTGAGCGAGAGGTATTCGGCGTCCGTTTCGCGGGCGGTGCGGGTCCAGCCTGCTCCGAACTCGACACCTCCTGCGGTGACGCGGAAGTCTGGGGCGCGGTCGTTGTCGCGGTCGCAGGGCTTGATGGTGGCCTTGACGTTGAGAGTGAGGGTCTTGATGGTCCCTGCATGGGTGCCGGTTTCGTCGCGGGTGAAGGTGCCGATCTGAGCCATTGTCGTATCTCCTGAGGTTGTTCGAAGCCGCCCGATGCGGCCTCGATGGCGGTCGAGAGGCGACGGATTGGACGGACTGCATCCGCAGGACCGCAGCATCAGCGAAGGACGGCGGCAGCCGAGCTTGTTGGCTCGCGAGGAATGACCGCTTGCGGTCAGGGGAAGAAGGTCGGCGGAGCCGTTGCAGGCCAGGGCCGGTTCGGTGCCAGACCAGCCCAAAGAGAGGCCGTATGGGGGGCTTTCGCGCCGTCAGCAGAATGACGTGATTGATCGGTGTCGCCTCATCCGCATGATCAGCGCCGCCGCCGGGGCCGTCATCCCTCCCGTCGACCCGGCCACCATCTCCCTG